>NZ_FOWL01000004.1:0-630837 GCF_900115445.1 Variovorax sp. OK605
AGCCGTCAGCGTGGTCTTGCCATGGTCGACGTGACCGATCGTGCCCACGTTGACGTGGGGCTTGGTACGGGTGAACTTACCTTTTGCCATTTTTCGACTCCGAAAAAAACGTTTTCAACGTATGCAGATGGGCTGCAATGCTGCATTTGCAACCCCCAAAAACTGGTGCCCTTTGCGGGAATCGGACCCGCGACCTCTCCCTTACCAAGGGAGTGCTCTACCACTGAGCCAAAAGGGCTTTTGTAACAAAGTTACGTATTCACATCGCCTCAACAACGAACCGAGTCTCTGGAGCGGGAGACGGGAATCGAACCCGCGTCATCAGCTTGGAAGGCTGGGGTTCTACCATTGAACTACTCCCGCATCGGGGGCACTTCAAGGCACCCAAAGCGCTAGATCCAATCGCTCTTAGAAACCAAATTCATCGCTGGTGGAGAGGGCTGGATTCGAACCAGCGTACTCGTAAGAGGGCAGATTTACAGTCTGCTGCCATTAACCACTCGGCCACCTCTCCGGCGAACCTCGAAATATAGCACGTTTTTGTGACTACTCAGAAATCCGTGCATCACAAAGATGCGGGAAAACTGCTCGAGGAGCGAATCCTCCGATTATCCAACAACTTCAGCCCTCGTTTCGCCGAGCCTCCCGCCAAGCACGCGCTTCTCCGAAATGTCCGCATCCGATGAACGGAACCGGCGGGCGCAACGCGGAAAGCGGCGACGGATGATTCGACATCAGCACCTTATGGCGCTCAATATCGATCAACGCACGCTTACTTTGGGCATGAGAACCCCATAGCATAAAAACAACAGGTTTCGCGCCGCCCGAAACATGGCGAATCACCGCATCCGTCAGCACTTCCCAGCCCTTGCCGGCGTGGCTGGCCGGCTGGGCTTCCTCGACCGTCAGGCAGGTGTTGAGCAGCAGCACGCCATGGGTCGCCCACTTCACGAGGCTGCCGCCCGGATTCGGGAACGGCGGCGGCGCTTCGCCGAGGTCGCGCTGCAACTCCTTGAAGATGTTGCGCAGCGACGGCGGCAGGGCCACGCCGGGCGCCACCGAGAACGCCAGCCCCTCCGCCTGCCCACGCCCGTGATACGGGTCCTGCCCCAGGATCACCACGCGCACGTCTTCAGGCGGCGTCAGTTCGAGCGCACGCAACGGCTGCGGCGGAAAGATCACCGCACCGGCATCGAGGCGTTCGCGCAGAAAGCCCTGCAGCTTCCCGCCCACAGCACTGCCGAAGAACTCGTCGACCAGCGGTTGCCAGCCCGGCGCCACCGGCCAGTCGGCAGGATCGCTGCTCGACAGCTGATCGGGCCGGCTCATTGGAACAACGCAGCGAGGGCCTCGCCGGGTTCCTTGGCGCGCATGAACGCCTCGCCGACCAGGAAGGCGTTGACGCCCGCCGCGCGCAATGTGGCCACGTCCTCGCGCGTGCCGATGCCCGACTCGGTCACCGGCAAGCGGTCCGAAGGCAGCTTCGGCAGCAGGTCGATGGTCGCCTGGATCGACACCTCGAAGTTGCGCAGGTTGCGGTTGTTCACGCCGATCAGCGCCGTCTTCAGCTTCAGCGCGCGGTCGAGCTCGGCCGCGTCGTGCACCTCCACCAGCACCGCCATGCCCAGGCCGCGTGCAATGGCTTCGTAGTCCTTCATCTGCGCGTCGTCGAGGCAGGCGGCGATCAGCAGGATCGCATCGGCGCCCATCGCGCGCGACTCGTACACCTGGTACGCATCGATGATGAAGTCCTTGCGCAGCACCGGCAGGTCGCACGACGCACGCGCCTGCTTCAGGTAGTCCACGCCGCCCTGGAAGAACTGCTTGTCGGTCAGCACCGAGAGGCAGGCCGCGCTGACGGTGCCGTCGCCCTCGGCATAGCTCTGCGCAATGTCGGCGGGAATGAAGTCTTCGCGCAGCACGCCCTTGCTCGGGCTGGCCTTCTTCACTTCGGCGATCACCGCGGCGTGGCCGGCGGCGATCTTGGCGCGCAGCGCGGCTTCGAAGTCGCGCGTCAGCACACGGCTTTCGGCGTCGAAGCGAACGGCTTCGAGCGGTGCGCGCTTCAGGGCCGCGGCCACTTCCTGGCGCTTGACGGCAACGATCTTGTCGAGGATGTCGGACATAACTTCTGGTGTTTCTTTTGCTTGGACTCAGACGGTGGAGGAGGCCTTGACCAGCTCCGCCAGCTTGGCTTTCGCGGCACCCGATGCGACGGCGCTGCGCGAGCGCTCCACGCCCGCCGCCACCGAGTCGACCACGTTGGCCGCATACAGCGCCGCGCCGGCGTTCAGCAGCACGATGTCGAGCGCCGGGCCGGCCTGATTGTCGAGCACCCCCAGCAGCATCGCCTTCGACTGCTCGGGCGTCTCCACGCGCAGCGTGCGGTTGCTCGACATCTGGAAGCCGAAGTCCTCGGGGTGCAGTTCGTACTCGCGGATCTCGCCGTCCTTCAGCTCGCCCACCATGGTGGCCGCGCCGAGCGAGATCTCGTCCATGCCGTCGCGCCCGTAGACCACCATCGCATGCTCGGCGCCAAGGCGCTGCAACGCACGTACCTGGATGCCCACGAGGTCGGCGTGGAACACGCCCATCAGGATGTTCGGCGCGCCGGCCGGGTTGGTCAGCGGGCCGAGGATGTTGAAGATCGTCTTGATGCCGAGTTCCTTGCGCACCGGCGCCACGTTCTTCATGGCCGGATGGTGGTTCGGCGCGAACATGAAGCCGATACCGCACTCTTCGATGGAGCGCGCGATCTGCTCGGGCTTCAGATTGATGTTGATGCCCAGCGACTCCAGCACGTCGGCACTGCCCGACTTGCTCGACACGCTGCGCCCGCCATGCTTGCTCACCTTGGCGCCCGCCGCGGCCGCGACGAACATCGAGCAGGTCGAGATGTTGAAGGTGTGCGAGCCGTCGCCACCGGTGCCGACGATGTCCACCAGGTGCGTGGTGTCCTTCACCGGCACCTTGGTCGACACCTCGCGCATCACCTGCGCGGCGGCGGTGATCTCGCCGATGGTTTCCTTCTTCACGCGCAGGCCGGTGATCAGCGCGGCCATCATCACCGGCGAGCACTCGCCGCTCATGATGAGGCGCACGATGTGCAGCATCTCGTCGTGGAAGACTTCGCGGTGTTCGATGGTGCGCTGCAGCGCTTCCTGGGGGGTGATCATGAGAGAGGTCTCCTCGAAAAGTGGATCAGCGGCCGATGCGAACGGCGGGCGCGTCGGTGAACGCGAGCTTGAGGCCGAAGCCGATGAAAAGAACGCCGGCTGCGCGGTCGAGCCAGTGCATGCCCTTGCGCACGGCGCCGCGCCGCGCCATCCATCCGGCGGCCAGGGCCCAGCCGACGTTGACGGGAATGGCGTTGAGGTTGAACAGCACACCCAGCAACACGAAGTACAGGGCCGTGTGATCGGTGCCGGCTGCGATGAACTGCGGCACGAAGGCCAGGAAGAACAGCGCGACCTTGGGGTTCAGCACATTGGTCCAGAAGCCGCCGAGAAAGATCGCCTGGAGGCTGCGCTCGCCGGCGGCCTCGCCCAAATCGGCGGGCGGCGCCGGTCGCGACAGCACCATGCGCACGCCCAGGTACAGCAGGTAGGCCGCGCCGATGTACTTGAGCACCGTGAAGGCCGCCGCCGACGTGGCCATCAGCGTGCCGACGCCGACCGCGGCCGCGAAGATGTGGACGAAGCAACCGGCCGTGATGCCCAGCCCCGCGACGATGCCGGCGCGCACGCCGCTGCGCAGCGAGTTCGTCACGACGTACAGCACGTCGGGCCCGGGCGTGAGGTTCAGCAGCCAGCCGGCGGCGATGAAAGCGAGCAGATGGGGAAGATCAGGCATCGCGTCCTCGCGGCGTTCAGGACTTGAAGAAGGCGCGGATCGCGGCAACAGCCCGATCGACGCCGGCGGCATCGACATCGAGGTGGGTCACGAAGCGCAGCCGGTACAGCCCGGTCGCCAGGATGCCCTGCTGGTTGAGGCTTGCGATCAGTTCCGAAGAACGCGCCTGCGCGGCGCCCGTGAGATCGGCGAACACGATGTTCGTGTGCGGCGCCTCGACCGTCAGGCCTTCGATGCCTTCGAGCCCCTGTGCCAGCCGCTGCGCGAGCGCGTGGTCGTCGGCCAGGCGATCGACGTGGTGATCGAGCGCATGCGACGCAGCCGCCGCCAGCAGGCCGGCCTGGCGCATGCCGCCGCCCGCCATCTTGCGGATGCGGTGCGCGCGCGCGATGAACTCGCGCGAACCCACCAGCGCCGAGCCGACCGGCGCGCCCAGGCCCTTGCTGAAGCACACCGACACGCTGTCGAAGCACTGCGCGATGCGGCGCGCTTCGGCGCGGATGTCGCTGCGCTTGTCCAGCGCCGCCTGCGCGGTGGCCGCATTGAAGAGGCGAGCCCCGTCCAGGTGCCGCTGCAGGCCCTTGCCCTTGGCCAGGTCGGTCGCGGCCTGCACGTACGCGAAAGGCAGCAGCTTGCCGCCCAGCGTGTTCTCCAGCGCGAGCAGGCGAGTGCGCGCAAAGTGCGCGTCGTCGGGCTTGATGGACGCCTCGATCTGCGCAAGCGGCAAGGTGCCGTCGGGCGCATGGTCCAGCGGCTGCGGCTGCACGCTGCCGAACACCGCCGCGCCGCCGCCTTCCCAGCGGTAGCTGTGCGCTTGCTGGCCGACGATGTACTCGTCGCCGCGCCCGCAGTGCGACAGGATCGCGCACAGGTTGCTCTGCGTGCCGGTGGGCACGAACATGGCGGCCTCGAAGCCCAGCATGGCCGCGATCTTTTCCTGCAGCGCGTTCACGCTCGGGTCGGTGCCGAAGACGTCGTCGCCCAGCGGCGCCGCCATCATGGCCTCGCGCATCGCGGGCGTGGGTTGCGTGACGGTGTCGCTGCGCAGGTCGACGAGGGAGAGGCGGTCGGTCATGGTGAGCTAGTCCAGGAAGTTCTTGAGCATGGCGTGGCCGTGCTCGGTGAGGATCGATTCGGGGTGGAACTGCACGCCTTCGATGCGCACGTCGTGCGCGAACCCGGTGTGCCGCACCCCCATGATCTCGCCGTCGTCGGTCCAGGCGGTGACAGCCAGGGCCTTGGGGCAGCTCTCGCGCTCGATCGAGAGCGAGTGGTAACGGTTGACGGTAAAGCGCTGCGGCAGGCCCGCGAACACGCCCTCCTGCGTGGTCGTGATCTCGCTGGTCTTGCCGTGCATGAGCTGTTGCGCGCGCACGATCTTGCCGCCGAAGGCCGCGCCGATGGCCTGGTGGCCGAGGCACACACCCAGGATGGGCAGCTTGCCCGCGAAGGCCTCGATGGCCGCCACCGACACGCCCGCCTCCGCCGGCGAGCACGGCCCCGGCGACACCACCAGCCGCGTGACGCCGGAGGCGATCAGCTCGCCGATCTGCGCCACCGTGATCTCGTCGTTGCGGTGCACCTGCACATCCGCACCCAGCTCGCCGAAGTACTGGACGATGTTGTAGGTGAAGCTGTCGTAGTTGTCGATCATCAGCAGTTTCATGGCTTGCTCACAATCCGGTGCACGCCCTTCACGACGGGGAACACGTTGAAGTTGATCAACAGGCCCAGCTTGAGGCCGGACAGCCGCAGCGCGGCCAGCACCTGCGCGCGGTGCAGGTCGGTCAGCACGTCGACCGCCTTGAGCTCGACGATGACCGACTGCTCGATCACGAAGCCCGCGCGGTATACCTCGCCCAGCGAGCGGCCCTTGTAGCTGGCCGACAGCGCCACGTCGCGCGTGAAGCCGATCTCGCGCTCGGCCAGCTCGATGGCCAGCGCCGCGGCGTAGGCTGCTTCGTCGAGCCCCGTGCCGAGCACGCGCTGCACTTCGACGGCCGCGCCGATGATCTCGTGCGAGAAGTCGTTCTGAATATCGGGTGCGGTGCTCATGTTCACTCCAGGCCTTCCTCGACCAGTTCGGCGGCACGCAGCAGCGCGCGCGCCTTGGCTTCTGTTTCCTTCCACTCCAGCTCGGGCACCGAGTCGGCCACCACGCCGGCCGCGGCCTGCACGTGCAGCATCTGGTCCTTCACGATGCCGGTGCGGATGGCAATGGCCACGTCCATGTCGCCCGCATAGCTGATGTAGCCGCAGGCGCCGCCGTAGATGCCGCGCTTGGTGGGCTCCAGCTGGTCGATGAGCTCCATCGCATGCACCTTGGGCGCACCGGTCAGCGTGCCGGCCGGGAAGGTGGCCTTCAGCACGTCGATGGCGGTCATGCCGTCCTTCAGCGTGCCTTCGACGTTGCTCACGATGTGCATCACGTGGCTGTAGCGCTCCACCGCGAAGGCCTCGGTCACCTTCACGGTGCCGGTCTTGGCGATGCGCCCGATGTCGTTGCGCGCCAGGTCGATCAGCATCACGTGCTCGGCGCGCTCCTTCGGGTCGCTGATGAGTTCCGCCTCGGCCGCCTTGTCGAGCTCGATCGACGCGCCGCGCGGGCGCGTGCCGGCCAGCGGGCGGATGGTGATCTTCTGCTCGCCGTCGCCCGTGTTCTCCTGGCGCACCAGGATCTCGGGCGAGGCGCCCACCACGTGGAAGTCGCCCAGGTTGTAGTAGTACATGTAGGGCGAGGGGTTCAGCGAACGCAGCGCGCGGTACAGCGACAGCGGCGACTCGGTGTAGCGCTTGCTGATGCGCTGGCCCACCTGCACCTGCATGAAGTCGCCCGCGGCAATCATTTCCTTGGCGCGCTCCACGGCCGCGAGGTAGTCGCCCTTGGCGAAGCTGCGCTCGGGCGGGTGCGCCTGCGTGGGCTTCACGATGGGCGCGCTCACCGAGTACTTGAGCTTGTCCTTCAGCTCGCGCAGGCGGCGCTTGCCCACGGCATAGGCCTCGGGCTGCTTCGGATCGGCATAGACGATGAGGTACAGCTTGCCCGACAGGTTGTCGATGACCGC
Source organism: Variovorax sp. OK605 (assembly GCF_900115445.1). Lineage (NCBI taxonomy): Bacteria > Pseudomonadati > Pseudomonadota > Betaproteobacteria > Burkholderiales > Comamonadaceae > Variovorax > Variovorax sp. OK605. The sequence goes on from NZ_FOWL01000004.1 coordinate 6,918, forward strand.
CAGTTCCTCGCACTGCAGCAGCAGGATGTCGGGGCAGCGCAGCGTGTCGGGCGGGCAGCTGTGTTCGAGCTTGCGCTCGATGTGGCGCACGGTGTCGTAGCCGAAGTAGCCCGCAAGGCCGCCGCAGAACCGCGGCAGGCCCGGCCGCAGCGCGACCTTGAAGCGCTTCTGGTACTCGGCGACGAAGTCCAGCGGATTGCCCTTGTGGGTCTCGACGACGACGCCGTCGGTCACCACTTCGGTGGCGGCTTCGGCGCCGAAGCCCGAGGCACGCAGCAGCGTGCGGGCAGGCAGGCCGATGAAGCTGTAGCGCCCAAAGCGCTCGCCGCCCACCACCGATTCGAGCAGGAAGCTGTGCTTGCCGCCGCCCTGCGAATGGGCCAGCTTGAGGTAGAGGGAAAGGGGCGTCTCGAGGTCGGCAAAGGCCTCGGCCATCAGCGGAATACGGTTGTAGCCCTGGGCGCTGAGGCTCTTGAATTCAAGTTCGGTGATCACGGATTCGTTCTCCAATTGCCTGCCGGCGCTCCTTTGGCCGGTGGCAAGGTCATTCACGGGTGGTCCGGCGTCGGTGGGTGTGTCGACTCGGAACCTCGGGCGCACGGCGTGCGCCGTGCAATCAAACAGTCAGCGATGTATGGCGACGCCAGGGCCAGGCTCCCCGGCTGCCTTCACCTGTTTGAATGATGTGATGAACGAACATGGAGCGCGGAGTTTAGCCCACGAAAACGCCGAACGCGTGCAATACGGCTGCCAACGGCGTTCTTCAGGGTTCCCCCGATGGTCCGTGCGTAAAACGAAAAGATACATTCGCACGACCGTTCGCAAATTCCAAGGAGACACCCAGTGCCTGCTCTGCCCGCTCTATCGCTCTCGGCCGCGTGCGTCCGTCTCGGCCTCCTGGCCTGCCTCGCCACCGCCCTCGGCGCCTCCGCCGCGACCGTCGACGTGGCCGGCGTCAAGCTCGAAGACCGCATGGACCTGCGCGGCACCGCCTTGCAACTGAACGGCGCGGGCGTGCGCTACAAGGCCATCTTCAAGGTCTACACGGCCGGCCTGTACGTCGGCCAGAAGGTGTCGACACCCGAGGAAGCACTGGCCGCGCCGGGCCCCAAGCGCGTGGCGATCACGATGCTGCGCGACATCGACGCCAACGAGCTGGGCAAGCTCTTCACCAAGGGCGTGGAAGAAAACTCGCCCAAGAGCGAAATGCTCAACCTCATTCCCGGCCTGCTGCGCATGGGCCAGATGTTCGCCGACCAGAAGCAGCTGAAGACCGGCGACACCTTCACCATCGACTGGCTGCCGGGCACCGGCACGCTCATCACCGTGCGCGGCGTGCCGCAGCCCGACCCGGTGAAGGAACCGGCCTTCTTCAACGCGCTGCTGCGCATCTGGCTCGGACCGACCCCGGCCGACTGGAAACTGAAGGACGCGCTGCTGGGAAAGCAGTGAGCGCCTGAAAGCCCAGGCGGCCTGCGTCAGTCAGGCCAGTCAGGCCAGTCAGGCCAGTCAGGCCAGCTCGGCCAGCGAATCCACGAAGCCGTCCGCGTCCACCCCGCGCACCGGCTCGCCGTGGTTGTAGCCGTAGCTCACGAGCACCACCGGGCAGCCGGCCGCGCGCGCGGCACGCGCGTCGTTGCTGGAGTCGCCGATCATCAGCGTGCGCGCCGGTGACGTGCCCAGCGCCTCGCAGGTCTTCAGGAGCGGCAGCGGGTCGGGCTTCTTGCGCTCGAAGGCGTCGCCGCCGAACACGAATTCGAAGAAACCGTCGAGCCCCTTCGCGGCCAGCAGCGGCGTGGCGAACGAGCCCGGCTTGTTGGTGAGGCAGGCCAGCCGCAGGCCCCTCGCGCGCAACGCCTTCAGCCCCTCGGCCACGCCTGCATACACCGCGGAGTGCTGCCCGTTGATGGCCAGGTAGTGGTGCTGGTACCGCTCCCAGGCGCGGTCGAACAGCGCGCGGGTCTTTGCCTCGGCACCCGCGCCCTCCGACGGCGCCATCACGTGCACCAGCGCCGAATGAATCAGGTGCTCCGAGCCCTTGCCCACCATCAGCTCGATGGCGGCGGGCGCCACGGGCGGCAGCGCCAGGTCGCGCAGCATGCGGTTCAGGGCCTCGGCGAAGTCGCCGAGCGTGTCGACCATCGTGCCGTCGAGGTCGACGATGGCCGCGTCGAAGCGGGTGGGATCGAAGCTGAAAGAGGTCAAGACAAGCCTTCCGGAGAGATGCGCCGATTCTCCCGGAAGGCTCGCCCCCGCTCTCTCTTTCTGTCCTTCTCTCGTTCTCTCCTTCAGCGCCGCGCCACGTCCACCACCGCGGCCGCGAAGGCCTCCGGCGCTTCCTGCGGCAGGTTGTGCCCGATGCCGCCGCTGGCCAAACGGTGCTCGTACGGGCCCGAAAACTTCTTCGCGTAGGCGCTCGGTTCCGGGTGCGGCGCGCCGTTGGCGTCGCCTTCCAGCGTGATCGTCGGCACCGTGATCACCGGTGCCTTGGCCAGCCGGTTCTCCAACTCTTGGTACTTCGCCTCGCCCTCGGCCAGGCCCAGGCGCCAGCGGTAGTTGTGCACCGTGATGGCCACGTGGTCGGGGTTCTCGAACGCCACGGCGCTGCGGTCGAAGGTGGCGGCATCGAAGTTCCACTTCGGCGATGCGAGCTGCCAGATCAGCTTGGCGAAGTCGTGGCGGTTCTTCTCGTACCCGGCGCGGCCGCGCTCGGTCGCAAAGTAGTACTGGTACCACCACTGCAGCTCGGCTTGCGGCGGCAGCGGAACCTTGCCGGCCTCCTGGCTGCCGATGAGGTAGCCGCTGACCGACACCAGCGCCTTCACGCGCTGGGGCCACAGCGCCGCCATGATGCAGGCGGTGCGCGCGCCCCAGTCGCAGCCGGCGATGGTGGCGGTCTGGATCTTCAGCGCGTCCATCAGCGCGATCATGTCCACGGCAATCGCCGCCTGCTGGCCGTTGCGCGGGGTGTCGGCCGAAAGGAAGCGCGTGGCGCCGTAGCCGCGCAGGTACGGAACGATCACGCGAAAGCCCGCCGCGGCAAGCAGCGGCGCCACGTCGGCGTAGGTGTGGATGTCGTACGGCCAGCCGTGCAGCAGGATCACCGGCGCGCCGTCGGCGGGGCCGGCCTCGAAGTAGCCCACGTTGAGCACGCCGGCGTCGATGGTCTTCAGCGGCTCCAGGCGCTTGAGCGGGCCTGTGCTGCGAGTGCCGGTGGACTGGGCGAAGGCGGGAAGGACGGCGGCGAACTGAGCGGCCGCGACGCCGATGGCCGCGGTGCCGAGAAACGAGCGGCGGGGCATGTGGACTGGGGCAGACATGGGAGGCTCCTTGCGAATCGGGGGTGCGAGGTTGAAAGAGGGAAATCGATGCAGCCGCGAGCGACTGGCGGCCCGGATCTTCACGGCGGGGGTACGGATCGCGCCGGCGCACCGTATCGCTGTGTATCCGCGCGTACTTTTTCAACAATAAATTTCGTTCCGGCCCCTTCCGAGGGCCTTGCAACGCCCTTTTTGCCCTGTACGGCCGCCAATGTCGAAAACCCGCCGAAAACCGCGCCGGAAACTTTTGGCGACCTTTCGGACACTCACACCGGCTACCTGCCCCGCGCCAGCCGCCGGGCAGCCCTTCACCCGGCATTGCCCCGCAATGCACATTCACGAGGAACACTCCATGCGTCTGACGACGAAGGGCGGCTTCGCCCTGACCGCCATGATCGATGTCGCGCTGCGCGAGCGGGACGGCCCCGTGCCCCTGGCGTCGATCAGCAAGCGCCAGCACATCGCGCGCTCGTCGCTCGAGCTGCTTTTCAGCAAGCTGCGCCAGCACGCCCTCATCAAGGCCACGCGCGGCCCGGGCGGCGGCTACACGCTGACCCGCAAGGCCTCCGAGATCACCGTGGCGGACATCCTGGCCTCGGTGGACGGCCAGGCCCCGGCCGAGCCGGAAACCGAAACCAGAACCGAGGCCCCGGCCGTCGCGAAGGCGGCCCGGCGCGAAAGCACCGCCGAGATCGGCTGCTACTCCACCGAAGCCCTCTGGGCCTCCGCCAAGCACCACGTGATGGAGTTCCTCGGCTCCGTCACCCTGCAAAGCCTGGTCGACGACCAGCTGGCCAAGGGCGTGCGCGTCGACGAAGAGCCCGTGCGCAAGAAGGAACCGGCCCTGCGCCCGACCGCGAGCCTGCGCCATGTGAACGCGCCGAACTCGGTGTTCGCCTGGAACGGCGTGTTCGCCAAGCGCTGAAGCGCCCTCCCCCTCCCCCTCGCACCCGACTCAGCGCAGCGTCGCGTGCGGGTGCAGCGGATGCGCCAGCGTGTCCGCGATGAGCCTCAGCGCCTGGTCGCACTGCTCGCGCGACATCGGCCCGCCCAGGCAGATGCGCACCGCGTCGGGCGGGTCGCCGTCGGTGGAAAACGCGGCGCTGGCCACCACGCCCACGTTCTGCGTGCGCAGGTAAGAGGCGAACTCCACCGGGCTCCAGCCCGGCGTGAGCGGCAGCCATGCATGAAAGCCCTCGGGGTGCGCCTGCAGGCCGCTGTCGCCCAGGTAGCGCATGGCCAGCAGCTGGCGCGCCACCGACTCCGCGCGCACCGCCTGCAGCATGGCCTCGGTGGTGCCGTCTTCCACCCACAGCGTGGTCAGCGCATTGGTGATCGGCGAGGCCATCACCGTGGTCGCGCGCATCGCGCCGGCCAGCCGCTGCGACTGCACCACCGTCGGTGAACACACATAGGCGCTGCGCAGCCCCGCGCCGAAACACTTCGAGAAACCGCTCACGTAGTAGGTGAGCCCCGGCGCCAGCGTGGCCAGCGACGCGGGCGCCTGGCGCGGCAGCATGCCGTAGGCGTCGTCCTCGATGATCGGCACCGCGTAGCGCAGCGCCACGTCGGCCAGCGCCTCGCGCCGCGCCCGCGACACGGTGGCCGCCGTCGGGTTCAGCAGCGTCGGGTTGCAGTACAGCGCCTTGGGCTTGAGCGTCTTGCAGGCGTGCTCGAAGGCGTCGGCAATGGGCCCGTCGTCGTCCATCTGCAGCGCATGCAGCTGCACGCCCAGCTGCGCCGCGATGGCCTTCACGCCCGGGTAGGTGAGCGACTCCACGCACACCAGCTCGCCCGGGCGCGCCAGCTGCGAGAACAGCGCGGTCAGCACGGCATGGATGCCGGGGCACACCAGGATGCGGTCGACGCTCGCGTGGGGCACGAAGGGCCGCAACCACTGCATGGCCACCTCGCGGTCGTGCACGGTGCCGCCGAAGTCCTGGTAGCGCAGCAGGTCGTGAAAGTCGAGCTGCGCGAAGGCCCGGCTGGCGCTGTCGTGCAGCCGCGCCATCAGGTGCTCGTCGTCGGGCTCGGGCGGCATGTTCATCGTCATCTCGGCACCGCTGCCGCCGCGCAGCCGCAGGCTCGGGCTGCCCGAGCGAATGAAGGTGCCGGTGCCCGCGCGCGAGTCGATCAGCCCGCGCTTGCGCGCCTCGGCATAGCCGCGCGCCACGGTCGTGTAGTTCAGTTCCAGGTCGGTGGCCAGCTCGCGCAGCGTGGGCAGGCGGTCGCGCACGCCCAGGCGGCCGGTCTTGATGTCGTCGGCGATCAGGTCGGCCAGCAGCAGGTAGGCCGGCTTGGCGGTGGTGCGCAGCTGCTTGCGCCAGTGGGCGGTGATCGTGGTCATGAGGCGTTCCCGGCGAAGTTGATCGCATCCATTGATTGCATCGGCATGCCGATCAACACGCAGGAATCACGCCCGTGCCAGAGGGAGTGAATGCTTCGATCAGGTGCGATCAACGCCATTTATCGGGTGCATTGATCGCATGCCGCGTGCGTCGTCACGGTGCGAAACCGACGTGGCCGGCGACCTGCATGGCCGCGATTCCGGGTGCCCGAAGAATTTTTATCGCCACGCAGCCCGCACCGCTGCGCATTGATCGCGACTTGATCGCACGCCCGCCGCCCGGCGCTGGCACATCGCCTGCGAAGAGAAAGGCACGCAAGACCTGCGTACCCACCACCCCAACCGGAGTACCCCATGCCCAAAGTCACCCGCCCCCGCAACGAAAAAGGCGAGTTCCTTGTCGACTACGAAGAGAAGGTGTTCGAGGACGTCAAGGCCGAGCCCGGCGAGAAGGCGCTCGTCACCTTCCACACCGTGGCCTTCGAAGGCTCGATCGGCTTCGTCAACCTGCTGCAGGCCACGCGCCTGCGCCGCAAGGGCTACGAGACCTCCGTGCTGCTGTACGGCCCCGGCGTGACGCTGGGCGTGCAGCGCGGCTTTCCCACGCTGGGCGACGAGGCCTTCCCGGGCCACCAGAACTTCAACAAGCAGATCGTCAAGTTCATGGAAGAAGGCGGCAAGGTCTACGCCTGCCGCTTCGCGCTGCAGGCGCTGTACGGCCACGGCGAAGGCGCGCTGATCGAGGGCATCAAGCCGATCAACCCGCTCGACGTGCTGGACATCGTGCTGCTGCACAAGAAGGCCGGCGCCGTCATCCTCGACACCTGGACCCTGTAAGGCGGCACGAGCGATGGCTTCCCCACCCCGCATCGTGCGTGCCGCGGCGATCCAGATCGCGCCCGACTTCGACCGCCCCGACGGCACGCTCGAGCGGGTGTGCAGCGCCATCGACGAGGCCGCAGCCAAGGGCGCGCAGCTCGCGGTCTTCCCCGAGACCTTCGTGCCCTACTACCCCTACTTCAGCTTCGTGCTGCCGCCGGTGCTGCAGGGTGCGCCGCACCTGCGGCTGGCGGAGCGCGCGGTGGTGGTGCCCGGCCCCGTCACGCAGGCGGTGGCCGAGCGGGCCCGCGCGCGCCACATGGTGGTGGTGCTCGGCGTGAACGAGCGCGACCACGGCAGCCTCTACAACACGCAGCTGGTGTTCGACGCCGACGGCACGCTCGCGCTCAAGCGCCGCAAGATCACGCCCACGTACCACGAGCGCATGGTCTGGGGCATGGGCGACGGCGCGGGCCTGAAGGTGGTCGACACCGCCGTCGGCCGCGTCGGCGCGCTGGCCTGCTGGGAGCACTACAACCCGCTCGCGCGCTACGCCCTGATGGCGCAGCACGAAGAGATCCATTGCGCGCAGTTTCCCGGCTCGCTGGTCGGGCCGATCTTCGCGGAGCAGATGGAAGTGACCATCCGCCACCACGCGCTGGAGTCGGGCTGCTTCGTGGTGAACGCCACCGGCTGGCTCAGCGACGAGCAGATCCGCAGCGTCACGCCCGACGCCCAACTGCAGAAGGCGCTGCGCGGCGGCTGCCACACGGCCATCGTGTCGCCCGAGGGCAAGCACCTCGCGCCGCCGCTCACCGAGGGCGAAGGCATGGTAGTGGCCGACCTCGACATGGCACTCATCGCCAAGCGCAAGCGAATGATGGATTCGGTCGGCCACTACGCGCGGCCCGAACTGCTGTCGCTCGCCATCAACGACCGGCCGGCGCAGACCACCGTGCCGATGCACCTCACGCAACCCCACACCTCACCGCTTACACCACGGAGCACCGACCATGACCACCACGACAACGATGCCACCCGCGAGCCGGCAGCTGATGACCGAGCTCCAGTCCTTCGGGTTGCGGCTGGTTGACCCGTCGGCCGGTGTGTCGAGCCGGCGCGGCGGCGCGGGCCCGTCCGACCACAAGGCCGTGACGGTCGACGGCCACACGATCATGGTGCCGGTGCACACCTCCACCGCGTGGCACTCGCCCTTCACCGCCGAAGCGCCCGACGCGCACGGCATGAGCCGCGTGATGCGCGGCAGCATTCCCATTGCGAGCATCAGCTTTCCGAAGCAGCCGCGCTTCTACGCCATGCAGACCTTCGACGGCGTGCCCTACTCGCACATTGCCACGCTGCACGGCAGCGACGTGCTCGCCACCACCGTGCTGCAGACCTGCATCCGCTACGAGAGCCGCAAGAAGAGCTGCAAGTTCTGCGCAATCGGCCAGTCGCTCGCGGCCGGGCGCACCGTGGCGCGCAAGACGCCCGAGCAGCTGGCCGAGGTGGCGCGCGCCGCCGTGCTGCTCGACGGCGTGAAGCACATGGTGATGACCACCGGCACGCCCAACGCCACCGACCGCGGCGCGGCCGTGCTGTGCGAGAGCGCCTTCGCCATCAAGGCGGCGGTCGACATTCCCATCCAGGGCCAGTGCGAGCCGCCAGACGACGACCAGTGGTTCCACCGCATGAAGGCCGCCGGCATCGACACGCTGGGCATGCACCTGGAAGTGGTCACGCCCGAGCTGCGCGAACGCATCATGCCGGGCAAGGCCAGCGTGCCCGTGTCGCGCTACATGAGCGCCTTCGAGGCGGCCGTGGGCGTGTTCGGGCGCGGACAGGTCAGCACCTACATATTGGCCGGACTGGGCGACACGCGCGAAGCGATTCTGGACACCTGCGACCAGCTGCTGGCGCGCGGCGTGTACCCCTTCGTCGTGCCCTTCGTGCCGATCAGCGGCACGCCGCTCGAAGACCACCCCGCGCCCACGCCCGACTTCATGAAGTCGCTGCTGGCGCCGCTGGGCGAGCGCGTGGTGGCGGCGGGCCTGCGCTCGGCCGACATCAAGGCCGGCTGCGGCAAGTGCGGCGCCTGCTCGTCGCTGTCGATCTACGAAAAAGAAAGCGAAAGCTGACCATGCTGTGCATCGACGACCTCTGCGAAATGGCGGACGCCTACGCGCCCGTCGAATACCTGGTGCGCGAAGCCGCGCAACAGTGGGAGCGCGACGAAGCCATGGCGCTGCGCCGCGCGGTGTTCTGCATCGAGCAGGGCATCTTCGCGCGCGACGACCGCGATGCCATCGACGACCATGCCCGGCTGCTGGTGGCCATGTCGTGCAACGCCGGCATGCCCGACCAGGTGGTGGGCACGGTGCGCATCCACCGCGGCAAGGCAGAGGGCGAGTGGTGGGGGTCACGGCTGGCGGTGCACCCCGCGTTCCGCAGCCAGGGACACCTGGGCGCCACGCTGATCCGGCTGGCCGTGTCGCGCGCCAACGCGCTGGGCTGCGAGACCTTCCTGGCACAGGTGCAGATGCAGAACGTGCCGTTGTTCAGGAAGCTTGGCTGGCGGATGCTCGAAGAGACCCGCGTGCACGGCCGCCCGCACGCGCGCATGCAGGCCGACCTGGCCTGGTACCCGCCCTGCCACGACCCGGTGAGCGGCTTCGTCACGCGCGCGAAGGTGATGGCATGACCGATGCTCATGGCGTCCATGCCATTGCCGAAGCCCTGCGCGCCACACGCGGCTTCGCCCACAAGCGCGACATCAGCGACGTGGTGGCCGCGCTCGGCCGCTCGCTGCCCGGCGGCCATGCCGCGCTGGCGCAGGCCGTGCCCATCGGCGACGACTGCGCGGCCATTCCCGACGGCCACGGCGGCTACCTGCTGTTCGCCATCGAAGGGCTGGTGGAAGACTTCATCGTGCGCATGCCCTGGTTCGCCGGCTACTGCGGCGTGATGGTCAACGTGAGCGACATCTACGCCATGGGCGGGCGCCCCACAGCCGTGGTCGACGCGCTGTGGAGCAGCGGCATGAGCCCGGCCGACGACGTGTTGCGCGGCCTGGCCGAAGCCGCGGTGCGCTACGGCGTGCCCATCGTGGGCGGGCATAGCAACAACCGCAGCGAGCGGCCGCAGTTGGCCGTGGCCATCCTGGGCCATGCGCGGCGGCTGCTCACCAGCTTCGACGCGCAACCCGGCCACCTGCTCGTGATGGCGGCCGACCTTCGCGGCGCCTACGAGGAGCCCTTTCCGTACTGGAACGCCTCCACCCGCGCGCCCGCCGCGCGGCTGCGCGCCGACCTCGAGCTGCTGCCCTCGCTCGCCGAAGACGGCCTGTGCGGCGCCGGCAAGGACATCAGCATGGCCGGCGCCGTGGGCACGGCCCTGATGCTGCTCGAATGCTCGGGCGTGGGCGCGCGCATCGACCTCGACGCGCTGCCCAGGCCCGACGGCGTGCCGCTGATGCGCTGGCTCTCGTCGTTCCCCAGCTACGGCTTCGTGCTGAGCGTGGCGCCCGCGCAGGTGGCATCGGTGCTGGCGCGCTTCGCCGCGCGCGACATCGCCTGCGCCGTGGTCGGCGAGGTCGACGCCACGCGGCGGGTGCGCTTGCGCGCCAAGGGCGAAGAAGCGCTGCTGTGGGACTTCGGCAGCGACGCTTTCATCCAGCCGCCCGGCCTGCAACCGGAGGCCGCCCCATGCCTGTGACGCACTTCCGCGTGCGCTGGCCCGACGCCAGCGAAACCCGCTGCTACTCGCCCTCCAGCGTGGTGCGCGAACACCTCGTGCCCGGCGAGCCCTACGCCCTCGGCGAGTTCATGCGGCACGCGCGCGAGGCATTGGGCCTGGCCTCCGAACGCGTGCGCGCGAAGTACGGCTTTGCCTGCTCGCAGGCGATGGACCAGCTCGCGGAAATCGAACACATCGCTGCGCGCTTCGCGGAAACCGCGGACGCGCAGGTCACCGTCGTCGCCTTCGACTGACGCCCCCCACATCCAGAAGAGAGAAAGAAGGACCCCATGTCACACCCCTACGGCGGACGCAGCCACTACAGCGTCGTCATCGTCGGCGGCGGCCAGGCCGGCCTGTCGCTGAGCCACTGCCTGCAGCAGCGCGGCATCGACCACCTGGTGATCGAGAAGCGCAGCCTCGTGCACAGCTGGCGCACGCAGCGCTGGGACTCGTTCTGCCTCGTCACGCCCAACTGGCAGTGCCAGCTGCCGGGCTGGGGCTACACGGGCAACGATCCGCACGGCTTCATGGTGAAGGAGCAGATCAACGAATGGCTCGCGGGCTTCGTCGGCCATGTGAAGCCGCCGGCCATCGAGGGCGTGACGGTGGAGCGCGTCTCGCGCGCGCCAAGTGCCCCAAGTGCGCCAAGTGCGTCCGGTGCGTCCGGTGCGCCCGGTGCCGGCGAGCGCGACCGCTTCAACGTGCAGACCGACACCGGCCTCTACACCGCCGACCAGGTGGTGGTGGCCTCGGGCGGCTACCACCGCCCCATCGTGCCGCGCCTGGCCGAGAAGCTGCCCGCGCACGTGGCGCAGTTCCATTCGGCGCAGTACCGCAACGCGGCGCAGCTCCCCGAAGGCGCGGTGCTGGTGGTGGGCTGCGGCCAGTCGGGCGCGCAGATCGCCGAAGACCTGCACCTGGCCGGGCGCAAGGTGCACCTGGCCACGGGCCATGCGCCGCGCTGCGCGCGCTTCTACCGCGGCCGCGAAGTGGTCGACTGGCTGGCCGACATGAAGTACTACGACATGCCCGTCACCGAGCACCCGCTGCGCGAAGGCGTGCGCGACAACACCAACCACTACGTGACCGGCCGCGACGGCGGGCGCGACATCGACCTGCGTCGCTTCGCGCTCGAAGGCATGGCGTTGTATGGGCTGCTGAACGGGTTCGACAACGGCAACTTCGAGCTGCAGCCCAACCTGCGCGACAACCTCGATGCGGCGGACGACACCTACAACCGCATCAACAAGTCGATCGACCGGCACATTGCGGCGCAAGGCATCGAAGCGCCGCCGCCCTCGGTCTACACGCCGGTGTGGGAACCGCGGGAAGAACGCACGCGGCTCGACCTGGCTGCCGCGGGCATCACCAGCGTGGTGTGGTGCATCGGCTTCTCGCCGGACTTCGCGTGGGTCGATGCGCCGGTGTTCAACGGGCGCGGCGCGCCGGTGCACCTGCGCGGCGTGACGAACGAGCCGGGGCTCTACTTCCTGGGCCTGCCCTGGCTGCACACCTGGGGGTCGGGGCGCTTCTCGGGCGTGGCGCGCGACGCGGAGTTCCTGGCGCAAGCCATCGCGCAAAGAAAAGAGGGGTTGCGCAGCGCCAGCGATCTCGGGGACGGCGGCGATGGCGGCGATGGCGGCGACAGCGTCACGGCCGAACCGTTGCCGGCCCTGCGCGCCGCCTAGCCGCGGCAAGCGCGGCAGGCTTCGGGGCCTCGGGACTTCAGGCCTGCGCCTCGGTCAGCGCCTGCGCCGCCACCACCGCCTCGGTGCGATTGCGCACGTTCAGCGCACGGAAGATCGCGGCCAGGTGGATCTTCACGGTGCCTTCGCTGATGCCCAGGCTGCGCCCGATCAGCTTGTTGGGCTTGCCCTGCGACAGCAGCTGCAGCACCTCGACCTGGCGCTCGGTCAGCACGTTGCGCAGGTGCTCCAGCGTCTGGCCGCTACCCGAGCCACCGCCGCCGTTCCCGCCGCGCGCGAAGGCCTCGGTCGCCGCCTGCTGCGACACGCCGGCCACGATGCCCGGCGGCAGCGCCGTGAGCATCATCGGCGGCACGTACACGCCGCCGGCCAGCACCAGCCGCACGGCGGACAGCATCACCTCGGGTGAATAGGCCTTGGGAATGAAGCCCAGCACGCCGCGCTCGAGCGCGCTGCGCATGATGGCGGGGTCTTCGTAGCCCGACAGCACGATGACCGGTACCGCCGGATGGCGGCGGCGGATGTCGTCGATGTGGGCCTGCCCGTCGGCGCCGGGCATGTTCAGGTCGATCAGGGCCAGGTCGAGGTCGTCGGTTGCCCCGGCAAGCAATTCGTCGACGCTCATCGCCAGAACGAATTCGATGCCAGGCTCCAGCTCCGACAACTTGGCTTTGACCGCCTCGATGACGAGCCTGTGGTCGTCGGCGATCAGGATTTTCATGGCATTTTCCCGTGTCCCAGCATGCAGAGATCTTTGCAGACGCTGAAGATAACGGCGAATGCCCGGCGCAGCAAGACCGCCGGCCCTACCAACGGCATAGACCCCAAGCGGTATGGCGCACGGCGGCCCTTCGGGAAGAATGAACCACCACTCGAAGGAACCGGGGACATGGGCATGTGCCATCGCTGCAGACGCCGGTGCAAGGCATCCTTCGCAACGCACGACTGAGCGGGCCCGCCCATGGCCCATCTTTTCGACCACTTCTGCGCCCTCGTCTCGTTCGGCCTCGCGCTGGACGCGTCGATCGCGGCCGGCGCACCGATGCTCGCGCACGAGGCGGCCCAGCAGCAGGCGCGCCGGCTGCTGGACGGCGCGCGCGCCGCCGCCGACGCCGAGGGCACGCCCGCGGCGCAGGTCGAGTCGGCAGCCTTCGCCATGGTGGCGTGGATCGACGAGATCCTGGCGCGCCACCCGCGCGCCAACGGCACCCCGGCGCTGCAGGTGCAGCTCTTCAACTCGAACAACGCGCACAGCGAGTTCTTCCACCACCTCTCGGCCCTGGGCCCCGAGGACGACGATGTGCGCGAGGTCTACTGGCACGCGCTGGCGCTCGGCTTCAAGGGCCAGTACTACTTCGAGGAAGGCGACCAGGGCGAGCTCGGCAAGCTGAAGGACCTGCACGGCCAGCAGCTGCGGATGCGCCCGCTGCCGCTCGCCACGCTCGCGCAGGACCGCATCACGCCGCAACCCTACGGCGTGGCCGACCCGCGCGGCCCCAACGACACGCGCCGGCGCGACCGCACCCTGCTGCGCAGCAGCGCCGCGCTGGCGCTCACGCTGCCGCTGCTGTACCTGCTGTGGCTGTGGTCGACCGGCCCGCCGGCGGTGGCCACGGGCCTGGGCCAGCGCGTGGAGCAGCACCTGCAGAGCTTCGCCTGCGCCGACCTTTCCGCGGCGGTGGAGCCCGACGGCCGCACCCGCGTGAGCGGCTACGTCTCGGTGCCCGGCGACCTGCCGCGCGTGGAGCGCGAGGTGAGCGCCATGCCCGGCGTGCGCTCGCCGCGCTTCGACATCGGCCTGCGCGTGTGGCCGCATTGCGAGGTGTTCTCCATCCTCAAGCCCTACCAGGCACGCAACGTCGAGAAGGCCTACGGCCTCGACGTGGACGCGCCCTTTGCGCACGACGGCAAGCTGCGCGAGGGCGACACCGTGCGCGTGCAGGTGGTGGCGCCGCGTCACGACAGCTACATCTGGGTCGACTACTACACGGCCGACGGTTCCGTGATGCACCTCAACCCCGGCCCGGCGCCGCTCGCGCTGCGCGCCGGCCAGTCGCTGGAGCTGGGCCGCGACATTCCTTCGAGCTGGCTGGTGAGCCCGCCCTTCGGCAGCGTGCTGATCACGGTGCTGTCGGCGCCGATGCCGTTCAGCGAAACCTCCAACCGGCCGCCCTTCGAGCTGGCCTCGGCCTACCTGCTGCGCCTGCGCGAGGCGCTGGCGGCCAGCAAGAACAGCGAGCGGCTGATCGCCGACTTCGTGTTCTTCGAAACGACGCCGCGCTGACATGACCGCCCTGCTTTCCCCCGCCCACCGCTTCTGGCTGCTGCTGTCGCTGTGCGTGCTCGGCTTCGGCCTGCTGTACGCGGTGGTGCGCGACGCCGGCTGCGGCGCGCGCCGGCGCGGGCTGGTGCGGCGAATCGCGGCCATGGGCGCACCGCCGGCCGAGGCCGACCAGGCGGCGGTCGACGCCCTGCGCGACGGCATGTCGCAGGCGCAGCAGACCCTGCGCCGCACCTTGCGCTCGAAGTCCGCGGCCCTGGTGCCGTGGTTCCTCTTCTTCGGCGGCACGCAGGCCCGCGTGCCGGCGCTGCTGGCCACGGCACGCGGCGAGCGGGCGCCGGCCGGCGACGATGCCGGTGCGCATGCCGCCGCCTCGGGCGATCCGTTCGGCGGCGCCTGGTGGCACTGGTGGCTGACCGGCGCGGCCATGGCCGTGGAAACCCATCCGGGCCTGGCGGGCGACACCGGCGGCACGCCCGCCATGCGCGGGCTGTGGCTGCAGTCGCTGCTTGCGCTGGCCGAGCGGCGCAACCGCCTGCCGCTCAACGGCCTGGTGGTGTGCGTGGGCGCGCACGAGCTGCTGCACGACGACGCCACCGAGCTCCGGCCGAAGGCCGCGCGCCTGCGCCACCTGCTCGACGAGACCAGCGACACGCTGCGCCTGCAGCTGCCCACCTACCTGGTGGTGACCGGGCTGGAGCAACTCGCGGGCTATGCGGTGCTGCGCGGCGCACTCGCGCCCGAGGTGCTGGCACAGGCCATCGGCCACCGGTTGACCGACCCGTCGGCCTTCATCGAGACGCCGGCGGGCGCGCGCTTCGACGCGGTGTTCGAGCCCATCGTGCAGCAGCTCCACGGCCTGCGCATGGCGCTGCTGCGCGAGCAGCCCAGCGCGGCGGCGCGGCTGGCCGTTCATTCGTTCGTGGAAGACGTGCGCGCGCTGCAGCCGGGCCTGCGGCAGTTCGCCGAGGTGCTGTTCGAAAGCCACGGCAAGGGCACGCGCATGCCGCGCTGGCGCGGCCTCTACCTCACGGCCTCCGCGTCGCAGGCGCACGCAGACGATGCGGCCGACAGCGGCGGTGCCTTCGTGAGCGACCTGTTCGGTCACTTCCTGCCGGCCGACCAGCCGCTGGTGCGGCCGGGGCGGCCCTCTTCCGCCACGTCGAACACGCCAAGCACGCAACTCGCGCCGCTGTGACACGGGCTGGCAGGCGCTGGCAGACGCTGGCAGACGCGCGCCGCGCAGGCTACTTGCTGTCGATGCGGATCTGCCTGGCGCCGAAGGCCACATCGAGCGTGTGCGCCTTGCCCGTGGTCACGGGGCGCACCTCGCGCCAGCGCGCGCGGTCGAGGTCGCGAAACGCCGCCATCACGCCGATGGCCTTGGCGTCGGGCGGCAGGTTGAACTCGAGCTTCTTGCTCTCGCCGGGCCGCAGCAGCACTTCTTCGCGCTGCACGAGTTCGGCGCCGAGCGTGGCCTGGTCCTTCTCGAACAGCGAGAAGAAGTCGGCGCCCTCGAACGGACCGGGCGACTTCAGCGCGTACACGCGCACCGTGAGCGGCGAGGCGCGCCCGCGCGCGTCGGGGTTGGCGTCGGCGCCCGCCGTGAGGTTCACCGACACCGTGGTGACCACGGGCTTGGCCGCGCAGCCGGCGATCAGGAGACCCGCTGCAGCAAGGCCAAGAACGGCGATGCGGCGCCGCGTGGCAGCGCCAAGGAAGCCTTCATAGGACGAATGGTGTGTACCCAGCGTGCGCATGCTATTCCCTTCGTTGCATTGACCGGTTCAGGTGCTTCTTTGATTATCACCAGCCAACTCGAACAGGCAACATGCTGACCAACGAACTTGCAGCCACACTGCTCGCGCCCATCGGCGAGGCCTCGCCATGCGGGGACGATCTCGAATACGACGCGGACTTCACGGCCCTCGTCGCCGCTGCGCAAGGCAAGCCCGAGCAGCAGTTCGGCGACACCGTGATCCCCGCGGTCGAGCCCGAGTGGCGCGAGGTGGGCGAGCAGGCCGAATCGATCCTCCGGCGCAGCAAGGACGTGCGCGCCGCCGTGCTGCTGCTGCGCGCATCGGCACGCACGCAGGGCGTGATGGGCTTCGCCGCCGGGCTGCAGTTGCTCAACGGATTGCTCGACACGTTTTGGGAAGGCATACATCCAAAGCTCGATGCCGACGACGGCAACGACCCGACGATGCGCCTGAACGCGCTCGCGCCGCTGACCGACGAGGCCATGGGCCTGCGCGACCTGTACGAGGCGCAGGTCGGCATCGCGCGCGGCGTGGGCCCGATCCGCGTGCGCGACATCGCCATTGCGCACAACGCGCTCACGGCCGTCGGCGGCGAAGCCACCTATTCGATGGCGCAGGTGCACGGCGGCCTCGAGGCGATCCAGGCCGAGCGGCCCGAGGCCATCCAGGCCGCCGTCGGCATGCCCGCGCTGATCGACCGGTTGCACAAGCTCATCGTCGAGCGCACCGGCCGTGCCGATGCCGTCGACCTCGATCCGTTGCGTGCCATCGGCCGCGTGCTGCACAAGGCCAGCGCGGCGGCCAGCGGCGCACCGGCCGATGCAACCGCCGAAGCCGGTGACGACGCAGGCGCCGACGCGCAATCCGCAGGCACGTCCGGCGCGCGCCCCGCCGCGCTGCGCGGCGAGATCCAGAACCGCCAGGACGCCGTGCAGATGCTCGACCGCGTGATCCGCTACCTCGAGCAGGCCGAGCCGGGCAACCCCGCGCCGCTGCTGATCGAGCGCGCCAAGAAGCTCATCGGCGTGAGCTTCCTCGAGATCATGGCCAACCTCGCGCCCAACGCGATGGACACGATCGAGACGGTCACGGGCCGCCGCCCGTCCGAATAGCGCCCGCACCCTTTCCAGACCAACGCATCCGTTCGCCATCCACACCGCAAGGAGCACCCTCATGGCCAAGAGCAGTCAGAAATTCATCGCCCGCAACCGGGCGCCCCGGGTCCAGATCGAGTACGACGTGGAGCTCTACGGGGCCGAGAAGAAGGTGCAGCTGCCCTTCGTGATGGGCGTGCTGGCCGACCTGTCGGGCAAGCCGGCCGACCCGCTCGCAGCGGTGGCCGAGCGCAAGTTCCTGGAGATCGACGTCGACAACTTCGACTCGCGCATGAAGGCCATGAAGCCGCGCGCGGCGTTCGCGGTGGAGAACTCGCTCACCGGCGAAGGCGACCTGAAGGTCGAGCTCACCTTCGAGAACATGGAAGACTTTTCGCCCGCCGCCGTGGCCCGCAAGGTGGGCGCGCTCAACAAGCTGCTGGAAGCACGCACGCAGCTGTCGAACCTGGTGACCTACATGGACGGCAAGGGCGGCGCCGAAGAACTGCTGGCCAAGGTGCTCGAAGACCCGGCCCTGCTGCAGACGCTGGCCGCCAGCAAGAAGCCCGAGGACGGCAGCGCGCCGGCCGCCTGATCGCCAGATCGCCTGACCCCCATTCGCCTGAACCACCGGTACACGAGGAGTAACCCACCATGGCCGAAGCACTCGAACAGAGCGCGCTGAAAGATGTCGCGTACGCGGGCAGCGACTTTTCGTCGCTGCTGCAAAAGGAATTCAAGCCGCGCAGCGACGAAGCCAAGAGCGCCGTCGAAGCCGCGGTGCTCACACTGGCGCAGCAGGCGCTGAGCAACAGCACCGTCATCGGCAAGGACGTGACCAAGTCGATCCAGGCCATGATCGCCGCGATCGACGCCAAGCTCACCGACCAGGTGAACAAGATCATTCACCACCCCGACTACCAGAAGCTCGAGAGTGCATGGCGCGGCCTGCACTACATGGTGAACAACACCGAGACCGACGAGCACCTGAAGATCCGCGTGATGGACATCTCGAAGGTGGAACTGGCCAAGAACCTGAAGAAGTTCAAGGGCGCGGCCTGGGACCAGAGCCCGATGTTCAAGAAGATCTACGAGCAGGAGTACGGCCAGTTCGGCGGCGAGCCCTTCGGCGCGCTGGTGGGCGACTACCACTTCGACCAGAGCCCGCCCGATGTGGAACTGCTCGGCGAGATGGCCAAGATCGCGGCCTCTGCGCACGCGCCCTTCATCACCGGCGCCAGCCCCAACCTGATGCAGATGGAGTCGTGGCAGGAGCTCGCGAACCCGCGCGACCTGACCAAGATCTTCCTCACGCCCGAGTACGCCGGCTGGCGCTCGCTGCGCGAATCGGACGACGCCAAGTACCTGGGCCTGTGCATGCCGCGCTTCCTGGCGCGCACGCCCTACGGCGCCAACACCAACCCGGTGGAGGAGTTCGACTTCGAGGAAGACACCGCCGGCGCCGACCACGGCAAGTACGCCTGGGCCAACGCGGCCTACGCCATGGCCACCAACATCAACCGCTCGTACAAGCTGTACGGCTGGGGTTCGCGCATTCGCGGCATCGAGTCGGGCGGCGCGGTGGAGAACCTGCCGCTGCACACCTTCCCGAGCGACGACGGCGGCGTGGACCAGAAGTGCCCCACCGAGATCGCCATCAGCGACCGGCGCGAGGCCGAGCTGTCCAAGGCCGGGCTGCTGTCGCTCATCCACCGCAAGAACTCCGACTTCGCGGCCTTCATCGGCGCGCAGTCGCTGCACAAGCCGGCCGAGTACGACGACCCCGACGCCACGGCCAACGCCAACCTGGCCGCGCGCCTGCCCTACCTGTTCGCCTGCAACCGCTTTGCGCACTACCTGAAGTGCATCGTGCGCGACAAGGTCGGCAGCTTCAAGGAGCGCGAGGAAATGCAGCGCTGGCTCAACAAATGGATCATGAACTACGTGGACGGCGACCCCGTCAACTCGTCGGAGACCACCAAGGCGCAGAAGCCCCTGGCCGCCGCCGAGGTGGTGGTGGAAGAGGTCGAGGGCAACCCCGGCTACTACACCTCCAAGTTCTTCCTGCGCCCGCACTACCAGCTCGAAGGCCTCACGGTCTCGCTGCGGCTGGTGTCGAAGCTGCCGTCCGCCAAGGGCGGCAAGTAAGCGGCGTGCAGGCAGCCGGCAAGACAGCAGATTTTTTCGGAAGACATGCCGCGAATCCTTTGAAACCCGCGCGGCGTCTTCGTTCTAGAGACAGCCGGCGACAGGACGTCGCCCGGCACCCACAGGCAAGAGTCCGGGCAGGCCCGGAGCGCTTTTTCAACCACCCGGCCGCATCGCAAGGCCATCCAGGAGAAAGAACATGATCGACTGCCATTTCAAGATCGACGGCGTCAAGGGCGAAGCCGCGCACAAGGACCACAAGGACGAGATCGAGCTCATGAGCTGGAGCTGGAACGTGCACAACGCCACCTGCACGGTCGGCGGCGGTTCGTCGGTCGGCAAGGGCTCGCCCGGCATGGTCACCTTGACGAAGAAGTTCGACAGCTCCTCGCCCACGCTGGCCAAGGCCTGCGCCAACGGCAAGCACTTCGACAAGGCCACGCTCGTGATGGCCAAGTCGGGCGAAGGCCAGCAGACCTTCATGACCGTGACCTTCAAGGAAGTGCGCATTGCCGACTTCAACGTGAGCGCGGCGCAAGGCGGCGAAGTGCACGAGAGCGTGGCCGTGTCCTACGGTGACATCGAGATCGCCTACAAGCCGCAGAAGGCCGACGGCACCATGGGCGGCGACATCAAGTTCGGCTGGGACACGCGCTCGACCGAGACGCGCTGAACGCACGGTGGCAGCAGCCACCGCTGCGGCATCTTCACACCACCCGGGTCCCGGCGACGTGCCGGCCCGGACGTGGTGTGGAACCCGGCCCGCACAAAGAAGGCGGCGGTTCGCACACGGCCGGCGAGGCTCGCCGCCGTCGCTGCCCTCACCGCCTTCACCTTCTTCTGCTTCCCTGGCCTCAAGGAGAACACACCATGGCCGACATCTCGCCCGCCATCGCCACGCTGATGACCGTGCTGAAGGACGAGTTCCCCGGCGTCAAGCTGGACGCGGGCAACAACATCCAGCCCGGCACGCGGCACACCTCCGGCATCGCGCTGGACATCATGCTGAACTACAAGAAGGACGCCGACGCGCGCATCGGCCGGCGCATCATGGCCGGCCTGGTGAAGAACTTCGACGCCATGCAGTGGTCGGCGTTCATCTTCACCGTGCGCAACGCAACCACCAACTCCCCGGTGCACTTCTGGGTGCGCGGCGCCGACGGCACCGGCTACGGCGGGCGCAAGCTCGAGGCCGGCAAGTACACCGCCGACACCCGCCACGAAGACCACATCCACATCGACTGGGTGAACTTCAGCATGAAGAACACCGGCGCCACCTACGCCGTCAACCCGTACAGGCAACCGCCGTCGTCGCAGCTCACGGGCTTCGAGGCCGCGCTCAAGATCTTCCTGAAGACCGCGACCGACGCGCAGGTCGACACCATCCTGGACGGCATGTTCGCCAGCCTGCCCGTGAACGCCCCCAAGACACCCACGCCCGCATGGGCACGCGGATGGTGGCGCGTGCAGCAGGAAGGCCAGACCTACTACTACCTGATCGACGACACGAGCGGGGCGAGCTGGACCTACACGCGCCCCATGTCGCAGAACACGCCCATGAGCAACCGGCAGAACGGCGGCAGCTGCACCTTCGGCAACGCCGGCGACATGAAGATCAGCTGGGCGCCGCTCACCTCGAACGTGGGCACCGTCGAAACCTTCAAGGGCCCCGGCAATGCGTTGACCGGCAGCTCCAACCGCGGCGGCGCACTCAGCGCAGTAAAGGTCTGACCATGAGCAACACAGGCATGACGGCATTTTGCGGAACCGAGGGCTGCCGCACGTTCGACAGCCTCGGCAGTTCCGCCGGCACCGTGCTGGGGCTGAGCGCCGCGGTCGGTTCCGCCGCGCGCTGCCGCAACACGCCGGCCGACGTGCGCAAGGTGCAGACGGCGCTCAACCGTTTCACGCCCCTCGAAGGCGGCCCCAGCCCCGCGCTGGTGGTGGACGGCAAGTTCGGGCCGCTGACGCTGAAGGGCATCACCGGCTTCCAGAAAAAGCACTTCGGCCTCGAAGGCGCCGACGGCGTGGTCGACCCCGACAAGCGCACCGACAAGGCGCTGTGCACCGCCGCGGGCACCTACGCCGACCTGCCCGCCGAGATGCAGAAGCACCGCGCACGCGCGATGCACATCATCAACCTGGCGCGCATGTCGGTCGACCGCGCGCGCTACTTCAAGACCGGCAAGCCCAACACCTGGGGCATCGGCAAGTCCGACTGGGAAAAGGCCGCGAAGCACTTCCAGATCGACAAGTTCCCGGGGGCCAGCGGCTGGAGCACCGCGCTGGGCTTTGTCGACAGCATCTACCTCAACATGCAGACGGCGCTCGGCTACGTGCCGCGCGGGCTGGTGCTGGCAACGGACGAGCCGCTCGGCAGCAACGAAGGCGCCTACGCCTTCACTTTCTCCGGCGGCTACGACCTTTCGCAACGCAACCTGAAATGGAACGGCATGCCCCGCGGCAGCATCTACCTGTGCGCGCGCATGCAGAACCTCGACAGCGACGCTTTCTCCTATGTGCTGATCCACGAGACGGCGCACTACGTCGGCCCGGTCGCGGAGACGCAGAACAGCATCACCGACTACGGCTACGCGCACCGCAAGGACGGCAAATACCAGAAGCTGTTGCCCTGGCAGCGCACGCACAACGCCGATTGCTATGCGCAGCATGCCTTCGATGCGGCCGGCATCCCGTTCGACCTGAACGCGCACCTGCTGGTGAGCGCCTGACGCGCGGCACCTGACGCCCGCAGCGGGTGCCGGGGTTCAGTCGCCCGGCGCCGGCTCGGCCATCGGCTCCATCAGCCGTGTCGCGTCGGCGTCCTCGTCGATCACCCACAGCGTGAGCGCCGTGTAGTTGTCGTGGCCTGGCTTGGCGTTGGCCTTCACCTGCGCGTCGATCAACTCGGTCCACTGGCTGGGCGTGCGCGAGGCGTGCAGCGTGTCGATCAGGCGCTCGTCGCCCAGCGGCTCCCACACGCCGTCGCTGCACAGCAGCAGCACGTCGCCGGGCAGCAGGCGCATGCGGTCGGACACCGCGATGTCGGGCGCCTCCTCGATGGAGCCGAGCGCCGACAGCAGCATGTTGCGTTGCGGATGCAGCCGCGCGCCCTCTTCGTCGAGCATGCCGCCGGCCACCATCTGCTGCACCAGGCTGTGGTCGGTGGTGCGCGCCACGATGGCGCCGCCACGGAACAGGTAGGCGCGGCTGTCGCCGCTGTGCACCCAGGCCAGCGCCTGGCTCTCCAGGTCGATGGCCGCGAACACCACCGTCGAGCGCATGCCCGCGAGCTTGCCGCCTTCGGCCTGGCGCGCCACCACGTCGAGGTTGGCCTGCTCCACCAGCCGGCGCAGCGTGGGCTCGTCCAGCCCCGGCGCGGCCGAGAAGCCGCCCAGCATGCTGCTGCGCGCGGTGGCCGCGGCCACGTCGCCGCCGCCGTGGCCGCCCGCGCCGTCGGCCACCAGGCAGGCGACGTAGCGCTCGTCGTGCCAGTGGCCGTGCACGTCCTCGTTGTAGGTGCGGCCGCCCTGCCGGGAGAGCGTGACGATTTCGATTTCCAAGCGGGGTGCCTCTCGCGTGTGCAGGTGCTGCTGCTGTTGTTGCCGTCGTTGCCGTTCGGTGCGCCCGGGCCGTCTCAGGCGTCGGACTTCAGGCGCGCCATCTGCTCTTCGTAGGCCTGGAGAAAGGCCTTGCCGAAGAGGCTGTGGAAGTCGTCCTCCGCCTCGCTCGCGATGCCGCCGTACAGCGACACGAACTGGTCCCACAGCTTGGCCTTGCGGTTGGCGCTGAAGAGCGAGTCGAGCGCCGTCTTCGCGCTGATCTTCTTCTCCAGCTCCGCGGGCTCGAAGCGCGCGATGACATGGGCCAGCGCCGCGCGCATGCCCACCATCACGCCGAACTGGTGCGCGCGCAGGTCGTTGAAGGCGTCGCGCATCGCGGCCTCGGGCGGCATGAAGCCGCGCACGCCGGGCCCCAGCAGGTGCGCGAGCGCCACCTCCACCGTGGGCGAGAACTTCAGCGGGTTGTTGGCCTGCGCCGCGATCATCGTGACCTCGGCGCGCACCTCGCGCTTGAACTCCTGGCGCGTGAGCAGCAGCTGCAGCGTGCCTTCGGTGGCGCTGCGCAGCATCGCGCCGATGCGCTCCATCAGGCCGGGCGTGAGCATCTCGGGCGGCTGGTGCGTGCTGGCGAGGCCGCGCAGGAAGGCTGCGAGCAGCTCGTCGTCGGTGGCGGTGCGCTCGACGGGGGCGGCGCGCTGTACAGGCGCCGGCGCCGGTGGTGGCGCGTGGACCGGGGGGGCCGGAGGGGGCGACGGGGGCATCGGCTCGAGAGCGCGGCCGGAATTCTCGGGCCCGCTGATGCGGATCGGCTGGCCCGTCATGTCGTCGAAGTTCGGCAGCGGGGCAGCGGCCACGGGTGCGGGTGCGGGCGCCGGAGCGGGAGCAGCCGCGGGCACAGGTGCCGGTGGCGTCACGGCCTTCGGCGGCATGAAGCCGAACTGGTCGATCGGCAGGTGGTCGGAGCGCGGCGTCGGCGTGGCGGGCGCCGCGCGTTGCAGCGCGGCCAGCGGGTCGGCGTCGGAGGCCGTGTTGGGCTGCAGCAGCGGATCGGCCAGCGGCGACAGCGCGAGCGGGTCGCCGCCGATGCCGCCACCTGCGCTGTTGCCCATGCCGCCGAACAGCTCGTCGATGCCAGCCGCCTTGCCGTGCGCGGGCGCGCCCAGGTCGGAAAAGTCGTCGAGCGCGCCGAGCCCCGTCGCGGGCGCGGACGACGACGCGGGGCCGAGCAGGTCAGCGAACGGATCGATCTTCGCGGCTTGCGCGTTGCGCGAGCCGCTTTCCATCGGGTCGGGGAACAGCAGCGAATCGCGTTGCGCGGCGGCGGCAGGGGCCGAGGTCGGAGCGGAAGCCGGTGCGGCCGGCGGTGCGAGGCCCGCGAGCAGGTCGGCGAAGGGGTCGTCGCTCGGCGGCGCTGCCGCGGCCGCCCCGGTGGACATGCCCAGCACCGTGTTCGGAATGACCGGCGGCGAGGTCGACGCAGCCGCGGCGCCCGCGGCCTTGGCGCTCACCGTGAGCTCGAAGCTGCCGATGACCAGCCGCGCGCCGTCGCTCAGCGCGGCCTCCTTGCCCGAGCCCAGCGACACGCCGTTGCACTGCATCGGGTTGCTGCCGCGGTCGATGACGAAGTACTGCCCGTCGCGGCACAGCACCTGCGCGTGCACGCGCGACACCGTGCGGTCGGGGTCGTCGAGCACGAGCGTGTTGGTGTCGGCCCGCCCGATGGTGCCGCCCTGGGGCCCGAAGTCCGCGGCGATGGAATGCCCCGCCGGAGCGCCCTGCCGGGTGATGACAGCGATATGGATCATGAATCGGCCCCCGAAGGCTCTGTGCCTGAATGCGCCTGAACAGGCTCGCAAGGAGTATTCATTCCGTGGTGCATGTTGGCAATCTCGCCTTAAGAGGTATGCCATTGCAGCCAGGCGGCGACAGTGGTGAAGATGAGGGCGATGAGGAGCCAGGTGCGCGCCGCCGCATCCATCGCGCCGCGCCCGCGCATGCAGCGCCTGCCCGCCGCCACGAGGAAGGCGAGTGCGAGCGCGGCGAGAACGTACGTCGCGGCCATCGGCGGGCCTGCTTCATTCCTCGGACATCTGCACCAGCCAGCGCGCCTGCCGCCATGCGGGTGCGCCCGTCGGAAAGAGCTGCGTGCCGGGCCGCAGCAGGCACAGGTACGCCGCCGCCGCCGCGCGCTGGCGCTGGCAGCCCATGCGCAGCACCCGCAGGCAGTGCGGCCACGAAGGCGGCTGTCCCATGAAACAGCGCTCGCCGGCCGCGGGGTAGCGCGCGGCGTTGGCCTCCCACCAATGCAGCAGCCGGCCGGGGTCGGGCCACGGCAGGCCCTCGTCGTCGTCCATCGCGACGTCCGCGGCCTCGGGGTCGTCCGCGTCCGGAGCGCGCATGTCTTGCGACGGCTTGCACTCCAGGTCGTTCCAAGCCAGGTCGACCCCTGTGATGGTCGTGAAGGCTTCTCCCGCCAGCCGCGCGAGCGCGGGCTCGGCCATCTGTTCGGCGAGCCACGGCACGGCCTGCACGTCGCCCACGACACCCACCGCGCGGATCGCGTCACGCATGCCCCCGGGCTGCGCGGCCAGCGTGCGCAGCAGCGGCGCGGCGCGCGCCGCCCCCGCGAGCTTCAGCAGCAGTGCCAGCGCCTGCGTTCGATAAGGTCCGCCAGGCACGCGCGCCACCTCCAGCAGCGCGGGCACGGGCCTGTGGCGTTCACCCAGCAGCACCGCCGAACGTGCGGCCCAGAAGCGGCAAGCCGCGTCCTCGTCCTCGAGCGCGGCGATGCAGCCCGCCACCAGGTCCTGCCGGCCGCAGTCGCCCGCGGCCTGCAAGGCTTGCGCGCGCAGCAGCACACTGGCATCCGCCATCGCGTCGGCCAGCATGCCGCCCGGGTCGACGCGATGGAAGTCGCAGGCGGCAATCCCGATGGCGCGGCGCAGCGGCTCGCGCGACACCAGCAGGTCGCCGACGATGCCGCGCAGCGACTGCGCGGAGACCCAGCCCACCGCCAACGCCGCGGCCTCGCGCGCGTCCGCGACGGCCTCGGCCAGCGCCAGCACGTGCGCGATGCGGCGGTCGTCGCGGTTGTCGAGCGCGAGCGCGAACGAGGCGAACACCTCGCCGGGCCCCAGGTTCGCAAGCGCCTCGTCGGTGGCCTGGCGGCCGGCGTCGCCCGCCACGCCAAGCCCGTCGAGGTGCGCCGCCAGCCGGTCGTCGAGCCGGCGCAGATGGTGCAGCCTGACGTGCCCCGCGCGCACGAGAAAGAAGCGCTGGCCGCAGAGCAGGGCCGCTTCCTCCGCGTGGCGCGACACGACGGTTGGAATGGATGCGCAGACGAGCGGATCGGCCACGGCGTTCATGGGCGGCGCTCCCGGCTCCGTCGAAGGTTCGCCGTACGGCTCAGTCGGAAGTTCGCCATACGGCTCAGTCGAAGGTTCGCCATACCGCCCCGTCGAACGACGCCACGTGCGCGCGCCCCACCGACCACAGCACGCCTTCGGCCACCGAGAGGCTGTAGCAGGTGGCCGGCCCGGTGCCGCCGAAATCGACCGGCACCAGCACGTCGCGGTCGAGGGTGTAGAGCGCCGACATGGTCGCCACATAGAGCCGGTCCTGGAACCAGCACAGGTCCCACAGGTCGGCGGAGACCTCGTCCTGCCATGGCACCAGCGACCATGCATCGTGGCGGCCGCGCAGCATCACGCCGCCCTGCCCCGCCGCATAGACAAGGCCGTCGCCCGCGCAGCACACGGCCGTGAGGATCACGTTGGTGGGACTCGCGCGCTGCACCCACGCCGCGGCGTCGTACTGCCAGACCTCGCCGCCCCATCCCACGGCGTAGATCTCGTCCCTGGCGAAACCGTCGATGGCCTCGAAGCCGTACTTCTCCGTGTCGCCGGCGCGCGGCGCGCTGCGGTCCACCCATTGCCCGTCGAGCCGCTGGAACACCTGCCGTTTCATGCCGCAGGCGTACACGCGCCCGGCAATGTCGCGCGCGTTGCGGATCATCGCGGGCGGCGGCACGATCGCCTCCTCGCTCGAAGTGCCGCCCACGTAGGTCACGACATCGCCGTCCTCGCCGACGAGCACCACGCACTCCTCGGGGCCGCGCGCGATGGCGATGGCGCTCGCGTCCCAGTCGGTATCGACGGCGTCGCTCCACAGCCCCTGGTCGACGGCCGCCAGGCTGGTGTGCGCGATGTCCTGCGCCACCAGCGAGCGGGCCTTGGTGATGACGTAGACCAGATCGTGGAAGCGCGCGGCGCCTCGCACGAATTCGCGTGTTTCGGAAGCTCGGGTGGCCATGGAAAGCTCCTTCTGAGGGTCAGCGCGCCGCCCGGCCGAACTTGGCCAGTGCGGCGGCAATGGTCTTTTTCAACTCGGCGAACTTCGACATTTCGTTCTTGCCGGTGGGCGAGTACTTCACGGCCTTGCGCTGGTCGCCCATGCCCTTGTGGCCCTGCCGCAGCTGCGCCTCGATGCATTCCTTGCTGCATTGCGGCGCCACCTCCTTGGCACCCGCGGCGCAGTGCGCGACCTCCGCGTTGAACGAACGGTGGTCCCCGGGCGACACGCCCGGCCCCGCCGTCGTCTTGTGGTGCGCGTGCCGCAACCCGTGCGTTCCGGAGCAGCTCCCGCCCTCGGTGCACATGCAGGGCGCCTTGCCGATGTCGTACTTCTCCCAGCCCGGCATCTTCGTGCCGCTCTTCACGGAGCTCACGAAGAACGAACTCTTGGGCACGATGTGATCGCCGGTCTGCGCGGGGCAGCAACCGCTGATGCCGTCCCTGGGCTCGGCGTCGTACGGCGCGAGCCGGCAGCGGCGCGCGGCCGAGCACGGGTTCTCGCTGGCGTTGCGCGCGCGGGTGGTGGTCGCGCCCTTGCTGCGCGTGAACGCGCTGCCGAGCCCGGCCTCCTCGCACACGTCCTTTCCGGGGCCTCCCGCCTTCTTCTTGTAGCCCTGGCAGGCGGTTTTCTCCTGCTCGCGGTCCTTGTCGCACAGGGCCTTGATCTCGGCGTCGGCCATCGAGTCGACGAAGGGCCACGGGATCGACTCGTTGGCGGTCGGGCTGCCGTGGTTGTTGGTGGTCTTGTCGAGGTGCCGCACGGCGTTCTCGCCCTCGAACTTCACGTCCATCGACCAGTCGATGAAATAGACCTTGCCCTTGTTCTTGCTCGAGACCACACCCTTCTTCGCGGCGCAGCCGGCCTCGTCGCCGGTCGAGGTCTTGAAGTACGACTTGTTCTTCAGCATGACCTCCTGCCCCGATATCTGCACCGTGCGGCTGCCGTCGGTGGTGTCCGAGGCGAGGCCGGTGTTCGGGTAGGGCACGGGCACGCCGGGCGGCGTGGCCGGATTCTCGGGCGGCGTCATGCAGACGTCGGGCGTCGCGCAGATGGTCTTGCCCGCGCCGGCCTTGCAGGCGACCTCCCGGCCGTTGGCGAACACCTGGTTGGCCATGCCGTTCAGCCCCCACCGCCCGCACCGCCCACCCCGTCCGCATGCCAGGAGAACACCATGGCCGCGCGCCGGCCATCGTCGTTGCCCAGGTGCAGCAATGCATTGGCGCCTCGCGCATAGGCTTTCTCGCAAGCGGCCTTCAGCACCGCGATCATCACCGCGCCGATCGGCGCGCCGACCTCGCCGATGCAATCGGCCGGGTGCCACACGTCGAACTCGCTGCGCTTGGTGCGGTCCAGGCGGCCGAACGCGAGCGTGGCCTCCTTGAACGCGTACTGCCCGCCCGAGGCGTCGATGATCTTGAAGTCGAGAATGCTCTCGCCACAGGCCGCTTCACGCAGCGACTGCCGGATCGCTTCGGTGAGGCCGTCCGCGCGCAGCGGCTCCTCGGAATCGATGTGCGCATGCTCCAGCGCGAAACCCAGTCCCCGGCACACCAGCTGCGGCCCCGCCTGCGCGTGCAGCGGCTGCACGAGCAACGCCGCGGCGCCCTCGCCGGCAATGAAGCCGTCGGAGTTCTCGCTCGTCAGCAGCCGGTCGCGCGCCTCGCAGTCGGCCAGCGTGGCGCCCGACAACATGCTGTCGGCGGCCACCACCAGCACGCGCGGCATGCGCGCTGCGTCGATCAGCTGGCGGGCCTGCAGCAGCGCGACGGCCACCGACACGTGGCCCTGCGCCACGAGCGACGAGCGTTCGTGAAAGCGCAGGCCGAGCTCGTCTTCCAGCGCCTCGAAGAAGCGCGCATCGTCCGGCACCAGCCGGCCGGGGCGTTCGGCCTCGGGCAGGCACAGCAGCAGCGGCATCTCCTCGCAGGCCGCGCGGTCCAGCCCGGCCAGGCATTGGGAGACGGCCCGCGCGGCCATCTTCACCAGCTTCTTCTCACCGCGCCAGGCCTGCGGCAGCGCAACCTCGCAGCCCATGAGCCATTCGCCGGCCGTGTCCCTGAAGCCAGTCTGCTGGAAGTTGTCGATGGCACCGCGAATGGCGGCGCAGCTGGCCGCCGTGTCCAGCCCCACGCCGGTGACGAGGCCCGCGCGAGCGATGGCGATGGGCACCGCGCTCATGGGCCTGCCGGCGCTCACGCCTCGTCCTCCATCGCTTCGCGCCGGCTGCGCACGAGGCCGGCGAGCGACGGGTGCCATTCCTTGCCCAGTTCGCGCGCGCGCCACCAGCCGCTGGACATGCGCCCGGCGAGGATGTTGGACACCTCGAAGATGCTTTTCTTCAGCGGCAGCGTGGCGCGCCACGCGAGCGTGAGAAAGCCCTGCTCGGCGTCGATCGCGACCGTGTCGAGCGTGGCCATGATCTCGTCGTGGCCGCCCTTTCGCCGGAAGAAGGTCACCGGGACTTCGCGTCGGGGCAGGCGAAAGCGGGTCTGTCCCTCGGGCCCGAGGTTCATCAGCACGACTTCTTCACCGCCGAGCGGGAACGCGATCTGCTGGTCGGGCGGTGCGGCCTGGTAGTAGGCCTCGTCGAAGTCGGCCGGCAGGAACGGAAAGGTATGGTCGATCCACGCCTGGTCGTAGGTGCCCGCATGCGGCAGCCGCCCGGCCCAGTGCCGCCCGATGGGGCCGAGCGCCATGGGCGCGAACGCTCCGTCGGGCGCGTCCACGGGACGATCGATCTCCTCCGTATGGGGCAGCGGCGCACCATCGACGTAGCGGGCCTGCAGGTGGCGATGCCAGCCACGCCCCACGGGATTGCGCATGCAGGCGCCGTGTTGCGCGGGGTCTTCATGGCGCGCGTCGACGCCCCCGAAGGCCACGTCGTAGGAGATGCGCCGCGTGACGAAGGGCTCGGGCGTCGAGACCCTGGTGCCGGACAGGCCGCACAGCCACTGCCGGTCACCCACCACAGCGAAGGCCTTGCGCCAGTTGCCGATCCGCACGCCGACCAGCACACGCCCGGCAGACTCGCCATGCGGTGCGTGCGCGGCGCCGGAGACGAGCACGTCGCAGCGGTGCTTGCGCGGCGCGAAGTCCACTTCCTCGGCCGGCGCCGAAAGGCCGGGCTCGCCCGTGAAGGTGTCCGCCACGATCAGCGGCCGTTGCACCGCATGCGGCTGCGCCACCGCATCGGCGCCGTCGGACGGCCCGGGAATGGCGAAGGTGCCTTTCACCACGACCACCAGCAGTTCGCGCCCCGAAGGCTCGACGCCCTGCGTGTAGCCCACCGTCATGCCTGTTGCGTTGACGACTTCCATGGTCCGCGCCCGGTCAGTTGATCTGCACGGCGCCGCCCTTGAGCCGGTTGACGCCCGTCGAGCGGCTCAGCACATAGCTGCCCTGGATCAACACCTTTCCCGCGCGCGTCAGCGTGATGCTGGCCTTGCCGCAACGCAACACCATCTGCGTGCGCGCGCTGACGAGCAGGCGCTCGCCGTCGGCATCGACCTCGACCTGCGCGGGCGCGGGCACTTCGGCCTGGGGCCAACCGGCCCCGCCTCGCAGCACACCCATCACGATGGGCCTGGCAGGATCGGCCTGCTCGAACATCAGCACCACCGCGCGCCCGATGTGCGCGCCGTGCAGGTCGACCACGCTGCGCGCGCGCAGCGCCGCCGTGCCGGGCTGCCCCGCGAACACGACCAGGGGGGTGCTGCCTTCATCGGCGATGGCCACCAGTTCGCCGACGGCGGCAGCCTGCCATGGCCCCGCTGCTTCCGGCGTGGCGTTGGCCGCCAGTTGCGCTTCGATCAAGTCCCTGCCGCTCATGGTCGATCTCCTTGGTGAATCAGTTCTGCAGAATCTTCGAACCCTTCATCACGATGTCGCTGCTCGCCTTCGCGTTGATCTTTCCGGAGGCGTCGATCGTGATGTCTTTTCCCTTGATGACGATGGTCCCGTCCTTCTTCATCGTGATGCTCGCGCTACCCGTGGTGATGGAGATGGAGTCGCCCGCCGTGATGACGAGGTTCTTGCCCACCGACAGCGAATCGTCCTTGCCCACGCTGCTCGTGCGCCCCTCGCTCACGCTGCGCGTCTCGTTCTTGCCCACGTTCGTCGACAGGTTCGCCCCCACGTCCACCGACCGGTTCGCACCGATGCTGCTCGACTGGTTGGCCCCCACGCTGATCGTCTGGCTCGCCCCCACCGTCACCGCCTGCATCGCCCCCACCGTGATCTCCTGCGCCGCGCCCACGGTGATGGTCTCGTTCACGCCCACCGTGTGGGTGCGCTGCAGCGCCACCGTCGCGGTCTCGCTCGCGCCCACGGTGATCGTGCGGTTCTGGCCGATGGAGATGGTCTCGTTCTGGTCCACCGTCTCCGTGCGGTTCTGGTGGATGGTGATGGTCTCGTTCTTGTCCACGGTTTCCGTGCGCTGCCCGTGCACGGTGATGGTCTCGTCGTGGTCCACCGTCTCGGTGCGGTCGTGCTTCACGTGCACGGTCTCGTCGTGGTCGACGGTCTTGGTGCGGTCGTGGCCGACCCAGTGCGTCTCGTCGTTCTCGACCTCGATGTCCTGGTTCTTCTCGGCGTGCAGGTACACCTGCTCCGAGCCCTTCTTGTCCTCGAAGCGGAACTCGTTGCAGTTGGCCGCGCTGCCCTTGGGCGTGGAGCGCGTGCGAAAGCCGCTCTGGGTGTGGGTGCCGAAGGGTATGGGCTGGTCGTCGTTGTAGACACGGCCCACGATCAGCGGCCGGTCGGGGTCGCCGTTCAGGAAGTCGACGATCACCTCCTGGCCGATGCGCGGGCAGAAGTAGCCGCCCCAGCCCTTGCCGGCCCACGGCTGGGACACGCGCACCCAGCAGGTCGATTTCTCGTCGCTCTTGTCGTAGCGGTCCCAGTGAAAGTGCACCTTCACGCGGCCGAAGTCGTCGGCATGGATCTCCTCGCCCGCCGGCCCGACGACGATGGCCGACTGCGGCCCCGGCATGACCACGCGCGGCGTGAGGCGCGGCGGACGAAACGGCATGTCGACCGGGAACACGGTGAGCAGGAACGCCGTGGCGCCCACTCCGCCAGCTTGCAGCGCCGGCGTGCGCGCGAGCACGGCCTCGAACGCGCCGAGCGTGTCGGCCAGCACGGCGTCGTCCTCCAGCGCCTCGCGCAGCAGCTCGTTGACCGGCACGCGCGTTTCCTCGGCGTCGGCACCTTCGTAGCCCGGATGGCTGGCCACGAAGGTGCAGGCCGCAATGACGTAGTCGCTGTCGCGCGTGCCGTCGGGGTCGTTCTCCAGCTTGAAGCTGCGCCCCGCCGCCACGTCCGGCCACGGCGTGAGCGCCCAGTGGCGCTGGCGGCGCGCGCCGATTTCCTCGCCGCGCAGCTTGCCCTTGTCGTCGGCGTCGCCGCCGCTGAAGTAGCCGCCCGCGAACTCGAAGGCCTCGAACTCGGCCAGCTCGTGCTTGTCGGGTGTGCCGCCGGAGGCCTCCAGCTTCTTCTTGATGGCCTTGAAGTCGCTGTCGGTGGAGGCGTACTTGCCGGTGTCGAACTGGCGCTCGCTGACCCAGCGCGACACTTCGTTGAAACGCGCCTCGGCCGCGTCGCCCGGCACGTAGCGCAGCGTGTCGGCCACGGGCAGCTTGTCGTGCGCCATGTCGCTGGCGTCCGACAGGTGCATGGTGCCGGGCGCGTCGTGCGCGTCGAACCAGTAGTAGATGCCCTCGTCTTCCAGCAACCGCGATAGGAACCGGTAGTCGCTCTCCTGGTGCTGCACGCAGTAGCGGCGCGGCTTGTGGGTGCCGATGACGTTGTCGGCCTTGGTCTTCTTGAAGCGCTTGATGGGGCTGTCCTCGAACACCGCGTCGAGCACCTCGAGCACCTTCTTCTCCTGCAGGATGCGCGAGTTGCTGCGCTTGGTGAGCAGCCAGAACCACGAGCGCAGCGTGAAACGGTATTCGAAGTAGCGGCCCACGTGGCCGGCGCGCACGAAGCGCACCGCGTGGCCCTGGCAGTGCCGCTCGTGCCTGCCGCCGTCGGCGTCCTCGAAGCCGATGACCACGTCGAAGGCCCGCCCCAGGATGTCCTTGGCGTCGATGGCCTTGTTCTCCGACAGCACGGTGAGCTCGTAGGTGGACGCGCGCGCCAGCGCCTCGTGCCCCACGATGCGCCAGAACATCAGCTCGTCCTTGGCGGGCGAATCGCTCTCGATGCGGAACTCCTGCTCGGCCATGTGTGGCTTCTCCCTTTCTCTGTGCACACGGCGCCCGCTCGCGGCGGCGCCCAGGCTCGGTACAAGCGCCGCTACGGCGCCAGCAACAGCACCAGCGGCTGGCTCGGCACGATGCGCACGCCGGGACAGTTGGTGCTGTTCTGCAGCGACACGCTGGTCAGGCGCGACGCGGGCATGCCCATCCACAACACGGTGAAGGCGCCCATGAGGTGACGGCTCGGCCCCATCACGGTGCCCGAGGCCACGCCCATCATCACGCCGGCGTTGTCGCCGTTGGTCATCGGGATGGTCGTGGCGAGGTTGTGGACCGGCCCGCCCATGATCAGGATCGTGGGGCAGTTCGGAATCGCCATCGGGCCCATGGCGATGTTGGGGTATGGCACCGGTATCGGCGACGGCGCGGCGGGCGTGATGCAGACATCGGGAAAACCCATGTCGGTGCCCATCAGCTGGCAGTTGGCGAACATGTTCGGCGGCTCCGGTGTCGCTTCAGCCGAAGTGGATCTGCGCGCCGCGCGCCTTGACGAGCTCGCGGCCGTTCACCAGCGTGTGCTCGCCTTCCAGGCGCAGCAGCTGCTTCGCCTCGCATTCGAGGTGCGTGGCGGCCACGCGGTCGATGCCGTCGGTGGTGCGCAGGTAGTGGCGGCTGAAGTGCTGCACGCGCTCCATCACCGACGACAGCACCGAGCCCACCACCTTGATGGTGGTACCGATCAGGTGCAGCTCGCGCCCCACCACGTCGGCGGTGTCGGTGGCCACGCGGGTCTTCTGCGTTGCGACGTCGAGTTCGTCGGCACGCAGGCCGACGCGCGCGGCCTGCAGTTCGAGCGCGCCGCCGTCCACCGCGATGCGCAGGTTGCCGGGGCAGCTGACGACGTTGGCGGTGTTCTCCTCGCGCTGCAGCACGGCCATGATCCAGACCTCGGCGGGTGCGATGCGCAGGCAGGCCACGCTGTCGCCGGCCGCGGGTTCGAGCAGGCAGCTCGCCGCGCGTTGCGCGTGCAGCCGCAGCCCGCCGCTCGCCACGACCTGCCCGCCCAGCGCATCGGTGCCGAGGATGCCCACGCACCACTCGCCGGTGATGGGCTTCGCGGGCTGGCGCCGGCGGGTGGCTGATCTGGGTGTGGCTTCGTTGGTCATGGCGTGGTCCTCTCTGTGTTCGTGCGTGGTTTCGTCCGCGCGTGGGTTCAGGCAACCAGCGGCTGCCAGCGCTCCGACTCGGCCAGGTCGGCGTCGGACTCGAGCGCGCGTGCGCGGTCGGTCATCTGCGCGTTGGCGGTGTTCGCGCCGTGCAGCACGGTGCGCATCAGGGTGGCGCGGCGCAGGTCGGCCGTGTCGAGGTCGGCATGGCGAAAGTCGGCATAGGTCAGCTCGGCGCCGGTGAAGTTCGCGCCGCGCAGCCTGGCGCCCGCGAAGTGCGTCTGGCAAAGGTCGCAGGCCGAGAAGTCGGCCTTGGGCAGCACCGCGCCCGTGAACAGTGCCTGGCGCATGCGCGCGCCCGAGAAGTCGACGCCCTGGCCGGTGGCGTCGCAGAAGACGGCCGAGGGCGCCACCGCCTTCGCGAAGCGCGCGCCGTCGAGCTTCGCGCCCTGGAAGTTGCACTGCGGCAGCGCGACGCCGCTGAAGTCGGCGCCGCTCAGGTCGGCACCCGCGAACTGGCAACCGTCGAGCGCCAGGCCCGCGAACGACATGCCCTTGAGCGAGGTCTTGCAGAACGCGCTGCGCTGCATGCGCGCGCCGGCCCAGCTCAGGTGCGACAGATCGCATTCGTTCACGGTGACATAGCGCCAGAACGTGCCGTCGGCGCACACGTCGAGCAGCACCGACTGGGTGAGCACGGCCGAGTCGAGCTGGGCGTTGCGCAGGTTCGCATGGTCGAGCCGGCACTTGTTGACGGTGGCCATGGTCAGCGCGGCGCCCTCGAGCTGGGCGTGCATCAGGTCGCACTCGGTGAAGACGGCGCCGTGCAGGTTGGCCTGGCGCAGGTCGGCGTGGTCGAGCTGGCAGCGGTTGAACACGGCCTTGCGCAGGTTGGCGCCCGAGGCGATCGCGCCGCGCAGGTCGCATTGGTCGAACACGGTCTCGCGCAGGTCGGCGTTGCGCAGGTCGGCTTCGGCCAGGCGCACCTGCGAGAACACGCCGCCGCCGAGCGCCACGCCGGTGTACCGGCCTTTGCCGAGGTCGAGCCGATGCAGGGTCTCGCCCATCTGCACGGCAAGGGTCAGCAGCGCGGGTGTCATCGGGGTCGCCGGGGTCGTCGGGGTCGTCGGCTTCATGGCGCGGCCTGCTGTTCGGGCGTGAGGCGGGGCCAGGTGCGCGCGCGCTTGAGCAGCGCCCCGTCGAACAGGGTGTCGCCGTCCAGCCGCACGCGGCCGAGGTCGGC
The DNA here is from genome assembly GCF_900115445.1 of Variovorax sp. OK605. Taxonomy (NCBI): domain Bacteria; kingdom Pseudomonadati; phylum Pseudomonadota; class Betaproteobacteria; order Burkholderiales; family Comamonadaceae; genus Variovorax; species Variovorax sp. OK605. The sequence goes on from NZ_FOWL01000004.1 coordinate 42,656, forward strand.
GCCGAAGAGGTTGCTGCGGCGCAGGTCGGCACCGCGCAGGTCGGCCTTCTGCAGCACGGCGTCGCTGAAGTTCACGCCGGACAGCAGCGCGCCGGCGCAACGGCTCATGCGCATCAATGCGCCCTTGGCGCTCGCGAGCCGCAGGTCCGCGCCTTCGAGCCGCACCTCGCCGAGGTTGGCGCCGTCGAGCATCGCGCGGACCATCTTCGCGCCGCGCAGGTCGCTGGCGCCGAAGTTGAAGCGGCGCAGGTCGGCGCCGCTCAGGTCGGCATTGGCCATGTGCGTGTTCTGCACCGCCACGGCGCCGGCGCAGCGCGCCATCTTCAGGTCGACGCCGTCGAGGTTGGCGGTGATGAAGGTCGCGCTCTCGAGCGTTGCACCGTGCAGGTCGACGCCCGACAGGTCGCATTCCAGGAACGTGGCGCCCGACAGGTCGGCCTCGGGCAGGCGCATGCCCCGCAGGTCGCGCTTGTGGAAGACCAGGCCCGCCAGCTTCGCGCCCTGCCAGTCCGCATTGCCCCAGGTGGTCTCCAACAGGTTGGCGCCGGTGAACACGGCGCGGCGCATCTGGGTGCCGGCGAAGGCACAGCCCATGAGCGTGGCCCCCGAGAGGTCGGCGTCGTCGAACACGGCGCCGGCCAGCGCCGCCTTGCCGAGGTTGGCCTTGCAGAACTTCGCGCCGATGGCGATCGCGCCGTCGAGCCGGGCATGCGCCAGCACCGCGCTGCAGAGGTTGGCGCCCGAGAGGTTGGCATTGCGCAGGTCGGCGCCCTCGAGCCAGGCGCCCTCGAAATTCACCTCGCGCAGGTCGAGGCCCGAGAGGTCGGCGCCCGTGAAGTCGATGCCCGCGAACAGGCGGAGGCCGGCCGGCACGGCGCGCGCCATCTCGCTGCGCAGCTTCGCGGCCTCGGCGGCCGGCATCGGGTCGACCCGCGGCTGCATGTGCGCCGTGTCGAGGTAGCCCTGGCGGTGCGTGTCTTCCAGCTGGTAGAGCTTGGGCAGCAGCGGCGCCAGGTCGATCGGGCGGGTGCCCATGGCCACCAGCGCGCGCATCTCGGCCAGGTGCTTGTCGGCGCGGTAGACGGGCGGGCCGCGGTGCTGCAGCTTCGCGATGTCCATTTTTCCGGGCGGCAGCGCAAGGGCTTTCTCGAGCACGGTCACGGCGTCTTCGACGGCCGCCCACTGCTGCGCCTGGGCCAGCTTCATCTGCTTTTCGAGGTACGGCGGCAGCGCGTCGCCGGTGGGCACTTTCTCTTGCGGCGGCATGCGGATGCCCAGCGCGTCGGGGTCCAGTCCCGCCTGCTCGGCCTTGCCGCGGGCGATCGCAACGTCGGCCTTCGCCCGGCGGCGCTGGCCCTCGGCCTGCAGGTTGTCGCTGCCGAAGGGCGCCTTCGCGGCCTCGACGTCCGGGTCGGCGGTGGAGACGCCTTCGGGCAGCAGGTCGCTGTCGACCAGCGCGTAGATCGAGCCCATCTTCGGGTCGGCGCGCCTGGCGGCTGCGTCGAGGTAGTACGGGTCGCTGCGCGCCTCGCCGAGGCGCTCGACGGCACCCATGAGGCTCAGCACGTCGCAGCCGTCGTCGGTGCCGACCTCCGCCAGCCCCTGGAAGATCGCGATGCAGCGCTCGGCATGCGGAAAGAACCACACGGTGGTCAGGCGCAGCGGCACTTCGCGGATCTTGGGCTCGGCATCGGGCATGCGGTAGCCGGCGAACACGCGCACCCGCATGCCGGGCAGGCGGCCTTCGACCAGCGGCTTGCCGGGGTGCATGTTCTCGAAGGCGAACGCTTCGTCGCCGGCGAGCGCGCCGCCCATCCACTGGTCGGGCTGCGCGAGGTTGAAGTGGCGCCAGTCGGTGTCGGGCGCGAAGCCGGGCGCGTGCTGCCTGAGGTAGTCGGCGTCGTAGGTGCCGCGGTACTGCGCGCGCTGCGGGTGCATCAGGTCGAGCGCGCCGAAGCCGGCAGGCACGATGGCCTGGTCGGGCCGCAGCAGCCGGTCGGTCGGCAGCTCGACGTTGGGCAGCCAGGTCACGCCGGCCTTCGCCTCGCGGCCGCGGCCCTGGGGGTTGCCGGCAAAGTCGGCGCCGCCATAGGCAGCGGACCAGCCGAGCGGCATGGCTTCGAAGGGCTGCGGCGCGCTCGGCCGGTTGCCGTCCCAGTAGCGGTCGCCGAACACCAGCAGTGTCTTTTCGCGGTCGCCCAAGCGTGCGCGCACCGCGCAGGCCGACGGCCGCTCCTTCGTTGGAAACGCCTTGCCGTGCACGAGGAATTCGGGCGTGAGCTTGGCCACGCCTTCGTCGATCAGCGGCTGCGCCATCTCCTGCGACAGAAAGCCCCACATCGATTGCTCGGCCCACAGGCAGCCGCGCTCACCCTGCGCGAACGGCAGGTGCAGGTACGCACTGACGTTGAGTCCGAAGCGCTTGCGGAACTCGACGGGCCGGGTGGACAGGCCGAGCGCCTGGGGTTTGATGACTTGCATGGCGGGATCGCGATGTCGTGACCGTCAAATGCCGCCGCCGGAACCACCGCCGGCGCCGCCAGCTCCACCGGCGCCGCCCGCACCGCTCGAGCCTCCGCCCGAACTGCCGCCACTGCCACCGCCATCTCCGCCCGCGCCACCGGCGCCGCCAGCCCCACTTCCTCCACTTCCTCCACTTCCTCCACTTCCGCCCCCGCTTCCACCGCTGGAACCACCGGACCCGGCCGGCGCGCCGCCCGAATCACCGCCGGCCCCTCCCGCGCCGCCGCCATCGGCAGGTGGCTGCCAGGCTTGCGTCGGCTCGATCTCGCCCTTCTTCGGCGGCGGCGCGGCGGCCGAGTCGTCCGCGTTGCGCGACTGGTCCTTGGCCAGCGCATCGCTTCCCTGCGACTCGCCGCCGGAGAACACCTCGAGGAACACCTCCAGCCCGGTGCCGAGCACGGGCACCGCGCCCATGATTCCCTGGTTCTTGCGCATGCGGGCGATGAGCGCCAGGCTCGACAGCCGCCCTTCCAGGCCGGGCAGCCCGGCTGCCTTGGCCTCGGCGGCCGCGATCGTCAGCTGCTCCTCGGCCCCCGCGTACTGGTCCAGCGTGGCATTGATGTCCACGAAGGCACTGCCCGCGCCGGCGACCGCGCCCAGCGCCGCGCCCGCGGAGGCCGCGCCCGCTCCGCCGCCTCCGGCACCGGGGATGAAGGTCTTCAGCGCGTGCGCTTCCACCGCCTGGGGCGAGGCCTCGTACTCCAGCCCGGCCACGCCGACCAGCTTGACGGCCAGCGTGTTCTCGATCTGCACGCCGACAAAGTTCGACATGCTCAGCGCAAGCGCGCTGTCCACGGACATGCCCATGAAGGTCGACCGGCTGATGCCCAGGTTGGCCTCGCTGTTGATGCCGATGTAGCCGCTCGAGTTCGGGCCGAGCACCGTGGTGTTGGAGCCGATGGAGGTCGCGTCGATGTTGCCCACCGCCATCATCTGGATGCCGGTGTTGCTCATCAGCTTGATCTTGTTGGCCATCAGGTGCAGCGGGCCGGTGGGCACGGTGATGTACTTCGAACTCGCGCCCGTCACCATCCAGTCGATGTGCGCGGCCTCGAAGCTCATCTTGGCGGCCTTGTAGGTCAGGCTGCCGCTCACGGTGATGGTCTGGTTGCCGGTCACGCTGCGGGTTTCGCCGGCGCGCGAGATGTCGCTGCGCACGCCCACCACCTCGTGCGTGCTGGTGCCCTTCACCTTCAGCGAATCGTTGCTGTCGACGAAGCTGTCGCGGTTGCCCACCACCTGGTTGTTCTGCTTGCCCTTGACGGTGTTCTTCTGGTCGACCACCACCATGTTGGTGTCGTTGCGCGTCACCGTGCTCTTGCGGTCGCGGTCCACGTGGTTGGCCTGGTCGCGCTTGACGGTGACGCTCTGGTCGCGGTCCACCGTGGTGCCGTCGTCGCGCTCCACGCTGCGGCTCATGTCGAGCTCGGCGTGGATGTTGATGTTCTCCTCGCCCTTCTTGTCCTCGAACATGATCTCGTTGTAGTTCGCGGGACCGCCGCCGGGCGTGGAGCGGGTCTTGAAGCCGCTCTGCGTGGGCGACTTGTAGGGAATGGGCTGCTCGTCGTTGTACACGCGGCCTACGATGATCGGGCGGTCGGGGTCGCCGTTCAGGAAGTCGACGATCACCTCCTGCCCGATGCGCGGAATGAAGTACCCGCCCCAGCCCTTGCCGCCCCACGGCTGCGACACGCGCACCCAGCAGGTCGACTTCTCGTTGCTCTCGTCGTAGCGGTCCCAGTGAAAGTGCACCTTCACGCGGCCGTGGTCGTCCACGTGCAGCTCGTCGCCCTTGGGGCCGACCACGATGGCGGTCTGCGGGCCCGGCATGGTCACGCGCGGCGTGAGGCGCGGCGCGCGGAACAGGCGCTGCGCCGGCATCACGGTGAGCAGGAAGACGCTGCTGCCGGCCTGCGCGGCGGCCAGCGCGGGCGTGGCGGCCATGAGCTCCTCGAGCACCGGCAGCGTGTCGGCGTTCACCGCGTCGTCGCGCAGCACGTCGGCCAGCGCCTGCTGCACGGGCCGCGCCGCGGCGCCGGCGCTCACGCCTTCGTAGCCGCGGTGGCTGGCGACGAAGGTGCAGGCCGCGATCACGTAGTCGCCGTTGCGCGTGCCGTCGGGGTCGCCCTCGAACTTGAAGCTGCGCCCGGCCGTCACGTCGGGCCACGGCGTCACGGCCCAGTGGCGGTCGCGCCGCGCGCCCAGTTCCTCGCCGCGCAGCTTGGCGCGGGTCTCGCCGTCGTCGCCGGTGAAGTAGCCGCCGGGGAACTCGAACATCTCGAGGTTGGCCAGCTCGTGGTCGTCCGACGCGTCCATGTCCGCGCCCAGCTTCTTCTTGATGGCCTTGAAGTCGCTGTCGCGCGACGCGTGCCTGCCGGTGCCGAACTGCCGCCCGCTCACCCAGCGCGAGACCTCGTTGAAGCGCGGCTCCGACGCATTGGCGGCCATGTGGCGCAGCGTGTCGGCGGCGGGCAGCTTGTCGTGCGCCATGTCGCTGGCGTCCGACAGGTGCATGGTGCCGGGCGCGTCGTGCGCGTCGAACCAGTAATAGATGCCCTCGTCCTCCAGCAGCCGCGACAGGAAGCCGTAGTCGCTTTCCTGATGCTGCACGCAGTAGCGGCGCGGGTTGTGCGTGCCGATGACGTTGTCGGCCTTGGTCTTCTTGAAGCGCTTGATCGGGCTGTCCTCGAACACCGCGTCGAGCACCTCGAGCACCTTCTTCTCCTGCAGGATGCGCGAGTTGGCGCGCTTGGTGAGCAGCCAGAACCACGAGCGCAGCGTGATGCGGTATTCGTGGTGGCGGCCCATGTGCCCTGCGCGCACGAAACGCACCGCATGGCCCTGGCAGTGCCGCTCGTGCTTGCCGCCGTCGGCGTCCTGGAACTCGATGACCACGTCGAACGCATGACCGAGGATGTCCTTGGCGTCGAGCGCCTTGTTCTTCGACAGCACCGTGAGCTCGTAGGCCGACGCACGCGCCAGCGCCTCGTGCCCCACGATGCGCCAGAACATCAGGTCGTCCTTGGCGGGGGAATCGCTCTCGATGCGGAACTCGTGGTCGGCCATCTTTTCTTCTTCTCAGTTCGTCAGGCGTTCGGGGTGTTGTGGGTGTTGTGGTTCGACGCGAACGCAAGGGCTCGCGCCCATGTCAGTCGAACGCGTAGGTGAAGTCCGCGTCCTTCACGTCCAGCGCCACGCGGCGGATTTCCCCGCCCGACGCCAGGCGCTGCAGGTACTCGACGGAAATCGTCGGCAGCACGGTGTTGGTCAGGATCGCGTCGATCACGCGGCCGCCCGACTCCGGGTCCTGGCAGCGCGCCACCACCTGGTCGACCACCGCGTCGCTGTACTCGAAGGGCACGCCGTGGTTGGTCTCCACGCGCTTCTTGATGCGGCCCAGCTGCAGCCGAACGATCTTCTTCATCATGTCCGGCGACAGCGGGTAGTAGGGAATGGTCACGATGCGGCCCAGCAGCGCCGGCGGGAACACCTTCATGAGCGGCGCCTTCAGCGCATCGGCCAGCGCGTTGGAGTCGGGCAGCAGCTCGGGGTCGCGGCACATGCTCATCACCAGCTCGCTGCCGGCGTTGGTGGTCAGCAGGATGATGGTGTTCTTGAAGTCGATCATGCGGCCCTCGCCGTCTTCCATCCAGCCCTTGTCGAACACCTGGAAGAAGATCTCGTGCACGTCGGGGTGCGCCTTCTCGACCTCGTCGAGCAGCACCACGCTGTAGGGCCGGCGGCGCACCGCCTCGGTCAGGATGCCGCCCTCGCCGTAGCCCACGTAGCCCGGTGGCGCGCCCTTGAGCGTGGAGACGGTGTGCGCCTCCTGGAACTCGCTCATGTTGATGGTGATGATGTTCTGCTCGCCGCCGTACAGCGCCTCGGCCAGTGCCAGCGCGGTCTCGGTCTTGCCCACGCCCGACGTGCCGCACAGCATGAACACGCCGATGGGCTTTTGCGGGTTGTCCAGCCGCGCACGCGAGGTCTGAATGCGCCGCGCGATCATCTCCAGCCCGTGCTTCTGGCCGATCACGCGCTGGTTGAGCGTGTCGGCGAGCTTGAGCACCGCCTCGACCTCGTTCTTCACCATGCGCCCGACCGGAATGCCCGTCCAGTCGGCCACGACCGAGGCCACGGCCTGCTCGTCGACCGACGGCAGGATCAGCGGCGACTCGCCCTGCACCGCGTGGATCCTGGCCTGCAGCTCGTGCAGCTCCGCGAGCAGGGCCGAGCGGTCGGGCGAAGCCTCGGTGGCGGGCGGCGCCTCCTTGTCGACCGGCTGGCTGCCCTTGCGCAGTTGCGCGCGCAGTTCGAGCAGGCGATCGACCAGGCCCTTCTCTTCCTTCCAGCGCGCGTTGAGCGCCTCGAGCTGCACGTTCGACTCGGCCAGCAGCACCGCCACCTGCGCCGCGCGCTTGGTCACGTCGATGCCGATGGCTTCCTCGCGCCCGATGATTTCCTGCTCGACCGTGAGCCCTTCGATGCGGCGCATGCAGTCTTCCACTTCGGGCGGCGTGGCGTGCTGCGACACGGCCACGCGCGCGCAGGCCGTGTCGAGCAGGCTCACGGCCTTGTCGGGCAACTGGCGCGCGGGAATGTAGCGGTGGCTCAGCTTCACGGCCGCTTCGATGGCCTCGTCGAGCAGCTGCACGCGGTGGTGCTTTTCCAGCACGCTGGCCACGCCGCGCAGCATCAGGATGGCCTTGGTCTCGTCGGGCTCGGGCACCTGCACCACCTGGAAGCGGCGGGTGAGCGCCGGGTCTTTCTCGATGTACTTCTTGTACTCGGCCCAGGTGGTGGCGCCGATGGTGCGCAGGTTGCCGCGTGCCAGCGCCGGCTTCAGCAGGTTGGCCGCATCGCCGGTGCCGGCCGCGCCGCCCGCGCCCACCAGCGTGTGGATCTCGTCGATGAACAAAATGATGGGCGTGGGCGAGCTCTGCACCTCGTCGATCACCTGGCGCAGGCGCTGTTCGAACTCGCCCTTCATGCTGGCGCCGGCCTGCAGCAGGCCGATGTCGAGCGTGAGCAGCTTCACGTCCTTCAGCTGCGGCGGCACGTCGCCGCGCGCCAGGCGCTGCGCAAAGCCCTCCACCACGGCCGTCTTGCCGACGCCGGCCTCGCCGGTCAGCAGCGGGTTGTTCTGGCGGCGGCGCATGAGGATGTCGACGATCTGGCGGATTTCCTCGTCCCGCCCGGTCACCGGGTCCATCTCTCCCTTCTTGGCCTTTTCCGTGAGGTCGACAGCAAATTTCTTCAGCGCGTCGCCCTTGCCCATGGCGGCCGGCGCCATCGCGCCCGTGTCTTCGCCGGGCGCGCCGCTGCCCATGCCGGTGCCGTCCTGCGCGCGCATCTGCGCTTCGGGCGAGGCGTCGCAGATCCTGGCGAAGTTGTCGGCCAGGTCCTCGACCTTGACCTTCTCGAACTGCTTCGAAAGGCCGAACAGCGGGTTGCGCAGGCTCTGCGTCTTCAGCATGCCCACCAGCAGGTAGCCGGTGCGCACCTGCGCCTCGCCGAACTGCAGCGTGGCGTAGGTCCACGCGCGCTCGATGGCGTTCTCGATGTGCGGCGAGAAGTCGCTGATGGCGGTGGCGCCGCGCGGCAGGCGGTCGAGCGCGGCGGTCATGTCCTTGGCGATGACCGACATGTCCAGCCCGTAGTGCTGGATCACGCGGTGCAGGTCGGAGTCTTGCGCCTGCAGCAGCTGGGCGAACCAGTGCTCCAGTTCCACGTACGGATTGCCCCGCATCTTGCAGAACACCGTGGCGCCTTCGATGGCCTTGTAGGCCAGCGCGTTGAGTTTTCCGAAAAGGGCGGTGCGGCTGATTTCACTCATGGAGGACTCCGTATCTCTTCTGAACGAATGAAGATGGGTTTATTGAAAGACGCTCTGGCTGCCGATGCGCACGTCGGCCGCATCCCTGGAGCGCGCTCGCTCGCCGAGCCACGAGACCCAGCCCAGGCGCGGACCGTTGCCCTTGGCATTTCCCAGCCGGGTGAGCGGCACCTGCTTTTTCTCGAGCACGAGTTCGGCGTCCCACTCGAGCTCGTCGCCGAGCAGCTGCTGCATCCAGCGCTGCAGCACGGGGCGGGCGTTGCCCACCTCGGCGATCGGCAGGAACATGCGGTACTGCGCGAGCGTGAGCGGCCCCAGGTGCAGCCGCACGCGGTGCTGGCGGTCCCATGCGCGCGTGCCGAGCATCGCGCCCATGCCCATCGAGCGCGAGCTCTCGCCCTGCCCCAGCCGCGTGAGTTCTTCCACCGGCAGGCGCATCCAGTGGCCGACCCAGCGCTCCAGCCGCACGGGCACGCCGAAGTAGCTACACAGCACGCGCTCCACGCTCTCCACGTTGTGCACGCGGCGCGCGAGCCAGCCCGAGAAGTGCAGGCGCGCGTCGTCATGGATCTCGTCGCGCCCCGTGCGCCCCGGCGTTCCGATGCCCACCAGCGCGCCCACCTGCAGGCGAAAGCGGTCTTCGCCCGGACGGTCGAGCGCCACGGCCGGCCGCGCCTGCGCCCACGCGCGGTAGAAGTGCAGCGAGAAGCGGTGCGCGAAGCTGTCGAGGAACGCAAGCCAGGTCGGGTCGCCGTGGTTCAGGCTGCGCTCGCGGATGAAGTCGCTCAGGTGCACCGGCAGCGGACCGTTGGGGCCGATGTAGCCGAAGAACTGCTGGCGCAGGCGCGGCGGCGAATGCGCGGTGGCGGGCTCGAAGCGGCTGAAGCTCGCGGGCGCGAACGAGAGCGAAGGCTCCTGCCCCACGCGCACCGGCTCGGCGCCAGGCAGCAAGGCGCGGCCCCAGCGCGGCGTGGTCGCAGCGACCGACTCCAGCCGGCGCATCACCGCGAAGTAGTCGAACGCCCACGGCTGCGCGGACCACTCGCGCAGCGCCGCGTCGACCCGCGTGCTCACAGAATCTGGCGCGTTCCGCACAGCGGCCTCCAGCGCATGGTCTCGCCCTTGCCCGCCACGCGCAGCACGGTCTCGACGAAATGGTTCACCTCCACATGGCGCGAAAGAAAGCGCGCGAGCACCGCGCCGAACAGGAACGCGCTGTGGCCGTGAAAGGCGTCCCTGTCGACTTCGAGCGTCACCTCGAGCCCGCGGCCGAAGGCGATCGGGCCCTTCAGCGGCAGGCGCCGCGCCACGGGCTTGCTCTTCACCGAGAGCAGGCCGCGCACCTGGCCCTGGCGCATCTCGTCGGCATGCACGGCGTAGAGCATCAGCGTTTCGCGCAAGGCGGCGGCGCCCTGCTCGGGCGTGCTGTCGGACAGCGAGAGGTAGTTGAGCGCCAGGTGGTCGACCACGCGCCAGCCGAGCCCCTGGCTCACCACCGGCGACACCGGCCGCGAGGGCCCGCGCACCATGCGCACGCGCTGCACGGGGAAGGAATCGACGCAGTCGAAATCGTTCTCGCGGCCCAGCGGCATCAACAGCGGCAGGTCGCGGTTGGTGCACAGCGCCGTCACCGCCAGCTGCCGCAGCGTGGCCGCGTACGGCGCCTGCTGCGGATCGACGATCTGCATGTAGACCTCCGAGCCGATGTGGCTGCTGCGGTTGCCCTCGGTGCGCTGGCGCACCGACAGCATGCGCGGCTCGCGCGTGGTCGTGAAGTAGGCCGGGTGGCTGGTGCGGCTGCCGTGAAAGGCCGAGTAGAACGGGCGAAACGGCTGTTCGGCCGCCGCCGCGTCGGCGCCCGGCACGCCGTGGCCGATGACCTCGGTGACGGTGTGCACCTCGAAGTCCTGCGGGCGCGTGCGGTCGGGCACCAGGTGGAACTGGCTCACGCCCTCGGTCATGGGCACGCGGTCGAGCCGTTTGGTGAACAGGTTGACGGCCGGCACGCAGTGCAGCTGCACGTTGTCGGCGCTCACGAGCTTCTCCAGCGCCGCGTCGCCGCGGGAGAACAGCAGCACGATCTCCACGTCGCTCACCGGCATGGCCGCGAGCAGCGCCTTGAGCCCGCCGATGCGCACGAACTGGAAGCGCTGCGGGAACGCGAAGTACTCCTGCAGCAGGCGAAAGCCCGAGAAGCCGGTGGCCGTGACGGGCAGCAGCGCCTCGTCGTCCTCGAAGCCGACCGCACCGATGGCGCTGGCCGGCAGGCTCTGTGCAGTGCCTTGCAAGGCACCGCTGGGCGCGAGCGGCCGCACCAGCACGCCGATGGGCTGGCCCAGCGCGCATTCATGCAGTTGCCATGCGACGTCTTCCGCGCCACCGAAATGCAGCACGAGATCGTCGAGCGCGATCTGGCTGAAGTTCAGGCCGGCCGTGGCGCGCAACGCGATGCGCAGGCCGCCGCGGATGGCGCGCGACTGCGGGTGCGTGTTCAGCGGCAGGTCGGGGGCGTAGGTGAAGTACTGCGCGCGCTGCACCTCGACGGGCCAGACGCGCAATGCACTGGCCGTGCGGAACTCGCAGTGCGTGTTCTGCCCCACCGCCTGCCGCGCGCGCAGGCCGCTGCCGCGCGGCAGCGTGGGGCCGGCCGCGAGGTTGGCGTCGTCGGGGTCGGGCACGAAGGACACCACCACCATCGCCGGCGTGGGCGCAAGGAAGTGCGGATAGACGATGTCCAGCAGGTGGCCCGTAAAGCGCGGGTACTCGGCGTCGAGCTTGAGGCCCACGCGCGCCGACAGGAAGGCCGTGGCCTCGATGAGCCGTTCCACGTACGGGTCGGCCACTTCCTGGCCTTCGATGCCCAGGCGGTGTGCGATCTTCGGGAACGCGCGCGCGAACTCGGCGGAGCTTTCGCGGAAGTAGCGCAGTTCCTGTTCATACAGGCTCAGCAGCCGAGGGTCCATGGCATTACTCCGGAAAGGCGGCCGCCGCCGGGCCGCCCCAAGGCGAGCCGCGCCTCCCCCTCGGGGGGTGGCGAATTGCACGAAGCGCAGCGAAGTGAAAAGCCGGGGGGCTCATAGCTTCGCCATGTCCACGATCTCTATGCGGCCTTCTTCCAGATCAACGCGGCTTCGCATCAGGAACTCGAGCGGCACGGGCTGCGCCCACAGCATGCCGCGTATCTGCAGGCCGATGCTGTTGTGGGAGTCCAGTGCCGGGCCTTCCATGACGAGTTCTACTTCGAGGGTGCGGGACAAAATGCGCGGCTCGAACTGCAGGATTGCGTTCTTCAAAGCCTGTTCCATGCTGACACGCTGCACCGACGAGGTGAACTGGCCAGACAGCATAGGCAATCCGTAATTGATGACCGAGCGCGCCGCGTTCGGGTATTGCTTGTCGTCCATCGAGAGGCCGTGGCCCGTCGCATTGAAGAGCCATCCGAGGTCGCGCAGCACGGCCTGGCGCAGCGCCTGCTTGGTCAGCGTGCGCTTCTCGTCGCCCTCGCGTTTCTCGTCGGGCGCGTTGTCGACGAGGCGGTCGAGCAGCGAGGGCTGCAGCCGCTCCTGCGCCGTGAGCTCAGCCATCGACGGCACCCTCTTCGGCATGGCCCGTTGCAGCGGCCGCGGTCTGCGCGGCCTGCGTGAACAGGATCTCGCGCACGTCCATCAGCGCGTACTCGCCCGCGTCGCTGCCGAGCACGCGCTGGCCGTGGCCGGCCCACACCTCGGGCCGCAGCTCGCGCCACTCGGTCTTGCGCGCCAGGCGCAGTTCGCCGTCCTCGGTCTTCTCGGTGCCTTCGTAGCGCGTGGGAATCAGCGCGAGCGTTTCGCCGCCGTTCTCGAACTGCAGGTGCGCGGGCATCCACACGCAGTCGCGCAGGTCTTCGGGCGGCTCGATCTTGATGTGCGCGAGGCGCGCATACGGAATCCAGTAGTACTTGCCGTTGACGAAGGCCTCCAGCACGGGGCCCAGGCGCATGTCGGCATCGGCCAGCCATTCGAAGGGCGTGCCGTCGATGGTGCCGCCGATGGCCGGCGCGCCGTCGAAGGCGCGCTGGCGCAGGTCTTCGGCCAGTTCGCTTTCGCCGCGGCCCTGGCGCAGCAGCGACTCGATGAGCAGTGCCAGCCATTCGTCGGGCTGGCCGAAGATCATCGGCGTGCGCGTGCCGGCGAACACCTCGGCGCGCAGGCCTTCGCAGCGCACGGCCTCGCCGTAGACCTGCTTCATGGGCACGGCGAGCGCGTCGAGCTCGGCCGCGACCGTCAGCTGGTTCAGCGCGCGCTCCCATTGGCCGAGCACGCACAGCAGCTGCGCCATGAAGACACGGTGCTTGCTGTCGGCGGGCTTGGCGCGCACGTCGTCGCTCAGGGCCTTGAGGGCGGCCGCGGGGTCGGCGGCCTTGAGGAATTCGACGGCGGTCGTCATGGTGCGTGTTCCTTGAAAGTAAGCAGGCTGAACGTGGGCGAACCGAGGGTGCTCAGGCGCGCGTGAACTGGCATTCGCGCACCGCGCCGCGCGCGCCGGTGGCCTTCTGCGGGGCCGACTTGACCTTCGCCGTGCGGTAGCTGATGGAGATCAGCTCCGAAGGCACGCCCCAGTTGCCGCCGGTGTTGAGCACCAGCCGGCAGATGCGCGCGTTCTCCAGCGCAAGTTCGAAGGTGGCCTGCGCGTCGGTCGAGAGCTGGTCGCCGCCGGCCCTGAAGACGCTGATGACAACCTTCAGGTCTTTCTCCTGCGCGCGCAGCAGGCTGGCGATGGTGGCGGTGGCCGCGTCGCTGCGGCGCGCGACGATCAGGTTGTTGGGCACCACCTGGTTCTGCGCGGACGACTCGGGCACCTGCACCGACCAGTAGTAGCCGCCGATGCTCAGGCGCGCCTTACCGTCGTCGAAGGCGCGTGCAAGCTCGCCTTCGACCGGCGAGCCCTTGCTCTCGATCATCATGACCAGGTCGACCTCGGCCGAGCCCGCGCCGATCAGGTCGTAGAACTGCCGCGCGTCTTCGGGGCTCCAGGAGCCGTCTTCTAGAAATGCCATATCACCTCCGGTGTTCGGAAAAAAGACTGCAAGGGATCGCGCACGCGCACTTCATGGCCGCGCCACGCTGTTGTCGGTAGCCGCGCCGCGCCGCAGCAGCGCGGCAAACACCTGGCGCTCCGCGTTGTCGGCCGGCGGCTGGCCGCCGCGCACGCGCACCTCCGACACGTCGGCCTGCGCGTAGGCCACGCCGAACAGGCGCGGCGCGCTGTAGGGCGTGGCGGGCACGGCCATGACGAGCAGGCGCGCGTCGCCGGCGGCGTCGAGCCATGGCAGGTCGAAGCGGCGCGCCGAGGGCTGCTCGGGCGTGCCGCGCTTGAAGCGGTTGGTCTCGCCGAGCTCGTCGGGGTAGACCGACTGCAGCGTGCCGCGCGCGTCGATGCCGGCGATGACGAGGTCCAGCGAACGGCCGCTGGTGTTGCGCACGCTCAGGCGCAGGCGCTCGCCCGGGCGAGGCGCGGGCAACGCGCTGGCCGGTTGAGCCTGGCCGAGCGGCACGCTGCGCACGAGGCGCTCGGCGCTCCACGTTTCCAGCACGGCCTCGAAGCCGTCGAGCTGGCCGTCCTTGCCGTAGGCCTGCAGCTGCGCGAGCCACTTGAGCTGCGCGAGCGCCTGCAGGCGGCGGCGCAACGCGGCCGCGTCGGGCACCACGACGGTGGACACGCTCGCGCCGAACACCGGTGCGAGCAGTTCGAGGCGATGGCCCGCGGGGCCGAGGTCGGTCCAGCGCACGTCGGCCGCCGATGCGTCGTCGGTGGCGCGGATCGCGGCCGGATAGTCGAGGCTCAGGCCGGCCGGCAGGGCCTTGTCGGCGCGCACGCGCAGCGCGGTGGCGGCCGGCTCGGTCATCGGCGTGACGCTCCAGAAGGCGCTGCCCGACACGTCCTTCAATGCCGCGGGCACCGCGAGCCACGCGCCGCCGAGCTTGATCTGCGCAACGGTGGCCGGCGCGCCGCGCACCGCGCCGTCGTCGAGCGTGGCGAGCACGCGCACTTCCTGCTGCGGCGCGAGGCCGTCGAGCAGGCCGGCCTTGACGGCGAGGCTGTCGCCGCTGCGCTGCGCGCGCCACACCGGCCGCGTGGACGCGGGCGCGCTGCTGTTGGCGAACAGCGGCGCGTCGAGGTTGCCTTCGGCCACGGGCGACGGCAGCTCGCGCGTGGGAAAGCGCTGCGCGAGTTCGTCGATGACCGGCGGGTACAGCGCGAGCACACCGTCGAACAGGTCGCGCCAGGTGGCCGGCCTGCGCGACAGCGCCTCCACCACGGCCCAGGTCAGCAGGCCCTGCGGACGGGCGTCGCGCGCCTTGCGGGGCAGCCGCAGTTCGGGCGTGATCTGGTGGCTCTCGGACGCGAAGAAGGCGACGTAGCGTGCGCGCGGCACGGCTTCGGCAGGCGTGGGCGGCACCGGTGCGCGCGCGGGCGGCGCGCCGGGCGCCAGCTGCGTCGGACGCAGGCCGCGCCAGCGCACCTCGTCCTCGGGCGGCCCTTCGGCGGTGGCGGGCGTGTCGGCCGTGCCGCGCGTCATGGAGTTGGCCGAGCAGGTGTCGAACACCGAGGCGATGAAGACGTTGCGGGCCAGGAAGGACTGGATCCACGCGTCGAAGTCGACGTCGCGCAGGTCGCCCGTGAGCACGGTGTCGCTGCCGAGCGTGCCGCGCACGTCGCGCGCGAGGAAGTTCTCCGACAGGCCGTCGGCCTCCTGGTAGCGCTTGGCGATGTCGCGCAGGCGGGTGCCGTGGCCGGAAAAGTACAGCAGCACGAAGTCGCCGCTCTTCGACTGGGCGAGCAGCCGCGCCAGCGCGTCGTGGATGGCCTGCGACTCGGGCAGCGCGGCACCGTTCACGCCGTCGGCCAGCACGGTGATGTCGGCGGCGCCGAAGCCCTGCTTGAGCAGCGCGTCGCGCATCAGCATCACGTCGTTGCGCGGCGCCTGCAGCCACAGCGCCTGCGGCTGGTTGACGAGTTCGGAGACGCCCACCAGCAGCGCGCGCTGCGTGGCGAAGGCAAGGCTGCCGCAGGCGAGCAGCCAGAGGACGAGCATGGCCTGCAACAGGCGCAGTTGCCTTGCTCCTTGCCCCTTTGGGGGAAGGCTGCGATGGGGGCAGGCAGTGCGCCCGATGGATACGCCGCTTGCCCCCACCCCAGCCCTCCCCCGCGAGGGGAGGGAGCAAGTCCCGAAGTCCCGTGTTGCCTCTGCGCCTTCCCCCTCTGGGGGAAGGCCGGGATGGGGGCAGGCAGAGCGCCTGTCGAATGCGCCGCTTGCCCCCTCCCCCGTTCCCCCCTGGAAGGACAGCGAGAAAGACCGATACAGCTCGGCGCGCCTCATGGCCGCTGCTCCGTTGCGGGACCCGCCGACTCGACCAGCGGCGAGGCCGCCAGCACCGCCAGCGCGTCCACCGGCTCCGGCACGCGCAGGCGCCATGCGCCGTTGCCGCCCGGTCCGCCCACCACGTCGGCCGAGATCGACTGCAGCAGCCGGTCGGCCTCGTCCATGCGCACACCCGCCTTCCAGCGCACGACCAGGTCGGCCCGCGTCGGTGCGGGTGCCGTGGGCACGGCGCGAAAGCGCACGTCGTCGTCTTCGGTTGCGTCGTGCCCGCCGAGCAGGCCGACGTTCTGGATCACCACGCACAGCGCCAGCACCGCGAAGGCCGGGCGCGCCCAGCCCTCGGCGCCGAACCAGCGGCGGATGCTGCCCCACCAGCCGCCCTCGGGCCCGGCCTGGGGCCGCGCACGCGGCGACGGCGAGGCACCGGCTGCATCGGCCGCATCGCCCGCATCTCCCGCATCGCCCGCATCGCCCGCATCTCCCTGTGGCGCCATCAGCGCCCGGCCCAGCTGCAGGCCGGCGTCGCGGTACAGCGCCTGGTAGTCGGTGCGCGGATCCTGCGGGCCCAGCGGCGTGCCCGACAGCACCGAGAACACGCCGCCCACGCTGCGCAGCGCGATGTGGCCGGGCTCGGGCGCGATGGCCAGCGTGGCGTGCGCGGCCCATTCGTCGTGCACCGCGCGGATCGCGGCCAGCCGCGTGGCCGACACCTCGCCGAGCACGCGCGCGCACAGCTGCGGGCTGGGCTCGAGCGTGAGCACGTTCCACGCCTGGATCACGCCGAACATCGGTTCGAAGGGCTCGTCGCCGGGCTCCAGCAGCACGTCGAAGGCGCTGGCCCAGTCGGGCTCGCCCGCGGCCATCCAGCCCTGCCAGAGCTCGCCGTGGATGCAGCGATCGAGCAGCACGCCGAGCAGCCGCCCCTCGTGCACCACGCTGACGAGGCGGCCCGGCGCCCAGCGGGCCGGAAAGGCGCGCTGGGCAACCGCCTCGCGGCGCCGGGCCAGCTCGGTGAGGGGCAGCAGCAGGTCGTGCGGCGGCGCGTCCGGCGCTGCGGGTTCGACGCCCGTTTCGGCGGCCGAACCGGGCATGGCCACGACGGCCGTCTGGCCCGGGGGGTCGTTCGCCGCTTCAGCGTCGGGCACGGGCGCGCGGGTTTCTGGCGCGCGGGTTTCGAGCGCGTTGCGGATCACGCTGAGCGGGGGCCAGAGGTCGGTGGTCATGGCGTCTGTTCCTGAATGGCTATGTCTTCAGGCATAAGACGCTTCAGCCCCCAGGATTTTGAAAACCTGCAGGATCGCGGCCATGTTGCCGGGCTCGATGGCGATGCCCAGCGTCTGCTGGATCCAGCCGCCGAGCCGGGTCCGGGCGTAGTCCGCCGTGAGCCCCTCGCGCTTGTGCACGAGGCCCAGGCGCCCCGCGCGGTAGTGGTACGACGCGATCGCGTGGCGCGAGGCGATGCCCGACAGCCCGCCCTCGGCCTCCTTGCCGAAGCCCTCGCACAGCAGCAGCCGCTCGGGCTCGGGCAGCTCGGCGATGAAGGCGCGCGCGGCCAGCTGCACGCGCTGCGCGCTCAGGCCGTGCTCGGCCAGGCAGCCGTCGAGGTCTTCGTCGGCGCCGACCGCGTCCTCGAGCTGGGCCTCGGTGACCTGGTCGCCGATGGACAGCTTGCGGCGGAACGCGCTCGCGCGCGTGCAGTCGATGAGGTAGCGGCGAAAGTAAGCGCACAGCGCAAAGGCCGTCGAAGGCGCGCTGTGGCCCGCGCGCTCTTCGGCCTCGTCGGGGTCGGCGTCGAGCCGCAGCACCTTCACGTAGATGAACTGCGCCACCAGCTCCTGGCGGCCTTCGCCGAGCACCTGCAGCTCGGGCGGGTTGCAGGCCACCAGCGCATCGCCCACGATGCGGTACATGGCGCCCATGTCGTTCGGGGACAGCGTCTGCCGGCGCCGCCAGAGGCGGACGAGCTCGCTGCTTTGCGCGGACGACAGCGTTTCCTGCATGAAAGGTCGAGGCGCCCGATCGGTCAGTCGTCGACGCAGCTGCCTTCGGAAGGCACCAGGCACTGCGGCAGGTCCGCGCCCACCGGGCCGCCGCGCGTGCGGATGGTCGACGACGCCGCCGCCTGCGCCACGGCCAGGCCGCGCGGCAACAGGATCCACAGCTGGCCGCGCTCCTTCATGCGGCGCGCGTTGGTCGCGGCCTGCTGGCCGTTGCCGAAGAAATAGTCGGCCCGCACCGCGCCGCGGATGGCGCCGCCGGTGTCCTGCGCGATGGTCAGGCGCTGCATGGGCGCGCCGCTGCCGGGCGTGCGCGTCGACACGAACACCGGATAGCCCAGCGGCGTGCTGCGCGGATCGACCGCAATGGAGCGCCCCGCCGACAGCGGCACGCCGAACGCGCCCACCGGCCCGCCGACGGGCGAGGTGGCTTCCTTGAAGAACACGTAGCTCGGGTCCTTGATGCCCGAGCCCATCACCCCACCGGCCCCGCCGGCCGCGCGCCGCCCCGGCACCACCACCGGCCCGCTGGCCGCGGGCCGCGCGAGCGTGAAGCCGCGCGTGCGGATGGCGCCGCTGTCGACAGCGCCGGCCGCGCCGGCATCGTCGTCGTCGCCGTCGTCCAGCTGCAGCTCGATGGACGAGCCGCGCACCTTCACCGGGCTGCGCGGCTTGCCGTTGGCGGCCTGCGCCAGCGTCGGGCGGAAGGGCTGGCCGTTCTGCTCGGCGTAGGCCACGCGAATGATCTCGCCGCTGGCCAGCTTGATGCGGCCCGAGCCCTGGATCTGCATCTCGTACAGCGCGGTGGCGCTGCTCACGAAGGCCAGCACCTTGGCGTTGGGCGCGCCCTTGGTCTCGATCTCCTCGCGCGTGTAGTAAGGCAGCAGCTGCTTGCCCTCGACCCGCAGGCGCACCTTGCGGTCGAGCGTGTCGCGCGCGATGCCCGAGAGGTCGAGCGCGTAGAGCCCCGGCGCGCCCATGTCGCGCGTGCTCAGCCCGGTCTGCACCACCACGTTGCGCCCGTCCACGCGCGCGGCCACCGTGCCGTTGCCCGCGGGCAGCTTGCGCGCGTCGGCGAACAGCATGTCTTCCGGCTGGCCGTACACGGGGTAGATGAACGGCGCGCCGTACTGGCGGGCGCCCGCGATCTCGGGCTCGAAGTAGCCGGTGACCACGCCGTCGGGCCGGCGGTCGTCGTCGCGGATCTGGTAGGCCGAGAACTCGCTTTCGAAGAAGCCCCGGATGGTGTTGGTGTTCTTGCCGTCCACGCGCAGCGCGCGGGCGCACACGTCCTTCCATTCGGCGCCGCGACCGGTGAGCACCTTGCAGCTGCCGAGAAAGGCGGGCCAGCTTTCGGAGAAGTCGTCGCGCGCCCAGCCCGGCACCGCGTCGAAGCTCACCGAGGTGTAGGTGGCGAGCTGCGTGGAGAAGGTGCGCGCCTGGCCGGCCACGCTGGCACCGGCCGGCGGCGGTGTGCGCGGCGTGGCGGCCGTGGTGTCGGGCGCGGCGGCGGCGGTGCCGGTCGAAGCCGGCGGCGGCACGGCGCAGCCCGCGAGCGAGGCGGCGGCGGCCGCCACGGCCCAGCGAAGCGCGATGGCGTGGAACTGCGGCTGCAGCGGCGAGGATGAGGCGGTCATGAAAGTCTCCTTGTCCGGAAAAGGGGCGGCGCGCGGGCCGGCGCTCTACAGACGATTACTTCTCGACGATTTTGAAATTGGCGACGCCATAGGCGTCGTTGCACGGGGTGTTGGGCGCGCACACGGGCTTGCCCAGGAGCGGCGACGGCCCGGTGCCGCGCGTGGCCTCCAGCGCGGCCAGCACCGGCAGCGGGAACACGGGGAACACGCCGTCGTTCTGCACGCCGGCGGCGCTGAAGTCGCGCTCATGCTCGCTCACGAGCACCGCGAACTGGTCGGTGCCGGCGGGCCCGCCCGCGTCCATCGGCCACGAGGCGCGCGGCAGCGAGAGCGTGCCGCCGGCGGTGATCTTGTTGTACTTGTCCAGCAGGTTGGGGAACAGCAGGAACATCTCGCCGCCGCTGGACAGCAGGAACACGTAGACGAAGCCCTCGCGCTTGCTGCGGACCTCGAAGGCCAGGCGGTCCTTGCCGATGGCCACCTCCGGCTTCTTCGGCGCGGCCGTCACGTCGAAGCCGGGCGCGGCGCCGGCGGCGAGGGACTGGATGGATTCGGTGGGGGTGCGCGGCGCGGGTGCGGGCGGCGGTGGTGGTGGAGGCGGTGGCGGCTGTGTCTCTGCCACCTTGGTGTCGGGTGGCGGAGCGGGCGTCGCGGTCGCGGTCGCGGTCGTTGTCGTTCTCGTTGTCGTGGTGGTGGCCTGCCGGGTGCCGGTGTCCGCTTCGTTGCTGCCCGCGCGGCCCTGCAGCCACCACCAGCCGCCACCGGCTGCGGCGGCGAGCACGGCGATCGATGCGAGGGCGACGACGGTCTTGCTGCCCTTGCCCTTGCCGGCATCGGGCGCTGGCTGCGCTTTACCGGCGCCCTTGCTGGTGGCCTTGTTGACACCGGCGATGACCGTGGCCGCATCGGCATTGGCCGTGCCGGCGCTGCGCGGCGGCTGCGTGCGCGGTGTCGGCGCGATGCTGTGGCCCACCTCGAGGCCGAGCGCGTCGCGCAACTCGCCCATCGACTGCGGCCGCTGCTCGGGCCGCACGCCGAGGCCCGCGTCGATCGCCTCGAGCAGGCGCGTGCTGTAGCGCTCGCGCAGGATCTCGTTGCCCGCGAGCGGCACGTAGCTGTCGGACAGCAGGCGCGCCACCGAGGGCGGCGGCGCGCGGCCGCACACGGCCACGTGCATCACCGCGGCCAGCGCGTAGACGTCGGTCCACGCGCCCTGCGACATGTCGGGCATCTCGGCGTACTGCTCGATGGGCGCGTAGCCGGGCTTGAGGATGACGGTGATGGCCTGCGTCTTGTCGGTGATCACGCGGCGCGCGGCGCCGAAGTCGAGCACCACCGGGCGGCCCGAGCCTTCGAGCAGGATGATGTTGTCGGGCGCGATGTCGCGGTGGTAGCAATGGGCGTTGTGCATCACCGCCAGCGCCTGCGTGATGCCGTCCATGATGCGGAGGAGCCAGGCTTCGTCCACGCCCGCGGGGATGGCCACCAGTGCCTCCCTCAGCGTCTCGCCCCGGTAGAAGGGCATGACCATGTAGGTGGTGCCCTTTTCCTGCCAGAAGCGGTAGACCTTGAGCAGCGACGGGTGGTCGAACTGGGCGAGCAGGCGGGCTTCGTTGATGAAGCTGCGCATGCCGAGGTCGAAGGTTTCCCTGTGCCGTTCGGACAGGGGGACGACGGTGCCGTCCTGTTGTCTTGTCGACAAGGAAGTCGGGAGGTACTCCTTGATGGCGACGACGCGCTCGAGCGTGTGGTCCCAGGCTTCGTAGACGACGCCGAAGCCGCCCTGGCCTATGACGCGGGTGACTTCGAATTCTGCGAGGCGGCTGGCTACGGGGAGGAGGCCGGCTTCCGTTGTGCCGGTGGCGGGGGCGGTGACGCGGGTTCCTGCCGTGATGACCGTGGCGGAGGTGTCGCCTGTCGTTGTCGGCTGGATTTGTTTGGGGACTACTCGGGTGCGGTCGTCTTCTGGAGGGGAGTCGGTCATGGACGGGCTCCTTCTTTTTGGACGCTGCAATCGTTTTTTGTTCCGGGGCCGGGTCTCGCCCCGGCAGGCGACCTACTTTTCTTTGCTTCGCCAAAGAAACGTAGGCAAAAGAAAGGCGACCCCACTGTCTGCGACCCCTGCGCTTCGCTACGGGGCAACCTGCGGTGCTCACGTTTCGCGGGGGCCCACCCAAACTCGCTTCGCTCAAACAAGGGTGGGCCCTGATCCGCGAAACGCTCCGCTCCTCGGCGCAGCCAGAGGGGAGGAGAAACCACACAGGCCATCGCTACGCTCGGCCCCCATGCGGCTGCAGGCGCTGCGCGCCTGCAGCCGTTCGTGCCGAGCGAAGTGATGGCGCGTACGGTTCCCGCTCCCCAAGCCCTTCTGGCTGCGCCGAGGAGCGGAGCGTTTCGCGGATCAGGGCTCGCAGCTGTTTGAGCGCAGCGAGTTCTGCGAGACCCCGCGAAACGTGAGCACCGCAGGTTGCCCGCAGCGAAGCGAAGGGACGCAGACAGCAGGGTCGCCTTTTCTTTGCTTACTTTCTTTTGGCGAAGCAAAAGAAAGTGAGTCGCCTGCCGGGGCGAGACCCGGCCTCGGAAAGCAAGACAGGAGAAGAAGCTCATCTCACCCCTCCGCCGCAAAGCCAAGAAACAAGGCATCAAACTGCGCATCCACAGGCAACCCGACGCTCGGCATCCGAATCCCTTCAGCAACCGCAGGATCACCCAGCCAAAGAGAAGCCCCCGCCGCCGGCAAATCAAGCGACTCGACAACGCTCCCATCGCCCGCCGTACAGGCCACAAACAACCGCTGCAGCACCGCATCGAACCGCAGCGCATCCAGATCTCCCTCGAGCCCTTCAAGCGCAGCCTGAATCCCCCGAGCCCACCACTGCAGCGCCGCAACCAGCGCCTCCCCGCGAAGCTCGGTCCCGACGGACGAATCCAGCTCGACCGCCAGCGTGAACGGAAAGTACCGCCCCACCCCGTCGACAGAAGGCATCAACACCCCAATCCACGCACCGTCGCCCACCACACGGGCCCCGAGCGCAAAGCACCAGATCGGCGCTTCCAGATACCGCTCGGTCCAGTCCGCATGCCGGTCCCGCAGCCGCGCCATCCCCCTCTGCAGCCACTGATCCCACACCGAGCGAAAGCCCTCGGGCAGGCGGCGATGCGCGAAGTCCCCCATGCCCGGCAACTTGCCGAACCACCCCGGCAACGCCGCCGAAGCAAAGAGCGCTGAAGAAGAGGAAACAGAAGAAGCCACGCTCACAGCCCCTCCGGACAGGAAAACTCCCGCAGCTCGCGCAACCGGATCGGATGCTGCACGCTGTTCGTCGTCACCTCGAAGCGCGTCTTGCGCGCACCCACCTGGAAGGTGATGAAGAACTTCTCCGGCGCGTCGCCCGCCTCGAGCTGCCCGTCGTCCAGCGCGCGGAACAGCGCCCAGGGCCCGTCCACCGCCGCGCCCGAACTGCCGGTGGTCGAAGGCGGGCTCACCTGGATGCGCACCTGGTTGCTGCCCTTGGGCCCCGGCCACTGCACCGCCATCGGCACCACCGGCCCGTGCGCGTACTTCACGAGCTGGCCGTCGACGTCGAGGATGAACTGCGTGATGCCCGCGTCCATCTCCACCGGCTTGAAGTCCAGCCGCATCGACGGGCCGCGCCCGCCCCCGCGAAAGAAGATCTCCTTGATGCGCGCGGCGCGCTCGAACTGCGCCAGCGCCTGCGCGGTGATGGCGCCGCGCTCGGCCACGGGCTTGTAGCGCCACGGCCGGGTGCTGGTGTCGACCAGCGCGGCCAGCCGCTTCTGGAAGAAGTCGTCCATCAGGCCGCCGGGGCCGAACATCTGGCCGAAGTCCTCGGGCAGCACGTCGCGCTTGCTGCCCTGCACGAAGGGGTAGCGCCCGGCAATGGCGCGCGCGCAGAACTCGGCCACGGGGCGCAGGTCCTGGCTCAGGTTGCCGCGCTCGGCCACCTGCGCCTGCGCCGCGCCGGCCTGGCTCAGGTTCTCGACCATCGAGCGCACCGGCTCGGGCAGGCGGCCCGCGTCCGACTTGAGCTTGCCGGCCACGTCGCCGGGCGGCGGCGAGGTGCGGCCCTTCACGGCCGTGTCGACCGCGTTGAGGTACACATACACCTCGTTGAAGAGCTTGAGCGCATCGTCGATGGGCGCGGGCTGGTTCGGGCCGCCCGCGGTGACGAGCCGGCGCAGCGACTCGAAGCGGTCGTCCACGATGCTCTCGATGCGCTTGCCCGGCGCCACCTGGCGGCCGGGGTCGCCGCCGAACAGGTCTTCGAGGCCCTTGCGCGTGTTGCGCACGGTCTCGGTGGCCTTGCTGACCACGTCCTTGTTGGCGTCGGCCGCCGGTATCAGCGTGGTCTGCTTGACCACCGCGCGCAGGAAGTTCGCCAGCGGCGAATCGACGCCCGAGAGAATGCGCGCGCTCTCGATGTTCTTGTCGAGCCCGCTCACGCGGATGAGGCGCACGTCGGCCAGCAGCGCTTCCCACTGCTTGACGTACTCCTCGAGGTACAGGCGGCGCACGCGGTCGGTCAGCGCGCCGAGCGCGGCCACGTCGCGCAGGCGGTCGGCGGCGCTGCGGTCCTGGCCCAGCACCCACGGATCTTCGTTGGCGAGCAGGCCGGTGAGCACGGTCACCTCGTTCTGGAAGCGCTTGTGATAGCCGTCGTAGGTGAACATGCCCGGCACGCCGTCGCTCAGCGGCTTGCCGCTGATGCGCTCGAACACCAGCGGGCCCGAGGGGCCGGTGGCCGTGGCCACGCTGAAGGCCGGAATGTCCTTGGTGGCGCGCTGGCGCTTCAGGCGGCTGAACACGCGCTGCTCCAGCGGGTAGCTCGCGAGCACGGCGCGCACGCTGCGCACCAGGTTCTCGTCCATCTTCAGCGGCGAGCGCGGCGGGCCCTGCGCGATGAGCACGTCGAGCTGGTCTTCGAGCGCCTTGCGCTGGTCTTCGGGAATGCCGCGGTCGAGGTTGCGCGACCAGTCGAGCGTGATCCAGGCTTTCAGCGCCTCGGGGTCGAAGTGCTCGGGCTGGTAGAGCATCAGGTAGCTCTTGAGCGCCTCGTAGGTGAACTCGAGGTTGTCTTTCTGCGCGGTGCGCAGCTGGTCCTCGATGCGCTTGGCAATCTGCGGCAGGAAGGCGTCGTTGAGCGCGCGCTGGTGCGTGAGCATGGCGGCGGCGTCGAGCTTGTCGCCCTGGTAGAGGCCCAGCGTCATCGACAACGGCTCGTCGCCCTGCCGGTTGTCGGGCGTCTTCCAGATGTCGCGCAGGCTCTGCAGCACGGGCGCGACCTCGACCAGGTTCTGCACGCGCGCGGGCAGCGCCGCAAGGTTCTGCCTGGCCGGGTCGACGCGCGCCTCGACCGACTTCAGGTAGTTCATGTTCTGCAGCGTGCTGTAGCCCCAGGCCGCCAGCAGGCCGACGGTGACCAGCGTCATCGCGGCGACGCCGATCACGCGCAGCGTGTGGCGGCGGCGCTCCAGCTTCACGTCGGCGCCGGCCAGGCGCTGCTCGGGGAACACCACCTCGCGCAGCAGCGCGGTCAGGAAGTAGCTGCGCCCGCTGCTCTTTTGCGGCGCGAGCATCGCGCGCTCGATGCCGAAGCTGCGCGCGAGGCTGCCCATGACACGGTCGATCGGGCTGCCCTCCTGCGTGCCGCTGGTGAAGTACACGCCGCGCACCCACGGCGGCTGCGCGAAGCGCGAGCCGGTGAACACCTGGTCGAGCAGGTCGGACAGCAGCGAGCCGATGGAGCCGAACTGCGCGGGGAAGCCGAAGATCGCCGCGCGGCGCGTGCCGTCGGTCTCGCGCTGCATGCGCGCGATGAGGCCGTCGTTCACGCGGTTGTGCAGCAGCGCGAACTCGCGGTGGAAAGCGGCCGACAGGCCCTTCTCCTCGAGCTGCACGTTCTCGTCGGCCGGCAGCGTGAAGCCGAAGACCTGTGCGCGCTGTTCCTTGCCCAGGTCGTCGAAGTAGTCGGTGAAGCCGTAGAGCAAATCGCTCTTGGTGACCAGCACGTACACCGGCAGGCGCGTGGTGAGCTTGGAATCGAGCTCCAGCAGGCGCGCGCGGATCGATGCCGCGAGCTGCGTGCGCGCCTCGGGGCCCTGGCTCAGCAGGTCGGCCACGCTCACCGTGAGGAACACGCCGTTGAGCGGCCGGCGCGGGCGCGCCTTCTTCAGCAGGCCCAGGAAGCCTTCCCACGCGCTCTTGTCCTCCGACTGGTGGCTGTCCTGCGTGGTGTAGCGACCGGCGGTGTCGATCAGCACGGCCTCGTCGGTGAACCACCAGTCGCAGTTGCGCGTGCCGCCCACGCCGCGGATGGCGCCGGGGCCGAACTTCTCGGCCAGCGGAAAGCTCAGGCCCGAGTTGACCAGCGCCGTGGTCTTGCCCGCGCCCGGTGCGCCGATGAACACGTACCACGGCAGGTCGTACAGGTAGCTGCCGCCCGAGATCGACATCCAGTCGCGCCAGCCCGGCTTCTTGCCGGCGGCGTGCAGGCGCATCTGCTTGAGCGTGGCGACGGCTTCGCTGAAGCGCGTGTCGAGAATCTGCTGCTCGCCGTTGACCGGCGCGCCGGTCTTCGCGGCGGGCGCCTTCATGAGCCCTTCGGTCAGGTGCTGGCTTGCACGGCGCGCGCGCCAGCGGCGGTACAACGCGCGCAACAGCACCACCAGCACGATGACGCCGATGACGACGGCACGCACCGTTTCGCTTTCGAGCGGCGCGAGCGACCCGATCTTCACCAGCGGGCCGACCCACCAGATCAGCAGCGCGACGATGAGCAGGGCGAGCAGCGTCAGCAGCAGCGGGCTGAACAGGAAGCCGAAGATTTTCTTGATCATTTCGTCGCTCCCGTGGCCGGCGCAGCTGGCGCGGCCTGGGCTGCCTGAGTCGCCTGGGCCGCCGGACCCACACCCGCGACGCGGTCGGGTTCCGTGAGCAGCACGATGTCGACCCGGCGGTTCTTCGCGCGGTTGGCGGGCGTGTCGTTGGCGGCCACCGGCTCGGCGTCGGCCTTGCCGTCGGAGCGCATGCGCGCGGGATCGACCAGCGTGGTGAGCGCGCCCTTCACCGCGTCGGCGCGCGCGGCCGACAGGTGCCAGTTCGACGGATAGCGCAGCGAGCGGATCGGCTGGTTGTCGGAGTGGCCGGTGATCAGCACCTCGCCCTTCACCTCGGCCAGCGCCTGGCCGATGCGGCGAAGCACGGGCAGCGACTGCGCCATGGGCTCGGCGCTGCCGGAGCCGAAGAACGAGTCGCCGCGCAGGCGCACCACGCTGCGGTCGGCCTCGTCGGTCACCGTGACCAGGCCCTGCTTGATCTCGGGTTCGAGGAAGCGCGCGAGGCGCGGCGTCTTCGCCGGCAAGGCCGGTGGCGCGATCTGGATGTTGGGCGCGCGCAGGCTGGACACCGCCGCATAGGTGGTGTCGGAGCGGTAGTTGAGCGTGAGCCGCAGGCCGAACCAGGCGAGCGCGAGCAGCAACGCGAAGCCGGCCGCGAACACCCACAGCGGCAGCGACTCGCGCAGGCGCACCGTGCCCGCGCCCTGGCCGCGCCAGTGCGGCGAGAGCTCGGGCTCGACGGCGGGCCGGTCCTTGGCGATGAGGTCGGCCAGGCGCTGGCGCACCGAGTCGAGCTGCGCGCGGCCGTTGTCGACCACGCGGTAGCGGCCCTCGAAGCCGAGCGCGAGCACGCTGTAGATCAGCTCGAGCAGCTGGCGGTGCGCGGGCACGTCCTGCGCGAGCTTGGCCAGCAGCTGGAACACTTTCTCGCCGCCCCAGGTCTCGTTGTGGAACTGCACCAGCAGGCTCTGCTTGTTCCAGCCGGCCTGCACGCCCCAGGGCGTGTTGGCCACCGCCTCGTCGAGCGCGGTGCACAGCACGTAGCGCGCGGCCAGCACCGATTCGTTGCTGACACCGGCGCGGCGCGCGCCGGCGTCGAACTGGTTCACCGCGTCGGCGGTGGAGGCGCGCAGTGCCGGCACGTTGGGCGGCTGCGCGAGGTTGCGCAGCTTGCCGATCAGCACCAGCAGCTTGCCGGCGGCGGACACGAGCGGGTTGAGCAGGCCGAGCTCACCCACGTCTGCCGCGGGCGTCGGATCGGCGCCGCCGAAGAACGGCGCCGGGGCCGGCGCGGGCGGCATGCCGCCCGGCGTGCGTGGCTTGGGCTTGATGACCGTGCGTTCGGACTCGAAGGCGGCGAAGGGATCGGGAGGTGTGCTCATGATGGCTCCACACGGACGGCGCCCATTCGTGCGACGCCGCACAACCGGCTTTGCCGCGCCGCTGGCGTCGCCCCCTGGAAGGAGGTTGGCGTGGCGACACGAAGTGCGCGAACTGCGCAAGGAAGGGAGGTCATGCGCGTATCGCCCAGAAGGCGAGGTCCAGGCCGGGGAAGTCGCCGGCGATGTGCATCGCGATGCCGCCCGATTGCTCGAGCTGGCGCCACAGGTCGCTGTTGCGCGTCTCGAGTTCGAAGTAGTTGGCGCCCGAGTGGAACGGAATCTGGCGCGGCGCCACGGGCATCGGCATGAGCGTGACACCGGGCAACGCGAGGTTGACGAGGTCGCGGATGCGCTCGACCGGGCCGATCTTCACCTGCGTGGGAAAGCGCGCGCGCAGCGCTTCGGAAGGCATGTGCGCGTTGACCGCCAGCACGAAGGTGGCGTTGCGCTGCAGCTCCACGTCGGTGACCATCGCCACGCGCACGCCATGCTTGCGGTCGTGCAGCTCGATGCGGATCGCCGACTGCTCCAGCACCATCGACAGGCTGCGGCGCAGGTCGTCCATGACCGGGCGGAAACTGAGCGCGAGGTCGTCGTGGATGTAGGGGCCGAAGCGCGCCACGCGGCGCGAATCGCGGAAGCTGGCGAGCTCGCCGGCCAGGCCCAGCGCGTGCTCGAAGAAATGCTGCGGATGCAGCACCGCGCTCTTGGCCAGGTGCGCGAAGATGGCCTCATTGCGATTGACGGCCTGCAGCAGCATGAAATCGGCGATCTCGGCCACGCCGCCGGTGCCGCCTTGCGTCATGCGGCCGGCCAGCGCCTCGCCGCGCTGGCGCAGCAGGCCCAGCAGTTCGTCGAGCCAGGCGCGAATGACCGCATGGCCGGCCACGTCGAGCAGCGGCGGCAGCATCGCGCGATCGAGCTGCACCTGGTTGTCGACGCGGCGTTCGACCACGCGCGCCACGCCGACGGTCGTCCAGGCGTCGGTCGCTTCGCTGGCACGCATCAGGCGCGTGTGGAGCTGGCCGAGTTGCAGCATCGCGGTGCGTTCGCCGGCGGTGTTCGAATCGGGCACTTCGGATTCGAGCACGCGGTGACGCACCAGCTCTTCATAGTCTTCGGCGTCGGCCTCGCGCGCACCGGCGCGGCGCAGCGGCAGCGCGAGCACCACGGCTTCGTCGCGCATGGAAGAAGGAATGTCGATGGGGTCGGGCAGCGGATCGACCGCCGGCATGTCGAACACCGTGCCGTCGCCGAAGACGCCGACCGCGCGCACCAGCGCCAGCTTGCCCAGCGTGAGCGCGGCCGGGTCGATCTCGAGCTCGGCAAAGCCCCAGGCGTAGGGGGTGGTCGAACGCAACAGCACATGCCGCGCGTGATCGGCATGACGCTCGCTTTGCTGCAGGTGCTGAGGCTGCAACAGCATCCCCTCGCTCCAGACCACTTTTGTTCGCCAACTCATCCGCGCTCCGTCAACGGCAAGGGTGCCGGGAAGAAAGAAACACGAAGTTTCCGGCGCGGTGGGCGGGAGGCAAATCCGCCTTAAGGCCTAGCTAATGGCCTAGGCGAGGGGGATTGGAGGTACGGCGAAGGGAGTAGATGGAGGCCGCTCCGTGCGGTGGCGGGGTTGCCTACGGCGCGATGGGCCCCTGAATCATCCGTGGAACGAGCCGCCCCGGAGCGCCCCGCCGTCGGAGCGGGCGGCGTGGATTTGCAAGGCTGCCGCTGCGTTGCCGGCCTCGACAGTTCCGGCGCACACATACCCTTTGCGGATCTGCCAGCGCGCGCGCAGCGAGTTGCCGATGCTTCCGAGGACGAGGCTGTTCAGGAGGCCGAACAGAACCATCGCACCCAAAGTGGCCTCGCCGGCGCCTCCGATCGCCTTCGCGGCGTGGGCAACCAGCATGCCAAGCGCCAGAACGCCAAGCGCGAGTGGCCACACGCCGTGGCACAGCGCCCATATCCACCCGAAGAGGAAGGCCGTCCAGCTCCAGTCTTCCTTGATGGCTGTCACGTCACCCGAGGGGTGCTCGAATATCTTGTAGCTTTTCATTTTTTGTTTACTCCCATTTTTCTCTTTTGATCGCGGCGGTTTCTTCCGCCCAACACACCGGCACGTCTGGCCTGACGACCTCCTTTCCTTTCCGCCGCAACGGCGTTTCGAATCACATTTCAGGTGCGGGACCGGGCCGCAGCCTGCGATATGCGTCGGTGCGCAGGTCCTGCTCGGTGATCAAGGGGCCGATGGCATCGACGATCTGCTGTGGCCATTCCACCTGCTGCGCGGTCCACACGGTCAGGCGGTTGAAGAACAGCCACAGCACATACAGCGGCACGGTGACAGGCATGCCGAGGTATTGGAAAAAAGTCTTCCAGGGTTGTTCGCGCCAGCGTTTTGCGGGCTGGTCCAGAAATGGCACCACGCCACCGAAATCGCTCCACGGCTTGTACACACCCATCGTCGACTGCGGCGGGAACTCGCCGACCGCCAGCGGGGCTTCGTCTTCTTCCATGTAGCGACGGATGTACTCCCACAGCGCCGAGACGATTTCGACGTTGGTGAACTCGAAGTGATCGACGATGGTGGGATCGCCGCTGCTCTTGCGCACCAGGAATACCAGGTGATGGTTGCGCTGCGCCGTTGCAGTCGATATCTGAACGGTGACGTGATGCTCGGCATCAATCAGGCTCCATTCATAGGCCTTCAGGACGGCCTTGCGCAGTCCAATGCAGCCCCAGCGCCGGGGACCGACGGAGATGACTTTGTAGACCTTGCGGTGCTTGCGGTCGAAATAGATGGGGCGGTCGGCTGGGGAGAAAAGCTCGAGATGCGCAAACAACATGAAGAGCAACCATGTCATGGTCTGCCAGAAAACGATCGACACATAGGCCCTGAGTTCGAGAAAACCAGGAACAACCAGTAGTTGCAAAAAAACTGTGCCCAGCACTCCTGCCACGAATCCATAGGTCACCCAATAACCCCCAGCTCCCAGGAACAGCATGCGTTGAAACTCAATGGCGTTTGCATAGACACCGGTCAGGCGCCCCCAATGGTCGACGGGCCCTGCTATCGGTGCCTTCTTCTTGTAGCGTTGGAACAGCCCAGGCGAGGTGGCCTCCGACCTTTCCTTGTCGGTGCTGCGGCCCGTGACGTTAAGACCAACCATCGCATCAGCCCCAAGTGCCAGGAGCGTCGAGAGAAAGTGATGGCGGCGCATTCCAGGACGCGCCAATCCTGTTTGCCTTGCGTTTCACCCCGCTCGCCTCGAAGTCCATACTCCCGTAGGAAAGCACACGGCCTTTTCCAAAATAGCTGCGACGCGCCCGACGCTGAAGCCCTCTGCGCTCCGATGCGACACCGATCACGGCCATTGCTATTGCGACTTCAATAGCCAGGAGGTCCCGGGGCACTGGATCCGACATCAGGCGTTCCTCCCCGTGTTCTCGATTTTCTTGAGAAACCGTGCTTGCCATGTCAGGCATTGGCCGACGGAGCTTCCAATGAACATCAGCGCTGTCAAAGGGAATATCAGCCAAGTGATGCCGCCACCAATTTTTCCAACACCGCCCTTCTGTTGCAGTACCGGGTACCACTGAGTGACGCTGATCCAAGCCTCCCTGAGGCTGGGGCCATGACCCAATCGTCGTCATCGAGAAGATGCAAGTGGCCACGCGCCATGGCACAGCGCCGATATCCATCCGAAGAGGAAGGCCCGTCCAATTCCAGTCTTTCTTGATGGTCGTCACGTCACCCGAGGGGTGCTTGAATAGCTTGTAGCTCTTCATTTTTCTACTCCCTTTTTTGTCTTTTGATCAACTCACTTTCGCGCTCAACACACCGGTGTACTCACGCTTGGCCACACTCTCCCTTTTTTGTTCGCTCCTTTTGCGACGATGCTGCGGGTCACAACACGGGCGGGGGTCCGGGTCGGAGGCTGCGATACGTACCGGTACGCAAGTCCAGCTCGTCGATCAGCCGTCCCAGGTCGTTCGTGATGTCGTTGGGCCATTCGACCTTCTGCGCGGTCCACACGGTCAGGCGGTTGAAGAACAGCCACAGCACATACAGCGGCACGGTGACAGGCATGCCGATGTATTTGAAGAGCGTCTTCCATGGCTGCTCCTTCCAGCGTCGTCCCGGTTGATCGAGAAACGGCACCACGGCGCCGAAATCGCTCCAAGGCACATACGCGCCCATGTTCGACACCGGAGGAAATTCGTTTTGCACGAGCGGTGCCGCGCCGTTCTCCATATAGCGCCGGATGTACTCCCACAGCTCAGGCACGAAGTCGACGCCAGCGAAGGTGAAGTGATCGACGATGGTGGCATCGTCTTCGCTTTTTCGCACCAGGAAGACGAGGTGATGCACACGGCTGGCCGTGGCCGTGCTGGCCTGCAGGGTGGTGTGATGCTCGGCGTCGACCAGGTCCCAGTCGTAGGCAACCAGCCTGGATCTGCGCGGCCCGAAGAAACCCCAGCGGCGAGCGCCGGACTGAAGAACCTTGTACACCTTGCGATGCTTGCGGTCGAAGTAGATGGGGCTGTCAGCGGGGGCGAAGAGTTCGAGGTAAGCGAAAAAGATGAAGAACATCCAGGAGCCGACGTAGGCGAAGGCCATCGCCCCATAGGCTCCATTTCTGATGGCACCTTCCAATGCGAACGTTGTAAACAGATAGGTACCGATCACACCGATCAAGAAGCAGTCCGCCAAGTAGTACCCTCCCGCGCCCGTAAGGTACATCCTCTGAAACTCGATGGCATCGGGATACACGCCTGTGAGATTTCCACCATGACCAACCGAACCTCCGGCGCTTCGCCTCTTGGTATACCGCTTCACGAGGCCGGCGACTTTGCCGCCACTGCGATCTTCATCCGTACTGCGTCCCCTGGTGTTGACGCCGCCGATCATCGAGAGCGGCCCCAGCCATCGTTCATGGGATCCCAGGGGTCAAGCGTTGGTTGCGGCAGCAACGGCACAGCAGGCGGCGGTGAATGCGCTTTGAGCAGGCGTGCGGTTTCCCGGCTGGCCATGGGTTTGTGCACGAGCTCCATCAGAAGCTCATATTCCAGCAGTTCCCTTTCCATATCCTTGAAGCGCCCCTCAGCGTTATTGCCGAAATAGCCCCGCGCGACCCATCGCTGCAATTCGGTACGCTCCGCAAGAGCAGCCCCCACGGTGGCGACCACACCGATGATCAACAACGCCAGTGCCGCACCGCTGATCACACTGGCGACTCCGAGCATCAGCGCTCCCGCCTCCATCGAGACGATTACCGTCAAAAAGACTCCCTGCAAACCCTTTCTTATCAGCGTTCTTGCCACGTCTTGAG
This sequence comes from Variovorax sp. OK605, assembly GCF_900115445.1. Taxonomy (NCBI): domain Bacteria; kingdom Pseudomonadati; phylum Pseudomonadota; class Betaproteobacteria; order Burkholderiales; family Comamonadaceae; genus Variovorax; species Variovorax sp. OK605. The sequence continues at coordinate 75,582 of NZ_FOWL01000004.1, forward strand.
CGATCGCTCCCAGTGCCAGGTTGGTTGCCCCGCGGGTCACGATGTTCCTGTAGACAAGGGCCATGGCGGCACCGTTCAGTGCGAAGGCGGCGCCAGCAATCAGGTGCGCGCTGTAAGCGGCCTTATCCCCGTTCTGATCCGCCTCCTGCGCCTTTCGAAACGACATCACCATGTTCAGCATTCCCCCAGCCATCCCCGCCATCGCTGCACCGGCCTTGAGGTTGCTCAGCGAACTGCTGACACGGCTCATCGCCGTACCCGCCGCGGCGCCGTGTTCCGCCACCATCTGCATCTGAAGACCCGCCGCCCGGAATTCCAGCAACCCACCGAAGACGCCCGCACTTCCATCCGCCACGCTGAGAAACCTGTCGAGAAGCTTGCTGTTCTCACCCTTGTCCAGGTCTTTAAGGAGATCGCGCAGCGACCAGATAAGACCCAGGCCTTGCACGATCATTACCGCGCCTGCAAGCATCTGATCGGTTCTGAACGCCTTCGACTGCTCGTGAACCGCCTCATTGGTGATGTAGCTCTTGATATTCTTGAGTGCGCTCCTGTCATGGGTCTGCATGTCCTGGGATTTGACGAACTCTTCGAACTGCGCACCGGTCAATCCGCCAAAGGTTCGGGATGAGGCGGCTGGAAAAACCGGAGCCTCGCTGGGAATCAGGTTGAAATTGCCGGTCGCGGCTTCCAGCATGGCCATCTGCCTGACGACGATCTTGCTGCCCACGCGCTTGTCGCGTACTGCGCGACGGTCCGCCTCGGAGTAGTCGAACGGATTCTTCTCCATGTACGCCAGCGCTTCCTCCATCAGCCACTCGAATCGGATGACGACGGGGATACTGGGTTTGCCGCCTTCCAAGGCTGTGCGCATGGCGCCGAGCAAGGTCTGCTCGGCCACCGCCAGCGCCGGCAGCCGCTTCAGGAATCTCTGGGCTTTCTCCGGGATCGACAGGCCGTCCGACCATTTGAGACTGACGCCGAGCTGGAAGGCTGCGGCGGCGATGGCACTCAACTGGCCGGCGCACAGCCCCATCACGAGAGCAGTCATCCAGCTGTACTTCGGCCCCCATTCGGCGGTGACCAGTCCCTTGAAGATGTCCAACGCCTTGTCGCGCATGTTGTTCTCGTTGTCGCGATCGGCGTCGCCGATCAGCATTGCGTGCACCTTGTCGATTGCGCTTTTCTGGTTGGCAAACATGGCGCGCAAAGCCACCGACGCCGGATCGGTGATCGGCTTTCCGAGCAGATCTTCCAGGTAGCGCTCATGGCAATCGACCTTGCTCAATGGCTGGGGGTAGTGGATCCGGTGGCTTTCCGCCGCGTAGATGGCCCCCGGACTCACAGGAGCTGTGCGCTTGTTGAGATCGCTCTCGTCGAAATGCCCCGCGAAGTAAGCCTTCGTTTCCGGCGCGTGCGCAGCGGCGAGCCAGTCGTTTTCGAAGAGCTCCAGCCGATCGGCCGTTGCGCGGCTTCGTGCGTCGAATTTCCGCTTCCACGCCTGACGCTTCTTTTCATCGATCTGGCTGGCAATTCCTCTCCAACGAACGGCGGCCTCCGCACGTCCGTTGAAGCCGGCACGCCCCTCGCGCGCGACGCGATCGGGGCCGATCAGTTCGCCATTGGGACTGCCGTCCGAGGCCGTGCCCCCCGAAGGCATCCAGGTATAGCCATGCTCTCGGATGCTCGGCGTCGAGGTCACGATTTCGGTCCAGCGTGTTTTCGACATTCGGCCTCCGATGGTCGCCCGCGCGTCGGCCATCGCGCCGGCCTCGATGGATGTCTTGAGACTGCTCAACAGCTGGTGAGTCATCAGCGGCCATGCCGTCTCGGGCACCAGAAGTTGTTCCTTGTCTCTCCTGTCCCGCGCCAGCCGGATGCCATTGAGATCGGCCGCAAGACCGACCGGATCGGGAACGGCCACCACCATCGGCTGGCCTGGGTGGCCTTCGCTCTGCTTGCGCATGACCTCGGCCATCGCACGAGCCGCCTGCATGGCCGCGACGTTGCCAGCCGGGTAGAACGGCGTGGCCTCGTCGTCGAAACCGCCGTGCTTCAAGTGCTGCACCGCATAGTCGGCCACGTGCGCGTTGAGCATCGATGCTTCGGCCGCGAAGCCGTGCGCCGGTGGCTTGCCGCTCAGGCTCAGCTCGACCATGCCTGACGCTTTCAGGCTCCGCGCCACACGGGCCTTGATCGCGTCGCTCCACCAGTTCATGCTGAAGCCGACCCACACCGTGGCAATACGCTCCGAGTCCGCGATGCAGATCGTGCGCACGTCGTGCGGGTGCGTGATCTTCTTGTCGCAGGCGAAGCTGCTGTCTTCGAAGGCAAATTCGCCCTGCTGGATCAGCGCTGCCTTGTCGTGCACCCGGTAAGCCAGCCAGCGTCCGACCTGGCCCGCCGGCTTCTCGCCCGGAAAGAAGACGTAGGCATAGCCTTCGCGGCGCAACAGGCGCAGCGCGTACTTCGACTTCGCCTCGAGATCGGGCAGGCCGAATGCCGTGACGGTGTCGGCAGGGGTGCGCAGCGCGGCGCTGCCTTGGGGCGCGATCTCGGAGTCGGTGGCGACGGCCGTGGGCCGCACCAGCAGGATCGACAAGCCGCTCTTCTCGCATTTCTTGCAGGTCATGGTGTTCGGTTAGAAAAGCGTGCAGAGATGGATCGTTTGAATCAGGACCAATGGCAGCGAAGGGCTCGCAACCTGTCGGCCAACGACTGCCGCGTCAGAAGGGCCCGGTCGATGCGGCCCTGCAGTTCCGGGAACTGCTCGAAGGCCGGAAACCGAAGCGTCTCGACCACATAGGCAGCAAGGTCCTCCGGTTCGCGCAAGCCGCGCAGGCGGGCGCGTTCGAGCGCCACGAGCACCTGCGCCAGCGCGTCGTCCGGCAAGGGATGGCGAAAGCCTTGCCATGCCATCAGGCTTCGATTGACGGCCTCTGCGTCGGCGACGAGCCGCCAATGCGCCACGTTCAGCCGCAACGATTTGCTTGCAGCCAGCCCCGGCCGGCCGTGCAACAACCGCAGCTTGAAGTTGGTGTCGAGATAGATCCAGCGTGCGATGCCTGTCAGTTGCTGCGCCCAGTCGATGGCGGATGCCTCGGCCGACAGTTGGGGCGGATCCAGCAGCGCCAGCACACGGCGATCGGCCAACCGCAGGTAGCGACCGGTGCGAGCGCTGTCGCTCGCCACGAGCAATGCGCCCAGTTGTCGCGCCAGGGCCGGGCCACCGTTCTCGGCATGCGGCTGGAGCCACCCGCCGATGCGGTAGGCACCGCTGCCGTTGATGCAGGCGCACAGGTGCTCATGGGCGGCCCACTCGATGCTCCGGGCCAGCAGCGGGTCTTGCGCACCCTTGAGTTCGATCAGGTAGGGCCACTGCGCGGCGGGCACTTGCGTTCCGCCGTTCGGCAGCGGATGGCGCGGGTGAGTGTCGATCTGCGGTTCCACGTCGCCCAGGAAGGGATCGATCAGCAGATACACGGCGCCGTCGTGCAGTTGGTCCCGCAGGGACGTTTCGAGGGCCTCCAGAAGTGCCTGCGGCACGTCGCTCCATGGCCATGCGGGAACGGTCTCGCTCGAAGGTGTTTGCATTGCCGACGACATCTCAGATCGTCCCCGTGCCGCCGGCCACCGCCTTGCCGTCCGAAGGCGAGCAGCCTTTGTAGCTTTGCGGACTCAACGGGGCACTGGCCGGCCCCACCTTGGCATGGCTCGCCGCATGCTCCACCCACCCGCCCAAGGTGCCGTGCAGGATGCCCGCGCTGCTCCACTCCGTGAAGCTGCCTGCGCCGTTGACCACCACCTTCACCGGTGCCGAGATGCGAACCTCGGTGGTGGTGCTGGTGATGCGCACCGCTTTCTTAGCGGTTAGGTCGATCCTGTCCTTGTGTGCCTCGATCTGCACCTTGCCGTTGCCGGCGATCCACTTCATGCCGCTCTTGAGCGCGAACAGCCGAATGCCGTCCTTGGCGCTGACCAGCAGGCGCTTGGCGGCGCTGAAGCTCGCGTGGCCTTCGCTGGTGAGCGCGACGTGTTCTCCGGCTTGCAGATGCAGGCTGCCCGTCGTGGTGGCAGCGATGCCCGCGGCGCTGGCAAGCACCAGCTGCGGTTCTTCCAGTTCGGGGAAGCGGCCTCCGGATGCATGCCCACCGCTGCCTTCGATGGCGTTCGCCTGCGCCTCGAGTGCCTTGGCGACAAGGGCCTGATCCTGTCCACCATCTTGCAGCTTCGCAGCCGCCGCCGCCTCGGCCAGCCCGTCGTGCTGCCCGCATGCAGCTTTCAATCGGCTGGCCGTCTCGCCCATGTCCTTGGCATGGCGGGCCGCCCCCGGCCGCGCTTCGGTGGTGATGAGCAAGCCGTCCTGCGCGCGCAGCACGCCGTGCCCGTCGGTGCGCAGCTCGAACCCTTCGCCCCTGGGGTCCTTGCGCCCCGCGTTGTCCTCCACCCGCGCGATGAAGCCCAGGCTCAGGCTCGAGCTCTGGTGGTCGCTCTTGAGCTGCGCCTGGATCCGGCCGTCGGTGTCGTCCAGCAGCAGGTGGTTGGCGCGGCCCGCCGCGCCGTTGCCGCCGCCCTTGGTCAGCTCCCGGCTTCGAAAGCCACTCAACGCACTCTGGCCGGGCAACTCCCACGGCGGCATGTTCACGCGGTTGTGCACGCGGCCCGTGCAGATCGGCAGGTCCGGGTCGCCGGAGAGGAAGTCGACGATGACCTCCTGGCCGACGCGGGGAAGGTGGATGCCGCCCAGCTGGTTGCCCGCCCACGGTGAACTCACGCGCAGCCAGCAGCTGCTGTGCGGGTCTGTGTTGCCGATGCGATCCCAGGGGAACTGAACCTTGATGCGCCCGAGCGCGTCGGTCCAGATGTTCTCTCCGGCAGGCCCGACCACGAGCGCCACTTGCGAGCCACCCGCGCGCGGCTTGGGCTGGGTGAGTGCGGGGCGAAGGGCTTCGGTGACGGGGTGGGCCGTGAAGTCCACGCGGACCTGCCACTGCTGCTTGCGCTCGATCGCTTCCTTGGCCTGGCTGTCCTGGGCCACGTCTTCGATCAGCAAGCGGGTGGAGAGGAGCAGGTACTCGGTGTTGGCGGATTCTCTTGGATGCTTCTGCAGCTTGAAGGTGCGTCCGGGCACCATGCCTCGGAGGTTGCCGCTGGCTTCGGCCCTGGCACCGTGCGTGCGAAGCGCCTGCATGCGCAACACCGCCAGCAGGTTGCCTTCACCCCGAGGATCGTTGCCGGCAGCACTGCCCGCGTTGGGTTGAACGCAGTGGCTGCCGGAATTGGAAGCGTGCCATTCGTAGACCTCGCCATCGGCATGCCCTGTGGGCCGGGGATCCTTTCGATGCACACCCAGATCGGCTCTCGGCCGGGTGTAGTCGTAGTCCCGTGTCGCATACCTCCCGCTTGTCAGATGATGCTCAGGCACGAAGCTGTGGATGTACTCCGCATCGATCTTCCAGCCTGGGGCGTGGTACTCGACCTCTCGATAGGCCGCACTGTCGGCCTGCCCATACGCCCCCATCGCATCGCAGAGCACCAGCCGGTGCTTGCCCTGCGAATGTTCGAAGTGGTAGCTGATGCCCCATTCCTGGCACAGCCGGCTGAAGAACGCGAAGTCGCTCTCGTTGAACTGGGTCTGGTAGTCGCGCACCGGGTAGGTCTCGACCAGCCGCTTGTCGACCGGGAACGCGTAGTCCGCCAGCAGCGCATCGAGGGTCTGCACCACCGTCTGGTTCTGGAAGATCCGGCAGTCGGTGCTCAGCGTGGCCAGGTGCAGCCAGGGCCGCAGGGTGAGCTTGTACTGAACGTGTCGGCCTTCTTCACCCCAGAGCGCCGCATCGGTGATCAGCGCGTTGATCTGACGAAAGCCCGAGACGCCGTCGTCGAGTGCGATCTCGCAGCCGATCTCGCGGCCGACGAATGCATCGAGATCGAAGTCCGCAGCCATCGATGCATCGAGGTTCAATGCATCCGGCGTCTTGAGCAGCAGCTCGTACTCGAAGAGGTGGTTCAGCCCCTCATGGCCCGAGAGGCGAACGGGTGCCAGCGCCGGACGGCCAAGAACAACAGGGATTGCAGGAGAGTGAACCAGCAGCGTGCGCGACATCGACGACTTCCATCTCGGAAACACAGTCGCGGCAGTTTGCGGGGCCCTCGCCGCGCGCACTGCAAACAATGGTCACACCAGCCGGCTTGCGGTCACAGAGGCTGAAAAAACGCGGGATATGTCATGGCCACGTCGTCACCGGCCGGCGCGCAACACCTCGACCTGCTCCGCATAGGTCTTCTCGATGCGCTGCAGCCGCTGCTCGCGGGCGGCCTCGTTGACCCACGACGCGGCCATCGCGCGCTGCCGGCCCAGCTCGTGCTCCAGCCGCGCTTCGGGCAGCAGGGCGCTGTCGTCGGCGGCAACGTAGCCGTACGCCGCGCGCAAGGTCTTCAGCACTTCTCGCTCGGCGTTCACGCGCGTGCCCTTGCCTTTTCCGTAGCCGGTCAGGAAGCCCTGCAGCCGCGCCTGGAACTCGGGCGGGTAGTCGCGCCGCACCACCATCGGCGCGCCGGGCGGCGGCTCGGACTGCCAGATCACTTGGAGCCGCTCGGCCTCGACCGGGAACTGCTGGCGGAAGCGCTCGAAGTCGGTGGTGTTGTTGGTGGCAACGTCGGCGTCGCCGTTCGCCACGGCCAGCGCGGTGGCCTGGTGGGTGCCGACGAACTCGCTGCGAAAGCGCGTCTCCATCTCGATGTTGTGCGGCAGGAAGAGCTGGCTCTGCGGCACGACGAACCCGGTGACCGAGCGGCTGTCGCCACGCGCGAGTCGCCATTTCTCGGGCTGCGCGAGCAGGCCTTCGAGCGTGTTGAGCGGGCCGGCCTTGCGCGCCAGCAGCACGGCGCGGTGCTCGGGCACGTCCGGGTGCCGCGCGATCTGCGCCACCACCTTCATGCGACGCTGCATCACGGCGTCGAGCGCCATCTTGGCCGACAGGAAGGCCATGTCGATCTCGTCGCGGCCGATGGCGCGGTCCAGTTCTTCGTACGACGGCACCGAGTAGGCGCTCACCGGAATGCCCAGGGTGCGGCTCATGTCGGCCATGAGCGGCGTCCACAGCGCGCGCGACTCGACGGTGCCGCCCAGCGGCAGCACGCCGAAGCGGATCAGCTTGACGGAGGCGGTCCCCGCCTTTTCGGCTTTGTCGGCTTTGTCGACTTTCTCCGGCAGCACGATCACGCCCTGGGCCGCCGCCGTCACGTGCCCCGCCAGCAAGGCGCCCGCGAGCGCAAGGGCCTGCAGCAAGGCCGGCAGGCAAGACCCGCGCTTCAAGGCGACACGTCCTTCAGCACGCCGACCTGCTCCGCATACCCGCTTTCGATGCGCTGCAGCCGGGCCTCGCGCGCGGCGTCGTTCACCCACTGCGCGGTCATGGCGTTCTGCCTGGCCAGCTGGTAGGCCAGCCTGGCGGCGGGCTGCAGCGAGCTGTTGTCGGCGGCAACGAAGCCCGCCAGGTCGTGCAGCGACTTGAGCACCACGCGCTCGGCGTCGCCGCGCGCGCCCTTGGCGCGGCCGTAGCCGGTCAGGAAGGCCTGCACGCGCTTGCGCAGGTCGGCCGGGTACTCGCGCCGCACCACGATCTGCGCATGCGGGATCAGCTCCGACTGCCACAGCACCTGCAGCCGCTCGGCCTCGGCCGGAAAGCGCAGCCTGAAGCGCTCGAAGTCGGCGGTGTTGTTGGTGGCCACGTCGGCCTCGCTGTTGGCCACGGCCAGCGCGGTGGTCTGGTGGGTGCCCACGATCTCGCTGCTGAAGCGGGTCTCCATCGCGATGTGGTTCGGCAGGAAGAACTGCAGCTGCGGCACGATGAAGCCCGACACCGACTGCCGCTCGCCGCGCGCCAGCCGCCAGTGCTCGGGCTGCTCCAGCAGGTTCTTCAGCGAGTTCAGCGGCGGCGCCTTGCGCGCCAGCAGCAGCGCCCGGTAACCGGGCAGGCCGTCGTGGCGCACCACCTGGGCCACCACCTTCATGCGGCGCTGGGTCACGGCGTCGAGCGCCATCTTTCCGGACAGGAAGGCCATGTCGACCTCGTCGCGCTGGATGGCCTGCTCCAGCGCCTCATAGGAGTTGACCGACAGCACGCTCACCGGCCGGTTGATGGCGCGGCTGAGTTCGGTCAGCAGCGGGTCCCAGTCGCTGCGCGACTCGAAGGCGCCGCCCAGCGGCAGGATGCCGAAGCGCACCGGCCCGTCCAGCGGGCTGACCTGGGCCGTCGCCCACAGCGGCAGCCCCATGAACAATGCGGTCGCCAGCGCGCGCAAGGCGGCGGGCAGATCGGTAAACCGGCGCAAGAAAGCCTGCATTTGTGAACCGAAAGACATAGAGCCGTTGCGCATCGGCGGGTCTAACATGGCGGCGCGGACGTCATTAGATATCAATTGCTAACAATCTTCGTGATGTTTTTCCTGTCTTCCCCGTTCAGAAAGAGACTCCCAAGCTCGGCCTCCACCCGCCGCCGCCGCCGTCCGCCGCCCTCATGAACTGGAACTTCCGCGTCCTTCGCAGCCTGGCCCGCCTGACCTTCGCCCAGCAGCTGATCCTGCTGGCGCTGGTGCCGGCCACGTTGGCAACGCTGGCGGCCATCGCGGTGCTGACGCGCCAACACCTGGGCAACCTCACCGAGCTGATGCGCGCCAATGCGCAGACGGTGGCGCTGCAGGTGGCCACGGTGGCGCAGGCGCCGCTGGCGCGCATGGACCGCCGCGCCCTGCAGCGCACCGCCCAGTCGGGCACCTACCAGCCGAACGTGCAGCAGGTGCAGATCTGGACGGAAGACGGCGAGATCGTCGCCAACTCCGAGACCATGGACCGCGCCCGCGGCGAAGGCCTGCAGGTGGTGGTGCCCATCGTGAGCGACGACGGCCGCCACAACGGCAAGGTGATGGTCGAGATGAGCCTGGCGGCGGTGCAGAACGCGCGCCGCTCGGTGTGGTTCAACGTGGGCCTGGTGCTGGCGATCAGCATGATCGGCGTGGGCCTGGCGGGCTGGTGGGCGGCCCGGCGCATCAGCGAGCCGATCCGCGCGCTGGGCCAGGCGGTCGACCGCCTGGGCGCGGGCGAGGACGCCAGCGTGGCCATCGAGGGCACGTCGGAGGTGCGCCACCTGCAGCACGGCTTCAACCAGGCCGCGCGCGCGCTCGCGGAAAGCCACCGGCTGCTGCAAAGCCGCATCAACGACGCCACGGCCGAGCTGGCGCGCAAGAACGCGCAGCTCGAGGTGGCCAGCCAGGCCAAGACCCGCCTGCTGGCCGCCGCCAGCCACGACCTGCGCCAGCCGCTGCATGCGCTCACGCTGTTCTCCGACGGGCTGGCCAACGGCGAGACCGACCCGGTGAAGCTGCAGCGCATCGGCCACATCCGCGAGTGCGTCGATTCGCTCGACCGGCTGTTCTCCGAGCTGCTGAACCTGTCGCAGCTCGACGCGGGCGTGCTGCAGCCGCAGTGGATCGACTTTCCGCTGGACCGCCTGTTCGACGAGATCAGCCGCAACTTCCGCCCGGTGGCCGAGCAGCAGGGCCTGCGGCTGGTGGTGCGCAAGACCGAGCTGTGGGTGCGCTGCGACTACGTGATGCTCTCGCGCATCCTGAACAACCTGGTGTCGAACTCGCTGCGCCACACCATCGAGGGCGGCGTGCTGATCGGCGCGCGCCGGCGCGGCAAGGGCGTGCGCATCGACGTGGTCGACACCGGCGTGGGCATCGCCCGGCAGCACCAGGCGCGCGTGTTCGAGGAGTTCTACCAGGTGGAGCCCACCGGCCGGCAGGCGGCGCGCGACAGCCGCGGCACGCGCGGCATGGGCCTGGGCCTGGCCACGGTGCAGCGGCTGGCCGAGCTGCTGAACACCCGCGTGGAGCTCAGCTCGCGCGTCAACAAGGGCACCTGCGTGCGGGTGCTGGTGCGTTCGGCACCGGCCGCGTTGCCGCCGTCGGCGGTGTCGCCCGCGGTCGCCGCCATCGAGGAAGAGGAAAGCCTGGCCGGCGTGCGCATCCTGGTGATCGACGACGAGCGCACCATCCTCGAAGGGCTCACGGTGGTGCTCGGCAACTGGGGCGCGCAGGTGATGCCCGCGCAGACGCGCGCCGAGGCGCTGTCGCTGGCCGACGGCTGGGCGCAGCCGCCCGACGTGGTCATCAGCGACCTGCTGCTGCAGGGCGGCGACAACGGCCTGGACGTGATCGGCGCGCTCGAGCGCCACCCGCGCGGCATCGGCGCCGGCACCGCGCGGCTGCTGGTGACGGGCGAGACCAAGCCCGACCGGTTGCGCGAAGTGGCGAGCGCGGGCATCACCGTGCTCTACAAACCGGTGTCGCCGCGCGTGCTGCGCCAGGCGATCCAGGCGCAGCGCGCGGCCGCGGCGCTGGCGGTAGGTGTGTAGGTAGTGCGTCGGAGATAGGCCGAGCGGCTGCCAGCATGTGAAATTCGTCACGCTGGCAGGCCTTGGCCGACGTTGACATAAGCCCTCCGCCTTATCGCGCGAAGCGGGGCCCGTCCTTACATTGGATCATCGCCCCTCGCTGCGGACGCAGTCCATGTTTTTTGCCGTGAAACCCACCTTACAGCCCCTCTTCGGAAGGTTGTGCCAAGCTGCCCGCGCCATGCCGGTGGTGCTGGTGCTGGGTGTCGCAGGCTTCGGCGGGAGCGCCTCTGCCGCCAGCCTCACGGTGCTGATGGGCGACGACGCCGCGGCGTCCTCGGAGTTCGTGCAGCAGCTGCGCGCGGACCAGGAGCCCGGCGGCAAGTTCGAGCTGGTGCGGCTGGCGCCCGGCGGCACCGACGCACAGCCGCAACAGCAGCAGACCGCCGAAGCGGCCGGCACCGACACCGAGCGCGCCGCCAACGCAGGCGTGCGAACGCGCAGCCTGCGCAGCGCCGCCGACGCACCGATCACCATGGCCGTGGGCCCCGCCGCCGCGCGCGCCGCCGTCGAGCGCCCGGGCCAGGAGCCGCTGGTGCTGGCGATGCTCAGCCGGCTCGAGTACGAGTCGCTCAAGGCCGCCAGCCCCGCCCTGCGCCGCAGCGACCGCCGCGTGGGCGTGCTGCTGCGCGATCCGGCCATGGCCGACCAGCTGGCGCTGATCAACGCGGTGCTGCCGCAGAAGCGCCGCATCGGCGTGATCGCCACCTCCGAGTCGGAGCCGCTGGTGCGCGAACTGCAACGCGCGGCCCAGGGCGCCAACCCGGCCTGGGACGTGCGCGTGGAATACGCGCCCGACGCCACCTCGCTGGCCACGGCCCTGCGCCAGGTGGTGCCGCTGAGCGACGCGCTGATGGTGCTGCCCGACCTGATCGGCGACAACCAGGCGGCCACGCTGTCGGTGCTGCGCGCCGGCGCGAGCGCGGGCCTGCCGGTGTTCGGCGCCAGCGAGGGGCTGGTGCGTTCGGGCGGTCTCGCCGCGGCCGTTTCGACACCGTCGCAGCTCGCGCAGCAGGCGCGGCTGCTCGGCCAGAAGGTGGCCAGCGCCAGCGCCAGCGCCGGCACCGCAAGCAGCAACAACGCGCCGCTGGTGGAAGCGGCCACACCCGCCACCGTGCGCGTCAACGCCACCGTGGCACGCGGGCTCGGCCTGCGGGTGCCGGAGGAACGGGAGCTCACCGAGCGGATTGCGGCGCCGCGATGAGCACCGTGCCGCCCTCCCACGGGCCGGCAGCCGCCGGGGCGAACGGCGCCGGCACGCCCGTGCCCACCCCGGTCATGTCCCCAGCGATCTCGCCGGGCCTGTCGCCCGCCCCGGCGCAGTCGCCCCACACCCTCATCGTGCGGGGCAACCTGCAGCGCGACCTGTTCCGCCTGGGCGTGGTGCCGTGCGCCGCGGTCGCGCTGGCGCTCACCGGCTGGTTCACGCACAACCGGCTGCAGACGCTCGAAGCCGCCTTCGACGCCGAAGGCCAGGCGGTGGCGCGGCAAGTGGCGGCCATGTCCGACCTGAGCCTCTACGCGGGCGACCTGCCGGCGCTGCAGAACGTGGCCAATGCCGCGCTGCGCGGCGGGCAGGTGACGCGCGTGGAGATCAGCAACAGCGCCGGCGTGTACGTCACGGCCGGGCCCAAGACCACATCCCTCGCCCAGCTGCGCATGTTCACCTCGCCGGTCACGCTGCGCGAAGCCTCGCGCGCCAGCGCCTTCGCGCCCGCGGGCTCCACCGCGGCGGGCGACACGCCCATCGGGCTGGTGCAGACCTTTCGCGACACCACCGCCTACGCGCGCGAGCGCAGCCGCTCGCTGTTCGCGGGCGTCGGCATCGCGCTGGTCGCGCTGATGGCGGCGTGGGCCTCGGTGCGCCACATGGCGCGCACGGTGGCGCGGCCGCTGAGGCGCGTGTCGCGCACCGTGGCCGCGCTGGAAGCCGGCCACTTCGAGGTGCGCTGCGACGTGGTCGAGGGCGGCACGCGCGGCACGCACGAGCTCGCGGTGCTCGCGCACGACATCGACCGCCTGGCCGAGCGGCTGCAGAGCAACCGCCAGATCAGCGAAGACCGCGTGCGCGAGGCCACCGCCGTGGCCCTGCAGCGCATGGCCGAGGCCGAGCAGGCCGCGCTCTCGCGCGCGCGTTTCCTGGCCGCGGCCAGCCACGACCTGCGCCAGCCGCTGCACGCCATGGGCCTGTTCATCGACGGCCTGCTGCCGGGCGCCTCCCCCGCGCAGCGCCCGGCCGTGCTGCGGCTGCAGGAGAGCACCGAGTTCATGGGCGTGCTGCTCGACGACCTGCTGGAAATTTCGCGGCTCGACGCGCAGGTGCTCACGCCGTCGATCGCCAAGGTGTCGCTGGCGTCGCTCTTCGACCAGCTCGACGCGCAGCACGCCGCCACCGCCGCCGAGGCCCGCGTGCGGCTGCGCTGGAGCGACCGCGGCCTGGCGGTGCGCACCGACGCGTCGATGCTGCAGCGCATCGTCGGCAACCTGGTGGCCAATGCGCTGCGCCATGCGCCCGAGGGCGGCACCGTGCTGGTGGCCGCGCGGCGCAGCCCGGCCGGCGTGCGCATCGAGGTGCGCGACAACGGCGTGGGCATCGCGCCCATCCACCAGGGCCGCATCTTCGAGGAGTTCTACCAGGTGGCCAACACCGAGCGCGACCGCCGCCGCGGCTTCGGCCTGGGGCTGGCCATCTGCGCGCGCATTGCCGCGCTGCTGGGCACGCGCATCACCGTGCGCTCGGCGCTGCAGGCGGGCAGCACCTTCGCGTTCACGCTGCCGGCCGCGCGGCTGGCCGACGTGGTGCCGCCCGAGCCGCCGCCGCTGGCACCGGCGCCGCTGGCCGGGCTGCGCTGCCTGGTGGTGGACGACGACCCGGCCATCCTCGACGGCAGCCGCAACTTGCTGGCGCAATGGGGCTGCGAGGTCGAATGCGTGACCACCGGCGCCGAGGCCATCGCGCGGCTGGGCACCGGCGACCTGCATTACGACGCCGTGCTGTGCGACCTGCAACTGGCGGGCGACGGCGACGGTGTCGACGTGATCGACGCGGCCAAGCGCCTGCAGCCCGACGCGCTCGCGGTGCTGGTGTCGGGCGCCACCGGGCCCGAGGTGCTGCAGCGCCTGCGCCATGGCGGCGTGATGCTGCTGACCAAGCCGGTCGCGCCGGCCAAGCTGCGCGCGCTGCTCACCACGCGGCGGCAGTTGCACGTCGGCTGAACGAGCCGCTCAAGTCGCTCGCGCCGCTCGCGCCGATCACGCCGATCACGCCGATCACGCCGCTCAGGCCGCTCAGGCCGGCGCGTCGGCCCGCGAGAACTGCCGGCGGTACGCCGTGGGCGACACCTTGAACGCCGACATGAAATGCTTGCGCAGCGACACCGCCGAGCCGAAGCCCGCGCCGGTCGCCACCTGCTCGACCGCGTGGTCGGTGGTCTCCAGCAGCCGCTGCGCCAGCGCCAGGCGCTGGTTCTGCACCCACTGGCCGACGGTGGTGCCGGTGGATTCGCGAAAGCGCCGCGTGAAGGTGCGCCGGCTCATGAGCGCGCGGCGCGCAAGCGCGTCGAGCTCGTGCGGCGTGTCCAGATGCCGGCCCAGCCACTCGAGCAGCGGCGCGAGGCGGTCGCGCTCGGCCGCAACGGGCACGGGCTGCTCGATGTACTGCGCCTGCCCGCCCTGGCGGTGCGGCGCGACCACCATGCGGCGCGCGGCGCGGTTGGCGGTTTCAGCGCCGTAGCGCACGCGCAGCAGGTGCAGGCAGCAGTCGATGCCCGCGGCCGTGCCGGCCGACGTGAGCACGCTGCCGTCGTCCACGTACAGCACCTCGGGCTGCAGCTGCACCTGCGGGTACTGCCTGGCGAAGGCCGGCGCCAGCTTCCAGTGCGTGGTGGCCGGGCGGCCGTCGAGCAGGCCGGCCTCGGCCAGCACGAAGGCGCCCAGGCACAGGCCCACCACGGTGGCGCCGCGCCGGTGGGCCGCCTGCAGCGCGCGGATGAGCGCGGGCGGCGCCGCGCTGCCGTCGTCGCGCCACGAAGGCACCACCACGATCTGCGCGCGGCGGATGGCCTCCAGCCCGTGCGGCACCACCAGCGTGAAGCCCGCGTTGGTCTGCAGCGCGCCGGGCTCCGGCGCGCACACGCGCATGCGAAAGCGCGGCGCGCCGCTCTCGGTGCGGTCTTCGCCGAACACCATGCAGGGCACGGACAGGTGGAAGGGGCTGATGCCGTCGAAGGCGACGACGGCAATGGTTTCGATGGCCGGAGTGCGCATGGCCCGATCTTATCGATGAATGGCTTTCGGGCCACTGTCAAGAACCGGGGCGAAGGCGAAGAATCGAGGCATCCGAACCCCACAGAGAAGGAGCCCTCCATGAGCAACGACAACACCGCCCCGCGCCGCGCCCTCGTCGTGATCGACGTGCAGAACGAGTACTTCGAAGGCGGCGGCCTGCCCATCGAGTACCCGCCCATCGACCGCACCCTGCCCAACGTGACCAAGGCCATGGATGCCGCCCGCGCCGCCGGCACGCCGGTCGTGGTGGTGCGCCACCATGCGCCCAAAGGCGCGCCGGTGTTCCAGGCCGACACGCACAACGGCCAGCTGCACCCCGAAGTCGCGAAGCGGCCGCACGACCACCTCGTGACCAAGGCCTTCCCGAGCGTGTTCACCGGCACCGACTTCGCCGACTGGCTTGCAAGCCACGGCATCGACACGCTGAGCGTGGCCGGCTACATGACGCAGAACTGCAACGCCTCCACCGTGTTCGAGGCGATGCACCGCGGCCTGAGCGTGGAGTTCCTGGCCGACGCCAGCGGCGCGCTGCCTTACGAGAACGCCGCGGGCAAGGTCAGCGCCGAGGAAATCCATCGCGTCTTCAGCGTGGTGTTCCACAGCAACTTCGCCGCGGTGACCACCACCGACGCGTGGATCTCCGCGATGCGCGAAGGCCAGATGATCCCGAAGGACAACGTGGTCATGTCCAACCGCCGGGCGCGCGGCCTCTGAGCTGTCTCTGAGCCTCTTCAGAAGTCCGCGCAGCCGTTGCGCTTCTCGGTGTCCACGCAACTCGAGAGGTTGGGCCGCGAGCGCACGCGCGACCATTCGCGCGCGAGCACGTCGGCGCCCTGCACCGCGCGGTCGCCTTCCAGCGGCCCCGTGGCAAAGCAGATCGGCGGCGGGCCGATGTTGCGGTCGTACACCCAGGTGGCCGGCAGGTCGCGCAGCGTGTCGGGCCGCGGCAGGTTGGGCAGCCCGGCGACGAACAGGTTGCCGGGCACCACGTTCACCGCATAGCCCTCGGCCGAGGTGAACATGCCGTTGATCGGGTACGCGCCCTGCGGGCTCGACTGCAGCGCCGGCGAGAACAGGAAGCCGGCAAAGCCCGCGCCCGTGTCGCCCAGGATCAGCCCGCCGACGAGGTAGCTGAACAGCGGATTCGGATAACCGAAGGGCCGGCTCGCGCTGCCGATGAGCACCGTGGCCACCGGCTGCTGCGCATAGATGAAGTGGTTGGCGCCCGCCGGAATGCCCACCGTGCACAGGCCCGAGTAGGCGCAGTGGTACAGGTTGGGGTAGATCCCCGAGCCCTGCAGCCCGCCGCGCGTCTCGCCCACCCAGGTGTCGGCCCACACGCGCCACGGCGCGCCGCCGATCGAATAGGCGCCCAGGTTCTGAAAGCGCGAGCCCGCCACCAGGTCCACGCCGTTGGTGCTGCTCACGTTGGTGCCCAGCAGCAGGTCGCCGCTGAGGGTGCGCACGAACACCGTGTCGGCCGCCATCGAAGTGGCCGACTCGGCCTGCGGGGCATTGCCCGCGGCGTCGTATCCGGTGACCGACACCGAGCCCAGCTGCACCGTGTCGACATCGACGTAGCGGAACGCCCCTGCCGCGCCGCCGCCGACGGTGGCCGCGCTGACGTTGTTCGCCGCTTGGTCGAGCAGCACGCTGCCGCCGGTGGAGCGTGCCATCAGCGTGCCCGCGATGATCGGCGCGCCGGCCGTCTGCGTGATGTTGCCGCCCGAGAGCAAGCCGATCTTCGCCGCCGTGAGCGCGCCGCCGAGCTGGATGTTGCCGCCACCGCCGTTCTGCAGCGTGAGCGCGCCGGGCACGGTGAGCGGACCCACAACGTCGATGTCGGCCGCGTGCGCGTTGCTGCCGGCCACGATGGTGGGCGCGTCGAGCCGCGCGAACTCGGCGCCCGACACCGCGAAGCCCGTGGCCGCCGTGCCGCCCAGCGTGATGGGGTTGGCGGTGCGGTCCACGGCGTTGCCCGCGGCGTCCACGCCGCCGGGACGCAGGTTCAGCACGTTGCCCGCGCGCACGTTGCCGGCGATCGCCAATGCGTCGGTGGTGCCGTTGTTGCTGGCGCGCAGCACGACGTTGTTGTTGCCGTCGACCCGCCCGCCCGTGGCGATGGTCACGCCCGTGCCGTTGGCCTGCGACTCGCCTGCGATGTCGATGCTGCCCACGCCCAGCGTGGTCACCAGCGCGTTGTTGGCGATCAGCACGCCGCCCGACGTGGCGCTGGCAACGCCGGGTGTCACGAGCCCGCGGATGCCGATGTTGCCGTCGACGCTGCGCACCGTCGTGTTGCCGAGGTTCACGGCCTGCACGGAGGTCGCTCCCGTGCTGGTGTCCGTCACGCCACTGCCGATGCCCACGATCTGGATGTCGCCGCTGGTGGTGAGGATCTGGCTGTTCCCGGTGCCCGCGCCGATGCGCACGCCGATGCCGGTCGGCGCCTTGCCCGAGATCGACACGTCGCCGGTACTCGTCTGGATGCTGACGCCGTTGAGGTTCACCGTGGCGCCGAAGCTCGATGTGGCGGGCACGCTGCTCGTGCCCGCGATCTGCACGGAGCCGCCCGGGCCGGCATCGCCCTGCGCCGTGGTCCGCGTATCGATCCTGGCGTTGGTCATCTGGATGACGGAACCGGCGCCCAGCGAGTCGGCTGTCATCGAGACATTGCCGCCGTTGGTGTTGATCACCCCGTTGTACGTGATCGTGCCGCCCTGCCCGCCCACGCCGGCGTTGAACACCACGTTCAGCGCACCGGAGTTCGACTGGATCTGCGTGGTGCCGTTGAAGGCGTTGATGCTGTGCGCCGCGTCGAGCTCGAAGGTCAGCGGCGCGGCGCCCTTGCTGCGCACGATGGACGCGTCCGCCGCGAACGTGATGTTCCCGTCGACCGCATTGCCGCCCGTGCCGGTGGTGATGGTCACGCTGGTGCCGCCGTCGAGCGCGTTGTTGATGTCGCCGTCCTGCACGGTCGAGTTGGCCAGCGGGTCGAAGGGGTTGCCCGTGAGGCTGCCCGACGCGACGCCGTGCGCGATGTTCACGTTGAACGGGTCGATCACCCAGCGCCCCGCCGTGCCCACGGCCGCCGAGGCGTCCACCCGCAGTCCCAGCAGCGCGAAATGGGGCGACGAGGTCTCGATGGTGCCGCCGTTGCCTCCGGCGCTGCCGCCGCGCGCCGACAGGCTGCCGTAGCCGCGCAGCGTGTCGCCCGCGATCACGTTGATGGTGCCGCCGTTGCCCGTGGCCGACTTGGCGTCGGCGCGCAGGCTGGCGCCGGCACCGATGGCGATGGTCTGCGTGGCCCGCACGTCGATGGTGCCGGACTGCGCCGCGCCGCCAGCGTCGATCGTGGGCAGCGTGTCGTAGGCATCGTCCAGCAGCACGTTGCGCCCGCGCAGGGCAACGGTGCCGCCCGCGCCGCCGGTGCTGGAGACGTCGAGCACGGCATCGGAAGCCCTCGCGCCCCCCAGCCCCAGCCCCGGCCCCGAAGGGCGGCTCAGCACGCGCGCCACGCGCACGTCGCCGCCGCGCCCGTCGAGCGTCACACTGCCGCCTTCGGCGCGCACCGACTCGCCCGCCTCCATCGTGAGCTGCACGGCGTTCACGTCGTTGCCCTGGGTCACGGTGCCGCCGTTGTCGACGACGAAGCTGCTGCCCCCCGCCGTGCCCGAGATCGAAACGTCGCGCCCCTTGCCGGCCGAGATGTTGCCGCCCGCGATGGACACGCCGTCGCCCGCGCCGAAACCCAGGCCGGTGCCGCCGTTGGCCGCCGCCGCCGAGGTGACGAAGGCCGTGCTGGCAAGCAGCCCCTGCGTGTCGCTGCCGGTGCCGTCGATGCTCACGCGCCCGCCCGCCGCGATGGTGGCGCTGCGCAGCATGACGCCCGCGGTGTTCGCCGCCGTCACGTTGGGTGCGCCGCTGCTGCTGGGCACGATGGTGTCCGCGTACACCGCCACGGGGTCGTCGGTGGTCCAGCTGCGCGAGCTGCCGGTGATGTTGACGTCGCCGGTGCCCGTGCGCAGCGTGGTGTCGCCGGCCTCGGTGCTGCCGAACAGCACGCCGTTGGCGCGGATGCCGCCCCGGCCCTCGATGCCGATGTTGCCCGCGCCGGTGGTCAGCGCGCTGCCGAGCACCACCACGCCGTCGGAGCTGATGCGGTAGTTGGGGTCCGCGCCCGTGTCCTGGCTCACGCCCTGCCCGCGCAGGGTGATCGCGCCCGTGCCGCCGCATGCGCCGCCGGCCGTTGCACAGGTCGACAGCGAACTGCCGCTCAGCGTGATGCCGGCCTGCCCGGTGTAGAAGGTGTCGTCGAGGTTGATGACGCCGCCCGTGGCATAGCCCGTGTCGGCATTGCCCTGGCCGTAGAAGCGGATGTTGCCGCCGTTGGTGGCAATGGAGGCGGAGTCCAGCTGGATCGAGCCGCCGAGTTCGGTGTTGCCCGCATTGGCGTCGAAGTCGACATGCAGCGCGCCCGCGGTCGAACGGATCGAGGAGTCGTTCAGCATGCGAATGTCGTGCAGCGAGTCCACCGTGAGGCGCGCGTCGCGCCCCTGCGACTTGACCACCGCCGCGCCGTACTGGAACACCACGTCGTGCGTCTCGCCCTCGATCGAACCGGTGGTCAGCCTGACGTCGGTGGCGCGCCCGAGCGCATCGCCCAGCGCCGCCGCGCTGACGCGCGTGCCGTCGACGGTGCTGCCGTAGCCCACCGCGTCGTACGCGGGCACGGTGCTGTCGACGTTGAGGTCGCTGCGCGCGCTCACGTTCCATTTGCCGTTGGCTCCCGTGGCGCCGCCCGCCGCGTCGATGCGCGCGCTGTCGCTCACTTCGAGCACGTTGCCCGAGGTGCCGATGGTGCCGCCCGCACCGCTGCCCGCGCCACGCGCCGCGATCTCGCCCGAGATGTGCGTGTGGCGCGAATCGATGTCCACGGTGCCGCCGGCGCCATTCGCACCCGCCGTACCTGTGGCGTTGGCACCGATCTTCGCGTCCGGCGCCATGTTGACGGCGGCCACGCCCTTCACGGACACCGTGCCGCCGCTGCTGCCGCTGGCGTCCGCGCTCAGGTCGCTCATGCGGATGTAGTCGCCGCGCGCGGTGATCGAGCCGCCCGCCGCACCCGCCTCGCCGGCACTCGCATCGAGCGTGCCGCCCAGCAGCATCTCGCTGGTTTCCAGCGCCGAGCGGCCGGTGTCCAGCACGATCTCGCCGTTGCGCGAGCTCAGCGAGCGCGCCCGGATCACGCCGGTCTGGCTCACCACGAGCTGGCGCGCATCCACGTCGGACGCGGCCATCAGCACCACGCGCCCGCCGTCGGCCGCGATCCTGCCGCTGCCGCTGTTCATGACCTGCGCGGTCGCGCTCTTGTCCACCGCCTGCAGCTCCGCGAGCTTGAAGGTGGTCTGCCCGTCGGCCGGGATCTTGAAGGTGGTGAGGCCGTCGCCGTCGAAGTCGAGGTTCAGCGTGACCTTGCTGGCCGACACCAGGCCGACCGAGCCGCGCGCCACGTTGATGTCGCCTTCGTTGCGCACCGCGCCGCCGAGCAGCGCCACGGTGCCGCCGGGCGAGGTGGTGGTGATCGACGCGCCGCCTTCCACCTTCACCTGCGCCACGCTGCCCGAGGACCCGACGAAGACCAGCTCGTCGTTCCTGCCGAAGGCCTTGTCCATCGAGCCGGCCGGCATGAACCTGTCGTCGGCGATGTCGAGCGTCGAGGCCACCAGCCCGCCCACGCTGACCGACGCGCCCTTGCCGAACACGATGCCGCTCGGGTTGATGAGGAACACACTGCCGCCCGGCAGGTTCGGATTGCTTGCCAGCGAGGTCCTCAGCGTGCCGTCGATGCGCGAGGCGAGGATGGTGCCGCCGTCGCCCACCACGCGGTTGAGCAGCACGGCGCGCGTGCTCGGCTGCGCGATGTTGACCGTGCCGCCGGCGCCGATCGAGAAGGTCTGCCAGTTGACGATGCCGCGCTGGAACGGCTGGTTGATGTTCATCACGCCGGCGCCTTGCGTCATCGTGACGCCGCCCGCGACCGGCATGAAGCCCGACGGCAGCACCTGCGCCATGGCGGGCGCCACGCCCGCGCAGATCAGCGAGAACGCGATGGGGCGCAGCTGCAGGCGCCGCGGCAGCCGCCGCGCGGGTTGCTGGAGAGTTTGCTTGCGTTGCTTCATGGTCAGAACGCCTTGATGAGCTGCACGTAGAGCCGGGGGTTGCGGCCGCCGCCGTCGGTGAGCGCGGGGGCGGTGCCGTCGCGCCAGGCGAGCGTGGCGTTGATCGAGAAGTTGCCCGGCCGCGACCAGCTCAGGCCCACGCCGTAGCCGCGCAGGCTGTGGCTGTTGATGCCGTCGAAGGCCGTCGGGTTGCGCACGATCTTTCCGTGCGCCGCGTCGTAGAACAGGAAGGGCGTGAGCTCTTCGTTCACCGACCAGCGCCACTCGGCCGTGCCGATCAGGCCCTGGTCGACCAGCAGTTCGCCCGAGGGGTAGGCGCGCACCGCGCGCGCGCCGCCGAGCGCGAGCTTTTCAGAGGCGTCCAGGTTCTTGCTGGCCCACTGGCCGCCCACCGACAGGTACAGCGAGTGGCGCGGCACGATCGACTGCAGCCGCGAGAACTGGAAGCTCAGCTTGGTGAAGCCGCCTTCGGTGCGGTGGCCCGTGATGCTGCGGTCGAAGTCGCGGCTCTCGGCGTCCTTGATCGACAGGTTGCCATGGTACAGCGTGCCCGAGCTGGCCCAGTAGCCGCCGCCCAGCAGCTCGTCGCGCCGCTCCCAGCTCCAGCCCGCGCTCAGTCCGTTGACGCGCTTCTTCGAGGTGAACTCGGCCGCGCGCAGCTCGTCGGTGAGGTCCTTCACGTCGATGCCCAGGCGCAGGAACAGGTTCTGCTGGCGCTGGCGGATCAGCGGGTAGTTCAGCGAGAAGTCGAGCACGTTGGCGCGACCGCGCGCATCGAGGTCGACGAACTGCCCGCCCAGCTCGTAGCTCACGCGCGACAGGCCGATGCCCGCGCGCAGGCCGCTGGTGCCGATGGGCGCCTCGTAGGCGATGCGGCCGAACTGCAGCGCGTTGCTGTCGGAGACCATCACGCGCATGTCGAGGTTGTCGCCGATGCCGAAGGGGCTGAGCCAGCGCGCCGTGCCGCCCACGCGGTAGCGGCCCGACTCCTTGGTGCCGTGGTTGTCGGCTTCGGCCGTGAAGGCCCAGCGCGGCGCGGCCGCCACCTCGACCGACAGGTCCGTGGTGCCGGCCTGTGCGCCTTCCTGCAGGCCCGAGGACACCTTCACGCCCGGCTGGTCCGACAGCAGCAGCATCGCGCGTTCGTACGCGGGCGCGCTCACGGCCTCGCCGGGCTGCAGCGGCGCCAGGAAGCCGCGCACGCGCGACTCGGCCATCGGCGCGTCGGGCGCGACCACCACGTCGACCTTGCCGAGGCGGCCTTCGATCACGCTGA
This sequence comes from Variovorax sp. OK605, assembly GCF_900115445.1. Taxonomy (NCBI): domain Bacteria; kingdom Pseudomonadati; phylum Pseudomonadota; class Betaproteobacteria; order Burkholderiales; family Comamonadaceae; genus Variovorax; species Variovorax sp. OK605. The sequence goes on from NZ_FOWL01000004.1 coordinate 97,787, forward strand.
TCTCGACGATGCCGTCGCGCACCGTCTGCACCGGCACCACGGCCTGCGCGAGAAAGTAGCCGCGCTCCTTGTAGCGCGCGGTGATCGCCTTCGCGAGTTCCTCGAGTTCAGTGAGCGTGACGTCGCGCCCGATGTAGGGCGCGGTGATGGCCTGCAGCTCTTCGTTGCTCAGCGCCTTCACGCCGTTGAGACGCAGGTCGGTGAGCTTGAACGAGGCGCCCGTGGGGCGTGGCGGCGCGGGCAGGCTCTGCGGGGCGACGGCGCCAGCCTGGGCCAACGGCCTGTCGCACGTGCCGCACGGGTCCTTGGTGGGGAGCAGCGCGGTAGTGTCTGCCGTGTCGGTGGCTCCCGCCTCCGCTGCATGCGTGCGCGGGGCGGTGAGCAGCATCGTCGCACCCACCAGGGCCGTGACGGCCAGGGCGATCTGCGTGGACCGTTGGCGGGCGCGCGTGTCAGTGACCATGGCAGTCGTTCTTTTCAGTGAGGGCCGCAACATCTCAGCCTCCCACCGTCAGGCGCCAGTTGCCGATCAGGTTGAACGGCGCCCAGAAAAAGGGATGGGACATCTTGGGATCCTTCAACACCGCGAGTTGCCCCGCCTGCATGGCCTTCTGGATGTCGCGGCCCTTGGCCAGCTCGCCGTACAGCGTGCCCATGAGCACGGCGGTGGCGTCGTCCGACACCGGCCACAGCGAAGCGATCAGGCTCGAGCTGCCGGCCGAGAGGAACGAGCGCGTGAAGCCCAGCACCTCGTCGCCCTGCGCGATGCGCCCCAGCCCCGATTCGCAGGCCGACAGCGTCACCAGCGCGGTGCCGTCCATCGGCAACCCGAGGATCTCGTGCGCCTCCAGGAAGTTCTGCTTGCCGCCTTCGTTGGCCAGCAGGATGCGCGAGTACAGCGGATCGACCGCGTCGGCCTCGGCATGCGCCGCCACGTGCATCAGCGGCGAGCGCGCGGCCACTTCGCGGAACTGCGTCTTGGTGGCGGCCGCGCCCATGTACAGCGTGCTGCGCGGGAACAGCTGCGCGAGCTGCTTCACTTCGGTCTCGGCGCCGGGCAGGTCGTACTTGTCCTCGATGCGCGGGTTGCCGAACGCGACGAGCGACGCGTTCACGCGCGGCGTGCGCTGCGCCAGCTGCACCGCGATGCTGATCGACGGCGCCACCGCCACCGGATGCGTCTCGATGACGTAGCGGCCGTCCAGCCGCAGCGCCTGGAACGGCAGGTAGTGCAGCGGCCCGTGCGGCACGATCACCAGGCGCTGCCCCGGCGCGAGCCCGAGCGGGCCGAGCAGCGCGGCACCGAGCTTGTCGGCATTGGTGATGGCCGTGCGGCGCCCGCGCACGATCGAGTTGCGGAAGGTCTCGACCAGCTCGTTGAGCTCGTCGCGCTTGACCGCCACCGTCTTCTCGGAAATGTTGTCGGGGCCCACGACCCACACCACGAGGCGGTCGGGCAGCGAGTGGAACTGCACCACGCGCTCGTCGGCCGCCAGCGTGCGCTGCAGCGTGGCAAGGTCGACGGTGTTGGCGGCCTGGTCGTTGATCTTCGCGCGGCCGCGCACCGCGTCGAGCAGCGCGCGCGAGCGGCTGTGCTCGCTCACCTCGAAGGCCTGGCGCGCGTCGCCCGCGTCGCTGTAGATGGCCACGCCGCGCTCGAACACCGTCTGCAGGTCCGAGAACAGACCCATCTTGAATTCCTCGCTGCGGAACTTGGCGCGCACCTTGTCGACGTCGCCCAGCGCGCGGCCCACGGCTTCGGCCGCGGCCTGCTTCTGGCCCAGCGCCAGTTCGCTGCGCGCCACGCCGTCCCAGGCCCAGAGGCGGTAGTACTCGGTGTCGGCGCCGACCTGGCGCGCGGTGAGCGCGCGGTACATGTCGCGCGCCTCGCCCGGCTTGTTCTCGGCCAGCAGCAGGCGTGCGCGCGTGCGGTCGAGCTGCGCGGTGAGTGGCGCGTCCTTCGGCGGGGCCATGGTGCCGAGCACCTCGCGAGCACGCACGGGGTTGCCCGATTCGATCAGCGCGTTCACCAGCGAGGCCTGCACCAGCGGCGAATAGCGCGGCGAGCTGTTGGCCAGCGCCTCGTCGTAGCTGAGCACCGCGCCGGCAAAGTCGCCGCGGCGCGTGCGCACGTCGCCGATCACCTTCTGCACCGGGCCGACCACCAGCTTGGGGTCGCGCGCCTGGTGGCGCAATGCTTCGCGGGCGAACTCCTCGGCCTTCTCGAGCTGGCCCGAGTAGCTGTAGACGATGGCCAGGTCGCGGTTGGCCATGGCCATCAGGTTCGGGTCGTTGGTGGCGTTGGCGAGGTGCAGCGCCTTGCTCGCGGCGCGCACGCTCTGGCGAAACTCGCCGGCCTCGGCCAATGCGACGGCCTGGCTGCAGTACTGGTAGCCCGACAGCTTCACCGCGTCCTGCCCGTAGAGCACGGCGCCTTCGCTGGTCAGCGCCAGCAGCGTGTCGGTGTCGTCGAGCCGGGCCTGCTCCATCTTGCTGGCCGCGGCCTCGGCGTTCGACTCCGCCTGTGCCGGCGCCTGGCGGGGCCGTGACTGCTGTTGCTGCTGCGCCGATGCCGAAGGACCGAAGCCCAGCAGAAGAATGCCTGCCAGGCCGAGCGCGCCTGCCGCAGCCGCACGGCGACGTGCAGGGCGCTCCCATCCCCATCTTGAAAACCAAGCCATTGGACCCCCGCATGCGGCCCATGGAAGCCCGCCGGAAGCGGGCCGTCGGCGCTGCAGAAGTGCGCGCCGTTCAGGCCTCGTGGGGAAAGTCTAGGAGCGGGGCTGGAGCGCGCCTATTCGCAATACGGTCTAGCGCGAATGGACTACGGGGTGCACGTGGCGCGTGGAACAGCGCGCTGAATACGTCGCGGATCTGCCCTCGGGGGCTGCACGAGTGACGATTGTTTGCAGTGCGTGCGGGACGCTCCTCGCAAACTGCCGCGACCTCCTCTCCTGTCAAGGAAGTCGTCGATGTCGCGCACGCTCTCGGTCCAGTCTCCTGCGATTCCCGTTGTTCTTGGTTGCCCGGCGTTGGAGCCTGTGCGGCTGTCGGGGCACGAGGGGCTCAACAGCCTCTTCGCGTATGAACTGCTGCTCAAGACGCCCGATGGCTTGAACCTCGGGGCCTCGGGCGCAGCGGACTTCGATCTCGATGCGTTCATCGGCCGCGAGCTGAGCTGCGAGATCGAACTCGAAGGCTCGCCGCCTCGCCAGATCAACACCTTGATCACCGATGCGGCCATGTGGGGCGAGGAAGGCCGACACGTCCAGTACAAGCTCACGTTGCGGCCCTGGCTGCACCTGGCCACGCTGCGCACCGACTGCCGGATCTTCCAGGACCAGACCGTCGTCGAGATCCTCGACGAACTGCTCGCCGGCTATGCGTTCCCGGTCGACAAGCGCCTGTTCGAGACCTACCCGACGCGCGACTACCAGACCCAGTTCAACGAGAGCGACTTCGCCTTCTTCAGCCGGCTGTGCCAGGAATGGGGCATCAGCTACCACTTCGAACATTCGCAGGGGAAGCACCGGCTGGTGCTTTGCGACGCGATGGCGGCGTATGGTCAGGCAGACAGTGCGGCTTACCGGGAGGTCGAGTACCACGCGCCGGGCTGGAAGCTCGATGCCGAGTACATCCACAGCTTCGTGCCCGCGAGCCGCCTGACGAGTGGCCGCTACGCCACCAGCGACTACGACTACACCCGGCCCCGGGCGGACCTGAGCGCGGGTCGCAAAGATCCCCGCCCCACGGGCCAGGCCGATGGCGAGGTCTACCAATGGCACTCGCAAGCTGGCGGCAGCCACTGCGCCCAGCCCCAGGCCGGCAGCGGTGGCGCTGGCGCTGGCGCCGGTGCCGGTGCCGGTGCCAACAACCCGCAAGAGGAAAGCCGCCACCTCACCCTGCTCCGGATGCAGGCCCTGCGCACCCACGGCAACCGGGCGCAAGCCAGCGGCAACCTGCGCGCCATGGTGCCCGGCTGCACCTTCAGGCTGGCCAGGCACCCGCGCGAGAAAGCCAACACCGAGTACCTCGTCCTCGACACCCGCTTCCTCATCGAAGACATCGGCGAGAACAGCCAGACGAAGGAGTCCTCCGACAGAAAGCAGCAATGGCGGGTCGAGGTCGACTTCACCGCGCACCCGGCCACCGAGCCGCTGCGCCCTGCCCTGACCCAGCCCAAGCCCGTCTGCGAAGGTCCGCAGATCGCGCTGGTCGTCGGCCCCGAAGGCCAGAACCTCTGGACCGATGCATACGGGCGCATCAAGGTGCAGTTCCCCTGGGACCGGCGGGGCCGGAACAACCAGCACAGCACCTGCTGGCTGAGGGTGAGTTCGCCGTGGGCGGACAACCAGTTGGGCGGCATGCACTTGCCGCGCATCGGACAGGAGGTCATCGTCAGCTTCATCGGCGGCGATCCGGACCTGCCGCTGTGCTCGGGGCGGGTCCACAACCAGAACAACCGGCCGTCGTGGGCGTTGCCGGACGAATCCGCGCTCAGCGGCTTCCGGTCCCGGGAGCTGACGAGCGAAGGCGGCAACGCCGCGATGGGGCGCAGCAACCACCTGATCCTGGACGACACGGAGGGCAGGATCCAGGCACAGCTGCGGAGCGATCACCGCCACAGCCAGCTCAGCCTCGGGTCGATCACGCGGATCGAGGACAACGCGGGGCGCAAGGACCCCAGGGGTGAAGGCTTCGAACTGCGCACGGACGGCCACGGCGTCGTGAGGGCCCGCGACGGCGTGCTTATCAGCTCGGAAGCGCGGGGCAACGCGGCGAACCACGCCAAGGACATGGGAGAGACCGTCGCCCGGCTGACGGCGGCGCAGGACCAGCATGACGCGCTGGCCGAGGCGGCGCAGGTGCACAAGGCGCAGGACAAGGGGGCGGACCAGGACGAGGTGCAGCAGGCCCTTGCGGCGCAGAACGACGCGATCAAAGGCAGGGGCGGTCCATTCCCCGAGCTGGACAAGCCCCATGTGGTGCTCGCAAGCCCGGCGGGCATCCAAGCCTCCACGCCAGCGAACATCCACTTCCACACCGGCAAGCACGCGGCCTTCACGAGCCAGGGCCACACCTCTCTCAGCGCAGCCAGGCGCTGGCTCGCGAGCGCCGCCGACGGCATCCGGGCCTTCACGCACAAGAAGGGCATCCAGCTCATCGCGAGCGAAGACCCCATCGAGCTCCAGGCGCACAAGGACGAGCTGGTCCTGATCGCGCACAAGGACCTCGTGATGAAGAGCGTCGAGGGGCAGCTGCACATCAACGCGAAGAAGAAGGTCGTGATCATCGGCGGGGGCAGCTACACGGAGTGGAGTGCGCAGGGCATCACGCACGGCACCGCGGGCACGTGGCAGGAGCATGCCGCGCTGCATGCGCAGGTCGGGCCGATGAGCCTCGACGCGCTGTACCCCCTGCTCTCCGAAACCGTCATGACCGACAGGCAGAGCTTGCTCGAAGAACATTTCGTGCTGGTCGAACATGCCAGCGGCCTGCGGCTTCCACTGCAGAAATACCGAATCTCGTTCCAAGGCGGGCGAACCATCGAAGGCAAGACCAACGATCAAGGCGAAACCCAGGTCGTGCAAAGCACGGTTCACCAGATCGCGTCCGTGGAGGTGCTGCGCAATGCGGAGGATGGTTTGCTGGCCAGCTATACGCCATTCGTGCGGACGCCGGCCGAACGGACATATCAGGGCCTGGACGTCACAGCGCAAAAGCGCGCGCAGCCTGTCGGCAACAGAAGATTCGCAGTCAACGCCGACAAAGCCACCAGCAGCGACAAGGCGCCGACGCATACCAGTTGCGATCCGAACAACTGGGGAATGCGAAAGAGCGAGCCAGGATCGGGTGACGCGACGCGGTGGGACTACCCGGTGGCCAGCGAGTATGTGAAGGGCATCAAAAAGGCCTTGACGGCACCCGAATGGGCGAAAGCGACTTGGCCACTGGACGACACCGATTCGAAACGCCTGCTTGCGGATCTGAAGACCAGCATCGAAGGCGCGCTCGCAAGAACGGCATTCGCACTTCCTTCGGAAGGTGTTCCGACAATCCTCGTTCCGACCGATGCAGGTGCCAGGCAGCTTGGCATCAACCCTGAGGACAAGGATCTGAAAGGGCTCATGCGCGCAAACGACTGGCTGCTGATTGCCACCAAGGCCGGAGTCATGTCGATCATCAACGCTGCGCGCAGAAGCGACATCGAACTTCAAGACCCGCTCTGCGCGTTCGCCAGCACGCTGTATCACGAGGCCAGGCATGCACAGCAGTTCTTCTGGGTGTTGGCAACGATGCAGCAATTTCCGGCTGACTACGACGATCTACCCAACATCCGGCGCTTCTGGAAAGCCGTCGTTCCGGCACGGATTTTTCAGCTGGCAGCAGTGACGCCAGTGCCCGACGAACCGAGTGCCCGCGCAGGATTGAAGCGCATGGTTGTGGGCATGTACTACTGGCAATTGAGCCGCGCCGATGCTGCGAACAAGCGCAACCCCGACAAACCGGCCTATCTCGCTGACGTTCTCCCGACTGAAATTCCTTTGGCACGAAAGGCCGCGTATGACCTCCTTCAGAACGTGGGCCTGGGTGGCTTGTCCATCGATGTGGATGCGATGGCCAAGGGGGACGCGGGCAGCGCGGGCTATCGCATGCCACCTTGGAAAGAAGACAGCTTCGTGTGCGAAGAGGTGGTCAAGCGCCTTTGGCGTGGTGATTCTGGCAATTTCTTGCCCACCCCCGGGTTCTGCACAGCCGCGCTCGAATACGGCGTCAAGTTCCGCAACAGCGCAGCTCGAGGAGAAACCGGCAATGCAAACCAGGACTGAAAGGAAGGCTTCGAACGAAGCGTATGAAGTGCGGGCCAGCGCCCTCCAGGCGGTCTACGACAACTTTCACTACACCGACGCGCAGCACGAGCGAACCATTCAATTCGTCGCGGCAGCCATGACGGTGATTCGAGGCGAGGCGGCGTTCGACAGTCTCGAGCAACTCCTGCCGGTGCGCCGGCTGGATGTCGGGCAGCAACCAAGCAACAGTGTCAGCCATGCATTCGATGCAAGGTTCCTGAACGAATGGACCAGCATCTACGTGAACGCCGTTCCCAAGCGCGATGGCACGAAGAGTTTCGAACCCATGCTGTTCCAGATCGACTTCCGCCCCGAAATGACCGTTTCGCGCGAGCGCCTTGAACAACAGCTCCAGCTCAAGGTCGTGCCTGGATGGACGGCAGACGGCGGCAACCTGCGATGGGAAATGGCGCCTCTGGAAGGGCTCGCCGCTTTCAACGGCGGCGTGTTCGTCTATTCGCCGCTCAAGCAGCCAAGGACCGGCTTCAATGTAGAGGTCGTCCTCACGTACCTGAACGGTCCCGACCATGACCCCTGCACGGCCAATCGACTCAGCACGATCACGATCAGCCGGACGTACTGACGTTCGAGCCGATCAGGCAGCGTGACGGCCAAAAGCCTGTTGCCAGCGCTGAAGCGCCAAGCGCTCCAAACGCTGCCGTTCCATCAAGCCGGCACCGCATCCACATTCGCCCGGTCCCAATGCCGGTGCTTCGCAATGGCCGCGATGAAGTCGCTCGCCACCTGCGCCGCCGCACTCGCGTCGCCCATGTTGGTGACCGGCGTCGCCGCCACCACCACGCCGGCCGGCGCATCGGCCGGCTGCGTGTCCGCCGCGATGCCCAGCGTGGACAGCAGCTGCACGCCCTCGCCCACGGTGCAGATGGCCTTGCAGTGCTTGTAGGCCTCCAGCACGAAATGCACCGCATCGCCGATGGCCGCCATGGCCGCGGCGCTGTCGCTGCCGGCCGGCACCAGCACCGCGTCGAACATCACCGACGGCGTGTTGGCGAAGGTCATGTCGATGTCGATCTGGCGCTTCGATGCGCTGGCGACGGTGCCCAGGCGCGGGCCGACCACCTTGCACTGCGCGCCGGCCTGTTCGAGCGCGTCGCGGATCGGCTTGAGCGAGGCCGAATCGACGCCGTCGGCCACCAGGATCGCGACCTTGCGGGTGCGAATGGAGCCGTCGCCGGTGTCGGCCATGCTCAGCGCCGGCGACTCGTCGATGGGCAGCTGGATGCGGTGTTCGCGAAAGCCCGCGCGGCCCGCCGCGGCCTTGGCATCGGGCTCGCCGATGCCCAGCGGCTCGGCCACGCGGCGTGCGAGCTTCTCGTCCACGTGCGCGAGGTTGTCGACCATGCGCTGGCGGATGGCGGGCACCTCGAGCTTGGAGAGTTCGAAGCGGAAGGCCGCGATGATGTGCTCCTTCTCGGCCGCGCTCTGGCTGTTGAAGAACAGCCGCGCCTGCGTGAAGTGGTCGTCGAACGACGGGCTGCGGCGGCGCACCTTGGGCGGGTCGAGTTCTTCGGGGAACGACTGGAAGCCGGTGCTGCCGCCGTCCACGCGGAACTCCGCGCCGCTGCCCAGCGTGTTGGGCTCGTAGGCGACCTGGCCGCGCGCAATGGTCTGGCGGTGCATGCCGTCGCGCTGCATGTTGTGGAAGGGGCACACGGCCTTGTTGATGGGCAGCTCATGGAAGTTGGCGCCGCCCAGCCGCGAGATCTGCGTGTCGGTGTACGAGAACAGGCGCCCCTGCAGCAGCGGGTCGTTGCTGAAGTCGATGCCGGGCACCACGTGGCCCGGGTGGAAGGCCACCTGCTCGGTCTCGGCGAAGAAGTTGTCGGGGTTGCGGTTGAGCACCAGCCGGCCGATCTTCTGCACGGGCACCATCTCTTCGGGAATGAGCTTGGTGGGGTCGAGCAGGTCGAAGCCGAGCGAGTGTTCCTTGTCGGCCGGGATCATCTGCACGCCGAGCTCCCATTCGGGGAAGTCGCCGTTCTCGATGGCTTCCCAGAGGTCGCGGCGGTGGAAGTCGGCGTCTTTCCCGGCGATCTTCTGTGCCTCGTCCCACACCAGGCCGTGGATGCCGAGCTTGGGCTTCCAGTGGAACTTCACGAAGTGGCTCTCGCCGCGGCTGTTGATGAAGCGGAAGGTATGAACACCGAAGCCTTCCATCATGCGCAGGCTGCGCGGAATGGCGCGGTCGCTCATGGCCCACATCAGCATGTGGGTGCTCTCGGGCATCAGCGAGGCGAAGTCCCAGAAGGTGTCGTGCGCGCTCGCGGCCTGCGGCATCTCGTGGTGCGGCTCGGGCTTGACGGCGTGGATGAGGTCGGGGAACTTCATCGCGTCCTGGATGAAGAACACCGGAATGTTGTTGCCCACGAGGTCGTAGTTGCCTTCGCGGGTATAGAACTTGACGGCGAAGCCGCGCACGTCGCGCACCGTGTCGGCCGAGCCGCGCGAGCCGGCCACGGTGGAGAAGCGCACGAACACGGGCGTCTTCGCGTCGGGGTCCTGCAGGAAATCGGCGCAGGTGAACTGCGACATCGACTTGTAGACCTGGAAGTAGCCGTGCGCCGCGGAGCCGCGCGCATGCACGGCGCGCTCGGGAATGCGCTCGTGGTCGAAGTGCGTGATCTTCTCGCGCAGGATGAAGTCTTCGAGCAGCGTGGGGCCGCGCACGCCGGCCTTCAGCGAGTTGTGGTTGTCCGGTATCTGCAGACCCTGGTTGGTGGTGAGGGTCGTGGGGTGCTCGACGGTGAAGCCCTCGAGCTGCTGCTGCTTGGCATTGGCGCCGTCGCCTGCCTTGGCGGCGCCGGCGCGGCGGCCGGCGGCGGCCTTGTTCTGTGGCGTCATCGTGGACCTGGAGTCTTTCATGGGGAGGGCGCTCAGCCCATTTCGTTGTTGTCGAGGAACATGTCGAGCACGTTGACCACGGCAATGAGGCAGATGCTGCCCGCGACGGCCGCCACGGCCCACACCAGGATCTCGTCGCCCCAGCCGGTGGCGAGCGAGTCGAAAAGCGAAGAAAACTCCATGATTCCCTCCAAGGAAGCAGACTGAACACGAGACGGCGAGACGCGGGTCGGCTTGCAGCGAGGCCTGTGCATGGGCACGCGGCTCGCCTGCAAGCGAAATGCAAGGTTATGTTTCGCGCGGCCCGCGACCCGTAGTGGCCGCCCTCCCCCGCCTGTGGGAGAAAGAGTGCGCCCGCGGTAGGAGCGCGCCGACAGCGCATCGCCCCCGCCTACGCGGGGTCGCGCGTCCTGGCCGTGGGGCCTGCGAACCTTCGTCGCATAGCATGGGCGCGAAGGTGGCATCCATCGTGCTTGCCTCCAGTTGCCTCGCGCACCGGCCGCACCGCCCGGATCACCCAGGGAAGAAAGCACCCATGCAGATCAGGATCGGTTTCGACATCGAATTGGGCGTCACCGCCCCCACCGCGTTGATCTACATGCTGCAGGTGCACCCGTCGCGCTCGCAGGACGTGCAGGGCAGCGAGAACATCACCCTCAGCCCACCGCTGGCCACCGATTTCTACCAGGACGGTTTCGGCAACCACTGCGCGCGGGTGCACATTCCGCAGGGCGTGAGCAGCGTGCGCCTGCGCAACAACGCCGTGGTGTACGACACCGGCTGGCCCGACCCGGTGGACTACGGCGCGGTGGAGCACGCGGCGGCCGACCTGCCGGTTGCCGCGCTGCCCTTCGTGCTGCCGAGCCGCTACTGCGAGGTCGACAGCGAGCTGCTGCAGTTCGCCTGGGCCAACTTCCTGAACGTGACGCCGGGCTGGTCGCGCGTGCAGGCCATTTGCGACTTCGTGCACCGCCACCTGCGCTTCGACTACCAGAACGCGCGCGCCACGCGCACCGCTTTGGAGGGCTTTCGCGAGGGAACGGGCGTGTGTCGCGACTTTGCGCACCTGGCGATCACGCTGTGCCGGTGCATGAACATTCCGGCGCGCTACGTGACGGGCTACCTCGGCGACATCGGCATTCCGCCGGTGCGCTACCCGATGGACTTCAGCGCGTGGTTCGAGGTGTACCTGGGCAACCGCTGGCACACCTTCGACGCGCGCCACAACACGCCGCGCATCGGCCGCATCGTGATTGCGCGCGGACGCGACGCGGCGGACGTGCCGATCACGATGGTGTTCGGGGAAAACACCTTGCAGCGCTTCGATGTGACGACGGAGGAAGTGCTGCAGTAGGCCCGGTCTTGCTCCTTCCCCTTCCGGGGGAAGGATGGCATCGGGGCAAGCGGCGCTTGCGTGGCGCGGTGCTTCATCCGAAGCCGCGAGCCCCCACCCCCCGCCCTCCCCCGGGAGCGGAGGGAGCAATGCGGGGAAGGCGGCTACCTGGCGACCTGGTAGCCCAGCAGCTTCATCGCAGCGGCCAGGCCCTTGCGGCTGCGCTCCATCGCAGCCCACGGCTCGTTGCCGATCTCGAAGCGCTCCGCCGCATTCGCAACGGTCCACTGCGACGCGCTCGTGAGGTCCGGCAGCTCTTCCCACGCCAGCGGCACCGACACCCCGAGCCCCGGCCGCGAGCGCGCGGACCACGCGCTCACCGTGGTCGCGCCGAAGCCGTTGCGCAGGTAGTCCACGAACACCTTGCCCACGCGGTTGCGCGGCCCGCTCCTGGCGACGAAGCGCTGCGGAATGGTCTGCGCCAGGTGCACCACCACGGCCTGCGAGAAGCCCTTGACGGCGTCCCAGTCGTACTGGCGGCGCACCGGCACCACCACGTGCAGGCCCTTGCCGCCGCTGGTCTTCAGGAACGAGGGCAGGCCGAGCTCGTCGAGCAGCGTGCGCACCAGCATCGCCGCCTCCTGGATCTGCGGCCAGCTCACGCCTTCGCCGGGGTCGAGGTCGAAGGTCATGCGGTCGGGCTTGCCGATGGCGCGCGAGGTGGCGTTCCAGGTGTGCAGCTCGATGACGTTCATCTGCGCGGCGCCCAGCAGCCCGGTCTTGCTGTCGATCTGCAGCAGCGGCTCGTGGCCCGGGTCGAGCGCGGGGTCGAGCTGGCGCACGCCGGGAATCTCGCGGTTCTGCACGTGCTTCTGGAAGAACAGCTCGCCGCCCACGCCTTCGGGCGCACGCACCAGCGACACCGGCCGTCCGCGCAGGTGCGCCAGCATGAGCGTGGCCACGCTGTCGTAGTAGGCTGCGAGCTCGCCCTTGGTGATGCCGCTGTGCGTGTCGATCACGCGGTCGGCGTGGCTGATCTTGAGGGCCATGGGCTGTGTCGCTCCTTGCTTCTTCGGCGCAGTTGCAGTTGCAGTTGCGGATTCGCCAGCGGCCTGCGGCCGTTCGCGGCGGATGTCGCGCGCGGGCTTGTCGGCGCGCAGCCCCTGGAACACCGAATGGCGCACACGGTCTTCGCGCGTCCACTCGCCGAACGACACCTCGGCCACCAGCGTGGGCTTGACCCACGTGGCTTTCGCGTTCACGCCGCCCGGCCTGGGCTCGAAGGGGCAGTCGCCGGTGGCCAGCTTGTCGAGCCTGGCCTTGATGTCGGCGAGGCGGTCGGCGTCGAAGCCCGTGCCCACGTTGCCGCAATAGCGCAGCCGGCCGGTGGCCTCGTCGTGCACGCCCAGCAGCAAGGCGCCGAAGCCGGTGCGCGCGCCCTTGGGCGCGGTGTAGCCGCCGATCACGAACTCCTGGCGCTGCTGGTTCTTGAGCTTGATCCAGTCGGGCGAGCGGCGCGACACGTAGGGCGAGCCCTTGCGCTTGCCGACGATGCCCTCGAAGCCGATGCGCGCCGACGACGCCAGCAGGTCGCGCGGCGCGGCGTCGAAGGCCTCGCTCAGGCGCAGCGGCGCGGGCGGCTTCTTGCCGAGCAGCCTGGCGAGGCGCGCGCGGCGCTCCTCCACAGGCAGCTCGCGCAGGTCTTCGCCATCGAGGAAGGGCGCATCGAACAGCCAGTAGGCGATGCGCGAGGTGGCGCCGCTGTCGAAGGCGTTCTGCAGCGCCTGGAAGTCGGGCGCGCCGTTCTCGCCTTCGACCGTGATCTCGCCGTCGAGCCAGGCCGAGGCGCTGGGCAGTCTCGCCAGCGCCTGGGCGAGCGCGGGCAGCTTCGCGGTCCAGTCGTGGCCGTTGCGCGTGAAGCAGCGGACCTTGCCCTTGTCGATGCGCGCAAGCATGCGGTAGCCGTCGAACTTGAGCTCGTAGAGCCAGTCGCCGGCCGGCGACGGTGGTGAGGCCGCGAGGGTGGCGAGCTGGGGCTGGAAGGCGGCGGGCAGCGCGACCTTCCTGAGCGCCTTGCCGGCGGCCTTCCTTGCAGCGGCGTTTTTTGCAGCGACCTTCTTTGCCGGCGCCTTGGCAGCCACCGTCTTCGCCGGCTGGTTTACTTCGTCGACGCCAAGGCCGGTGATCACGCTCGCGGGTTGCTCTTCGAGAACGTCGTAGTCATCCAGCGGCCGCGCTTCACCGTCGCGCTCCTTGATGAGCAGCCAGGGCTCGTGCGATTCGTCGCCCTTGCCGTGCATGCGCACCAGCGTCCAGTGGCCGTGCAGCTTCTCGCCGCGCAACTCGAACTTGAGCTTGCCGGCCGCGAGCGACTTGCGCGCGTCGCCCACGGGCAGCCAATCGCCGCGGTCCCAGACGATGACGGAGCCCGCGCCGTACTGCTTGGGCGGAATGGTGCCCTCGAAGCCGGCGTACGAAAGGGGGTGGTCTTCCACGTGCACCGCCATGCGCTTCACGCTCGGATCGAGGCACGGCCCCTTGGGCACCGCCCAGCTCTTCAGCGTGCCGTCGAGCTCCAGCCGGAAGTCGTAGTGCAGGTGGCTCGCGTGGTGCTTCTGGATCACGAAGGACAGCGTTCCCTTGCCGCGCGTGCCGCCCGTCCTGGGCTCGGGCGTGCGCGTGAAATCGCGCTTGCCGTGGTAACGCTCGAGCGCCTTGCGCGCGGTGGATGCGGCCGTGCCCATCGCAGCGTCCGGCATCAGGCGGCACGGCGGGCGCGGGCGGGCGCCTTGCGAGCGGCAGCCCTCGCGGGGGCTTTCGCGGCCGGCTTGCGTTTCTTCGCGGCGGCCTTGGGCGCGGGTGCTTCTTCGTCTTCGTCGCTGTCGTCTCGAGAGGCCGCGGGCTTCGACTTGCCGCCGCCCTTGCGCAGGCTGCGCTGCAGCAGCTCGGTGAGGTCGATGATCTTGGCGCCACGGCCTTCGCCCGAGGCGTCTTCCTCGGGCTCGGGCTGCGTCACGGTCTCGGTCTGGCCGGCCTTCACCTTGCGGTCCACCAGCCGCAGGATCTCGTCCTTGAATTCGTCCTTGAACTCGTCGGGGTCCCAGTCGCCGCTCATGTCGTCCACGAGCTGGCGGGCCATGGTGAGCTCGCGCTCGCTCAGGCCGGCCTTCTTCACGTCCTCGGACGGCAGCGGCAGGTCGGCCCACGGGCGGATGTCGGTGCCCCAGCGCAGCAGGTTCAGCACCAGGCCGGGCCCCACGGGCACCAGCGCCGCCAGGTGCTGCCTGGTCTGGATGACGACGCGGGCCACGCCCACGCGCCCGCTGCGCTGCAGGGTCTCGCGCAGCAGCGCGTACACCTTGGCGCCGCGGTTGATCGGCGCCACGTAGTAGGGCCGCTCCAGGAACACGAAGGGAATGCCGTTGGCCGGCACGAAGGTCTCGATCTCGATGGTCTGCGTGGTCTTGGGGTAGGCCGCCGCAATTTCCTTGTCGCTGAGCACCACGTACTCGCCGGCCTCGTACGCGATGCCCTTCACGATCTGCTCGCGCGCGATCTCCTTGCCGGTCTTCTTGTTGATGCGCTTGTAGCCCACCGGGTCCATGGTGCGCTTGTCGAGCCAGTCGAAGTCGATGCCGTGGTTGGTGGTGCCCGAATAGAGCGCCACCGGAATGTGGACGAGGCCGAAGCTGATGGCGCCCTTCCACAGGACGCGCGGCGCGGAGGCTTTTGCAGAGACGGGCATGGGCACACTCCTTCAGGCTGGCAATGTGCGCCGCCCGCGGGCCGGGGCGGTGTAGGAGCGCGGCCCCAGGCGTGGTCAGGGCGCGCCGGTCGTTCTCTACGAGTTCTTCACCGGCCCCAGCCGCCGCTCGCTCGGCCGCGCGAAGTAGAACCACTCCGCGCCGGGCAGCGCCACCGCGTTGGGAAACACGATGAAGCCGTCGTCGGGGGCGCTCAGCAGCGTGCCGTCGTGGCGCATGCCGATGGGCTCGCCGCGCTGCACCTCGTCGAAGGTGGCCCAGTCGCGCACGAAGCTGTCTTCCTCGTGCAGCCGGTCGGTCACGCCCGCCAGGCGCAGCAGCCGCGGCGGCTGCGCGGGTCCGCCGGCCAGGCCGTCGGGCAGCGCCGCCATGCCCAGCAGCGCCAGCGTGCGGCGAATGGCGCGCCACGCCACTTCGGGCGCCTGCGGGTCCTGGTGCTGGCCGCATTCGAGCGTGACGCCGTAGCCGCCGCAGCTGCGGATGTATTCGTTGGTGCCGCGGCCGAAGTCGAGCGCGGCTTCGTCGGCCGGCGTGCCGCCCGCGCGCTGCGCGAGGCCGGCGGCGTAGATGTCGAGCCAGCCTTCCACCACGACAGGCGTGCCGATGTGCAGCGCGAGCTGGCCTTCCTCGTACGAGCGGGCGAAGGGCTCCAGCGTGCCGGTGTTGTCGCGCGGGCCGATCATCGAGAAGGCTTCGCCCTCGCTCTGGAAGGAGTGCAGGTCGAGCAGCACCTCGTGGCGCGCGATGAGCGGAGCCAGCACGTTGGTGATGCGGGCTTCGTAGTCGGCGGGGTCGGCGCTGGGGCGAAACAGCCGGTTGAGGTTGCGCTCGCCTTCGCGCTGCAGGCGGCGGCGCGCCAGCGGGTTGGCGACCGGCACCAGCGTGAGCTCGCCGCGCAGCAGCTGCAGCGCGCCGGCGTCGAGTTCGGCCAGCACGCGCTCGATGCCCAGGGTGCCGGAGATTTCATCGCCATGCACCCCGCCCACCACGAGCAGGCGCGGTCCGGGGGTCAGCGAGGCGAAGGCGTGGATGCGCAGGCTGTCGGTGGCCGCGCCGGAAAAGGGATCGGAGGACATGCGCCGGATTATTGCGGACCCGCATGGCTCCGCGCAAAGCCGCTACGCATTTCATAGCACCTCGTCACCGCGCACGGCCGCCGAGCGCACGCCTACAGGGGCCGCCTCGCCTGTCCTACCGCGCGCGCCACGCGGGCGCGGCAGGCTTCCTGCCATTGCAAGGAGCACCGCCATGAACACGAAGACCGCAAAGACAGAGAAGGCCACGACGGCCACGACCGCCAAGACCCAGCCCGGCGACCCCGCCAGCGACGCGGGCGGCGGCAAGACCAAGGTCGCGCAAGGCGGCGAATCGGCCCCGCGCCTGCCGCACGAGCGCGACCAGTCGTCGGACAGCCAGCAGACCCAGGACGGCCAGCCGCCCGAGGTGGGCCGCAAGGCGCATGACGACGTGGAGCGCGGCGTGGTCGACACCGACCGCGGCCCGGAAGCCGACCGCGTCTACAACGACAAGGTCAAGCGCTGAGAAAAACCGAGGCTCAGGCGCCCGGAACGCCGGCGAGCTGCTTGCGCATGTCGCCGATCACCGCGCCGTAGTCCTTGGCATTGAAGATCGCGCTGCCGGCCACGAAGGTGTCGGCACCGGCCGAGGCCACGCGCGCGATGTTGTCGACCTTGATGCCGCCGTCGACCTCGAGGCGGATGTCGCGACCGCTCTGCTCGATGCGCTTGCGCGCGAGTTCGATCTTGCGCAGCGCCGAGTCGATGAAGCTCTGGCCGCCGAAGCCGGGGTTCACGCTCATGATCAGGATCAGGTCGATGTCGTCGATCGCCCAGTCCAGCGCCTCCAGGCCCAGGCCCGGGTTGAACACGAGGCCGGCCTTGCAGCCCGCGGCCTTGATGGCCTGGATGCTGCGGTGCGTGTGCGGCGATGCGTCGGGGTGGAAGCTGATGTAGTCGGCGCCGGCTTCGGCGAACGACGCGGCCAGTGCGTCGACCGGCTGGATCATCAGGTGCACGTCGATCGGCACGGGCGTGCCGTCGGCGGTCTTGGCGTAGGGCTTGAGGGCGTGGCAGATCATCGGGCCGAAGGTCAGGTTCGGCACGTAATGGTTGTCCATCACGTCGAAATGGATCCAGTCGGCGCCGGCCGCGATCACGTCGGTCAGTTCTTTGCCGAGGTGCGCGAAGTCGGCGGACAGGATGGAAGGCGCGATGCGAAACGGGGTGCTCATGCCGCCGATTGTCGCTTCAGCCTCGCCCGCTTGTCCTTGGAGCGCGGCGTACTTCCCGATACATTTGCGTGGCGCCGCAGGCGCATCCGCACACAACAAGGCACACAACAAGACCGGAACGGGGAGATCCCATGGACGAGGGCTGGTGGTACGCACAGGGCGAAGACAAGGGCGGTCCGCTGTCGATCGCGCAGGTTCACGCGCTGGTGCGCGCCGGCACCATCGGCGCGCAGACGCTGGTCTGGCGGCCGGGGCGGCTGACCTGGAATCCGTTGCACGAGGTGGCCGAGCTGATGCAGCCCGGCTTGCGCATGGAGCCGGTGCTGCTGGACTTCGGGCCCGCCACTGCGCACTCGACGCGCCCGGCGCCGCCGTTGCCTGAGCTGGACGCCGAGCCGGTTTTTGCGCCGCGCGCCGCACGAACGGACGCCGACCCGTGGTTGTCCGACGCCCCGCTCGAAACACCCGCGCCCCGCCAGCGCGCCCCCGGCTTGCCGCCGGCCGGCCCGTGGCGCCGCTTCTTCGCCCGCCTCTTCGACGTCTGGACGATGGCGATTCCCGCCGGCTTCTTCCTGGGCGCGGTGGTCGCGCGCATCTGGCCGGCCTTCGGGCTGTGGATGGAAAGCCCGTCGTCCACGCCGGCGCTCGGGGTCATCATCCTGCCGCTGGCGCTGGTGTTCGAGGCCGTCTTCTTCGGCCTGTTCGGCACCACGCTGGGCAAGCTGATGTTCGGCATCCGCGTGACGCTGCGCGACGGCGGACGGCCCAACTTCCTGCAGTACCTCGGGCGCGCGGCGTGGGTGTACCTGTCGGGGCTGGGGCTGGGCATTCCGTTCGTCACGCTGATCACCATGGGCCGCCAGTTCTTCGAGGTGAAGGACGGCCGGCCCGCCACCTACGACCAGAACCGCTACCTGGTGCAGGCGTCTGGCACGGGCGTGCTGCGCACCGGCCTGGCCACGCTGGCGCTGGCCGGGCTCACGGCCGGCCTGGTCTTCGTCAACCAGCGCGAGACCGCGCGCAGCGTGCGCTACTACGCCGGCTTCGAGTGGACCAACCCCGCCACGCAGCTGCGCGCGGACATTCCGCGCGGCTGGCAATACCGGCAGGAGGCCAACGACACCGGCGACGTGGTCCACACCTTCTACTCGGACACCGTGATCGCGGTCTTCGCCTTCGAGGGCGGCATGGAGCGCGTGAGCCTGGACGACTACCAGCGCGTCTGGACGATGGCGGTGCGCCCGTCGATGGAACTGGACCAGCGTGCGCGCCCCATCAACGTCAAGGGCCGCCTGGGCCTGCAGATGAAGGGCGCGATGGCCAAGGACGCCTCGCAGCACGTGGATGCCACGCTGCTGAAAAGCGGCGCCCAGGTGTGGCGCATGGTGATGGTCGGCACCTCGGGACGCGACCCGGACACGGCCGCCACCACGGCTTTGCGCGAATTGCTGTTCCAGACCGTGCCCGCGGCCGCGCCCGACAGCGCGCCCAGGGGCAACACGATCTGACATCCGCCGCGCGCGCGCGGAGGGCATCCGGTCGTAATACAGAGGTAATGCACGGGTGGTGCAGGGGAAAGCCCTGCAGTTACCATCGCGCCCATGTCAAACAGCCCCTTCAGCGTCCAGGTCGAACCGCGCTACCTGGCCGACCAGTCCTCCGCCAAGGACCACATCTACACCTTTTCGTACACGGTGACCGTCACGAACACGGGGTCTGTGGCAGCCCAGCTGATTGCCCGGCACTGGCTCATCAACGACGCCTCGGGCCATGCGCAGGAGGTCAAGGGCCTCGGCGTGATCGGGCAGCAGCCGCTGCTGGCGCCCGGTGAATCGTTCCGTTA
This sequence comes from Variovorax sp. OK605, assembly GCF_900115445.1. NCBI lineage: Bacteria > Pseudomonadati > Pseudomonadota > Betaproteobacteria > Burkholderiales > Comamonadaceae > Variovorax > Variovorax sp. OK605. The sequence continues at coordinate 116,691 of NZ_FOWL01000004.1, forward strand.
CACGAGCGGCTGCCGCTTGCAGGCGCCCAGCGGCACGATGCACGGCAGCTACTTCGTGGTGACCGAGGAAGGCGAGCGCTTCGACGTGCCGATCCCCATGTTCGTGCTCGAAGCCGACGTCGGCGGCGCGCCGGTCTCGCGCGTGCTGCACTAGGCGCGGCTTCAGGCTTCGCGCCGCCTTCCTCGCTCCTTTCGCTTTTTCGCTTCCCCCGCTTTCTTCGCCCTCTCCACCGGGGGCCCACCGCGGCACCGGCCAGGCCGGCTGCGCGGTGTTCACCGCACCGAACCCCCTCACCCTCACTCCATGGCTGCCGCTTCGCGCGACCTGCAGGGGCTGCTTGCCGGCCTCGACCCCAAGGCCGATGTGGCGCAGCGCCACATCTGGCTCATCGACCTCTTCGACTGGCTGCGCGGCGACCGTGCCTCGCCCCAGGCGGCCCTGGGCCGCGTGCGGCTGCTGCTCGACGCGATCGAGGCGCGGCCCGAGCTGCGCGAGCGCCTGCGCGCCTGGTGGCGCGCCTTCACCGGCGCGGTCGACCTGACCGCGCTGCTGGCCGACCACGGCTTCGCGCCACGCACGGCGTTCGCCAGCGAGCTGGCCGAGCGCCTGCGCCGCAAGATCCTGCCGGGCACGCCCGAGACCACCGACGCATCGGACCTGTTCCGCATGGTGCTGCCGGGCGCGTTCGACGCCGGCTGGATCGCGCTGCTCGACGAGACGCAGCTTGCGCGCATCGGCGCGCTGCTGGCCGACGCCGCGCTCGACGACGACGGCACGCCACGCTGGCGCCACACGGTGATGGACGCCGTGACCTACTGCGCCAGCCAGGTGGTGGCGGCCGGCTTCTCGCCCGAGCTGCGCCTGCGCATGAGCGCCGAGCTGGGCGCGGCGCGCCCTTTTCACGCGCTGATGGCCGACCTGGACCACCTGCGCGAGCAGATGTTCCTGCAGCCGCGCAACGAAGACGCGCTGCAGGGGGCCTTCGTCGCCTTCCGCGACCGGCTCGACGCCTGCCGCGCGGTGACCTCGTCGGTCTACACGCACCTGGAGGACAACGGCATCTCCGTGGGCCTGGTGTTCCGGCTGCGCCAGCTGCGCGAGCGCGTGCTGCGCATCCGCGAGCTGCTCGACTGCCTGATGGCGTCCAGCCCCACGCCCGGCGCGGGGCCCAGCGTGGCGCGGCTGGTCGGCAAGCTGGTGCTGGCGGGCGGCGAGCGCAACAGCATCCGCGCGCTGATCGCCTCGAACTCGTCGATGCTGGCCGCCAAGGTGACCGAGCGCAGCGCCGAGACCGGCGAGCACTACATCACTCGCGACCGCGCCAGCTATGCGCGGATGGTGAAGAAGGCCGCCGGCGGCGGTGCGCTCACGTCCATCACCGTGCTGCTGAAATTCAGCATCTACGCGCTGGGCCTGTCGGCCTTCTGGAGCGGGCTGGCGGCCGGCCTCATGTACGCGGCCAGCTTCGTGGCGATCCAGCTGCTGCACCTGACGCTGGCCACCAAGCAGCCCGCCATGACGGCGCCGGCGCTGGCGGCGCGGCTGCGCGACATCAAGTCGGACGGCGCGGTGAGCGATTTCGTCGACGAGGTCGCCAACCTCGTGCGTTCGCAGGTGGCGGCCGTGCTGGGCAACGTGCTGGTGGTGGTGCCGGCCATGCTGGGCGTCGCGCTGCTGGTGCAGCTGGCGCTCGGGCGGCCGCTGCTCGACGCCGCGCATGCCGCGGCCACGCTGAAGTCGCTCTCGCTGGCCGGCCCGACCGCGCTTTATGCGGCAATCACCGGCATCCTGCTGTTTTCGGCCAGCATCATCGCCGGTTGGACAGAAAACGCCTTTGTCCTGCATCGGCTGGACTCCGCCATGCGTTACAACCCCCGCATCGGCGCTTTTCTCGGCGCCGCCCGGGCCCGCCGCTGGGCCGACTTCATGCGCACGCACATCTCAGGCTTCGCCTCCAACATTTCGCTCGGACTCATGCTCGGACTGCTGCCCGCGTTCGCGGGTTTCTTCGGGCTCGGGCTGGATGTGCGCCACGTGACACTGTCGGCCGGGCAGATTGCCGCGGCCGCGGCCTCCACGGGCCTGGCGGTGCTGCAGCAGCCCGCGCTGTGGTGGGCGGTGGCGGCCATCCCGGTCATCGGCGCGCTCAATGTGAGCGTGAGTTTCTATTTCGCTTTCCGGCTGGCGCTTCGCGCGCACAGCGTGAGCCTCGGTGACCGCGCCCGCATCCGCAGCGCGATCTGGGCACGCTGGCGCAGCCGGCCGGTGAGCTTCTTCCTACCTGCATGAATCTGACGAGCTTCTTCACCGATCTGCTGGGCTTCTGGTCCGAATGGGTGCGCCCCTCGGCCGGCCTGCCCACCGTGCTGTGGTCGCTGCTGCTGGCCGCGGCCGCGGCGTCCGGCCACCTGGTGCAGCGCTATCTGGGCCTGCCCAAGGTCATCGGCTACTCGCTGGTGGGCGCCGTGGTCGGCTTCGCCGGCTTCGAGGGCGCCATCTGGCCGCTGCGCGGCATCAGCCTCTTCCTGCTCGAGCTGGGCGTGGCCGTGGTGCTGTTCGAGGCCGGCGGCCGGCTGCCGCTGCGCTGGTTCCGCCACAACCCGATGGTGCTGGTGCAGAGCCTGCTCGAAGCCACGCTCACCTACTTCGGCGTGTACTGGGTGCTCACGCTGCTGGGCCTGCCCGAGCCGGTGGCCAACCCGATCGCGCTGATGGCCATCGTCGCCTCGCCAGCCGTGCTGAGCCGCGTGATCATCGACACCCGCGCCGCCGGCCCCGTGACCGAGCGCGCCATGACGCTGGCCACGCTCAACACCTTCTACGCGCTGGCGCTGGGCTACGCGCAGGCCGGCCTGATCGAGCGCGCGCCGCAGACGCTGCTGCAGAAGCTCTACCCGGTGGGCGTGGTGCTGGGCCTGTCGTTCGTGGTGGGCGCCATCATGGCGCTGGCGCTGCGCTCGGCGCTGCGGGTGATGAGCCCGACCAGCGAGAACACCTCCATCCTGCTGCTGGCCATCATCGCGGCCGGCGCGGCGCTCACCGCGCACGTCGGCGGCTCGGCGCCGCTGGCCGCGCTGATCGGCGGCGTGCTGCTGAAGACGCTCAACCCCAAGCCCTGGGCCTGGCAACGGCAGCTGGGCACCGCGGCCTCGCTGCTCACCATGCTGATGTTCGTGCTGGTGTCGATCGTGGCGGCCCAGGCCGACTGGACGCTGCCCGTGGCCAGCGTGGTGCTGGCGGTGATCGGCGTGCGCCTGGTCACCAAGATCGCGGGCGTGGCCATTGCCAACCCGGGCAGCGGCGCCAGCTGGAAGCAGGCCTTCTGGGTCGGCTGCGCGATGTCGCCGCTGTCGTCCATCGCGCTGCTCATCGCCTCCAATTTCGCCACCGCCTCGCCGCTGCTGGGCACCATGATCACGCAGGTCGCGCTGCCTTCCATCCTGCTGATGGAGGTGGTGGGCGCGATGCTCGCCACCGTGGCCATCCACGCGGTCGGCGAGAGTTCGGTGCCCTGGGCGCCCCAGGCCTTCAGCACCACAGAGGACACGCAGCGATGAGCACCGCCGTCACCCCCCCCTTCGATCCGGACAGCGACGACTTCCGCTCGGCCCCGCTGCCGCCCGATCCCGAGAGCCGCACCGTCAAGCTCGAGCCCTTCAACAAGTCGGAGGCCCTGTCGCTGGGCGTGGAGCTGGAGCTGCAGCTCGTCAACACGCACGACTACGACCTCGCGCCCTACGCGGAGGACATGCTGCGCCTGATGGCGCAGACCCCGCTGCCCGGCAGCGTGGTGCCCGAGATGACCTCGAGCATGATCGAGATCTCCACCGACATCTGCCATTCGGCGCAGGACGTGATCACGCAGCTGTCGCCGATCCGCGAGGCGCTGATCCGCAATGCCGACAAGCTCAACATCGCGGTGGTCGGCGGCGGCACGCACGCGTTCCAGCAGTGGCACGAGCGGCGCATCTATGACAAACCGCGCTTTCGCGAACTGTCGGAGCTGTACGGCTACCTGAGCAAGCAGTTCACCATCTTCGGCCAGCACGTGCACATCGGCTGCCCCGATGCCGACGCGGCGCTGCTCATGCTGCACCGCATGTCGCGCTACATCCCGCACTTCATCGCGCTGTCGGCGTCCTCGCCTTTCGTGCAGGGGCAGGACACGCAGTTCGACTCGGCGCGGCTGAACTCGGTGTTCGCCTTCCCGCTGTCGGGCCGCGCGCCCTTCACCACCAGCTGGAAGGAGTTCGAGGCCTACTTCGAGCGCATGACCCGCACCGGTGTCGTGCGCAGCATGAAGGACTTCTACTGGGACATCCGCCCCAAGCCCGAGTTCGGCACCATCGAGATCCGCGTGTTCGACACGCCGCTCACCGTGGAGCGCGCCGCCGCGCTGGCGGGCTACGTGCAGTCGCTGGCCGCGTGGTTCCTGCAGGAGCAGCCCTTCGAGCCGAGCGAGGACGACTACCTCGTGTACACCTACAACCGCTTCCAGGCCTGCCGCTTCGGGCTCGACGCGGTGTACGTCGACCCGGCCACCGGCCAGCACATGCCGCTGCGCGACCACATCCTGATGACGATGACCCAGCTCGAATGGCACAGCGAGGCGCTCAACGCCACGCAGGCATTGGGCGAGCTGCGCACCAGCGTGGAGGCCAACCGCAACGATGCGCGCTGGCTGCGCGAGAAGCAGGGCAAGGAACGGCTGCTGGCGGAGGTGGTGCGGCAGGCGGCGTTGAGGTTTCGCGGGAAGGCCTGAGTCAGGCTTCGTCGTCCAGGAACGGCGCGGCGACCGTCCTGCATTGCGGCAGCAGCGCCGGGAGTTCGTTGCGCACGAATGCGAGGGCGGCCGCTTCGTCCTCGCAGTCGATGAGCAGGTGGTCGAGCCGGTAGCCGAACGCCACCGCGGGCTCGGACAGCTCCTCGCCCATGCAGCCGCGCGCAGCCCAGTGGGCGAAGGCCAGCGCCGACACCGGCGAGTCGAGTTCCGTCTCGATGCCACGAACGCAGAACTGCTGCAGGTAGCTCATCCGTGCAGGCCGTGGAGAAAAATCGTGCCGGGCCCGCTTCAGGCATTGCTCGGGACCGTAGGTGATCAGCTCGAAAAGCTCCTGCCTGGAGTCATCGGGCATATCGGGCCTGGCAACGGCCATGCCGGCCCAGTCGACAATCGCCTGCGACGATCGCAGACCCGAAGCCCAGAGGCCGAGCATGTTCTCGATCGATCGCATCAACGAAGTCCTGTTTCGGGCATGGCGCGTTTGTAGCATTGCACCCCGCCTGCCCACTCCGACCACTCCGACCACTCGGCCCAGCCCCACCCCTTATGCTCGCTCCCCATGGGTGAATTCGACCTGATCACACGCTACTTCAAGCGCCCCGCCACGCGTTCCCCGCTCGGCGTGGGCGACGACTGCGCCTTGCTTGCGCCGGCGCCGGGCATGCAGCTCGCCGTCTCTTCCGACATGCTGGTCGAGGGGCGGCACTTTCTGTCCACCGTCGAGCCGGCGCGGCTCGGCCACAAGGCGCTGGCGGTGAACCTCAGCGACCTGGCGGCCTGCGGCGCGAAGCCGCTGGCGTTCACGCTCGCGCTGGCGCTGCCGGGTGTCGACGAGCACTGGCTCGAAGGCTTCTCGCGCGGCCTGTTCGCGCTGGCCGACGCGCACGGCTGCGAACTGGTGGGCGGCGACACCACACGCGGCCCGCTCAACATCTGCATCACCGTGTTCGGCGAGGTGCCGGCCGGCGCCGCGCTGCTGCGCTCGGGCGCGGGCGCGGGCGACGACATCTGGGTGAGCGGCACGCTGGGCGACGCGCGGCTGGCGCTGGAGGTGTTCCGCGGCACCGTCGCGCTGTCGGCCGAGGCCTTCGAATCGGCCCGCGCCCGCATGGAGCAACCGGCGCCGCGCGTGGCGCTCGGGCAGGCCCTGCGCGGCATCGCCACGTCGGCGGTGGACGTGAGCGACGGACTGATCGGCGACCTGGGCCACATCCTCGCGGCCAGCCGCGTGGGTGCCACGCTCGACGCCGACGCAACCACGGCGCTGATCGCCGCCGAGGCGCCGGGCCTGAGCACCGAGATCCTGCGCACCTGCGCGCTCTCGGGCGGCGACGACTACGAGCTGGTCTTCACCGCACCGGCCTCGGCGCGCGATGCGGTCGAAGCGGCCGGCTCACGCAGCGCCACGCGCGTCACGCGCATCGGCCGCATCGAGGCCGATGCCGGCCTGCGCATCGTCGACGCGGCCGGCGCGCCGGTGTCGCAGCGCTTCGGCTCGTTCGACCACTTCGTCTGAGAAGCCTGGCGCGCGAAGCTGAGAGGCGAACAGAGACGAACCTCGGTTAGCCGCGCACCATCGCCTGCATCTTGCGCTGCGCGGCGTTGATGGCGGCCGACTGGCCGTTGAGCTGCTGCAGCATCTTGTTGAGTTCCGCCTGCACGGCCGGATCGCTCACGGTCACGCTGCTGCCCGAGATCTGGATCTTCGACTTGTTCTTCTCGAGGAAGTCGCCGATGGCCAGCGCGCTGTCGAACACGGTGTCGAGCGCGGGGAACACTTCCTTGAAGGTGGTGGACGGCGCGGTCACGGTCTTGTCGTAGGCCTTGTCGTAGACCTGCTTCAGGTCGTCGGGCTGCTTGAGTTGCGCGTGCGCGGCGTCGGCCTTGGCGGTCTGCTGGTCGAGCGCGGTGCGCAGGCCGCCCAGCCCTTCCTTGGCGGCCTTGAGGTCGTCGCGGCGCGAAGACAGGTCGGCAATGGAACGCAGCGCGCCCTTGGCCATGATCTGCGTCATGGGCTGGCTCACCGACTGGTTCATGCCTTCGTTGAAATCGGTGATCACCGCGTAGTGCTGGGCGTAGTCGCCGAACGAGGTCTTCTCTTCGGCCGTGGGCGTGGGCACGCGCAGGCCGGGCTTGTCGAGCACGCGGGTCTGCAGGAACGAGATGAAGGCCTTGCGCTGCTCGGCCTCCTTGTTGCCGCAGCCCGCCAGCGCGAAGCTGAAAGCCACGAGGAGCGACAGGGCCCCGAGACGTTGAATGAAAGTTCTCATGGAGCGAAGCCTCCCGTATGTTGTGAATCGAAAAATTATAGGGAGCGCTTCAGTGCGTCGATGAAGGCGCGCGCCGCGGCCGAGAGCGAGTGGCCGCGCTTGGTGACGATGGAAATGTCGCGCGCCACGCGCGGCGAACTCAGCATCTTGATGACCAGCGACGGATCGGCCTCGGCGCGCGCGAAGGCCGAGGGCATGATCGACGCGCCCATGCCGGCCGCGGTCATCCAGATGGCGGTGGACAGGAACGACACCTCGTTCACCACGTCCAGTGCCACGCCCGCCTCCGCGGCGGTGCCGTCGATGAGCGGGCGCACGCCGTAGCCCGGGCGCACGGTGATGACGGGGTGGTGCGCAAGGTCGGTCCAGCGCACCACGCGCGCCTTGGCCAGCGGATGGTCTTCGCGGCACACCAGCGCGAGGTGGTCGCGCATGAGCCGCTGCACCTCGACCTCGGCGCCGGGGCGTTCGGGCGTGCCGATGCCGAAGTCGACGTGCTCGCCGAGGATGCGCGAGATGAACTGGTCGGGCGCGCAGTCGTTCACCAGGATGCGCACGCCGGGATGCTGTTCGGTGAACGCGCGCACGGCGTCGGGCAGCAGGAAGCCCGCGAGCGTGGGCGTGATGGCCAGCGTGACGCGCCCGCGCTCCAGCGTGGCGAGCTCGCGGAAGTCCGCCGACAGCGAATCGACGTCGCGCAGGATGCGCTCGACCGTCACCATCATCTGCTCGCCCGCGGCCGTGGCCTTCAGCGAACGCGTGGTGCGGTCGAACAGCCGCGTGTCCAGCCCGTCCTCGAGCTGGCGGATCAGCATGCTCACCGCCGACTGCGTGACGAACAGCTTCTGCGCCGCCGCGCTGAGCTTCTTCAGCTGGTAGACGGCGAGGAACGCACGCAGCTGGCGGATCGTAGGACTGAAGTTCGCATTCATCAGGAAAGATGATATTTCATTAGAAATTTCTTGATTTACGAATGAATCGGCGCATCGTTCAATCTTCGCCGGAACCGACCACGGCACCACGGCACCATGGCACCACGCAAGACGCGCACGACACGCAAGGAGTCTCGATGACCGCACCCCTGGCTGGCGGGACGAACGCACGCCGCCGGCAGCTGACGCTGGCCGCCGCGTGCACGCTGCTCGGCGGCGCGGCCTTCGCGCAAGCACCTTCGCCGTCGGTGGTCGACTTCCCGAACCGGCCGATCCGCCTGGTCGTCACCTTCCCGCCCGGCGGCAGCGCCGACGCGGTGGTGCGCCTGCTGGTGCCGCGGCTCAACGAGAAGCTGGGCCAGCCCGTGGTGGTCGACAACAGGCCCGGTGCCGGCGGCAACGTGGGCCTCTCGCTGGTGGCCAAGACGCCGGGCGACGGCTACACGCTGGGCCTGGGCGCGGCCGGTGCGCTCACCGCCAACGTGAACCTCTACGCGCAGATGCCCTTCGACCCGGTGAAGGACTTCAGGCCCGTGGGCATGGTCGCGGCCACGCCCTTCGTGATCGTGGGGCATCCGTCGATCGGCGCGCGCACGCAGCGCGAGCTGATCGCGCTGGCCAAGGCGAAGCCGGGCACGCTGTCGATCGGCCACGGCGGCAACGGCACGGCCATGCACCTGTCGGCGGCGCTGTTCGCGCAGATGGCCGACGTGAAGCTGGTCGAGGTGCCGTACCGCGGCTCGGGCCCCGCCGCGCTCGACGCCATGGCGGGGCAGATTCCGCTCGCGCTGGTCGACCTGCCCGCCTCGCTGCAGCAGATCAAGGCCGGCAAGCTGGTGGCCTTCGCGGTGACGAGCGCGCAGCGCGTGCCGATGCTGCCCGACGTGCCCACGGTGGCCGAGGCCGGCCTGCCCGGCTACGACTCCACCGGCTGGTTCGGCGTGGTGGCGCCGGCCGGCACGCCCGCACCCGTCGTGGCGCGGCTCAACGCAGAGATCAACGCCGCGCTGGGCGACGAGCAGATCAAGGCGTCGATCCGCAACCTGGGCGCGGAGCCCGCGCCGACCTCGAGCGAGGCCTTCGAGGCCTACATGCAGTCCGAGACGAAGAAGTGGGCCAAGGTGATCCAGGCGGCGCACATCCGCCTCGACTGACGCACGCCCTCCGTACCTCCCACCGTCCTCCTGCGTTCCTGCGCCCGTGCATTGCCACCTTTCGACATGACCGACAACACCGCCACCACACTGAAGGCCGACGTGCTGATCGTCGGCGCGGGCCCCGTGGGCCTCACCCTGGCCATGGACCTCGCCTCGCGCGGCGTGTCGGTGGTCATCTGCGAAACGCGCCGCTTCGCCGAGCCGCCGAACGTCAAGTGCAACCACGTGGCCTCGCGCACCATGGAGCAGTTCCGCCGCCTGGGGGTGGCGCAGAAGCTGCGCGACGCGGGCCTGCCGGCGGACCATCCAAACGACGTGGTGTTCCGCACCAGCGTGACGGGCATCGAGCTCACGCGCATTCCCATTCCGTGCCGCCGCGACCGCTACACCGAAACCGAAGGCCCCGACGCCTGGTGGCCCACGCCCGAGCCGCCGCACCGCATCAACCAGATCTACCTGGAGCCGATTCTCTTGAAGCACACGGCCGCGCTGCCGGGCGTGCAGCTGCTCAACCGCACGCGCTTCGAGGCCTTCACCCAGGACGCCGACGGCGTGTGCGCGGTGGTGAGCAACCTGGACGACAGCAGGATGCGCACCGTGCGCTGCCGCTACATGGTGGGCTGCGACGGCGGCAGCTCGGTGGTGCGCAAGCAGATCGGCGCGAAGCTCGAGGGCACGGCGGTGATCCAGCGCGTGCAGTCGACCTTCATCCGCGCCCCGCAACTGCGCGGCATGATTCCCGGCAAGCCGGCGTGGTCGTACTACTCGATGAACCCGCGCCGCTGCGGCACGATGTTCGCCATCGACGGGCACGAGACCTGGCTGGTGCACAACCACCTGAACGCCGAGGAGCCCGAGTTCGATTCGGTCGACCGCGACCAGTCGCTGCGCAGCATCCTCGGCGTGGGCCCCGACTTCGCGTACGAGGTCATCAGCAAGGAAGACTGGGTCGGCCGGCGGCTGGTGGCCAACCGCTTCCGCGAAGGCCGCGTGTTCCTCGCCGGCGACGCGGCGCACCTGTGGGTGCCCTACGCGGGCTACGGCATGAACGCCGGCATTGCCGACGCGCTCAACCTCTCGTGGCTGCTGGGCGCCGCGGTGCAGGGCTGGGGCGACGAAGCCATCCTGGACGCCTACGAGGCCGAGCGGCAACCGATCACCGAGCAGGTGTCGAACTTCGCGATGGACCATGCGCAGAAGATGATCCGCGCACGCCGCGCGGTGCCGCCCGACATCGAGGAACCCGGCCCGGCCGGCGACGCGCTGCGCGCCGACATCGGGCGCGAGGCCTACGAGCTCAACGTGCAGCAGTTCTGCTGCGGCGGCCTGAACTTCGGTTATTTCTACAGCGGGTCGCCGATCATCGTGGCCGACGGCGAGCACACGGCGCCGCCCTATTCGATGGGCGATTTCACGCCCTCGACCGTGCCGGGCTGCCGCGCGCCGCACTTCTGGCTGGCGGACGGCCGCTCGCTCTACGACGCCTTCGGCCCCGGCTACACGCTGCTGCGCTTCGACCGCAGCGTGGACGTGCGCCCGCTGGAGCGCGCCGCGGCCGCCTACAGCATGCCGCTCACGCTGCTGGACATCGAGACCGAGGACGTGCCCAAGGCCTACACCCACGCGCTGGTGCTGTGCCGCGCCGACCAGCACGTGGCCTGGCGCGGCGCGCACCTGCCGGCCGAGGTCTACGACCTGGTGGGCCTGCTGCGCGGCGAAGGCCTGCGGCTGCGGGCACGCCGGCGGGCGCTGGCCTGGGAGGGCGTGGTGGCCTGAACCTGATGCGGCTGGTGAATCTGGTGGACCCGGCGGTTCAGCCGGTTCACCAGCCGCGCCGTGCCACGGCCCGGTACGCGAGCCACACCGCCACGGCGGGTGCGAGCGCAAAGCTCGCGAACAGCCACACCGCGGCCGACTGCGCACCCGCCACGCCGCCCGGCGCGGTGAGCCCGGCCGCGTTCGCCACCAGCCCCGCCACCGCCGCGCCCACGGCCATGCCGTAGAGCTGCACGGTGGTGATGGAGGCCGACGCCAGGCCCTCTTCGCCCTTGGGCGCCAGCGACATCACGCGCGTGAGCAGGTGCGGCCAGCCGATGCCCACGCCGAGCCCCACGGCGGCCAAGGCGATGGCGACGATCGAGGTCTCGACGCCAGCACCGAGCACGCCCGGCGACGGCAACAGCCACGCCAGCGCCACGAGCCCCAGCGTGCAGATCACCGGCCCGGCGCGCAGCATGCGGTCGGCGCCGGCGCCGCTGCGTCCCGACGACAGCAGCGACCCCGCGCTCCAGCCGCCCGCCATCGCGGCCGTGAGGTAGCCCGCCGCCAGCGGCGAATGGCCGTGCAGCAGCTGCAGGAAGTACGGCACGAAGATCTCTGTGGTGGTGCCGACCAGCAGCAGCGCCACGCTCGCATAGATGGCGCCCAGCGGCGCGCTCATCGAATACGCGCCGCTGGGCAGCACGCGCACGGTGGCGTGGCTGTCGATGCGGGTGGCGGCGAAGCCGATGGCCAGCCCCAGCACCACGCCGGCGGCCTGCCAGCGCAGGTCGGGCCACAGGCCGCTGGCCGCGATCACCAGCACCGACAGCGCGAGCAGGCCGATCTGCGGGCCCGGCACGCGCGGCAGGACCGCGGGCCGCGCGTGCGTCACGCCGGCCGAGGGCCGCAGCTGCACCAGCACCAGCAGCGCCTGCGCCGCGGCCACGGGCAGCAGGAACCAGAAGGCCCAGCGCCAGTGCCCGGCCTGCGCGAACAGGCCGCCCACGGCCGGCCCGCAGAGCGTGGCGACGCCCCACATGCCCGAGACCAGTGCCACCGCGCGCGGCCACAGCCGCTGCGCGAACACCAGCTGGATCAGGCCGTAGCTCAGCGCCGCGAGCAGGCCGCCGCCCAGCCCCTGCACCGTGCGGCCCGCGAGCATCCAGGGCATGGACGACGCCATCGCGCAGCCGATGGAGCCGGCGCTGAACACCGCCAGCGCGGCCAGGCAGGCGCCGCGCGGCCCGAGCACGGCGAGCAGCCGCACCGACAGCGTGGCGCCCAGGATCGAGCCGACCACGAACAGCGTGGTGCTCCAGGCGTACCAGTCGAGCCCGCCGATCTCGCGCACCACCGACGGCAGCACGGTGGTCACGATGTGCACGTTGACGGCGTGCAGCGCGACGCCGCCGGTGAGCGCGAGCGCGCGCCAGCCGTTGCGGCCGGTGAAGAGTTCGCGCCAGGCTGCGGGGGCGGGAGGGGCGGCAGGAGCGGCAGGGGGCGAAGAAGCGGGCCGCAGGGCGGCGCAAGGCGAAGACATGACGAGATGCAGGAAGCGGAAAGAAGCTCGGATACTAGGCGGCGGGCGTTAATTAAACAAGCTATTGCTTTGATTAATAAAGCCATGGCCACGCGGGCGCGACACGGGCGCCGCCGCAGAATGCGCGACACTCCTGCCCCTGATGCACGCTGCTTCTTCCTCTCCTTCTTCCGCCGCCACCACATCCGCTTCCGGCGCCATGCCCCAACCCTCGATGCGCCGCCCCACGCTGCGCTTCATGCTCTCGCACCCCGCGCACTTCATCGCGCTGGGCTTCGGCTCGGGCCTGCCGCGCATCGCGCCGGGCACCGTGGGCACGCTGTGGGCCTGGGTGGCCTTCGTGGTGATGCAGCTGTGGTTCACGCCGGCCACCATCGGCTGGATCATCCTGGCGTCACTGCCCATCGGCTGGTGGGCCTGCACCGTGACCGCGCGCGACATGAACATCGCCGACCCCGGCGCGGTGGTGTGGGACGAAGTGGTCGCCTTCTGGATCGTGCTCTGGCTGGTCACGCCGGCCGGGCTGCTGGCGCAGGCCATCGCCTTCGGGCTGTTCCGTTACTTCGATGCCGCCAAGCCCGGCCCCGTGGCCTGGGCCGATGGCCTCTTCAAGCAGCGCGACGCGGCGCAGGTGCGCTGGTGGCACGCCGGCTTCGGCATCATCCTCGACGACCTGGTGGCGGCCTTCTGCACGCTGCTGGTCATTGCGCTGTGGCGCGCCTGGTGAACACGATGGCTTCCTTTTCGACGACCCCCTCGACGCCCCCCGCGACGACTCCCTCGACATCCGCTGCGTCACCGGCCCTGGCCGATCTCGACACCCCCGACCTCGTCGCCGCGCTGGCCGCCCTGCTGCAGCGCAAGGGCTGGATGCTGGCCACCGCCGAAAGCTGCACGGGCGGGCTGATCGGCGCGGCCTGCACCGAGCTCGCGGGCTCTAGCGTGTGGTTCGAACGCGGCTTCATCACCTATTCGAACGAAGCCAAGACCCAGCTGCTGGGCGTGGACGCGGCAACCATCGCGGCGCACGGCGCGGTCAGCGAGCCGGTGGCGCGCGCCATGGCCACGGGTGCCATCGCGCATTCGGCGCCGTCGCGGGTGGCCCTGGCCGTCACCGGCGTGGCCGGCCCGACCGGTGGCACCAGCGAGAAGCCGGTGGGCACGGTGTGGTTCGGCTGGTCGGTCGACGGCGACGTGCGCACCGAGCGACGCCGCTTCGACGGCGACCGCGCCACCGTGCGCGCGGCCACGGTGCGCCACGCACTGCAGACGCTGGTCGAGTTGCTCGGCCGCTGACCCGATTTTTCACAACCCCAGAGGCCTCATGACCGCAGCCACCAACGCACAGACCATCGAGCGCTTCTACAGCGCCTTCGCGAAGCTCGACGCCGCCACCATGCAAGCCTGCTACGCCAGCGACGCGGTGTTCGACGACGAGGCCTTCTCGCTGCGCGGGCGCCGCGAGGTCGGTGGCATGTGGCGCATGCTGTCGGAAGCCACCAAGGCCAAGGGCGCCGACGTGTGGCGCCTGACCTGGCGCGACGCGAAGGCCGACGACACCACGGGCAGCGCCCACTGGGACGCGCACTACCGCTTCAGCGCCACTGGCCGCATCGTGGACAACAGCGTCGACGCGCGCTTCACCTTCACGCCCGACGGGCTCATTGCGACGCACCGCGACACCTTCCCGTTCTGGACCTGGTCGCGCCAGGCGCTGGGCACGCCGGGCCTGCTGCTCGGCTGGACGCCGGTGCTGCGCAAGAAGGTCCGCGCCACCGCGGCCGCCAACCTCGCCAACTACCTCGCACGCCAACCATGAGCAACGACATCGCCCTCGCCTTTTCCAGCAACGACGCGCTGCACCGCTACGAGGCCGCGCTCGACGGCAAGCTCGCGGCCTATGCCGAATACAACCTGCTGACCGACGCCATCATGTTCACGCACACCGAGGTGCTGCCCGCGTACGAAGGCAAGGGCGTGGGCTCGGCCATTGCGCGGCACGTGCTCGACGAGGCCCGCGCGAAGGGGCTGCATGTGATTCCGGTGTGCCAGTTCATCGCGGGCTACATCCGCAAGCACCGCGAGTACGCGGACCTGGTGCGCCCCGACATCCAACGCGCCTTCAAGATCTAGACAAGGCTCGCCCCCAGGCTTCGCGCACTTCGTGTCGCGTCTCCAACCCCCTGCCGGGGGCAACACCAGCGGCCCGGCAAGGCCGGCTGCGCGGTGTTCCTTGATCAGACAGCCGTCGACTTCGGCGCGGGCAGCCAGGCGAAGGCCGCGATGCCCACCACCAGCAGCACGGCGATGGTGGCCAGCACGGCCGTGAGCGGGTCGCCGCCATGCGCCGAGGCCACCGAGGCGGCCACGCCGGTGCCCCACTGCATGAGCGCCACGCCCAGGAACATCGCCATCGTGAACACCGCCATCGCGCGGCCGGTGAGGGTGGTCGGGTAGGCGCCGCGCACGTCGGCGTACTGCCACACGATGAAGCCCGAGAGCACGCCGATCAGCACCATGCCGGTGATGTCGAGCCAGGCCGAGTGCAGCACCGCGATGAGCGCGAAGAGCGCCGCGTAGCCGAGCGCGCAAATGACGATCCAGCGGCGGCGCCCGGCGCCGTCGCGGTCGAGGCGGCCGAACAGCGGCGCGCCGAACAGCGAGATCACCGACACCGCCAGCGCGACGTTGCCGCTCTGCACCAGTGAATAACCATGGCGCTCCATCATCAGCGGGCCGAGCCACAGGCCGCGCAGCGAGATGAAGGCCGCATACGTGACCGCGCCCAGCACGATGATGCCGAGCGTGTGCGGCATGGCGAACAGCGCGCCGAACTGCCGGATGGCCTCGGGAATCGATTCCTTGGTCTGCGGCACGGCGGAAGCGGGCTCGTGCACCCAGCGCCAGATAGCCAGCCAGGCCAGCGCCGCGGCCACCGCCAGCACCACGAAGCCCGCGCGCCACGAGTACGCCTGCACCAGCCACGCGAGCGGCGTGCCGGTGACCAGCATGCCGAGGCCGCCGATGGCCAGCACCATGCCCGAGACGGTGGCGAAGCGCGCCGCCGGAAAGTGCCGCGCGATGAACACGGTGCACACCAGGAAGGCCGGCGCGCAGCCCACGCCGATCAGCGCCTGCCCGGCCACCAGCATGAGGTAGCTGGACGACACCGCCGACAGCAGCGCGCCCGCGATGGCAATGGGGAACGCCACCAGCACCGTGCGGCGCACGCCGTGCAGGTCGATGCCGATGCCCATGAAGAGCTGCATTGCGCCGAACGCAAAGTGAAAAGCCCCCGAGAAGATCCCGAGGGCCTGGGCGGACAGGTGGAAGTCGGCCTGCAGCGGGCTGGCCATGATGGCGCCGACCGTGCGAAAGGCCTGGCTGAGCGCCACCCCGGCGCACAGCGCCAGGACCATGACCCACGCCGAGCGCAGCGTCAGCGGCGTGGCATCACTGTCCGGACCGGTGCTAGCCGGCACCGTGGCACTTCTTGTACTTCTTGCCGCTACCGCAGGGGCAGGGGTCGTTGCGGCCGGGCTCGGCTTCCTTGCGGATCGTCTCGACCTTCGGGCCCAGGCTCTTCCAGAGCTGGCGCAGGTCGTACACGGCCCAGATGGCGGCGCCGAAGTCGTCCAGCCGCTGCTGGCTCACGCTGGGCGGCGCGTCGTCGCTGTACATCGACAGCGTGGGCTTGGCCTTGTCGTCCTCGGTGAGCGCGACGATGTTGTCGAGCGCGTCGTCCAGCATCTGCGCGGCGTCCTTGTCGCGCGGCGTGGCCCAGTCTTCGGGCCAGTTTTCCACGGCGTACATGAAGCCCAGCGCCCAGACCTGCGCGAACGAGGGAATCTCCTCGCCGGCGATCTCGGCACGTTCTTCTTCCGGCAGGGAGGCGATGGCGCCGCGGGTGTCGAGCACCTCGGGCTGCCAGCTGCGTTCGTCGTCGAGGGTCTCGACCGGGGCGTCCAGGCCTTCCTCGATCTCGATCCAGCGGCGCTTCCAGTTCCAGACGAACTCCATGTGCTGGGCCGACGAGAAGCTGTCGCCCAGCAGCACGGGCCAGTATTCGGAGGGCAGGATGGGGCGGCGGGTGCAGATCAGCGCGGCCATGAAGCCTTCGCAGAACTCCCACTGGGGAATTTCCTCGTCGTGCTCGCGCATGGCGTCCAGCGCCTGGTCGAGGGCGTCGAAGTCATCGGGGCCGAGGGGCGTCTGGGCGGATGTGGCTTCGGCAGGGGTGTCAGGGGTGGCTTCAGGAGCCGGAATGGGGTCGGGAATGGTCGTCATGGCAAGTTCGGGGCAGCCCTCTATGATGCAGCAGGCTTCGGTCGACACTATTTCTATGCCCACGATTATTCCGTTTCCGGCGCGCTACAGCGCTTTCGCCCTGTGCGTGGCCGGTCTGGTGGCCTGCCTTGCCTTCGTGCTGGTGTCACCGCACCTGTGGCTCGCCTGGATCGGCGTGGTCGCTTTCGCGGTACTTTCAGGTACCGGCATCCACGACCTGCGGCAGGCCCGGCACGCCATTCTGCGCAACTACCCGGTCATCGGGCACCTGCGCTTCCTGCTGGAGTTCATCCGCCCGGAAATGCGGCAGTACTTCATCGAGAGCGACTCCGAGGCAGCCCCCTTCTCCCGCGCGCAGCGCTCGCTGGTCTACCAGCGCGCCAAGGGCGACCCCGACAACCGGCCCTTCGGCACCCAGCTGAACGTGACCATCGCGGGCTACGAGTGGATCAACCACTCGATGCAGCCGACCAAACTCGCGAACCACGATTTCCGCATCGTGATCGGCGGCACGCCGCAGCCGGCCGGCGCCAACCCGGCGCAGGTCTGCACGCAGCCCTACAGCGCCAGCGTGTTCAACATTTCCGCCATGAGCTTCGGCGCGCTGTCGGCCAACGCCATCCTCGCGCTCAACCAGGGCGCCAAGATGGGCGGCTTCGCGCACGACACCGGCGAAGGCTCGATCTCGCAGCACCACCGGGTGCACGGCGGCGACCTGATCTGGGAAATCGGCTCGGGCTACTTCGGCTGCCGCAACGACGACGGCAGCTTCAACCCCGAGCGCTTTGCCGCCAACGCGCGCGATCCGCAGGTCAAGATGATCGAGGTCAAGCTGAGCCAGGGCGCCAAGCCCGGGCACGGCGGCGTGCTGCCGGCGCCCAAGGTCACGCCCGAGATCGCGGCGGCGCGCGGCGTGCCGGTGGGCGTGGACTGCATCTCGCCCTCGTCGCACAGCGCGTTCTCCACGCCGACCGAGATGATGCATTTCATCGCCAAGCTGCGCGAGCTGTCGGGCGGCAAGCCGACCGGCTTCAAGTTCTGCCTGGGCCACCCGTGGGAATGGTTCGGCATCGTCAAGGCGATGCAGGCCACCGGCATCACGCCCGACTTCATCGTGGTCGACGGCGCCGAGGGCGGCACCGGCGCGGCGCCGGTCGAGTTCAGCGACCACGTGGGCGCGCCGCTGCAGGAAGGCCTGCTGCTGGTGCACAACACGCTGGTGGGCGTCAACTTGCGGCACCGCATCAAGATCGGCTGCGCCGCCAAGGTCATCACCGCCTTCGACGTGGCCCGCATGATGGCGCTGGGCGCCGACTGGTGCAACGCGGCGCGCGGCTTCATGATGGCGCTGGGCTGCATCCAGGCGCAGAGCTGCCACACCGGCCACTGCCCCACCGGCGTGACCACGCAGGACCCGCTGCGCCAGCAGGCGCTGGTGGTGCCCACCAAGGCCGACCGCGTGCGCAACTTCCACCGCAGCACGCTGCATGCGCTGCAGGAGCTGGTGCAGGCCGCCGGCCTGGACCATCCGCAGCAGATCACCGCGCACCACATCGTGCGCCGCATTTCCGACACCGAAGTGCGCCTGTTGAGCAACCTGGTGATGCAGGTGCAGCCGGGCGCCTTGCTCGGCCCGCTCGACGAGCAGCACAATGTCTTTCGCACCTACTGGCCGCTGGCCAGTGCGGAGAGTTTCCAGCCCTTGACACAGGGCCCGCAAGGGCTGGTGGCGGGCTTTGCAATGGCCGCATGAACCCACTGAGACGAGGAGGCGCCAACGGGCGCCTGCAATCGCGCAAGGGCGCCGCTTCGGCGCCCGCGCCCCTGGACGCGCTGGCGCGCACGCCGGCGCCCGGCGACTACGCCGAGTTCCTGCGCACCACCCTGCCCCGGCAGGAGAAGAACGTGGCCAGCCACCGCTTCGGCAGCGAACGCGTGTGGCTCAAGAAGGCCGGCCCGCGCCACGGCAAATGGGGCTACCGCGTGATGGCGGCCGTGGCGCGCATGGCGCGGCTGGACATCATCAAGCCCGTGCCCAACCCGGGCGGCGAAGCGGCCATCGCCACCGAGGCGCGGCGGCTGAAGCAGTTGGCCGCCGCCGGCCTGCGCGTGCCGACGGTGCTGGCGCAACAGGCCGACGGCCTGCTGATCTCGGACCTGGGCGAAAGCGGCCGCGCCACCGTGGTGCTGCAGGAGCGCATCGACCAGGCCGCCGCCGCCGGCCCCGCCGCGCTGCTGGCGGTGTGGCGCGAAGGCCTGACCGCCATCGCGGCCGTGCACGTGTGCGGCCAGCACCTGAGCCAGGCCTTCGACCGCAACCTGGTGCAGTGCCCCGACGGCGTGATCGGCTACATCGATTTCGAGGACGACCCCGCCGAGGTCATGACGCTGGCCGAATGCCAGGCGCGCGACTGGCTGAGCTACCTGCACTCCACGGCCATGATGCTCGAGGCCGCCGCACCGCAGGCGGCGGGCCAGCACTGGCATGCCGCGCTGAGCGGCGTGAGCGACGAGGTGCGCGAGCGCATCCAGAACGCGGCGCGGCGCATGAAGTGGGCGCAGAAGCTGCCGGCCAGCCGGCGCTGGGGGCGCGACACGCAGCGGGTGCGCGCCGTGGCGCGGTTGCTGGGGCAGTGGCACCTGGCCACCACCTGAGCCCACACCATCTGAACTCACTACGGCTTGCGCCTCACTGCCACTTCAGCACGCCCAGCAGGTTGCTGAAGTCGTCCGTCCACAGCGCCGCACGGGCGCCGCTGGCTGCTTCCATGGGTTCGGCACGCTCCCGCACCATCGGGTCCGCCAGGAAGCGCGCGTCGCGCGTGAGCAGCACGTAGTCCGAGGTGTGCTCCAGCGTGACGTTGCCGCGCTCGGGCTCGAAGCGCACACGCAGCGCCTGCAGGCCCGCATCGTCCCCCAGGCGCTTCAGCACGGGCGCCAGGTCCAGGTGCCGGTTGCTGATGTGGAACGCGATCACGCCGGTGGGCTTCAGGTGCCGCAGGTACAGCGCCAGCGCTTCGCGCGTCATCAGGTGCATGGGAATCGCATCGCCGGAGAACGCATCGACCACCAGCACGTCGAAACGCTGCGGCCCTTGCGCGTCGAGCTCCTGCTGCAGCAGCAGCCGCGCGTCACCCGGCACCACCTCGACATGCGCAGCCGAGTCCGCAAGAAACGTGAAGTGCGCGCGCGCCGCCGCCGTCACCAGCGGGTTGATCTCGTAGAAGCGCATCGTGTCGCCCGCGCGCCCGTAGGCCGCGAGCGTGCCCACGCCCAGGCCGATGACACCCACGCGCTGCGGCGCGGCCCGGTTCGCGCGCAGCGCCACGCCGGCGCCCGACTGGGGTCCGTAGTAGGTCGTCGGCAGCCGCCGGTAGATGGCGCCCATCACCTGCTCGCCGTGCGAGATCACGCCGTGCATCAGCCGGCGCGACGAGGTCAGCGCACCCGGAATGCCGAACTGTTCCACGCGCAGCGCACCGTAGAAATTGCGCACGCGCAGCAGGGTCCGGTTGTCGGCTTCGAGCACGCTGGACACCGACAGCCACGCCACGGCCGCCGCAGCCAGCGCACCGGCCAGCCCCGCGCCCGCGGCCCATGCGCGCGCGCGCCATGCGGTGTAACCGGCCGCGAAGCAGGCCAGCGCGACCACCGCCGCATGAAAGACGTTCAGCGACACCGCGACCGCATCCATCTTCAGGAAGGCGCCGAAGCCCAGCACCACCGCGAAGGCGAACACCAGCCATACCCACTGCTGGCGCGCACGCGCGAGCCACAGCATGACCAGCCCCGGCAACGCCAGGCTCGCCGGCAGCTCCCAGTAGCCGTTGAAGAAGTGCGGCGCGAACACGCCCGCGAAGAGGCCGCCCACGGCACCGCCGAGCGCCAGCAGCAGGTAGAAGCGCGTGAGCCGCGCGGGCCCGGGCCGCGCCCGCGCAAGCTCGCCGTTCGCGAACATGCAGATCGCGAACAGCCCCGCGCAGTACAGCCCGATGGCCGCGGCGATCGGCAGCGAGCGCTGCGGCGTGTTCAGGTACCAGCCCATCACCGGCGTGAGCAGCAGCACCGCGGGCCAGAAGAGCCAGCGCCGGTACCAGAAGTCGCTGTCGAAGCACAGCACGAAGCTCAGCAGGTACAGCGCGAGCGGCACGATCCACAGCATCGGCACCGAGGCGATGTCCTGGGTGATGAAGGCCGACACCGCGAGCAGCGCGACCGTGCCGAGCGCGGCCAGCACCAGCCACAGGAGCTGGTCGCGCCACGACAGCGGCGCCGCGGGTGCAGCCGATGCCGCCGCGGCTTCGGCGCCGGCCTGTGCTGGCCGCGCCTTCCCCACCGCCACCACCGACGCGATCGCCAGCACCGCGAACAACCCGAAGCCCGCCGACCACGCCACGGCCTGCACGCGCAGCGCGAACACCGGCTCCAGCACGAAGGGGTACACCACCAGCGCCGCCAGCGCCGCGAGGTTCGACAGCGCGAACAGCCGGTAGACCTTCGCCTGGCGCAACTCGGCGCCCGCGTGCAGCCGCGCGACCCAGCTCTGCACCAGCGGCCCGGTGGTGCACACGGCGAGGTACGGCAGCCCGACGGTGGCGGCCAGCACCGCGAGCACGCCCGCCGCGGGGTCGCCCTGGCCGGTCGGCTTCCATGCGGCATCGGGGATCACCGGCAGCATGGCGCAGGCCGCGAGCAGCAGCAGCGCATGCACCACGGCCTGCGTGCGCAGCGGCCGGCGCGACAGCCGGTCGGCATAGAAGTAGCCCAGCAGCAGCACCACCTGGAAGAACACCAGGCACAGCGTCCACACCGCGGCCGAGCCGCCGAACCACGGCAGGATCTGCCGCGCGATCAGCGGCTGCACCAGGAACAGCAGGAAGGCCGAGACGAAGATCGTGGAGGCACACAGCGCCAGCGCGCCCCCACCGCGTGCAGCGTTCGCCGCCTTGCGCATCAGGGGGCGGTGCCCGGGTTCGGCACCTTGTCGAGCTGGCCCTTCACCGAGCCGTCCCAGATGGCCGGGCAGAAGGAATTGCCATCGCCGATCTTGTCGGCCGCCGCGTCGACGCCCTTGGCCAGCAGCTGCGAGGCCCACTCGGTGCTGTTGTTGCGCACGAAGGCGAAGATGTTGGTCATGGCGTCCTGCGGCTTTTCCAGCACGTTGATGCCGGCGTTGTTGCTCCACGCCGGGTCCCACTGCAGGTCGATGCTGCGGTCGCTCTTGGGCCCGAACGAATAGAACGGGTGCCAGTACATCGGCGACTCCATGCCCGCCACGCCGTCGGCGGCCAGCGGGATCTTGCCGTTGGCGATGTAGTAGGCGTCGAGCTGGTTCAGGCGGAAGTCGGTGCCCGGCGCGCTGGCGCCGTCGGTCGACAGCAGCTTGAACCATGCCTCGGCCGCGAACTGGTAGCCCTTGAGCGCCGTCAGGATGATCCTGTTGGCCACCGGAATCCCGAGGCGGTAGCCGTAGTGCACGCGCAGGTGCAGCACGCTGGATTCACCGAGCGTCTTGTTCGACACGTTGCCGCGCAGCTCCGCGTCGGGCGGCAGCGGATCGTCGATGCCCACGGTGGTGCTCATGGCCTTGGCCTTGAAGTCGTAGGGCAGCGGCTTGCGGTAGCGCATGGTGTCGTTGGGGATCTGCATGATCCAGCGGTTCTCGCCGAAGTTCTCGATGAAGGCCCAGTCGACGAAGGCGGTCTGCGTCGGGTTCAGGTACTCGATGCAGGCCGACTCGATCAGGTCGGTGTTGGTGTCGATCCATCCCTTGAACATGCCGCCCACGCTGGCGTCGCGCACGTTCAGCGGCATCATGCCCTTGACCAGCCCCTGCCACACGCTGCCGCGCGTGAGCGCGTTGGTGGTGAGCTCGAGCGCGGCGCTGTTGAGCGTGCTCAGGCCCGGCGTGGTCGAGTTGCCGATGCGAAAGACGAAGGGCAGCGGCATGCCGTTGTTGAGCGAGCCGGCGCGCGCGGCCTCGTGCGCGGCGTACTCCAGCGTGAGGCGCGCGCGGTAGATCAGGCCGAACTGCACCACGCACATCACGAAGAGGATCAGCAGCGGCAGCGCGATCATCGTCTCGGTCATGGAGGCGCCGCGCTGCGCACGCGCCAGGCGATGCCCGCGAAGCTTGTGAGGGGTGGAATGCATGGCCTTCTCCTTCGAGTGTGTTCACCAGCCCGACAACTGCAACCCCGGACTCAGCGCCAGCCGGCGCGCCTGGCCCGCGGCCAGCTCGAGCACGCTGGCCGCGCCCAGGCACATGGCCATGCGCATCGGGCGCAGGCTCTCGACCACGCGCGCGATGCCGCCGTGCCGGTCCAGAAAGACGACGTCGATCGGATAGCGCATGCCCACCGTGTGCACCGAGCTGCAGCGCATGATCAGCAGGCCTTCGCAGGCGGCGAGCTTCGGCCGGCCGAGCAGCCCGCGCGTGCGGTCCCAGCCGCGCTCGGCCACGCGCACGGGACCGAAGGGCTGGGCCTGGGGGGATCGGGATCGGAGGGAGACAATGCGCATCGGCTTTTTTTCTCGGCGGTTTCAGCGGTTCTGGGTTTCGAGGAACTGCATCACCAGCGGGAAGAAGATGATGATGAAGGTCACCGGAAAGATGAAGATCACCAGCGGCCCGATCATCTTCACGGGCGCTTCCATGGCGAGCTTCTCGGCCATCTGGAAGCGCTCGGTGCGGCGCTGGTCCGAGATGGCGGAGAGCGTGTCGGCCAGGCTCGCACCCAGCGACTCGGCCTGCGTGAGGTTCGACACCAGGCTCTTGATGTGCTTGTTGTCCAGGCGGTCGGCCAGCGCGTTGAGCGCGTCCATGCGGCTCGCGCCGGTGCGCATCTCGCGCATCATGCGGTCGAACTCCTGGCCCAGCGCGCCGCCCGGGCCCTTCTGCACCGCCTGCGCGATCGCGCCGGTGAGGCTCAGGCCGGCCTGGCAACACAGCGTGATCATGTCCAGGTAGCCCGGCAGCGTGCGCAGGATGTCCTTCTCGCGCTTCTTGCGGCGGTCCCGCATCCACATCACCGGGTACAGCCACCCCGCCACGCACGACGACAGCGTGACCCACACCTTGGTGGCGGCCATCGCGTCGAGCAGCCCGGCGGTCCACAGGCCGAGCGCGGCCACCACGATCAGCGACACCACCTGCACCGCGATGAACTCCTCGGCCTTCAGCACGAACTCCAGGCCCGCGAGCTGCAGCTGGCGCTTGCGCTTGACCAGCATCGAGGTGGGCGCGATCTCCGACACGTGGAACTGCAGGATGTTCACCACCGGCCACACCAGCCGCAGCATGCGCGGCAGCGGGTCCATGTGCGTGCGCTCCGAAGGCCTGGCCTTGCGGATCAGCGAGATCATGTACAGCAGCAGGATCACGCCCGTGGTCGCGCACAGGAAGATGATGGCCAGGAGGATCAGCGAGCGCATGGTCTGGTGCCTCCGGCCTCAAATGTCGATGGCCACGATCTTGCGGATCATCGCGTAGCCCAAGAGCAGCATCACGGCGACCACCGTCAGCACGACCCAGCCGATGGTCGTGGTGAACAGCAGGCTCATGGTGGGCTGCATCAGGTAGAGCACGCCCATCAGCAGCAGCGGAAAGAGCGTCATCACCAGGCCCTGGATGCGGCCCTGCGCCGTCAGCGCCTTGATGCGGCCTTCCAGGATGGCCTTGCGGCGCAGCGTCTCGGCCAGCACCTGCAGCGGCTCCGACAGGTTGCCGCCCACCTCCTTGGACACGCGCAGCGCCACCACCACCAGCACGAAGTCGGGAATGCCCAGGCGCTGCGACATCTTCTGGATGGCGTCGTCGAAGCTCACGCCCAGGCGCTGCTCCTTGAGCACCAGGCCGAACTCCTGCCCCAGCGGACCCACCTGGTCGCGCACCAGCACCTGGATGGCGACCGACAGCGCGCTGCCGGCACGCAAGGCGCTCGCTATGAAGAGCAGCGCGTCGGGCAGCTCCGATTCGATCTGCTGCCTGCGTTTCTTGCGCTGCCACGCGAACCAGCGCGCGGGCAGCAGGTACAGCACGACGGCCGCCACCACGCCGCCGATGAGGTTGCCCGAGATGAGCCATCCGACGGCGCCGCACAGCGCCACCAGGAAGGCATGGCCCGACGCGAACGCCACCGCGTGCTGCGCCTGGAACTCCGACAGGTTCAGCGTGCGCCGGCCGCTGGCCTGCAGTTTGGCCATGACCTTGCCGACCAGCTCCGGCGAGCGCTGCAGCAGCAGATAGCCGCACAGCGTGATGAAGCCCATGCCGCAGAGCACGGAGGCCAGCAGGATCATTCCCTTCATGGCACGGTCTCCCCGAAGAGATATTCCAGGTCGAGCTTCAGGCCGTGCTCCTGCAGGCGCGTGAAGAACTCGGGCACGGTGCCCGCGGCGGTGAAGTGGCCCACGGTCTTGAAGGTGTCGTCCACGCCGGTCTTGCGGAAGGCGTACACGTCCTGCATCTGGATCACGCCGTCGGCGAAGCCGGTGATCTCGGTGATCTGCGTGACCTTGCGGCTGCCGCACGGAAAGCGCGTGAGCTGCACGATCAGGTCGACCGCCGAGGCGATCTGCTCGCGGATGGCCGCCACCGGGATGTTCATGCCCGCCATGGTCACCAGCACCTCCAGCCGCGACATCGCGTCGCGCGGCGAGTTCGAGTGCAGCGTGGTCAGCGAGCCGTCGTGGCCGGTGTTCATGGCCTGCAGCATGTCCAGCGCCTCGCCGCCGCGGCACTCGCCCACCACGATGCGGTCGGGCCGCATCCGCAGCGAGTTGCGCACCAGGTCGCGAATGGCGATGGCGCCCTTGCCTTCGATGTTGGCCGGGCGCGATTCCAGCGACACCAGGTTGGGCTGGCCCAGCGAGAGCTCGGCCGCGTCCTCGATGGTCACGATGCGCTCGTTGGGCGGGATGAAGTTCGACACCATGTTCAGCAGCGTCGTCTTGCCGGTGCCGGTGCCGCCCGAGACGATGATGTTGAGCTTTTCCTCCACCGCGATGCGCATGAATTCCACCATCTGCGCGGTGATCGAGCCGGTGCGGATCATGCCCTCGTGGCCCATGCGGTTCTTCGGGAACTTCCGGATCGTGACGCTGGGCCCGCGCAGCGCCAGCGGCGGAATGATGGCGTTCACGCGCGAGCCGTCCTTCAGCCGCGCGTCCACCATCGGCGAGCTCTCGTCGATGCGCCGGCCCAGCGGCGTCACGATGCGCTCGATGGCCCCCAGCACCGCGATGTTGCTGGTGAAGGCGACGTTGGTGCGCTCCAGCCGGCCCGCGCGCTCGATCCAGATCTCGTCGAAGCGGTTGACCATCACTTCGGTCACGCTCTCGTCCTTCAGCAGCACCTCCAGCGGGCCCAGGCCGATGGCTTCGTCCAGCAGCTGCTGGCTCAGCAGCGCGCGGTCGAGCTCCGCCGGCATGTCGCGCGTGTCGCGGATGATCTCGCTGATCAGCGCGCGGATGTTGGAGCGCAGCTCCTCGTCCTTCATCTGCGCGGTGTCGATGCGGCGGTTGTCCAGCTGCTGCAGCAGCGTGCGGTGCAGCGAACGGCGCCATTGCAGCAGCGGGTCTTCGATGGCCAGCGAGGTCTCGGCCATCTGCGTGGCGTCGGCCGCGTCCTGCGGTTCGGTGCCCGCGGGCCGCAGCGCCGTGTCCAGCGACACCACCAGCGTGTGGCCGCCGATGATGATCTCTTCTCCGCCCTTCATGGGCCCGAAGCGCGTGACGCGGTTGCCGTCGACCCAGGTGCCGAAGAGGCTGCCCAGGTCCTGCACGAACACCTCCTCGTCGTGCAGCACGAACTGGGCGTGCAGCTTCGCGACGTTCCAGCCCGACAGCACGATGTGGCTGCCGCTGTCCTTGCCGACCTGGAGTTCCGCGATGTCGATCGGGACCTCGCGCACGGCCTGCTGCGGGGAATTGACGAAGACCTTGTGCATGGCTGCGGGCCTCAGGGAGCAACGGGCTGGCCGGGCGTGCCGACCGGCGTGGCGCCGATGCCGCCGATGTCACCGTTCGTGGCCGGCGGGCGGGCACCGCCGGGGTCCGACTTGTCCTCGGTCAGGGTGCCGAAGTTGCGGCCCACGTCCTGCTGCAGCTGGCGCGCGCGCTCGATGCGCGGCTGGCCGTAGGCCGGGTCGACCACGCGCGGCGTGATGAACACCACCACTTCCTGTTCCTTGTCGGTGTCGTTGTCGGCGCGGAAGGCGCGCCCGATGATCGGCGCCTTGCGCAGGCCCGGCACGCCGTCGCTGGAGCGCGTGGACTCGCGGCTGAGCAGGCCCGACAGCACGATGGTCTCGCCGGCCTTCACGTTGAACTCGGTGTCGGTGCGCCGGATCAGGAGGCCCGGAATGCCCTGCACCGCCACGCTGCGGTCGATGCTGCTGACCTCGGTGAGGATGCTGCCCGAGATGTTGCCCTCGCCGTCGGCGATGGGCTTGATGTTCAGCCGCACGCCGTAGGGCTTGAACTCGACCGAGCCCGCGCCCTGCGTGCTGAGCGCGGGCAGCGGGATCTCGCCGCCGGCCAGGAACTTGGCCTCGCCGCCGCTGCGCGTGGACAGGTTGGGCGAGGCCAGCAGGAAGGCGTTGCCGCGCTGCACCAGCAGGTTGATGCGCGAGCTCAGCGTGAGGCCGATGCCGAAATAGGCCTCGGGCATGCGGCGGTTCTGGGTCAGCAGGTTCGGGGTGTTGGCGCTGTTGAAGGCGGTGCCGTCGGGCAGCACACGGTAGCTGCCGCTGGAGGCGATGTCCGAGAACAGGCCGAAGTTGAAGCCGTCGCCCGAGCTCTGCCAGCGCACGCCCAGGTCGTCCAGCGCGGTCTTGCTGAACTCGACGATGCGCACCTGGATGTCCACCATGCGGTCCACGCGGATGCGCTCCGCCGTGGCCAGCGACACCACCGCGGGCGCATACAGCTGCGCCACCGTGTTCAGGCGCTCGACCGCGGCGGGGTCGAGGCTGTTGCCGTCCATGATGATGCGCTCGCCGATGCGGCGGATGTTCACGCCCGAGATGCCGTGCGTGATCTCGCGCAGCTCGTCGGCGATGCGGTCGAGGTCGACCACGTTCACGCGCACCTTGAGCTTGCGCACGGTGCCGTTCTTGTCCCAGACGTGCAGGGTGCTGTCGCCCGCGTCCTGCGCGGTGATGAGCATGTTGGCGCCGTCGAGCACGCGCGCCTCCAGCACCTTGCCGCTGCCGATCGCCACGCGGGCCACGCCCGGCATCTTGACCAGCACCATCTGCCCGACGTACAGCGTGAGCGTGTCGGGCAGCCGCTGCAGCACGGTGGCGCGCGCGGCGATGCGCTGCAGTTCACCCTCGGTGATGGAAGCCTGCTGCGGTGGCGGTGCGGGCGCGCGGATGCCCGGCGAGGTTTCGGGGGCGCGGGACACCGGCACGCCGGAGGGCCTCGCCGGGAACGACGATGCACCCGAAGGCACTGCCGAGGCACCTGTACCCGAAGGCACCACCGCGCCGAGGGGCACCGGCGAGGCCGCCGCGCCGGGGTACGGACCCTGGGCCTGGGCCGGGAAAACAAGACACAGCGCCGTCGCTGCCAAGGTGCATCGCTTGAGATTCATCGAACTTTTCTGGAGATCAGGAAAACGCACGCGCCTGGGGGGGCGGGAAGACTTCAGCGCACCGGCAGTTCTGCCGGCGGCAGCGCGGCGCCCAGGCCCGCGCCACCGGCCCGGCTCTGGTTGCCGGCGCCGCCCACGATGTATTCGACGCCGGGCCGCGCGGGTGCGCTGGACACCGCCATCGGGCGCGCGCGCTGCGGCCTGAAGCCGCTCACGATGGCGTCGAGGTCGACCGCGTCGACCCCGCTGGTCATGGTGGCGCGGTCGTCCGGGTTGCGCAGCGTGGCGATGATCTTGCCCAGGCGCTGGGCCAGGATGAGCTTCTGCGCGTCCTGCGGCTGGATCGCCACGGTGACGGTGGAATAGCGTTGCTGCGCGTACGGGTCGGTGTCGGCCGAGACGTCGGAGCGCTTGCGCATCGCGGCGAACTGCTCCGAGGTGATCTGGCCGGTGGCGCGCACCTCCACGTCCTGCAGCAGCGGGATCACCACCGAAGGATCGTTGGCGGCGTTCTTGTCGACCATGTACATGAAGTCGATGCGGTCGCCCGCGCGCAGCATGCCCGAGATGGAGCTGATCTCGTCCACCGGGATGGTGATGGCGCGCACGCCCTGCTCGATCTCCTGCGCGAACACCTTTCGCGGCGCCGAGAAGAACGAGGCCAGCAGCGGCTTGCCCGCGGCCACCGGCACGGAGAGCTGGCGGCCCGCGAACTGCGCGAAGGTCTCGGGCGTGAGCGCGTCGTTGTGCACGTACTCGTTGGGCACCGAGCGCTTGGCCACCATGCCGGGCAGCACCGTGGTGCCGTCGCCCAGCGCCTGGCGCGCCACCACCACGTCGCGGCGCTGGCTGTCGGCGTCCTTCTCGAGGCTGGCGGCGATCTCTCGCTCGCTGGCCCGCAGGTAATACCAGCCCAGGCCCGCGGCCAGCAGGCCCAGCATCAGGGCACCGATCAGGGGGGACAGCCGTTTGACGCTTTGCTTGAACTTGAGAAGTCCCGGAGATGATTTCATGCCTGGCTACAGAGGATAGGAAAGGGTGTACGAGTAGGTCGACCAGGCATCGCGGAAGGCCTTGATGAGCAGGCCGATCACGGAACGGTCGGCGCCCGGGAAGGTGGCGAACAGCATCACGGCCAGGATGCCGGCGACGATCACGTACTCGGCGATGACCTGGCCGCGCTGGGCGCCGCGGGAAGAAGAACGACGGTGACTGCCGTGAAGGCGGCGGTGGCGTGGGCGCATGGCGGTCGCTCTCATTCCGGCGTGGTCTGGCTGGCGACGATGAAGTAGCCGTCGTCGCGCTTGGAGATGGTCACGACCATCTCCTCGCTGTTGCGGCGGAACACCAGCGCCG
The DNA here is from genome assembly GCF_900115445.1 of Variovorax sp. OK605. Lineage (NCBI taxonomy): Bacteria > Pseudomonadati > Pseudomonadota > Betaproteobacteria > Burkholderiales > Comamonadaceae > Variovorax > Variovorax sp. OK605. The sequence goes on from NZ_FOWL01000004.1 coordinate 146,377, forward strand.
AGCGCGTGCCGCCCTCCACGGTGCGGTCCTGCAGCAGGGTCCAGCCCAGGCGGATCATCTGTTCGCGCAGGTAGAGCGCATTGGTCTCCACGCTCACGCCGTTGGTGACGACGATGGTGCGGTTGCGCTGGCCCTCGTCGAAGGAGAGCGTGTCCGACACCACCTGCGAGCCGGCCGGGCGCGGAAAGCCCTTGCCGATGCGCTCGGCACGCTCCTGCATGCGCTGCTCGCTCTGCACCTCGTCGTAGACCCTGGCGGCCACCAGCCGCCCCGCCGTGCCCTCGGGCCGTGCGCGCAGCTGCACAGTGACCTGGTACATGCCCAAACGCGCGCCGAGCACGCGCAAGGCGCCGACGGTGCTCACGCCGTAGCCGGCCTTGTCGGCCAGCCACTTCTCGTAGTAGCGCGACACGGCCTCCATGGACTCCGTGGACTCGATGCCGCGGATCTGCATGGGAACGGTGTTCTGCTCGATGTACTCGGCGATCCAGAAGGTCTTGGCGCCCGAGGGCGACGGAATCGCCGGCCAGTCCAGTTGCGGCGGTGCCGCGGCGGCCACCTGGGGGGCACCGCACAGGCAAAGCCAGGCGGCGGCGAGCATCCATCGCAGGAACGGCGCGGGCACGGTCATCAGGGCAGCGTGTTGACCACGGGGGTCGGCGGAAAGGCGCGGTAGTAGCGGAAGTGGTCCTTGACGCTGCCGCCGTTCGCCTCGCCGTCGCCGCCGGTCTCGCCGGTCGCTCCGGGCGGAATGCGCTCGAAGCGGTCCAGCGGGGTCTTCTCCAGGGCGTCGCCCGGCGTGAAACCCATGGTGAGGTTGTTCATGTCGAAGGCCGGAAAGATCTGCTTGATCTGGTAGGCCGTCTGGTGCATGCCGCCGCGCAGCTGCTGGTAGAACGCACCGTCGAGCAGCTTCAGCGGCACCAGGCCCTGGATCTTGGATTCCTCGCGGTTCGTGCCGCCGGCGTTCCAGGCTTCGGTGAGCATGGTGACCTGCTCGCTCATGTCCAGCGCGGGCACCAGCGTGAACTTCGTGTTGGTCTGGCTCACCTTCACCTCGTGGCGCAGGTAGCCGCTGCTCACCATCTGGAACTTGCCCAGCGGCCCGGTGATTGCGTTGCCCCCCAGCGCGGCCTGCGCCACGCGGATGCCGTCGAACACCACGTCGCTGGCATTGAGCAGCGACGGCATGGGCGCGGCCGTGCTCGACGCGGTGACCGCCGTGGTGCGCGGATCGATCGCCGGCAGCGTCGGCTCGAACTCCGCGATGTCGGCGGCGTGGATGGAGATGCCGGGCTCGGTGCGATCGCGAAAGATGTGGCGGCGCAGGTCGCGCGTGATTTCCGCATCGGTCTTCTTGATGGCACCCGACGCACCCTTGGCTTCGGTGGCGGCGATGCCCTGCTCTTCCGGCATCCACACGGTGCGCTGCCAGGCCACCAGCTTGGCCGCGGCCACGGTCTGCATGCGCTTGGTGCCGTACTCGGCAATGGCCGGAATCGCGGCCAGCGTGATGGCGGCGAAGCTCACGATGAGCAGGGTCTCGACCATCGCATGGCCGGCAGTGGCAGTGCGCGAAGGATGGCGAACGCGAGGCAGGCATCCGGACGGGCGCCGAGGCGAGCATCGAGGTGGGCGGGTCATGCGCGGGCGTCCTTCATCAGTTGCCGTTGTCTTCGTCGGGCGAGCCGCCGACGGCCGCGCCGCCCATGGCGATGGCACGCGCCCACAGCGAGGGCTCCACGTTGTGCACGTGCCAGTAGGGGCTGAAGAGGCTGCGGTGCTCGATGTAGCCGCCCGCGAAGCCCACGTTGTATTTGCCCACTTTCGAAGGATCGGCGACCGCGTTGTCGCGGCGCGCCCAGCGGTCCTGCGGACGGCGGAAGTAGACCTGCGAGGTCGACACCGCCTTGATCTCCCGGCCCTGGAAGTTGTCGCGCAGGCCGGCCTTGCCGTCGGCCGCCGAGTTGCCGAAGCCGGCGACCTCGCCCGTGCGCACCTTGTCGCCGCCCTTTTGCACCACGAGCGTGAAGGCCGGGCCCTTGTCGGTGTTCTTGCCCCACTTCAGCGGGTTGGCGCCCTTGAAGCCGTTCTGCGCGAGCCAGTTGTCCGACTCGTTGGCCACCATCGGCGGGTGGTCCTTGATCTCGGTGAAGCGGGGCATGGCCCAGCTCTTGGTGACGGTGCCGATGTCGGTGCGCGGGCTGTAGTGCAGCTTGGCGTTGAACACGAGCACCGCCATCGGGGCCAGCAATATCTCGCCGTTGCTGTCGCGGCCGGCCCGCTCGAAGGATTCGCGCTCCATGTACGCGGTGTCGCCGATCTCGCCGTTCAGACCGCCGTAGGTGCGGCCCTCGCGGGCGTAGCTGCGCAGCGTGAGGCGCTGGCCTTCCCAGCTTTTCATGTAGTTGGGGCCGCCCGCGGCGGCCGCGCCGGCGCCCAGGCCGAAGCGACCGCGCAGGATGTCGTCCCAGCCGCCGATGAGGTCGGTGTAGAGCACGCCGATGGGCAGCTTGATCTCGATCGAATCGGCCGACTGCCAGCGGATGCGCCCGGTCTCGTCGCCCACGATGCCTTCTGTCGCGACCAGTTCGGTGCCGCCCTTCCACTCGAGCAGCCCGCCCATCATGTCGCCGGTGACATCGCCGAAGCCCGGCGGCGTGACCGGGCTGCTGGAAATCATGCCCTGCATGGCGCCGGACATGCCCGAAGCAACCCAGCCGAGCACGTTGGGCAGGAAGCGGCGGTTCTTGGTCCAGTCGTCGCGCGTGGCCTGCGCGGCATGCGCGAAGCGCAGCACCTCGTTGAACTCGTCGTCGTCGAACGCGAGGCTGCCCGACTGGTGGTAGCTCTTGAGATAGGTGCCCACGTCGGCCACGAACTTGATGACGAAGATCGCGGTCTCCGCCGGCGGCACCGACGCATCGGGGTCGTTCGAGTTGACGACGTCCTTCACCAGCTGCGGCAACTGCGCCGTCGTGCCCACGAGCATCGCGACCTGGCTGGCCGAGATGCCCTGGTTGAACGCGCGAAGGATGTCGGCCCCGATCTGCAGCGGCTTGGCCGAGGGCTCGACGAAGCCGGCAATGCGGTCCGCCGTGCGCTGCAGGCGCTGTGCCTTGGCGAGGTTGCCCAGGTACTGCAGGAAGAAGATGGGGCCCACGATGGGGATGCGGCTGCGCTCCAGGTTGCGCACGCCCTTCAGCGCCTCGGCGACGACCAGCCCCTCCTGGATGTTGGCCGCGCTCGTGATGAGCATGGCCATCGAGGTCTGCACGCTCGCCAGCGTCGCGATGCTCGCCTCGTTGGCGGCCATCGCGCGGTTGGTATAGGCCAGGTAGTTGAGGCTGCGCGCGGTGAGCACGCTGGCGCTGTAGGTGGTCGCGTCGGCCGTGTTCTGCAGCTTCATCTTCTCGCGCGTGGAGGTGGCGGTGTTGTAGACCACCAGCACGCTGAGAAAGATGATCGGCAGCATCGCCACCAGGTACACGATCGCCTGGCCCGACTGGCGCCGGCGCGCACCGGCAGTGGCCGGACAGAGGGAGCGGGAGAGCGAAGCGGCCGCCGGGAGCATCACGCGATCTGGTTCAGGACGTGATGTGTGCGAGGCTTACTTCGCGCCGTCCGCGCCGCCCTTGGTGTAGGTGCTCATGTTCATGTTCACGTCGGCGTTGGTGGACGCCTTGCCGGCCGCGGTCTGTGCCTTGGTGACTTCGGCCGAGCCGGTCTTGCCGCCCACTTCCTGCGCCATGCCGGCGACCTGGTTGCGCATGGTCTGGCCGAAGAAGCTGAACACGGCGATGGCGGCGATGGCGATGAGCCCGAGGATCACCAGGTACTCCGTCATGCCCTGTCCGCGAATCTTGATCTTCGAGGCAACGAGACGGCTCAGAGGGGTCAGGCGATTGATTTGCATGAAAGAGGTTCCTGAATGATGTGACTGAAGAAGCAGCCGGATCGTAGGGACGCTCGTGCATTGCGTTCGATACACTTTTTGCGATTGCCAATACAAATTGACGTTTTGATAATGGTGTCGCAATAAGCCGTGGTCTTTAGTTCTCCGAACTCATCGCGCCTTCCAATCGCAGCTGGCTCTGCCTGCGAAATTCGGTCGGCGTGAGGCCCTTGATCTCCAGGAACTTTCGATTGAAGTTGGAGACGTTGTTGAAGCCGACCTCGTAGCAGATCGAGGTCACGTAGCGGTCGCTGTGCATCAGCATGAGGCAGGCCTTGTTCACGCGCACCTGGTTCACGTAGCTCAGGAAGCTGTGGCCCGTGGCGCGACGAAAGAGCCTGCTGAAGCGCCCCGCATGCATGCCGAGCTCGGCGGCGATGTCGGCCGCGCACACGTCCTTCGAAGGCTCGTTGGCGATGCGAGTGACCACGTCGTTGATGCTCTCCAGGTGCGGGTCGCCGTCGGTCTGCATGCCCGACAGCAGCCGGTAGTCGTCGCATTGCGCCATGTCGGCGAGGAAGTCGCAGAACAGGCTGAAGCGCTTGAGTCCACGCGCGGCCTTCACGCGGCGAAAGTGCTGCTCGGCGCGTTCGGCCATGCCGAAGAACTCGATGCCGAAGCGCGCGCGCTCGAGCATGCGCACCGCTTCGAGCAATTCGGGAATGCGCTGCGCGGCCTCGAAGATGGGGTCGTGCAGGAACTGGATCACCAGGTCGCGCTGCGCGACGCCCTCCGCTGGTGCATCGAGCGAGATCCAGTTGTGCGGCAGCTTCGGCCCGCACAGCACGAGGTGGCCCGGATCGAAGGAGCCGATCCAGTCGCCGACGAAGGCCTGCCCCGACGTGGCCACGATGAGATGCAGCTCGTACTCCTCGTGGCAATGCCAGCGCGCCAGCGGCGTGGGAAACCCGTGCTCGAGGCAACGCACGAGGCCGACTTCTTCGGCAGGCTCGTAGCCCAGGTCGGTGGAGCGTGCGAGCTCTACCTCGAGTTCGGGCAACAGATGACGCGGCGATCGCAGATGAGGACTCGGCATGGCTTTGCTTGAAGGACTGAAAGCATTTCCCGCAACCGGCCGCACCGCGCACGGAGTGCGCGGCGGCGGTGAACGATCGCGGTCTTCGAAGTCGGCATGGTTCGCTTCAGGCACGCCCGCGTGGGGGCCGTGCGAACCGCTTCGGCGCGCCGGAAGATAGTGGGGAGCCCTTGCAAATGCCAGACCCTATGCGGTCGACGGCAGACGATATGCGCGCATGGCAAGCACCCCGGGCAGGTGCGATGCACACCCGCCGGGTTTGTCTATACAGCTGAGACAACGGCAACTCCCTCCGTGATTTGCCGATCAGTAGACCCGAGAGGGCCGGTTGTCTAGAAGTCGAAGCGATGCCGTCGCGAAGTAAGCCTTTTTCGCGCGGCGACGAAGGTTCACATCGCGGCGAGCACCGCCTGCACCACGACGCCTTGCGCGGCCAAACGTTTGCGCATGGTGAGCACCGCCTGGTCCTTGCTGATGAGGCGCGCGCGCTGCGCCACCGCGAGGTCGATGAAGACCTGGTCGTCGGGGTCCTTGCACACGCACGGTGCACGCGGCGGCGTGTCGGCCAGCAGGTGCACGCGCGCATCGAAGGCCGCGAGCACGCTGGCCGCTTCCATCTGCCGCTGCGCGAGCCGCTTCACGATGAGCGGGTAGCCGAGCACGCGCGCGAGTTCGTTGCGCATCGGCGCGGTGGCGAGCCAGCGCAGTTCGCCGGCGGCGAGCGCACTGGCCAGGGGCGCGCAGTCGGGGTTGTCGAACACGAACAGGTCGAGCGCGATGTTGGTGTCGATGACGACGGGGCCAGCTTGCTGCGAGGGTTCTGTCAACGTCATGGGATGTGTGGGGTATTTCGCCGATGTTGCACCATGCGGGCTCACGTCAGCCTCGCGTCGGTTGGGCGCGGGACAATGCCGCCTCCGCTGCGCCTTCACGTCCTTTGCCTTCTTCCTTCATGAAACGATTTCCGCTGCTCTGCCTGGCCCTGCTCGTCTGCGCGGGTGCGCGGGCCGAGTGGCTGACCCTCGCGGGCTCGGCCGGCGACGCCGGCAACGACTACGTGCAGGTCGATCCGACCAGCGTCGAAGCCGAGGGAACGCACCGCATCGTGAAGTTGCGCCTGAGCCTGGCGCAGCCGCGCACCACGCGCGACGGCATCATGTTCCGTTCGTTCGATGCCAAGGTCGATGCCGATTGCGCGGCGCGCAATGCACGCTATGTGAGCGCTACCTACTTCGCGCAGCCCAACTTCGTGGGCGAACCGATGGCCGTGCGGCACTTCGCCGAAGACGATGTGCGCCCGATGACGCTGGGCGGCGCGCCGCGCGAACTGGCCACGCGGACCATCAATGCGGCGTGCAGCGTGCGGCCGAAGGAAGCCAGGGAGTCCAGGGAGTCCAGGGAGTCCGCCGAGCCCCGGGACCCGCCTCCGCCCGAAGGCGAGCTACTTCCGCGCTGAGCCGGCCACCATGTCGAAGCGGAACAGCCGGCATTCGATCGGGCCGTTCCACATCGGCACGCGGCGCGACTCCTTCAGGCGCATCTGCTTGGGCAGCTTGAGGTCGGGCGTGAGCACCCAGGCGGTCCAGCCGGCATAGTTCTTCTTCCAGTGGGTGGCCAGCTGCGGGAAGAATTCACCGCTGTCGCCTCCTTCACCTCCTTCACCTTCCGCGCCTCGTTCGACCTGCGCCGATTCGCGCGCACCGAAACGGCCCGTGCCCGCCACGCCGCCCACCTCGATGCGCTCGCCGTAGGGCGGGTTGAGCATGATCACGCCGCTCTCGACCGGCGGCATGCGCTGCAGCGCGTCGCCGCCGCGGAACTCGATGGCCTGCGCCACGCCGGCACGCTCTGCGTTGCGTTCGGCGAAGTCGACCATGCGGTGCGACACGTCGGAGCCGAAGATGGCCACGCTGCGGTCGCTGGCGGCCGCCTCGGCCTCCTGCTTGATGGCGGCCCACACATGCGCCTGGAACGGCAGCAGCTTCTCGAAACCGAAGCGCCGCAGCGCGCCGGCCGCCATGCCGCGCGCGATCTGCGCGGCCTCGATGGCGATGGTGCCGCTGCCGCAGCACGGGTCGTACAGCGGCTGCTCCGACACGGTGCCCGTTTCGGGGTTCCACCAGCCGCTGGCGGCCAGCATGGCGGCGGCCAGGGTTTCCTTCAGCGGCGCATCGCCCTTGTCCTGGCGCCAGCCGCGCTTGAACAGCGGCTCGCCCGAGGTGTCGATGTACAGCGTGCAGCTGTCGGTGGTCAGGTGGGCGAACACGCGGCAGTCGGGCCACTGCGTCTCGATGCTCGGGCGCACGCCGTTGGCCTTGGCCCGGAAGCGGTCGGCCACGGCGTCCTTGATGCGCAGGGTGGCGAAGTTCAGGCTCTGCAGCGGGCTGTGCTGGGCGGTGGTCTCGATCTTGAAGGTCTGCTTCGGGGTGAACCAGATCTCCCAGGCCACGCCGCTGGCAATGGCATAGAGGTCGTTCTCGTTGCGGTAGGGCGCATGGGCCAGCTCGACCAGCACGCGCTGCGCGAGGCGGCTGTGCAGGTTGAGCTTCAGGGCGTCGCGCCAGTCGGCGCGCACGCGCACGCCGCCGCGCAGGGTGAGCAGGTCCTGGCCGGCGCGGCCGGTCAGGGCGTGCACCTCCTGGGCTAGGAATTCCTCGACGCCGGCGGCGCAAGGCAGGAAAAAGGAGAGATCGTTCACGGAAAGTTGGCCATCGGGAAGCCCGACTAGGGGACTCCATTGTCGCCGCGTCACGCACCTTCTCTATATAGTCGATTCGCCGATGAATCCCACCCCACCCGCCCCTTCGTCTTTGCCATCGGTACCGCAGGAGGCCGCCGGCAGCGACGGCTTCGCGATCCAGTGCGAGGTGCTGCGGCTGTCGATCCGCCCCATCGGCCCCGTGCTGCTGGTGCAGTACCTGCTGAATTGCGGCGTGGCGGCGCTCTTTGCCTGGCAGTACTCGCCGGTGCGCGCGCTGCTCTGGATCGCGCTGGTGACCGGGGTGACGCTCATGCGCGGCTTCTTCCCGCAACGGCTGCCCGAGCCGTTCACGCCCGGGACGCTGCGCGCGGCGCAGCGCACCCACACGCTGCGCACCGCCGTCTGGGAGCTGGCGCACGGGCTGGCCGGCGTGCTGCTGTTCAACCCCGAGCGCGCCGACCTGCAGCTGCTGCTGGGCCTGATCCTGATGGGCATGACGCTGTCGTCGGCCTTCTCGGTGTCGTTCTACACGCCGGCCACGCAGCTGGCGATCACGCTGCTGCTGGCGCCGGTGATCGTCACAGGGCTCTGGCTGGGCGCGCCGGTGATGATGGCCGTGGCGGTCATCGGCATCGGCCTCACGGCCATGATGTGGAAGCTGGTGGCCGAGCGCTCGCGCCAGCTCGAGGAAAACATCGGCCTGCGGCTCAACGAGCGCACGCTGCGCGAACAGGCGCTGGCCGGCCTGCGCGCCTCCGAGCATGCGCAGGCCGAGCGGCTGCGCTTCTTCTCGGCCGCCAACCACGACCTGCGCCAGCCGGTGATGGCCATCGGGCTGCAGGCCGAGGTGCTGCGCCAGCAGCTGAATAGCGGCGCCGACATGGCCGCGGTGCAGCACACGGTCGGCTCGCTGGCGCGCGCGCAGCAGGCGCTCGAAGGGCTGACCAACCAGTTGCTCGAAATCGGCCGCATCGAGGCCGCCGTCGATCCGCTGCGCCCCGCGGCGGTGGCGCTGGCGCCGCTGCTGCAGGAGCTGGCGCGGCAGGCGGGCGACGCCCGCGTGGGCGTGCGCTGCCCGCCGGGTGCCGTGGCCTGGACCGACACCGTGTCGCTGCGCCGCGTGCTGGCCAACCTGGTGGACAACGCCGTGAAGTTCACGCCGCGCGGCCGGGTGCTGTTGGCGGTGCGCGCGCGCCGGCGCGCCAACGGGCCGGCCTGGCGCGTCGAGGTGCGCGACAACGGCATCGGCATTGCGGCGGATGCGCAGGCGCGCGTGTTCAACGACTTCGAGCAGATCGGCAACGTGGAGCGCAACCTGCAGCGCGGCCACGGCCTGGGGCTGGCGATCGTGCGGCGGCTGGCCACGCAGCTCGGCATTGCGGTGTCGCTGCGTTCGGCGCCGGGGCGCGGGTCGGTGTTCAGTTTCGAATTGCCGGCGGCGGCGCCCGATGCGGCGCTGGCCGTGCCCGCCGCGGCACCGGCCAAGGACGATGCCGGAACCGGCGCGCTGCGCCCCGGCATGGCCGTGCTGGTGGTGGAAGACAACGCGGTGGTGGCCGACAGCCTGGCCGCGCTGTTGCGCCAGTGGTCGGTGGAACCGCGCGTGTACGCCAGCGCGGCCGAGGCGCTGGCGCTGGCCGACCTGCGCGCGCTCGACGCGGCGCTGTGCGACATCCGCCTGCCGGGCGCGCTCGACGGCATCGCGCTGGCCGAGCGGCTGCAGCGGCAGAAGCCCTCGCTGGCGATCGCACTGATCTCGGCCGACATCAACGAAGCCACGCACCGGCTCGCCGTCGAGCGCGGCTGGCATGCGTTGCGCAAGCCGGTGCAGCCGGAAGAGCTGCGCGGCGTGCTGCTGAGGGCGCAGCAGCGCGGCTGAGCGAGCGAGCGAGCGGGCGAGCGAGCGGGCGGGCGGGCACGGGCGCGCCGATGTGCCGATGTGCCGGCGCACTTGGCACGAGACTTGGCACGAGGCTTGGCACGGGACTTGGCACGGGCCGTGCAGTGCTGTCACGGCTTCCGATATATGCTCCGCGCACAGGCCGCAGGTCCTGCCCCCGATGTCCGCCGACACCCCCCCCGCCTTCTCTTCTCCCCTCGCCACCGCACCGCGCAGCCAGCGCTACGACCCGTTCGCGATGGCGCTGCACTGGTTGCTGGCGACGCTGATCGTCGGCTCGCTCGGCGTCGGGCTCTACATGACGGGGCTGCCGTTTTCGCCGCTGCGCCTGAAGGTCTACAGCTGGCACAAGTGGGCCGGCCTCACGATCCTCGCGCTGTCGGCGCTGCGGCTGCTGTGGCGGCTCGGGCACCGGCCGCCGGCGCTGCCGCCGGGCATGTCGCGCCTGCAGCTGTCGGGCTACCGCGTGAGCCACGCGCTGATGTACCTGCTGTTCTTCGCGGTGCCGCTGACCGGCTGGGCCTACAGCTCGGCCATGGGGATGCCGGTGGCGTGGTTCGGCGTGCTCGCGCTGCCCGACTTCGTGGCGGTCGACCAGCCCTTTGCCGAGGCGGTGCTGCAGCCGCTGCACCGCAACTGCGCCTTTGCGCTGGCGGGCGTCGCGCTGCTGCACGTGGCGGCGGTGCTCAAGCACCACTGGATCGACCGCGACGGTCTTCTGAAACGCATGTGGCCCGCGCCACGCAAGGAATCTGCCCGATGAAGCCCCATCTTTTGCGCCTGCAGCCCTTTTCGGCACCGGCCATCTCGGCGTCGGCCATCTCGTCGGCCATCTCGTCGGCCTTCGTGGCGCTGGCCTTCGCCGCGGCGCTGCCGGCGCTCGCCGAACCCGCGGCCACCAGGCTGGTGGCCGACAAGAGCCAGATCGTCTTCGTCAGCAAGCAGATGGGCGTGCCGGTGGAAGGCAGCTTCAAGAAGTTCGAGGCCCAGGTCGCCTTCGATCCGAAGAAGCCCGAAGGCGGCACCGTCGCGCTGCAGATCGACACGGCCAGCGCCGGCTTCGGCATTCCGATGAGCGACGCCGAGCTGCCCAAGGCGCCGTGGTTCGACGCCGCGCATTTCCCGCAGGCCAGCTTCCAGTCGGGCGCCATCAAGGCATTGGGCGACGGCAAGTTCGAGATGGCCGGCAAGCTCACGCTCAAGGGCACGACGAAGCCGGTGACGGTGCCGCTGGCCATCACCGCGTCCGGCGGCTACGCGGTGGCCACCGGAAGCTTTACGATCCAGCGGCTCGACTACAAGGTGGGCGACGGCGAATGGACCGACACCTCGATGGTCGGCAACGACGTGCAGGTTCGCTTCAAGTTCACGCTCTCCGGGCTGGGCCCGCTGTGAGCCGCGCGCCTTCCCCGTCGACCCCAGACGCATTCACGATCCACAGCTCCCAGCAGCACAGAACGCACGCCATGAAGAAGCTCCTTTTCGCCGCCACGCTGTGTGCCGCGGCCCTCGCCTGCGCGAGCGCCTCGGCCCAGGACTACACGGCGCCGGCGGTGGCCGCCAAGCCATCGGGCGGGCCGGTGAAGAACGCCAGCTACGTGGTCGACCCGACCCACACCTTCGTGATGTACGAGATGGGCCACTACGGCACCACCACCAACCGCGGGCGCTTCAGCACGAAGGACGGCTCGGTGAAGATCGACGGCGCCGGCAACAGCGGCTCGGTCGACATCACGATGGACATCAGCTCCATCAACACTGGCGTCGACCTGCTCAACCGGCATGTGCAGAGCAAGGATTTCTTCAACGTGGCTGAGTTTCCGACCGGGCGCTTCGTGGCCGAGCGCATCGAGTTCAGCGGCGACAAGGTGGTCGACGTGCCCGGCAAGCTCACGCTGATGGGCCAGACCCGTCCGGTGACGCTGAAGGCGGTGCGCTTCAACTGCTACCTGAGCCCGCTCATCAACCGCCAGGTGTGCGGCGGCGACTTCGAGACCACGGTGGAGCGCAGCGACTGGGGAATCACCTGGGGACTGAACTTCGGCTTCGAGAACAAGGTGAAATTGCTGGTCCAGGTGGAAGCGGTGAACATCCAGCCCTGAACCAGGCCCGGCCACAGCCGGCGCGCCCCGCCCGGCTCAGCGCGCGACCGGCTTGTGCGAATCGGCGGCGCCCAGGTGCTCTTCGGCGTCCTTGGGCGATTTCAGCCAGTTGCGCGCGGCGATGATGGCGCGCGGAAGATTCAGCAGGGCGAGCATCCAGGCACCGGTGGCGACAGTCATCAACGCGCCGAACAGCAGCTGCTCGGCGACGGGGGCGTCGCTCCAGTAGAAGAAACTGAGCAAAAACGCCAGCACTGCTGCCCAAACGGCCAGAAGAAGTAGGTTTTTCATGTTTTGCATCGTTGTTACCTCGATGGACAAAATGTAAACCAAAAGTTATCCGTGTACTACTTAGAGTTTACTTTTCAATCTCCGATGAACGTGCGTTTGTGCACGTTGTTCGGCAATTCGTAACAAGAACAGGAGACAAGACCCGATGAACAGCACCCTTTCCCTGCTCGGCATTGCCGGCGCGATGGCCGTGGGCGCCATGAGCCCGGGCCCCAGTTTCGTGATGGTCGCCCGCACGGCGGTGGCCTCGCGCACCGAGGGGCTGGCAGCCGCGCTGGGCATGGGCGCGGGCGGGCTGGTCTTTGCGATCGCCGCGCTGGCCGGCCTGCAGGCGGCATTCCTGGCGGTACCCGGGCTGTACCTGGCGATCAAGGGATTCGGCGGTGCCTACCTGGTGTACCTGGGGGTACGCATCTGGCGCGGCGCCCGCCAGCCGCTGCCGGTGGCGCAGGAAGCAGGTAACCCGCGCGCCGGCCAGGGCCGCGGCGGGCGTACCTTCCGTACCTTTCTTTTCGGCTTGGCCACCCAGGTCAGCAACCCGAAGACGGCGGTGGTCTACGCCAGCATCTTTGCCGCCTTCCTGCCGCACGACGTGCCGCTCGCCTTGGCATTGGCGGTGCCGGCCGTCATCTTCTGCATCGAGACCGGCTGGTACACCGTGGTGGCGCTGGCCCTGTCGTCGGCGGCGCCGCGCTCGGCCTACCTGCACTACAAGGTCTGGATCGACCGCGTGGCCGGCGGCGTGATGGGGCTGCTGGGCGTCCGGCTGGTGTGGTCGGCGGTTCGCGGCAACTAGCGCCGGCCCGGACCGCGCAGCCTAGAGCAGGCTCTCCGGCGTCAGCGGCGCCAGGATCTCGAGCATGGTGCGGTCCCAGAAGCCCGAGTCGGGCTCCTCGGTCAGCACGGTGAGCTTGCCGGCCTCCTCGCTGGTCCATTCGATGCGCGACTCGTTGCTGCCCTCGGCAAAGCGCAGCCGGTAGGCGCCCTGCTGCTTGAGCACGTCGAGCAGCTTGAGCATCTGCTGCGCCATTTCGGGGCTGTGGATGATCAGGCCGATCTCGGTATTGGCCGACTCCGAGCGCGGATCGAAATTCATCGACCCCACGAACAGCGTGCGCCGGTCGATCACCGCCGACTTGGCGTGCAGCCGGCCCACCGAGGTGCCGAACAGCCCCAGCCGCACGCTGCGCCGGGTGCGCGTGGAGCTCAGCTCGTACAGGTCGGCGCCCAGCTTGAGCATGTCCGGGCGGTAGCGCCGGTAGGCGGTGTGCACCAGCGGCTCGTCGGTGGCGGCCAGCGAATTGGTGACCACGCTGATCTTCACGTCGCGCCGGCGGATCTCGCGCATCACTTCCAGCCCCGTGGCGCCCGGGATCAGGTACGGCGAGACGATGGTCACCTCGGCGCGCGCACGGCGCATCTGCTCGACCACGTTGTAGCGCACGCTGTCCACGTCCAGCAGCGGCACGCCGCCGTACGAGGCGGTCTTGCCGATCACGCGGTCGGGCGAATCGGCGTAGGCCTCGGCCAGGGTCCAGATCAGGTTGAGCTTGCCGCTGTCCAGGTCGTCGGCCATCGGGCTGTAGCCCAGCAGGTCGTTGGGCGCGGGCGGCGGCGGGGGTGGCGTGGTGCCGGGCGCGGTGGCGGCCTCGAAGCGGCGCTGCAGCTCCTCGCGCGACAGGTCGCTGGCCACGACCGACGCCACCGGCCGCACGTAGACGCTGTTCCAGTACTGGTCGAACAGGCTGCCCAGCCGCGGCATCAGCGCGCCGGTGACGAAGGTGTCCAGGTCGAGGAAGTTCTCGCCCGCGGTGCGCCGGAAGTACTGGTTGCCGATGTTGCGTCCGCCCGCCACCGCCATCGCGCCGTCGGCGATGAACAGCTTGTTGTGCATGCGCCGGTTCACGCGGCTGAAGTCGAACAGCGACGCGGTGAAGCGCTTCAGGATGCTGCCGCGTCCGGCCGGGAACGGGTTGAACAGGCGCAGCTCCACGTTGGGCGTGGCGGCGAAGCCGCGCAGCAGCTCGTCCTCGCCCGAGGTGTAGAGGTCGTCCATGAGCAGCCGCACGCGCACGCCGCGCAGCGCGGCGTCGCGCAGGGTGCGCAGCAGGTAGCGGCCGGTCTCGTCGTTCTCGATCTGGTAGTACTGCACGTCGAGCGTGCGCTGCGCGCGGCGGGCCAGCTGGATGCGGGTGTCGAAGGCGAAGTCGCCGCCGGGCATCAGGCGAAAGCCGCTCAGGTCGGGGTCGGGCTGGGCAGCCAGCGCGATCTTGCCCAGCGCGGTGTCGGCCGACGCGGCCATGGCCTTGGTGGGCGGGCGCGGGGCCTCGTCGGGCAAGGTGGCGCAGCCGGAAAAAAACAGCACGGCAAGCAAAGCCGACATCCAATGCCCCCAGCGCGACATCGGGCGACGGCTCATCGGCGGCTTTCTACAGCGCCTTGCGCAGGTTGGCGGGGGCGATGCGCAGCGCTTCGCGGTACTTGGCCACGGTGCGGCGCGCGCACTCGATGCCCTGCTCCTTCAGCATCTCGGAGATCTGGCTGTCCGACAGCGGCTTCTTGATGCTCTCGGAGCTCACGAACTGCTTGATCAGCGCGCGCACCGCGGTGCTCGACGCGTTGCCGCCGGTCTCGGTGCCCAGCGCCGAGCCGAAGAAGTACTTGAGCTCGACCGTGCCGTACGGCGTGGACATGTACTTGGCGGTGGTCACGCGCGAGATGGTCGACTCGTGCAGGCCCAGCTCGTCGGCGATCTCGCGCAGCACCAGCGGGCGCATGGCGAGCTCGCCGTGCACGAAGTAGCTCTTCTGCCGCTCGACGATGGCGTTGCTCACGCGCAGGATGGTGTCGAAGCGCTGCTGGATGTTCTTGATGAACCAGCGCGCCTCCTGCAGCCGCTGCGACAGCGCCTGGCTGCCCTCGCCCTTGTGCGCTTTGAGCGCGCCGGCGTAGATGTCGTGCACGCGCAGGCGCGGCATGACCTCGGGGTTCAGCATGACGCGGAACTTGATGTTGGTGCCGCGGCCCGTCTTGGTGACGATCACGTCGGGAATGACGATGTTGCGCTCGACGTCCACGAAGCGCCGGCCTGGCTTGGGCTCCAGGCGCGCGATGATCTGCAGCGCCGAGCGCACCAGCTCCTCGTTGGTGCGGGTGAGCGTGGCCAGCCGCTTGAAGTCGCGCCGCGCGAGCAGCTCCATCGGCAGCTTGCAGATGGCGATGGCGGTCTTGCGGACCAGCGCTTGGTCGTCGCTCTCGTCCTCGCTGGCCAGCGCGCGCAGCTGGATGCTCAGGCATTCGCCCAGGTCGCGCGCGCCGACGCCGGCGGGCTCCAGGCTCTGCAGCAGGCCCAGCGCCACCTGGAAGTGGTGCACGAGGTCGTCGAACTGGTCGTTGTCGTCGCCGGCCAGGCCCGAGGCCAGCGCGGGCAGCGAGTCTTCGAGGTAGCCGTCGTCGTTGAGCGATTCGATCAGGAAGCGCAGCGCGGCGTTGTCGTTCTCGTTCAGCCGCAGGCTCAGCGCCTGGCGGTGCAGGAACGACTGCAGCGACTCCTGGCTGCGCGCGAGCTCGGTGGCGTCGGCGCGTTCGTCGTCGCCCAGGTTGTTCTGGCGCGCGGGCGCGTCGCTGCCCCACTCGCTGTCGTCGGGCGCCGCCATGTCGACGGTGCCGTCGCCTTCCCAGTCGGGCTCGCGCTCGGTGATTTCGGCGGCCGGGCCGTCGGACTCCGTGCTGCTGGTGCTGGTTTCCGTGGACGTGCTGGAGGTGCTTGCGGATGGAGTGAAGTCGCCCTCGCCGCCATCGGCGCTGTCGCCTGCGTCATCGCGCGGCACCGGCGCATCGGCCGTGTCGAGCCCGAACTCCTCGCGCGCCGCCTCTTCCGCGGTGCGCTCCAGGAACGGGTTCTCGTCCAGCATCTGCTCCACCTCCTGGCTCAGTTCGAGCGTGGAGAGTTGCAGCAGCCGAATGGACTGCTGGAGCTGGGGCGTCAGCGCAAGATGCTGCGAGACGCGAAGGGACAGCCCTTGCTTCATGGAGAACCCGACCCTCCCTTACATCCGGAAGTGCTCGCCGAGGTACACCCTGCGTACTTCGGCGTTGTCGACGATCTCCGAAGGCGTGCCTTGTGCCAGCACGTGCCCGTCGCTGATGATGAACGCGTGGTCGCAGATGCCCAGCGTCTCACGCACGTTGTGGTCGGTGATGAGCACGCCGATGCCACGTTCCTTCAGGAAACTGATGATCCGCTGGATCTCGATCACCGCGATCGGGTCGATACCGGCAAAGGGCTCGTCCAGCAGGATGAAGCGCGGCTGGGTGGCCAGCGCGCGCGCGATCTCGACGCGGCGGCGCTCGCCGCCCGACAGCGCCAGCGCGGGCGAATCGCGCAGATGGTCCACGCGCAGGTCGGCCAGCAGCTCGGACAGGCGCTCTTCGATGTGCTGCTTGGACAGCGCCGCCATCTTGCCGTTGGCGTCGGGCTCCTGCTGCAGCTCGAGCACGGCGCGCACGTTTTCCTCGACCGTGAGCTTGCGGAAGATCGAGGCTTCCTGCGGCAGGTAGCTCAGGCCCATGCGGGCGCGGCGGTGGATCGGCATGTGGGCGATCGGCTCGCCGTCGATGGTGATGTCGCCCGCGTCGGCACGCACCAGCCCGACGATCATGTAGAACGAAGTGGTCTTGCCCGCGCCGTTCGGCCCGAGCAGCCCGACGACTTCGCCCTTCTGCACGTCGAGAGAGACGTCCTTCACGACCGTGCGGCTGCCGTAGCTCTTCTTCAGGCCGCGCGCGACCAGGCGGCTGCCCGGCGTGCCGTTGGCGTCCTGCGTTCCAGCGGTTTCGATCACTTGCGGGTTTCTCCCTCGTCACTGAGCGTGGTGCTCGGGCGCAGGCCCTTGCCGGGCGCCGGGGTGGGTGCCGGCGGCGGCGCCTTGGCACCGGCCGGAGCGCCCGGAACGGCAGCGCCGGGCGCGGTCGCGGCCTTGGGGGTCAGGATGGTCTTCACGCGGCCACCCGGGGTGGACGCGTTGACGGCGGTGTTCGGCGGCACGGTGGAACCGTTGACCGTGTAGGTGTCGTTGCTCTGGTCGTAGACGATCAGCGCGCCCTGGCTCTCGTCGTTCGGCGTGGCGCCGAGCAGGCGGCGCATCACGGCGTTGCGGATGAACTTGACGTTGTCGGCGCGGCTGTCGTACTCGATGACTTCCGACTCGCCCTCGATCCACTCGTCGGGCGCGTTGCGCTTCTGCTTGTAGTAAGCGCGCTTGCCGGGTGCCGCGGTGACCACGCCGTACTGGTAGCCCTCGGCGTCCTGGCGCACGTCCAGGCGTGCGCCGCGGATGATGATCGTGCCCTTGGTGACCAGCACGTTGCCCGTGAACACGCTGGTCTGCTTCAGGTCGTCGTAACGCATGGCGTCCGACTCGATGTTCATCGGCTTGGTACGGTCGGCGGTCTCGGCCAGCGCGCCCGAAGCGAAGCCGGCCAGCAGGAGCGCGGCGGCGGCCAGGCGGCCGACGCGACGCAGGAGGGGAGTGGTGGGGTAAGAGTGCAATGTCATAGAGGCACGAAACTTGCTCGGCATTGTATGCGGCTGATTGCGTCAGCCCCGCACGCACAGATGAAAAAGCCCGCCGAGGCGGGCCAGGTATCCCTTGCAAAAAGGGAGAAGGCAGCGGCAGGAAATGCGCGCGGCCTCGGGCGTCAGCCCTTCTTTGCTTCGGTCAGCCCTTCTTTGCTTCGCCGACCAGATAGTTCACGACCTGAAGCACCTTGGTCATGTTACCGGCGGTCTCGCCATCCACATACCAACGGCCGGCCACTGCCATCGCGGGAACGCCGGCCACCTTGTAGGCGTCGGTCATCTGCGTGGCGCGCTTGGCCTTGCTGGCCACGCCGAACGAGGTGAAGGTTTCCTTGAACTTGGCGCCGTCCAAGCCGTTGGCCGAGGCCCAGGCAATGATGTTGGCGTCGCCGTTCACGTTCTGGCGCTGCGCGTGGATCGCGCTGAACACCTTCGGCTGGAACTCGTCGACCTTGCCCATGGCTTCCAGCGCGTAGTACAGGCGCTGCTTGGCTTCGACGTCGTTGCCCACGAACGGCACGGGAATGCGGCGGAACGCGACTTCCTTCGGCAGCGTCTTGACCCAGGCTTCGAGGGACGGTTCGAAGTCGTTGCAATGCGGGCAGTTGTACGAGAAGAACTCGACCACTTCGATCTTGCCGGCCGGTGCGTCGACCGGTGCGCGCTTGTCGAGCACCAGGTACTCGGTGCCGGCCTTGGGCACGCGCGCCTGGGCGTGAGCCGGGTTGGCGGCCAGGGACAACAGCCCGAGCGAAGTGGCGGCCAGCGAAAAGTCACGACGTTTCATTGAAAGGGTTCTCCAGTTGGTACGGCAGACTGAGCCGGCGCGCGGCGGGGAGTTCCCCCGCCCACGGTGCGCACAGGGCTTAGAGCGATGAATGGTGGCGGCAAACGCCGCCGCGCGAAGCTTAAGGGCTATTCGTGTCGGCCGCCGGCTCAGCGCTGCACGCGGACCAGCGCCGATTCCATGCCGCCGCCGTCGAGACGGTCCTTCAGGCGGTCGGCGTCGTCCTTCTTGTTGAACGGGCCGGCGCGCACGCGGTAGACGGTGCGGCCCGCCTGCTCGCGCTCGGTGACCTTGGCTTCCACGCCCATCAGCGAGAGCTTGGCGCGCTGCGCCTCGGCGTCGTCGGTGGTGCGGAAGGCGCCGGCCTGCACGAAGTACATGAACGGATCGGCGCCCGAGCTGCTGGCGGCGCTGCTGTTGTTGCTGCTGCTCGGCGCGGCAGAAGCGGTGGTCGTGCTGCCCGAGCGCGCCCGCGCGAGGTCGCCCAGCGGATCGTTCGACGGCGGCAGCGCGTTGGCTTCGGCCGGTACCGGTGCCGTGCGCGGCGGCTTGGGCGTCACCACCACGGGCACCGGCGGCGCGGTCGTGGGCGGCGGGGTGCCGGGGGCCACGGCGGCGGTGGCCGGCTCGCCGGTGATCGGGTTGACCGGGCCGGTCGCGGCCGGCGCCGGCTTGGCCGCGCCCGCCTTGCCGGCCAACGGCGCGTTCGGGTCCCAGTCGCGGTTCTTGCGGGCCTCGGCCTCGTCCTGCTCGGCGCCGCCGCGCTGCGTCTTGGTCACGAACGGGATCGGCACCTTGGTCACGTAGACCGCAATGCCCAGCGCGACGCCCAGGCCGAGCACCAGCCCGATGATCAGGCCGATGACGATGTTGCCGCGTTGTCTGGTTGTCTTCTTCATGTTGAGGTGGTTCACATCTTGCTCGGCGCACTGACGCCGAGAATCGCGAGGCCATTGTGCAGCACCTGCGCGGTCGCGGCGACGAGCGCCAGGCGGGCCAGCTTGACCTGTTCGTCGTCGACCAGGATGCGCTCGGCGTCGTAGTAGCTGTGGTAGCTGGCGGCCAGTTCGCGCAGGTAGAAAGTGACGTCGTGCGGGGCGAAATCCTTGGACGCGGCCGTGAGCATGGCCGGGTACTTGGCCAGCAGCAGCATCAGCGCCTGGGCGGCCGGGCTTTCCAGCGGCGACAGGTCGACGTCCTTCAGCGTGGCGGCGTCGCCGCCCCAGCCGGCCAGCACCGAGCAGATGCGCGCATGCGCGTACTGCACGTAGTACACCGGGTTGTCGTTGTTCTTGGTGACGGCCAGGTCGACGTCGAAGGTGTACTCGGTGTCGGGCTTGCGGCTCAGCAGGAAGAAGCGCACGGCGTCGGTGCTGGTCCACTCGATCAGGTCGCGCAGCGTGACGTAGCTGCCGGCGCGCTTGCTGATCTTGACCTCTTCGCCGCCCTTCATGACGCGCACCATGGTGTGCAGCACGTAGTCGGGGTAGCCCTCGGGAATGCCTTCTCCGGCGGCCTGCAGCCCGGCGCGCACCCGCGCGATGGTGCCGTGGTGGTCGGTGCCCTGGATGTTGATGACCTTGTGGAAGCCGCGCTCCCACTTGGCGATGTGGTACGCGACGTCGGGCACGAAGTACGTGTACGTACCGTCCTGCTTCTTCATCACGCGGTCCTTATCGTCGCCGTAGTCGGTCGACTTCAGCCACAGCGCGCCGTCCTGCTCGTAGGTCTTGCCGGCGGCCACGAGCTTGCGCACCGCGGCCTCGACGCGCCCGCTGGTGTACAGGCTGGACTCCAGGTAGTACTGGTCAAAACGCACGCGGAAGGCCTGCAGGTCCAGGTCCTGCTCGCGGCGCAGGTAGGCCACGGCGAACTCGCGGATGGCCTCGATGTCCTCGATGTCGCCGGTGCCGGTGACTTCGCGGTCTTCCGACTTGACGGTCTTCTTGGCCTTGAAGTCGGCGGCGATCTCGGCGATGTAGTCGCCGTTGTACGCCGGCGCCTTCTCGCCGCTGGGCCATTCGGCGTCGCCGGGCTTGAAGCCGCGCGCGCGCAGTTGCGTGCTGTTGGCCAGCGTCTGGATCTGCACGCCGGCGTCGTTGTAGTAGTACTCGCGCCACACGCTCTCGCCCTGCGAGGCGCGCAGGTTGCAGATGGCATCGCCCAGGGCGGCCTGGCGGCCGTGGCCCACGTGCAGCGGGCCGGTCGGGTTGGCCGAGACGAACTCGACCAGCACCTTCTCGCCCGTGGCAGGCTGCTGGCCGAAGCCGCCGCCCGCGGCCAGCACTTCGCGCACGATCTGCTGCTTGGCGGCCGTCTTGAGACGGATGTTGAGAAAACCGGGACCGGCGATCTCGATCGCCTCCACCCATTGGGTGAAAGCGGGGGTGGCGAGCAGCGCGGTGCTCAGGCGCTCGGCCAGGTCGCGGGGCTTCTGGCCCAGCGGTTTGGCGAGCTGCATGGCGGCCGTGCTGGCGAAATCGCCATGGGCAGCCACCTTGGGCGACTCGAACGCGGCTTTGG
This sequence comes from Variovorax sp. OK605, assembly GCF_900115445.1. Lineage (NCBI taxonomy): Bacteria > Pseudomonadati > Pseudomonadota > Betaproteobacteria > Burkholderiales > Comamonadaceae > Variovorax > Variovorax sp. OK605. The sequence continues at coordinate 167,253 of NZ_FOWL01000004.1, forward strand.
AGCCAGCGCCGGGCGAGAGGGATTCGAGCGTGTTCGCGAGCGCCGCGAGCAGCTCCTGTTTGACCAATAGCATCCGCAAATTTTACCGGGGGCAAACCCGGGAGCTGTTGACGATCGTCATCCAACCGGCAACTTCGACCGTTGAGGTGGTCGGCCCCGGGGCGGGGCAACCGTCAGATAACCCAACCTTGCAAGGACATATCCATCATGAAGAAGCTCCTTTCCCTGGTCGCGTCCACCGTCGCGCTCGGCGCCTGCCTGTCGTTCAGCGCCTACGCGCAGGACAAGGCCGCCGCCCCCGCGGCAGCCCCCGCCATGGCCGCACCGGCTGCCGGCGCCACCTGTGACGCCAAGGCCGTCGACAAGAACGGCAAGGCTTTGGCCGGCGCCGCCAAGGCCAGCTCCATCAAGAAGTGCGAGAAGGAAACCAAGGCCGCCGCGGCACCCGCCTGCGCGACCAAGGCGGTCGACAAGAACGGCAAGGCCCTGGCCGGTGCCGCGAAGAACAGCTTCATGAAGAAGTGCGAAGCCGACGCCGCCAAGGGCTGAGCGCCTTCGTCGGCGAGCGGCCGAAGCCGCTGACATAGCCGACATGGCTGACATTTGTGAAAAGAGGCCCGCCGCGTGCGGGCCTTTTTCGTGGCCGCGCCACCAAGCTGGCTCCTGGACCCTGGACCCTGGACCCTGGACCCTGAACCCTGAACCCTGAACCCTGAAGCTACTTCAACGCGCCAAGCAGATTGTTGAAGTCGTCGGTCCAGGGCCGCTGGCCGGGCTCGGTGGCAATCGGCGCCGCCGCCGCGCGCACCGGCTCGCGCGCCAGCACCTGCGGGTTGCGCGCCACCAGCACCCAGTCGGTGCGCCGCAGCCAGCCGGCCTGGGCGGCATCGTCGTGCACCAGCACCGCGTGCAGCCCGCGCACCTCGGCCACCTTGGCGATCACCGGCGCCAGCGCCAGGAAGCGGTTGGTCACGTGGAAGGCGATCACGCCGTCGGGCCGCATGTGGCGCAGGTAGGTGTCCATCGCCTCGGCCGTGAGCAGGTGCACCGGCACCGAGTCGCCCGAGAAGGCGTCCACCGCGAGCACGTCGAAACCCTGCACCGGTTCGCGCTCCAGCGCCAGCCGGGCGTCGCCGAGCACGCGCTCGATGCGGGCGCGGCTGTCGCGCAGGAAGGTGAACTCCTCGTCCGCCAGCGCGAACACCTGCGGATTGATCTCGTAGATGCGGTAGACGTCGCCGCCGCGGCCGTAGGTGGCCAGCGTGCCGGTGCCCAGCCCGATCAGCCCCACGCGGCGCGGCCCGGCCGGCGCGGCGGCAATCGCGCGGCCGATGCCCGAGGTCTCGCCGTAGTAGGTGGTCGGCTCACGCCGGCGCGCCGGGTCGAGGAACTGCGCGCCGTGCTTGACCGAGCCGTGCGCCAGCTCGCGCACGCTGTCGGACGGCGGCGTGGCCGGGGTGTCGTACGCCAGCAGCGCGCCGTAGAAGTTGCGCTGCAGGCTGCGCGCGCCCGCGCGGTCGCTGCCCACCTGCACCAGCAGGAACAGCGTGCAGCAGGCCGCCAGCGCCACGCAGCACACCCGCAGGCGCACCTGCCGGCGCAGCACGAACGCCGCCGCCAGCGCGGTCAGCATCAGGCCGAGCCCCAGCTCGTAATACGCCGCCAGCACATGCGGCGCCACCAGCCCCACCGTCACCCCGCCCAGCGCGCCGCCGAGCGACAGCATCAGGTAGAAGCGCGTCAGGTAGCGCGGCCCCGGCCGCAGCTTCGCGGTTTCGCCGTGCAGGAACATGCACAGCACGAACAGCCCCGCCACGTACAACGGCAGCGCCACGCGCACCTCGGCGACGAAGTGGCGCTGCAGGCCGAAGGCGCACAGCAGCAGCATGGCGGCGGCCAGCGGCAGGAACACGCCGCGCCGGTACCAGCGGTCGCTCTCGAAGCACAGCACGAAGGTCAGCAAGTAAAGCGACAGCGGCAGCACCCACAGGAACGGCACCGCGGCAACGTTCTGGGTGATGTGGTTCGTCACGGCCAACAGCAGCCACGAGGCCAGCGCCGGCAGCGCGAGCCACAACAGGTAGTCGGCCATGCGCGGCGGCGTGTCGGGCACGCCCGCCTGGCTGGGCGCCGGGGAAGGCAGGGGCATCGCGCCAGCGGGCCAGCGCCGGGCCATGTACAGCGTGGTGCCCGCGCACAGCAGCACGAACGCCGCGTAGCCCCACGACCAGCCGTTGGCCTGCTGCAGCAGCGAGCTGCGCGGCTCGATCAGCACCGGGTAGCTCAGCAGCGACAGCAGCGAGGCCAGGTTCGACAGCGAGAAATAGCGGTACACCTGCGCGCCCCAGGGCGTGCGCGCCACCCACGACTGCACCAGCGGCCCGGTGGTCGAGAGCAGGAAGTACGGCAGGCCGATGGTGCCGAACAGCAGGCCCAGGATCCGCCAGGCCGGGTCTTCGGTGCCCGTGGGCTTCCACTGGGCGCTCACCACGATCGGCAGCAGCGCCAGGCTCGCGAGCAGCAGCGCCACGTGCAGCACGGCCTGCGCCCGCATGCGCAGGTGGCGTGTGACCCAGTCGGCGTACGCGTAGCCCGCGAGCAGCACGACCTGGAAGAACACCATGCAGATCGACCACACCGCGGCCGAGCCGCCGAACCACGGCAGGATCTGCTTGGCGATCAGCGGCTGGACCAGGAACAGCAGGAACGCGCTGCTGAAGATGGTGCCGGCAAACAGGAGCTGGATGCCGGGGTGTCCCATGTGACGGGTTGCCTGCTTGCGCTTACTTGCCGAAGCCGCGTGCCAGGAACACCGCCACCAGCGGAATCAGCGCGATCAGGTGCGCCTGCACCATCACCAGCTTGCGCGTCTTCTTCACGTCGGCCTCGGCCGGCAGCTTGCCGGTGGCGCGCAGCGTCTTGCGCCAGCGGAAGTAGGTGAGCGTCGGGAAGATCGACACCACGCCCACGATGATGAAGAGCCCCAGCTTCACGTGCAGCAGCGGGTTGGTCCAGTACCAGGCCGTGCCCTTCACGCCCCACCAGGTGCGCGCGATGCCGGTGGCGAGCACCGCGATGGCCGCGATGCCGTAGACCATGTCGAGCTTCGCCAGCCGCTCCACCACCGCGGCGTTGAGCCACTGCACGCGGCACAGCGCGGCCTCGCTGGAAATGAACACGACCATCGTGAGGATGGCCAGCAAGTGCAGGTACGCGAGGATGGCTTCGAGGGTCATCGATGGCTTTCTTCTCAGGAGCGGCGGATTTGCAGATGGGAGCGTTGAACGGATTCTGCCGCCGCTCCCCCGCCCTCAGGCCCTTCCACCCCAGAATTCCGGATTCCCGTACTGCTCCTTGAGGAAATCAAGCCACAGTCGCACCCGCAGCGGCAGGTGCTTGGCGCCGGCGAACACCGCATAGATGCCGTTGGGCGGCGCGGCGAACTCGTCGAGCAGCGGCACCAGCAGGCCGGCATCGATCTCGGCCTCGACCTCCCAGGTGCTGCGCCAGGCGATGCCGTGGCCGGCCAGGCACCAGTCGTGCAGCACCTGGCCGTCGGAGCAGTCGAGCGGACCGCTGGGGCGCAGGTGGATCAGCTCCTGCGCGCCGGCCTCGGTGGTAATGCGAAAGGCCCAGCCGCGCGTTTGCGAGGCGTCGCTCGACAGCGTGAGGCAGGCGAAGCGCGACAACTCGCCCGGGTGCCTGGGCTTGCCGTGCCGGCGCACGAACTCCGGCGTGGCGACGCAGCGGCGGCGGTTGTCGGCCAGCCGCACGCTCACCAGCGACGAGTCGGGCAGGTCGCCCACGCGCACCGCGCAGTCGAAGCTCTCGCCGGTGACGTCGACCACGCGGTCGCTGAGGTTCAGCGAGATCGTCACTTCCGGGTGCAGCGCATGAAAGCGCGGCACCAGCGGCGCGACGTGGCGGCGGCCGAAGCCGGCCGGCGCGGTCACGCGCAGGTGGCCGCTGGCCTTGACGCCGCCGGCGCTCACGCTGGCTTCGGCGTTGGCGAACTCGGTGAGCAGGCGCTGGCAGTCTTCCAGGAAGGCGCTGCCTTCGTGCGTGAGCGTGATGCGTCGCGTGGTGCGCACCAGCAGCTTCACGCCCAGGCGTTCTTCCAGGGCGTCGAGCCGGCGGCCCATGATGGCCGGCGCCACGCCCTCGGCCTTGGCCGCGGCCGTGAGCCCGCCCCGGGTCGCGACCGAGACGAAGGATTCGAGCTGCTTGAGACGGTCCATGGGGCGGAAACTATAGCCCGCCCCCGCCTTCCGCCGCCCTCCTACCCTCGCAAGCAGCGGCCGTTATTCGGGCCGCACCCCGGCCTCGCGCACCGCCGCACCCCAGCGCGCGTGCTCCGCCTTGATGTACTGCGCCGCCTTCTCGGCGCTGCCGCCGACCGGCGTGCTGCCTTCGGCCAGCAGCTGCGAGATGGTCGCGGGCTTGGCCAGCGCCTTGTCGACGGCGGCGTTGAGCTTCTTCACGATGTCGGCGGGCGTGCCGGCCGGCACCACCAGCGCCTTCCAGTCCACCGCCTCGAAGCCCTTGTAGCTCTCGCCCACGGTCGGCACGTCGGCCATCACCGGCAGGCGCTTGGCCGAGGTGACGGCCAGCGCGCGCAGCTTGCCGCCCTTCACCATGGCCAGCGCGCCCTGCGGCGTGGCGAACATGTAGTCGGTCTGGCCGCCGAGCAGGTCGGTGATGGCAGGCGCGGCGCCCTTGTACGGCACGTTCAGCACCTTGAAGCCCGCGCGCCTGGCCAGCACCTCGCCGGCCATGTGGCCCAGCGTGCCGGTGCCGGCCAGCGCCTGCTTGATCTCGCCGGGCTGGGCCTTGGCGGCCGCGACCAGGTCGGCCAGCGACTTGTAGGGCGCGTCCGCGCGCACCACCAGCACCACCGGCTGCGAGGCCACCACCGCCACCGGCACCAGGTCCTTCAGCGCGTCGTAGGGCATCTTGGGGAACAGCGTCGGGTTGATCGCCAGGTTGGCGGTCTGGCCCAGGCCGACGGTGTAGCCGTCGGGCTTGGACTTGGCCACCACGTCCATGCCGATGTTGCCGTTGCCGCCCGCGCGGTTGTCGACGATGAAGGTCCAGTGGGTGTCGTCGATGAGCTTCTGCGCGATCAGCCGCGCCACGATGTCGGTGGCGCCGCCGGGCGTGTAGGGCACGACCAGGCGCACCGGCTTGTCGGGCCAGGCGGTGTCGGCCAGGGCGAGGGAGGGAGCGGCGCTCAGGCATGCGGCGGCCGCGGCGCACGCCAGCAAGGCGCGCCGTGAAGTGAAAAACATGGTGTCAGTCTCCGAGGGTGATGTGTCGTGTCTCGAGCGCAGCGATTGCTTCATCGCTGTAGCCCACTTCTTTCAGCAGCTCGCGGCTGTGCTCGCCGATGTGCGGCGGCTGAAGGCGGATGCCGGGGCGTTCGCCGCCCAGCGTGAACGGCGCCAGCGGCACCTTGGCCATGCTGCCGTCGTTCATGCGCACCGGCGCCAGGCCGCCGGTGGCGTTCAGGTGCGGGTCGTCGAACAGCTCCTGCGGCCTGGTGATGGGCGCGAACGGCAGCTCGTTCTTCTCGAACACCGCCGCGAGCTCGCCCGCGCTGTGGTTCGCCAGGTGCGAGCGCAGGATCGGCATCATCCATTCGCGCGCGCGCACGCGGTCGTTGTTGGTCTTCAGGCGCGGGTCGGCCAGCATGTCTTCCAGGCCGAAGGCCTTGCAGAAGATGAGCCACTGCTTGTCGCTCACGGCGGCCAGGAAGATCTGCTCGCCGTCCTTCACCGTGAACACGTCGTACACGGCCCAGGCCGAGATGCGGCTGGGCATCGGGTCGGCCGCCTTGCCGGTGGCGGCGAACTGCATCATGTGCTGCGCCACCAGGAACACGTTGTTCTCGAACAGCGCGGACTGCACCTCGCAGCCCTTGCCGGTGAGCTCGCGCTGGCGCAGCGCGGCCATGGCGCCGATGGCGCCGAACATGCCGCCCATGATGTCGTTCACGCTGGTGCCCGCGCGCAGCGGGTCTCCGGAGCGCCCGGTCATGTAGGCCAGCCCGCCCATCATCTGCACCACCTCGTCGAGCGCGGTGCGGTGGTCGTAGGGGCCGGGCAGGAAACCCTTGTGGCTCACGTAGATCAGGCGCGGGTTGAGCTTGGCCAGCGTCTCGTAGTCGAGCCCCAGCTTCTTCATGGTGCCGGGCTTGAAGTTCTCGCTCACGATGTCGGCCGTGGCGATGAGCCGCAGCGCGGCCTCCACGCCTTCGGGCTGCTTCAGGTCGAGCGCGATGCTCTTCTTGTTGCGGTTGAAGGTCGGGAAGAAGCCCGAGCCCGAGCCCAGCAGGCGGCGCGTGTTGTCGCCCTCGATGGGCTCGACCTTGATGACCTCGGCGCCCAGGTCGGCCAGCAGCAGGCCGCAGGTCGGGCCCATGACCATGTGGGTGAACTCGACGACGCGGATGCCGGCGTAGGGCAAGGGATTCGGCGGTGGATTGGCTTCAGACATGTGCGGTGTTTTCCTGGGCAAGGCCCTGAACGAAACCCTTGGGCAGGCCGGCCTCGGGCGTCATGCCGTAGACCGGTTCGCCGGGCAGGCCGGCCATGAGCGGCGCGCGCGCCGCGATGAGTTTGAGGATGTCGATGCCCGTGCGCACGCCCATCGCCTCGAACATGAACACGAGGTCTTCGGTGACCGCGTTGCCCGAGGCGCCGGGCGCGTACGGGCAGCCGCCCAGGCCGCCGAGCGAAGCGTCGAAGGTGCGCACGCCCTCGTCCCATGCCGCCAGGCAGTTGGCGATGCCCAGGCCGCGCGTGTTGTGCATGTGGGCCGCGCCGGCATGCCTGCCGACCTCGGCGCGCAGGCGCTTGAACAGGCGGCGCACCTGCGCGGGGTTGGCGTAGCCCACGGTGTCTGAAAGACCCGACTCGTCGGCACCGGCCTCGATGCATTGCGCGGCCAGGCGGATCACGTCGTCTTCCGGCACCAGGCCCTGCAGCGTGCAGCCGAAGGCGGTGGAAATGCCCGCCTCGAGCTTCACCTGCGGCGCGATGGCGCGGCGCAGTTCGGAGATGGCGCGCACCTCGTCCACCATCTCGGTGGGCGTCTTGCGCACGTTGGCCAGCGAATGCGCCACGCTGGCCGACACCGGCATGGTGAGCTTGTGCACGCCGGCTTCCAGCGCGGCCTGCGCGCCCTTGCGGTTGGGCACCAGCGCCATCACCACCAGGCCGGGCAGCGTGACGGCGTGGCGCACCACGTCGGCGGCATCGGCCATCTGCGGCAGCAGCTTGGCGGGCACGAAGGACGCGACCTCGATCTCGCGCACGCCGGCGGCGTAGAGCGCGTCGATCCAGCGCAGCTTGTCGGCCGTGGGCATGGTGGCCTTGACCGATTGCAGGCCGTCGCGCGGGCCGACCTCGCTGATGAGGACGTCGGGGGGTGTCATCGAGGGTGTCTCCTGGAGTGGAAGCTTTCTTGAAGCTTCGCTTGACAGTTCTATTAGACAGAACTAAATTCCGTTAAACAGAATTAGACCGTCGAACGCATCGACTGTCAAGCCGAGCCATTCCCCCACTCCGCCACTGCCTCACCCCATGCCCCGCAAAGCCCAGACCGAATCGGTGTCCGACCTCAACGCAGCCCCCGGCGGCGCCGCCGCGGTCGACCGCGCGCTGAGCCTGCTCTCGGCCTTCCGGGCGGGCGACGAGGCGCTCACGCTCGCGCAGTTCGCCGAGCGCACGCAGCTCTACAAGAGCACGGTGCTGCGGCTGCTGGCGTCGCTGGAACACGCACGGCTGATTCGCCGGCAGGACGACGGGCGCTACGCGCTGGGCATGGAGATCGCGCGGCTGCACGGGCTCTATGCGGCGTCGCAGTCGCTGGACCGCATCGTGCTGCCGGTGCTGCGCGCACTGGCCGCCGACACGGGCGAGAGCGCGGCCTACCACGTGCGGCAGGACCAGGGCGAAAGCTGGGTGCGCCTGTGCCAGTTCCGGGTCGATTCGTCGCACGTGGTGCGCGACCACGTGCGCGCGGGCGACCTGCTGCCCAACGACCGGGGCGCCGGGGCGCGCGTGCTGATCGCCTTCGGGCCCGAGGCCGAGCGGCCGCGCGGCGCGAAGGAACGCAAGCTGTACGACGCGATCCGCGCGCAGGGCTACTGCGCGCTGGTGGGCGACCGCACGGCCGAACTCGCGGGCATCTCCGCGCCGGTGTTCCACGCGGACGGCCGCCTGGCCGCGGCGGTCACGCTGACGATGCCGGCGCACCGGTACGACGCGGCCTACATCGAACCTGTGCGCGCCGCGGCGAAGGACCTCAGCGCGCAGGTGTGAGGCACCAGCGCCGCGTCGGCGGTCTTGCTCCTTCCCCTCCCGGGGGAAGGCCGGGATGGGGGCACGCGGCCTTCAACGCCGCGCGCGCTCAAAGGTTGCCGGCCCCCACCCCGCCCTCCCCCGGAAGGGGAGGGAGAAATACCAGGCTCAGGACTCGGCCTTGAATCCCGAGTTCCTGATCGGCATCTCCCAGCGCTTCAGGTGCGCCGCCTGGACCGCCGCCAGTTCGGCCGGCCCGGCATGCGTGGGCACGAGCCCCAGCGAATGGATCTTTTCCTGCACGTCGGGCATGCGCAGCGCATCGGCCACCGACCGGTCGATGCGCGCGACCAGTTCGGGCGGCATGCCCGGCGGCCCGTACAGCCCGAAGAAGGCGTCGGCCGTCACGTCGATGCCCGCCTCCTTCAGCGTCGGCACCTCGGGCAGCGCGCGGCTGCGCTGCTCGCCCGTCACCGCGAGGATGCGGACCTTGCCAGCGCGGTGGTGCTCGATGGTTTCCGAGGCCGTGTCGACCATCAGCGGCACCTGCCCGCCGATGAGGTCCTGCGCGGCGGGCGCGCCGCCGCGGTAGGCCACGTGCGTCATCGGCACGCCGGCCGCCTGCGCGATCAGCTGCCCCGCGAAGTGCGGCACCGTGCCCGCGCCCGAGGTGGCGTAGTTGGCCTTGCCGGGGTTGGCCTTCATCCAGGCCAGCACCGTCTTCAGGTCGCCCGCGGGCGCGCCGGGGCCGGCCGTCACCGCGAAGTCGAAGGTGCTGCCGAGCGCGATCGGCGTGAAGTCCTTCGCCGGGTCGTAGCCGAGGTTCGGATAGAGCCAAGGGTGGATCACCATCGCGCCGCTGGGCGAGAACGCCAGCGTGGCCCCGTCCGGCGCGGCGCGCCTGAGTTCGCCCAGCGCAAGCCGGCCGGCCGCGCCGGGCTTGTTGTCGATGATCACGTTCTGCCCCAGCGACACGCGCATCTTCTCGGCGAGCACCCGCGCCACCACGTCCGCCGACCCGCCCGGCGGAAAGCCGACCAGGATCCGCACCGTGCGGTCTTGCGCGAACACCCACGGCGCGGCGGCCGTGGCGGCCGTGGCGGCAAAGGCGGCAGCGGTGCGCGCTGCGAACTGACGGCGTTTCATGGTTCTTGTCTCCTCGGAGGGTTGTCGGAAAAAACAGTCACGCGCGCGAAGTCCGCCTCGGCCTGGCTCGACCTGGCCCAGCCCGGCCCGCCCGGGTCAGCGCAGCGCGGCCAGCACCGCGCGGTTCTGCTCGGGCAGCCCGATGCTGATGCGCAGCCACTCGCCCAGCCCGTAGTTGCCGAGCAGCGAAACCTCGATGCCCGCCGCCAGCAGGCGCGTGTGCACGGCCTGCGCGTCGCCGACCTGCACCATCAGGAAGTTGCCCGACGAGGGCACGTACGGCAGGCCGAGCTCGGTGAAGCCCGCCGCGAGCTGCTCGCGGCCGGCCGTGTTGAGCGCATAGGTGCGCGCCAGGTAGTCCGTGTCGCCCAGCGCGGCCACCGCGGCGGCCTGCGCCGGCGTGGTCACGTTGAAGCGCGGGCGCTGCGCGTTCATGCGCAGGGCCAGCGCCGGCTGCGACACGCCGTAGCCGATGCGCAGCCCCGCCAGCCCGAAGGCCTTGGAGAAGGTGCGCGCCACGATCAGGTTCGGCAGGCGCCGCACCCACTCGATGCTGTTGTAGCGCTGCGCGGGCGACAGGTACTCGGTGTAGGCCTCGTCCAGCAGCACCGTCACGTGCGAAGGCACCGACTGCAGGAAGGCCAGCAGCGGCGCGGCGTCGATGAAGGTGCCGGTCGGGTTGTTCGGGTTGGCGACGAACACCAGCTGGGTGTCGTCGCCGATGGCGGCGCGCATGGCCCCGAGGTCGTGGCCGTGTTCGCGCGCCGGCACGACGGTGGCGCGCGCATGGGCGTGGGCCGCGGCCTGTGCATAGACCACGAAGCCGTACTGGGAGTAGACGACGCCCTCGCCCGGCTTCAGACTCACCTGCGCCGCGAGTTCGAGGATCTCGCTCGAGCCGCTGCCGAGCGTGAGCCAGTCCGGCGGCACATCGAGCCGGGCGGCCAGCGCGTTCTTCAGCGCGGTGCCGTTGCTGTCGGGGTAGTTGCCGGCGCCTTCGAGCACCGCGGCCGCCGCGCGGCGGGCCGACTCGGGCATGCCGAGCGGGTTTTCATTGGAAGCCAGGAGGATCATGGGAACAGGCCGGATTTATTTAAGAAGTTAAATATATCCCTCGCCTCCGGTGCCCTTATCAGTGCCTACCCTTGGCACGCCGGGCGCCCGCGCGCTGCATTACCTTCATTTTTGTCACAGATAAATCCCGCCAGCGGCTCTTACTGGCCATCGAGGTATCGAATAAAGTTCGTCCCAAGACTGCATCTTTCTCAAGGAGAACCCCCATGACCGCCCGCACCACCGCCCACGGACTCCAGGTCGCGACCGAGCTCCACCGTTTCATCGAGGACAAGGTCCTGCCCGCCACCGGCGTGGCCAGCGACGTCTTCTGGAAGGGCTTCGACGCCATCGTCCACGACCTCGCGCCGAAGAACATCGCCCTGCTGGCCGAACGCGACCGCCTGCAGGCCGAGCTCGACGCCTGGCACGAGAAGAACCCCGGCCCGATCGCCGACATGCCGGCCTACCGCGCCTTCCTGGAAAAGATAGGCTATCTGCTGCCGCAACCCCAGGGCACGAAGGCCACCACCACCAACGTCGACTCCGAGCTCGCGCTGCAGGCCGGCCCGCAGCTGGTGGTGCCCATCCTGAACGCGCGCTACGCACTGAACGCCGCCAACGCGCGCTGGGGCTCGCTGTACGACGCGCTGTACGGCACCGACGCCATCCCCGAGTCCGGCGGCGCCGAAAAGGGCAAGGGCTACAACCCCGTGCGCGGCGCCAAGGTCATCGAGTTCGCGCGCAACGTGCTCGACCAGGCCGCACCGCTGGAAAACGGTTCGCACAAGATGGCCACCGGCTACAGCGTGAAGGACGGCAAGCTCGTCGTCGCGCTGCAAAGCAGCAGCACCGGCCTGGCCGATGCCTCGCAGTTCATCGGCTACCAGGGCGACGCCGCCGCGCCGTCGTCGGTGCTGCTCAAGCACAACGGCATCCACCTGGACATCCGCATCGACCGCAGCACGCCCATCGGCAAGACCGACGCGGCCGGCGTGAGCGACCTGGTGCTGGAAGCCGCGCTTTCCACCATCCTCGACCTCGAAGACTCGGTGGCCGTGGTGGACGCGGCCGACAAGGTGGTGGCGTACGCGAACTGGCTCGGCATCGTCGAAGGCTCGCTCACCGAAGAAGTCGCCAAGGGCGGCAAGACCTTCACGCGCGGCCTGAACCCCGACCGCGAATACACCGGCGCCAACGGCCAGCCCGTGAAGCTGCACGGCCGCTCGCTCATGTTCCTGCGCAACGTGGGCCACCTGATGACCAACCCGGCCGTGCTGTACGAAGCCGGCAAGGAAATCCCCGAAGGCATCCTGGACGCCGTGGTGACCACCACCATCGCCACCATCGACCTGAAGCGCAAGGGCAACTCGCGCACCGGCAGCATCTACATCGTCAAGCCGAAGATGCACGGCCCCGCCGAAGTGGCGTTCGCCAGCGAGCTGTTCGGCCGCGTCGAGCAGCTGCTCGGCCTGCCCGCCAACACCGTGAAGCTCGGCATCATGGACGAGGAGCGCCGCACCAGCGTGAACCTGAAGGCCTGCATTGCCGAGGCCGCCGCGCGCGTGGCCTTCATCAACACCGGCTTCCTCGACCGCACCGGCGACGAGATGCACACCGCCATGCAGGGCGGCCCGATGATCCGCAAGGGCGACATGAAGTCCAGCGCGTGGATCGGCGCGTACGAGAAGAACAACGTGCTGGTGGGCCTGTCCAGCGGCCTGCGCGGCAAGGCGCAGATCGGCAAGGGCATGTGGGCCATGCCCGACCTGATGGCCGCGATGCTCGAGCAGAAGATCGCCCACCCCAAGGCCGGCGCCAACACCGCCTGGGTGCCCTCGCCCACCGCCGCCACGCTGCATGCGCTGCACTACCACCAGGTCAGCGTGACCGCGGTGCAGCAGGAGCTGGAGAAGATCGACGCCGACGGCGAACGCGACAACATCCTCAACGCCCTGCTGCAGGTGCCCATCGCGGCCGAAGCGAAGTGGACCGACGCCGAGAAGCAGCAGGAGATCGACAACAACGTTCAGGGCATCCTGGGCTACGTGGTGCGCTGGATCGACCAGGGCGTGGGCTGCTCGAAGGTGCCCGACATCCACAACGTCGGCCTGATGGAAGACCGCGCCACGCTGCGCATCTCCAGCCAGCACATCGCCAACTGGCTGCTGCACGGCGTGGTGACCAGGGCGCAGGTCGACGAGACCTTCCAGCGCATGGCCAAGGTGGTCGACGAACAGAACGCGGGCGACGCGCAGTACCTGCCCATGGCCGGCCACTTCGACACCTCGGCCGCCTACAAGGCCGCGCAGGACCTGGTGTTCAAGGGCATCGAGCAGCCGAGCGGGTACACGGAGCCGCTGCTGCACGCGTGGCGGCTGAAGGTGAAGGGCGAGGCTTGAGCCTCGGCACCAGCGAATGAATGAAAGCCGGGCTCTTGCAGCCCGGCTTTTTTTCTGGCGGCGCGCAACCGGCGCTCCTATCATGCGCGGTCGCACACCCGCGTGTCTTCGCCCGCGTGAGCCAGGACCGTCGCACACCGCAATGAAATCGACCACCTTGATCCTTGCAGGAACGGCGCTGGGCGCCGTCATCGGGTTTCTCATGGGCGCGGGCCCGCGTGTTGCCGGTAGCGGTGCGGTCATCGGCGGACTCGCCGCACCGGTCCATGCGTCGATGGGCGCGGGCGTCGGCCTGCTGTGCGGCGCGGTGGCCGCGATGCTCCGGTCGGCCGTGCGGGAAGCATCGCCCACCGACGCGCCCCACCCACCAGACCCGAGGCCTTAGCCATGGACCCGCGCATTCAAGACGCCCTCACGCGCTGCATCCGCGCGATCGAACTCGACGATGCGATCGGCTACCACCCCAGCGACGAACAGCGGGCGCAACTCGATGCGCTGGCCGCACAGGTGCAGCCGCTGATCGATGCCCTTGCCGGCGAACCGTACACAGGCAGGGGCCTGGGCTGCGGCTACCTGGGGCACCGCGGCTACCGCACGCCGTGGGCCGACATGATGAAGCGGCTGCGCGGAAACCGCAGCGGCCACGGCCTGGGCTGGATGGAGCGCATCGAAGTGCTGTTCGACACGGCCGGCCTCGGCGCGGACGAGATGCTGGCGTGGACGCTGCAGGTGCCCGACGAGATCCTGCGCGGCCACCTGCTGCTGCACATCGCCGCGGACCTCGCCATGCAGGGCGAGATGGCACGCGTCGACCAGGACATCGCGCCGCGCCTGCGCTCCGGCATGGCGCATCGCGCGGACCGCGTGCTGCTGATGCAGCACGCGCGAAACGGCGACGCCGCGGGCTTCCTCGCGAAGCACAAGAAGGCCGACCAGCGCCCGGAGCGGCACACGCTGCTCGATGCGCGCGAGTTGCTGGTCGAGCAGGTCGCCGCGCGGCACGGGCTCGACGCGGCACTGCAGCTGTGCGACACGGCCAAGGGCTTCGGCGACAACTACCGCGCGACGGCGCTGCGCGCCTACGCCGGCACGGCGGACCTCGCCACGCTGCGCGCGTGGATCGCCACGCACCGCGGCATGTTCACCGCAGCCACGGGGCTCGAAGAAGAACTGCTGGTGCGCGCGTACGCCAAGGCCCCCCGGCCTGCCGCCGACGTGGCCGGCGACGGCAGCGATGCCTTCGACGAACTGCTGGCCAGGGTCGACGCCCTCGACAAATCGCTGCGCCATGGCGACGCTCGCTTGCGCGACGCCCTGCTGCTCGACCTCGGCATGGCCGCCGGGCCCGGGGCGCGCCGGATGCTGTGCCGCAAGAAGATCGGCAACGCCTCGCTCAAGCGCGAACTCGACGGCTAGCGGCTGCACGCTGCGCGTCGATCCATTAGCATTCAGGCCGCTCCCATCCTTCCCGGCCTCCTCTCTCATGAACCCGAACGCGGCACCCAAGCCCGCGCAGCGCAGCGGCGACACCGCGCCGCGCTCACGCACCTCCCGCTTTTTCCGCTTTTTCCGTTTCTCGCATGGGTCGGCTTCCGCCGCCGCCATGCTGGTTGCACTGGCCTCGGCCTTCGCGCTGAGCCAGGCCTTCCGCACGGTCGGCGCCATGATGGCCACGCCGCTCACCGGCTACTTCGGCCTGACGCCCCAGCAGCTCGGCATCTGGGCGGGCACCTTTCATTTCGCCTTCGGCATCATGCAGCTCGCGATGGGCGTGTCGATCGACATGTTCGGCGTGCGCCGCACGGTGCTCACCGCCTTTCCGCTCGCCGTGGCGGGCGCCGTGCTGTGCGCCATGGCACCGAACTACCACGCGCTGCTGCTGGGGCAGGCACTGATCGGCGTGGGCTGCGCGCCGGCGTTCCTGGCCTGCACGGTGTTCATCGCGCGGCACTTCGACGCCTCTCGCTTCACCGCCATGTCGGGGCTGGTGATGAGCATGGCCGGACTGGGCATCGTGTTCACCGGCACGCCGCTGGCGCTGCTGATCGAAGCCGCCTCGTGGCGCGCCGGCTATGCGGTGCTGGCTGGCTTCGCGGTGCTCTCGTGGCTGGTCATCTTCTGGCGCGTGCGCGAGCCCGCGCGCGCGGTCGATCCTGAAAGCGCGCAGGCTGCACCGGCCGAGCGCCAGTCGCTGCGCAAGGCCGTGCGCGAGTTGCTGCCGCTGTTCGCGATGCCGCACACGCTGGGCCTGATCTGCTTCGCATGCGTGTCGTACGCGGCGTTCATCACGCTGCGCGGCCTGTGGCTCGGGCCCGTGCTGCACGACCGCCATGGCCTGTCGCTGGTGTCCAGCGGCAACGTGGCGCTGGTGATGACGGTCGCCGGCATGATCAGCCCGGCGCTGTTCGGGCGCATGGACCCGGGCGGTGCGCGGCGCGCCCGCTGGATGATGGGCTGCGCACTGGCCGCCGCGCTGATGTTCGCCGCCATGGCGCTCACGCATTCGAGCGCGGTGGACATCGGCCTGCCGATTGCCTACGGCCTGCTCTCGGGCTACAGCGTGCTGCAGTACGCGTACACGAAGACCTCCTACCCGGCGGCGATGACGGGCCGCGCGATGGCGCTGCTGAACATGGCGATGTTCCTGGGCGTGTCGCTCATGCAGTGGACCACCGGCGTGGCCGCGTCGTGGGCCGTGGCGCACGGCACGGAACCGTTTCGCGCGGTCTTCCTCACCATCGCGGGCATGCTGGCCGCGGGCACCTTCGCCTTTCTGGTGCTGCCTCGGGCGCACGTGCCGGCACGTCCCGGCGCATGACCGCCGCCGTGGCGCCGGCCTCGGCCCTCAGCTGGCGAAGCGCTCCCGCACCTCCCGCACCTCCCGCACCTCCCGCACCTCCCGCTGGCTGAGCCTTCGCATGGCGGCGGCATACACGTGATCGCGTCCGTACATCTCGCGGTCGTCGGCTGAGCCGAACGCCGGCTTCTCGCAACCGCCGCGCCGTGTCACGGCACAGCGGCGCAGCACATCGTGGTAGGTCACGTCGAGCATGGTTCGCCGCAACTCGGGCAGCGCGGCGAGCGTGATCTCGAACCAGCAGCCGTCGACCCGGTGCCATTGCGTGACGTCGTCGATCACGTGAAAGACCTGCGGCGTGCCGGCCGTCCTGCTTCTGGCGAAAGCCTCGCGGCGGGCCTGCTCGCGCACCGCGCGCGCCTCGCGCGCCTCGCGCAGACGCCGGTTGGGCAGCAGGATGCCGGTGACCGGATGCACGAACAACTCGACGTGCACCGCTTCGCGCAATGGCACGCACGGGCCGTTGTTGCACCGGCGCGAGGGCACCCGCACCTCGCCATTGCGCAGCACGGCCGCGCGTTCGACGAAGTTGCCGATGTGCTCGAAGACGTGCGCCTGCACGGTGCTGCGCCGGTCGATGCCGCTGCACAGGTCCGCGTACACCTTGTCCCACGGCCGATGCACCTGCTTGTGCAGCCAGCGCTTGAGCGGCGCGAGGTTCTCGCTGAGCCACTTCGGATGGCCGTAGCCACGCTTCATGCCCAGGTGCGAGCCCCGCTCCCTGCTGTTGCGCCACTGGCGCCCGTCGCCCTGCACGCGCCAGCCGCCTCGCGGCCGCTCGACGATGACCTTGTCCATGTCCATGTCGTCACGCATCGTCGCCCCCCCTTCGCAGGCCGTGCGCTGCCTTCTGCAACGCCACCTTCTGCGCGCGCCGCTCCGCGCGGTGCGTGCGCAGGTGACGGCCTGCGCCCTGGCTGGATTCGCCGCGTGCCATTGCGGCCACCACGGGATTGCGCGGTGCCGCGCCGGGCACCGAAAAGTAAAACCGGCCCAGACGCTTGTCGTCGTCGCGGGCCCTTCGTTGAGCACTCATATGTGCGCACACTCCAGAAACAAAAAGGCCCCGGCGAATGGCTGCGCGGGGCCTTTGTCGATGGGCCTCGGCGGATGCGTGGATGCACCTCCGGCCGGGGCGGTCGGTGTGCGGGTCAGGTGTTCAGGAAACGGTTCATTGATGAGTTGAGGCGCCCGGGAGGTCGATCGTCACCAGGCGCGGTGAAAAGAAACTGTTGCTGAAAAACGAAGGGCGGATTCTGTCGAGCGCGCGTGCGATGCGCAAGCGCGGCGCGCGCGGCTGTGGCGCAAAGCCGACGCGCAACAAATCTGAAACCGGGTGCGAATCCAAACACGCGCAGGCCCCGTATTCGACTCAAGCGCAACGCGCCTCCGAGCTGTTGGCGGTTTCCACAGACACCTTCCAAGAACCATTTCTTTTCAGGAGCCTTCAATGAAAAAACTCGTGATTGCACTCGGCGTTTCGGTCCTGCTCGGCGCCTGCGCTGGCGGCATGGGCATGAGCGGCAGCGGCAGCAGCGCCATGGCGTCGAACCCGATGGTCGGCGGCGCCGCGATGTACCCGACGAAGGACATCGTCGACAACGCGGTGAATTCGAAGGACCACACGACGCTGGTCGCCGCGGTGAAGGCGGCGGGCCTGGTCGACACGCTGAAGAGCCCTGGCCCGTTCACCGTGTTCGCACCGACCAACGCGGCCTTTGCCGCGCTGCCGGCCGGCACCGTCGACACGCTGCTCAAGCCCGAGAACAAGCCCACGCTGACCAAGGTGCTCACGTACCACGTGGTGCCGGGCAAGATGGACGGCGCCGCGCTGATGAGCGCCATCAACGCAGGCGGCGGCAAGGCCACGCTGAAGACCGCCAGCGGCGGCACGCTGACCGCGACGATGAGCGGCGGCAACGTCATGGTGACCGATGCCAAGGGCGGCACGGCGATGGTGACGATCGCCAACGTGTACCAGTCGAACGGCGTGATCCACGTCGTGAACAAGGTGCTGCTGCCGGGTTGATGCGCCCGGGTTGAGCAGACAGCGGTACCTCCGGCGCGGCGGGCCTTTCAGGCTCGCTGCGCCGTTTCCATCTGCTCGGCCTCGTCGCGCAGCCATTGCGCGAACTCCAGCGCGTCGCGGTTGCCTGCGGCGCGCCTCGCGGTCTCGACGAAATAGCCGCGGCGCGACGCCGCGCCCTCGCCCAGCGGCGCCACCAGCCGCCCTTCGCGCAGCAGTTCGCGAAGCAGCGGCAGCCGCCCGATGACCACGCCCTGCCCCGCCACCGCGGCGGCCACGGCGTCGGCGTATTGCGTGAAGCGCAGCGTGCTCTTCATGCGCAGGTCGTCCAGCCCCATCACCTTGAGCCACGGCTCCCAGTCGGCCGTGGGCGCTTCGCTGTGATCGGGGTAGTCGACCGTCAGCAGCGTGAGCCTGGCCAGGTCGGCGGGCACGCGCAGGGCATGGGCCAGCGCGGGCGAGCACAGCGGCACCACCGTTTCCTCGAACAGCGCGGGGCCCACGCCCCTGGCGATCGGCATGAGCCGCACGGCGACGTCGATGCGGCTGCGCTCCAGGTCGAGCACGTCGAGCGTGGCCGACACGCGCACGTCGACCTGCGGATGGTTGCCGGTGAAGCGCGCGAGCCGCGGAATGAGCCACAGCGATGCGAAGCCCGGCGTGGTGGTGATGGCCACCTGGCGCGGCGCGGAACTCGCGCGCACGCGCGCCGTGGCGTCGCGCAACCGCTCCAGGCTGTCGGTGACGGCACGCTGCAGCACGCCGCCGGCCTCGGTGAGCGACAGCGCGCGGTGGCGGCGCTCGAACAGCAGAACGCCCAGGTGGGCCTCGAGCTGCTGGATCTGCCGGCTCACGGCGGATTGCGTGAGGTGCAGCTCGCCGGCCGCCAGCGTGAAGCTCAGCCGGCGCGCGGCCGCCTCGAAGCTGCGCAGCAGCTCGAGCGGCGGCAGCTCACCGCCGCTGCCGCCAGCTGCGCCGGGGGCGCCAAGCGCTTTCGCATTCTCTGGGTGCATGCAACGAGTTCCGAATGACCGCGTGTAAAGAGGGCGTCGGCTCACTATATTCATTCGTATCACGAATGCAATGGAGCTTGCCATGAGCACCGCCACCCTCTCTTCCTGCCCGTCTTACCCGTCCTCGGATGCCTCCCGCTTCCACGTGAGCCTGCCCACGCGCGCCGTCTTCGCCGTGCC
Source organism: Variovorax sp. OK605 (assembly GCF_900115445.1). NCBI lineage: Bacteria > Pseudomonadati > Pseudomonadota > Betaproteobacteria > Burkholderiales > Comamonadaceae > Variovorax > Variovorax sp. OK605. The sequence goes on from NZ_FOWL01000004.1 coordinate 186,233, forward strand.
CGACGGCGCCGGCGTGGGCATCGAGTGCCGCAGCGGTTCGGTCTGGGTCACGCTGGACCGCGATCCGCGCGACATCGTGCTGGCACCGGGCGAGCGCTTCGAAAGCACCGACCACCGGCGCGTGCTGGTGTCGGCGCTGGAAGCCTCGTGCATCACCGTGTCGGACGCGCAACCGGCTGCGATCCCGCTGGCGCGGCGCGCACGCGCGCGGTCGCCTTGGCGACTTCTGCCCCACGGGTTGTCCCCGGCTTGACCCGGCTCCATGGGCGTCGAACCATCGATGCCCATGAGCTCCCTCGCATCGCTGGCCGCCGTTGTTCGTGACGGGCGGCTTTTTTGCGTCCGGACCTCCCCGATTTCCCTTTCGTGAAGGACATGAAGATGGCAGAGGCATACATCGTGGCCGCGGCGCGCACGGCCGGCGGCCGGCGCGGCGGCAAGCTCGCGGGCTGGCACCCGGCGGACCTGGCGGCACAGGTGATCGACGCGCTGCTGGCGCGCAGCGGCATCGACCCCGCGGCGGTGGAGGACGTGATCCTCGGCTGCGTGAGCCAGGTGGGCGAACAGGCCACCAACATCGCGCGCAACGCGGTGCTGGCCTCGAAGCTGCCCGAGTCGGTGCCGGGCACCTCGGTCGACCGGCAATGCGGCTCGTCGCAGCAGGCGCTGCACTTCGCGGCGCAGGCCGTGATGTCGGGCGCCATGGACGCGGTGATCGCGGGCGGCGTCGAGAGCATGACGCGCGTGCCCATGTTCACGCCCAACGTGCTGCCGGCCAAGGCGGGCCTGGGCAGCTACATGAGCCCGGCCATGAAGGCGCGCTACCCCGGCGTGGAGTTCAGCCAGTTCACCGGCGCGGAGATGATCGCGCAGAACTACGGCATCCAGAAAGACGCGCTCGACCGCTATGCGCTCGAGAGCCACCACCGCGCCATCGCCGCGACCCGTGCGGGCGTCTTCAACGACGAGATCGTGCCCATCGACGTGCTGCTGGCCGACGGCACGCGCAGCGGCGAACAGCACACGGTGGACGAAGGCATCCGCTTCGAGGCCACGCTGGAAGGCATCGCGGGCGTGAAGCTCATCGCCGAGGGCGGACGCTGCACGGCGGCCACCGCGAGCCAGATCTGCGACGGCGCCAGCGGCGTGCTGGTGGTGAACGAGCGCGGCCTGAAGGCGCTGGGCGTGAAGCCGCTCGCGCGCATCCACCACATGAGCGTGATGGGGCACGACCCGGTCATCATGCTGGAGGCCCCGCTGCCGGCCACGCAGCGTGCGCTGAAGAAGGCCGGCATGAGCATCGGCGACATCGACCTGCACGAAGTGAACGAAGCCTTCGCGCCCGTGCCCATCGCGTGGCTGCAGGCGCTGGACGCCGACCCGGCGCGCCTGAACGTGAACGGCGGCGCCATCGCGCTGGGCCATCCGCTGGGCGCCTCGGGCACCAAGCTGATGACCACGCTGATTCATGCCCTGGGCCAGCGCGGCAAGCGCTACGGCCTGCAGACCATGTGCGAAGGCGGCGGCATGGCCAACGTGACCATCGTCGAAAGGCTCTGAAGATGACGCCGAAGACGAGCGACCAGCCCTTCGTCCTCTGCGAGCTGAACGACGGCATCGCGACACTCACGCTGAACCTGCCCGCCAAGCTCAACCCCATCGCGCGCGACCTGCAGGTCGAGTTGCGCGACACGCTGGAGCGCATCCGCGACGACCGCGCGGTGCGCGCCGTGATCCTCACGGGCGCGGGCAAGGCCTTCTGCGTGGGCGCGGACCTGAGCGCGATGTCACCGGGAGAAGAAGGCAAGTCGCTGGGCACGCAGACGGCCGAGTGGATGCAGACGCTCAGCAACCCGCTGATCGAAACGCTGCGCACGCTGCCGGTGCCGGTGGTGGCTGCCGTGAACGGCCCGGCGGCCGGCGCGGGCGTGGGCCTGGCGCTGGCGGCCGACGTGACCATCGCGGCGCGCAGCGCGTACTTCTACCTGCCCTTCCTGCCCAAGCTGGGCATCGTGCCCGACCTGGGCTGCACCTGGGCCATTCCGCGCCGCGCGGGCCGCGCGCGCGCCATGGGCATGGCGCTGCTCGACGAGCGCGTGGGCGCGGGGCGTGCCGTGCAGTGGGGCCTGATCTGGGCCTGCGTGGACGACGAGCAGCTGCTGGAGGAAGCCAGGGGCATCGCGCTGCGCCTGGCGCGCCTGCCGGCGCACGCGGTGGTCGAGGCGCGCGAAGCCTTCGAGGCCTCGGAGCGCCACACGCTGAAGGAGCAGCTGCACTACGAGAGCGAGCGCCAGCGCGAGCTGATCGACAGCCCGAGCTTCCGCGAGGGCGTGAGCGCGTTCCTGCAGAAGCGCGCGCCCGAGTTTCCGGGCCGCTGAGCGACAGGCTCGCCGGGCCGGGCTTGCATGGCCCGGGCGCCGTCTCAGTGGGGCCGCTGCCCGATCTCGTCGGCGCCGATCATCTCGGCCACCATCACCGTGCCGGGGCCGTCGAGAAAGTACTCGGTCTCGGCCGGCGCGCGCAGCCGCATGAAGCGGTCCTCGCCCACCTGCATGGTGTGGCCCGCCCCCATTTCCGCACCGCTGTCGACCAGGTAGCGCAGGACGTTGCCGAACAGCTGGAAGTAGGTCTGGCCCTCGTGGTGGCCCTCGGCCAGCACGGCGAAGTCGGGATGGCCGAAGCGGTCGGCGCCATGGGTGCGCATCCACACGCCCTGGACGCCTTCGACCTCGTACTTGACGAATCCGCAGTACAGCGCGGGCAGGTCGAGCTCGCGCAGCAGCTCGATGCTGTCGCCCCCGTTTCCGGCGTCGGCGTCGAACACGGCCGCCGGCATCGAGGTGCGGGCCGCCTCGTTCACCACCGCCAGTGCCCCGAGGCGGGCCAGCGCGCCGGCCACGGTGGCCAGCGCGACGTACTGCTCGAGCACCGAGGCTTCGCGCCCGGCGTAGTAGAGGATCACGTGGCCGCGGTGGGCGCGCACCTGCGCCTTGAGTTCCTGCGGGTAGTGCGCCGGTGCGACGCAGGCCTCGAGCGCGTCGGCCGGCATCGGCGCATCGAAGCCGACCAGCCGCACCACGTGCTTTCGCCAGCCCACCAGCGCGATGAAGGCGCCCGGGTCGGGCGAGACCTCGCAACGCGCGTCGCCGGTCGACCGGTGGTAGGCGCGCAGCGCCTGGCCGAGCGCGGCGATGTCGATCTTCTGCGCATCGGGGAACAGGACCGTCAGCGCGACGGGATCTTCCAGGTCGGGGTTGGCCACCAGCGCGCCAGCGTCGGCCGGTTCGTCCTTGCGGCCGAAGAAACGGGAAAAGATGCTCACTGAAGGACTCCTTGGATGGCTCTGCGGCGCCAGTGCACGGCGCCCAAGGAAAGGAACTGTAATCGCGGCCGAATCGCCGGCTTGGCGGTTGGCCCCGCGGTTGGCCTGACGGAGGCGATTGCGCCAGAATGGCCCTCCCCGCGCGCGAAGGAATTCCATGTCCACCCATCTCACCAATGCCTTCTACGCCCAGTCGGGCGGCGTCACCTCGGTCATCAACGCGTCGGCCTGCGGCGTGATCGAGACGGCACGCCGGCACCCGGACCGCATCGGCAAGCTCTATGCCGGGCGCAACGGCATCATCGGCGCGCTCGCCGAAGAGCTGATCGACACCGGCGCCGAATCGGCCGAGGCCATTGCGGCGCTGCGCAGCACGCCGTCGGGCGCGTTCGGCTCGTGCCGCTACAAGCTCAAGTCGCTCGAGAAGAACCGCCGCGAGTACGAACGGCTCATCGAGGTGTTCAAGGCGCACGGCATCGGCTACTTCTTCTACAACGGGGGCGGCGACTCGGCCGACACCTGCTTCAAGGTGAGCCAGCTGTCGCAGTCGATGGGCTACCCGCTGCAGGCCATCCACGTGCCCAAGACCATCGACAACGACCTGCCGCTGACCGACTGCTGCCCGGGCTTCGGCTCGGTCGCGAAGTACGTGGCGGTATCGACCATCGAGGCCTCGTTCGATGTGCGCTCGATGGCGGCCACGTCCACCAAGGTGTTCGTGCTCGAGGTGATGGGGCGGCACGCGGGCTGGATCGCGGCGGCCGGCGGCCTCGCGGCGGACCAGGGCATTCCGGTGGTGGTGCTGTTCCCGGAGATCGCGTTCGACAAGGCGCGCTTCATCGCGCGGGTCGACGAACTGGTGAAGCAGCACGGCTACTGCTCGGTGGTGGTGTCCGAAGGCTGCCACCACCCCGACGGCACCTTCCTGGCCGAGCAGGGCACGCGCGATGCGTTCGGCCATGCGCAGCTCGGCGGCGCGGCGCCGGTGGTGGCGCAGATGGTGAAGGACGCGCTGGGCCACAAGTTCCACTGGGCCGTGGCCGACTACCTGCAGCGCGCGGCGCGCCACATTGCCTCGGCCACCGACGTGAAGCAGGCCTACGAGCTGGGCCAGCGCGCGGTCGAGCTCGCACTGGAAGGCCGCAACGCGGTGATGCCGACCATCGAGCGCACGTCCGACCTGCCCTATGCCTACACCCTGGGCAGCGCGCCGCTCGAATCGGTGGCCAATGTCGAGAAGCCGATGCCGCGCGATTTCATCTCGGACGACGGCTACGGCATCACCGAGAAATGCCGGCGCTACCTGCTGCCGCTGATCGAAGGCGAGGACTATCCGGCCTACCGCGGCGGCCTGCCGGTGTACGTGACGCTGCGCAACGTGGCCGTCGCGAAGAAGCTGCCGGCCTTCGAGATCGCATGACCATGGCCACCGCGGGCCCCGGCCTGATCGACGCCACGCGCTGCCCGCTGTGCGGCGAACAGAACCGCTGTGCGATGGAGATCGAACGCGAGACCGGCCAGGCGCAGCCGCCGTGCTGGTGCATGCAGGTCGACTTCAGCAAGGCACCGCTGACGAACCTGCCGGAGTCGATGCGCGGGCTGGCGTGCATCTGCCAGCGCTGCGCAACAGGCACGACGGGCACGCCCTTGCCTCAGGACTGAACGAACCCCTGCGACTGGGATTGCGATTGCGATTGCGATTGCGATTGCGACTGGGATTGCGCCTGCGCCGGCTCTGCCGCCTGTTCGGGCACGGCTGCCGCCACCTCGCTGGCCACCACCATCGTCGGCGCATCGCCCGGCCTCTGCTGCGTGACCACCTGGTGGATGAACTGCAGCTTGCCCACCGCCGCGCGCGGCAGCACGAAGGGGTAGTAGTCGGGCTGGCCCATGCTGCGCGACAGCTCGTTGAGCACGTTGGTCAGCCGCACCCAGCCGTTGATGAAGTCCAGGAACTTGCCGGCGTCCGCATGGCCGGGCTGCCACAGGTCGTCGGGCGTGAAGAGGTCGCTGGTGAGTTCGACGTTGGTGGCGTCGACGCCGAAGCTCATCGCCGTGTCGGCCGTGTCGGCCATGTGCAGGTAGTGGGCCCAGGTCTCGGCCCAGTCCTCCCACGGGTGCGTGCTGGCGTAGCTGCTCACGAAGCGGTCGGCCCAGTCGGGCGGCGGACCCTGGTCGTAGTGGGTCTGCAGCGCGGCGGCGTAGTCGGCGCGGTCGTCGCCGAAGAGCGCGCGGAAGTCGTCGATCCACGGCGTGGGCAGCACCAGCAAGTCCCAGTAGTAGTGGCCGATCTCGTGGCGGAAGTGGCCCAGCAGCGTGCGGTAGGGCTCGCGCATCTCGGCGCGGATGCGCTCGCGCACGGCGTCCTCGGCCTCCTCGGCGTTCAGCGTGATCACGCCGTCGTCGTGGCCCGTCATCACGTGCGGGCCGCCGGGCATGTTGCTGAGGAAGTCGAAGGCCAGGCCGTGCACCGGGTCGGCATGGCGGCTCACCACCGGCAGGCCCAGCGCCAGCAGCTGCGAGATGAGGCGGCGCTTGGCCTGCTCGAGCTTGCCCCAGAACACGCCGTTGACCTCCTGCGACAGGTCGGGAATGGTGCGCGTCACGCTGCACGCGAGGCAGTAGCCCGGCGCGAGGCCGTGCACGTCGGCGGGCGGCGCCTCGCCGTCGCGCGCGGCGGGCACCATCCAGCTGCAGGCCGCGGGGGTCATGAGGTTCGCGCAGCGGCGGTAGGTGGGGCCGTTCGGGTCGCCGAACACGGTGAAGGTGTCGGGCTGCGCGCCGCCGCCTTCGGCCGGTGCGAGCGGCATCACGCCCAGGCGGTCGATCACGTAGCCCAGCGGCGTGTGGCAGGCCAGGCACTGGCTGTTGCGCAGGAACACCGGGCGCCCGCACTGGCAGCGGTAGGACCGCGTGACCGTCGGCGCGGCCAGTTCCGTGGCGAGCGTGGGGGCGCCTTCGGGAGAGGGCGGCATGCCGGCGGGGTCGTTCACGGGTGAGTTCATTTGTTGTATGGGTCTTGACGCGGAGGAGACAGCCGCTGCATTGTGCGATTCGCCGCCCCGCCTTCCGCCATGCAATCGCCGATATGCTTGTAGGACGACGGACCCGAGACATTCCGCCGCCCCATGACACCCCCACAGACACCTGAAGCCGCGACCACGCCGGCCACGCCGCCCATCCCCGGCATCCCCGGCACCCCCGGCATCCCCACCATCGGCACCCTGCGCGAGCGCTACGGCGAGCGCTACCGCTGGTACCTGCTGCTCTCGGTCATGGTGGGGACAATGGCGTCGATCATGTCCTCGACCATCGTCAACGTGGCGATCCCCGGCATGAGCCACCACTTCTCGCTGGGCCAGGAGCGCGCGCAGTGGGTGAGCTCGGGCTTCATGGTGGCGATGACGGTGTCGATGCTCACCACGCCGTGGCTGCTGTCGCGCTACGGCTACCGCCGCACCTACGTGGGCACGATGCTGTTGCTGCTGGTGGGCGGCATCGTGGGCGGGCTGGCCAACAACTTCTCGCTGGTGCTGTTCGCGCGCGTGGCCGAAGGGCTGGCCGCGGGCGTGGTGCAGCCCATTCCGGCCATCATCATCCTGCGCGCCTTCGAGCCGCACGAGCAGGGACGCGCGAGCGGCATCTTCGGCATGGGCGTGGTGCTGGCGCCGGCCATCGGACCGAGCATCGGCGGGGTGCTGGTCGACCTGTTCGGCTGGCGCTCGATCTTCTTCATGGTGGTGCCGTTCTGCCTGGCCTCGATCTGGCTGGCCTACAAGTTCGTGCCCAAGACCGCGCCCGGCGGCGTGGCCGCGGTGCGCGGCAGCGGCCTCGACGCGCGCGGCCTCGCGCTGGGCACGGTGGGCACGCTGTGCCTGCTGAACGGGCTGGTCGAGCTGCGCGGCGATTCACCGCTGCAGGCCGCGCTGCTGTTGGCCGGCGCGCTGGCTTCGTTCGCCGCCTTCGTGTGGTGGCAGCGCCGGCTGGCGGCCGCGGGCGGCACGCCGCTGATGAACCTGGCGCTCTTCAAGTACCGGCAGTTCGCCATGGGCAGCGTGGTGGCCTTCATCTACGGCACGGCGCTGTTCGGCTCGACCTACCTGCTGCCGGTGTACATGCAGGTGGGGCTGCAGCTGTCGGCCTCGCACGTGGGCACCATCCTGCTGCCGGCGGGCCTGGTGCTGGCGCTGACCATCGCCGGCGTGGGCCGGCTGGCCGACAGGCACCCGACCTGGCTGCTGGTGACCATCGGCCTGGCGCTGCTGGCCGCCTCGTTCGCGCTGATGATGGTGCTGCGGCTGGACAGCGCGCTGTGGCTGCTGGTGGCCTTTGCCGTGATCGGGCGCATCGGGCTGGGCTTCATCCTGCCCTCGCTCAACCTGGGCTCGATGCGGCCGCTGGCCAAGCCGCTCATTCCGCAGGGCGCGAGCGCCATCAACTTCGTGCGCATGCTGGGCGGCGCGGCCGGCGTGAGCCTGTGCGCCATCGTGCTCGAGTGGCGGCTGGCGGCCCATGGCGACTCGCTGGCCAACCCGATGACCAGCCCGGCGCGGCTGGCCGCGTTCGACGAGGTGTTCGCGATGCTGGCGGGGCTGTGCGCCTTGGCGATCTGCGCGGCATGGCAACTGCGCCAGCAGCCGAGCACGCCGAACGGGCCGGCGCGCAACACGGGGTAAACACCGGCGGCGGAAGGCGGGGCTTTCGCATTCAATTGTTTTCAGTTGTATCTCGGCGCCCGCCCATCCCCCATGCATCGCAGAAATTTCATTGCCGCCTCGGCTGCGGCCGTGGCCAGTCTTGGCCCTCTGTCTTCCGTTCATGCCTCGGAGAGCGGTGTCAGCGACAGCGAGATCGTGCTCGGTCACACCGGCATCCTGAGCGGCCCGCTGGGCGCGCCCATCAAGGTGGTGATGGCCGGCGCGGGGCTGGCTTTCGACACCGTCAATGCACAGGGCGGGCTCGCGGGCCGCAAGATCAGGCTGGTGTCGCTCGACGACGAACTCGTGCCCGAGAAGGCCGTGGCCAACTACGAGAAGCTGCTGGGCGAGCACCGCGCCTTCGCCTTCTTCGGCTGCGTGGGCTCGGGCACCACCGCGGCGGCGGCCAAGGTGCTGAACCAGAGCGGCGCGCCGATGGTGGGCGGCTATGCCGTGTCGGATTCGGCGCGCGAGAAGGTCGCGGGCTCCGGCTACTTCGTGCGCGCCACCTTCGCGCGCGAGGCGCAGGCGCTGGTGCAGCACCTGACGACCATCGGCGTCTCGCGCATCGCGGTGGCCTACCTGGACAACCCGGGCGGCGCGGAAGTCGCCAAGCTGGTCGACACCGCGCTGACCGCGCTGCAACTCAAGCCCGCGGCCGCCGTGCCGGTGAAAGGCGACGGCTCGACCAACGAAAGCGCCGGCAAGACGCTGGCCGACAGCAAGGCGCAGGCCGTGATCATGTACCTGGGCGGCGGCATCGGCGGCGAGGTGATGAAGAGCGCCTGGGCCGCGGGCGGGCGCCAGATGTTCTACGGCATGTCGATCGTGCCGGGCGACGTCACGGCCAGGCTGGTGGGCGACAAGACCAGCGGGCTGGCCATTTCGCAGATCGTGCCGTACCCGTGGAGCGAGGTCGATGCCGGCACCAAGGAATACCGCCAGCTGGCCGAGCGCGCCAAGGTCGACATCGGCTACCTGAGCTACGAGGGCTATGTGAACGCGATGGTGATGATCGAGGCGCTGCGCCGCACCGGGCGCGACCTCACGCGCGCCAGGCTGCACGCCACGCTCAAGACCATGAAGCTGCGCGTGAGCAACATGGAGGTCGACTTCACCGGCGCGAGCAACACGGGTTCGCGCTTCATCGAGATGGTGCGGGTGACGAAGGAAGGCAAGTTCCTGCGCTGAACACCCGAGCTGAACTGCCGAGCTGAACGCCCGCGCCGAACCAGGGACGCGCCGAATCGCGTTCTAATGGCACCCATGTGCCAATTGCTAGGGATGAACTGCAACACGCCGACCGACGTGACCTTCAGCTTCACGGGGTTCGCGCAACGCGGCGGCCGCACCGACCACCATGCCGACGGATGGGGCATCGCGTTCTTCGAGGACCGCGGGCTGCGCCATTTCGTCGACCACCAGCCGGCGTGCGAATCGCCGGTGGCGGAGCTGATTCGCCGCTACCCCATTCAAAGCCGCAACGTCATCGCGCACATCCGCAAGGCGACGCAGGGCGAGGTGAACCTGCAGAACTGCCACCCCTTCGTGCGCGAGCTGTGGGGCCGCTACTGGGTGTTCGCCCACAACGGCGACCTGAAGGACTTTCGCCCGCGCCTGCACGGCAACTTCCACCCGGTGGGCAACACCGACAGCGAGCACGCCTTCTGCTGGATCATGCAGGAGCTGGCCAAGTCGCACGCCGGCGTGCCGAGCATCGAGGAGCTGACGCTCACGCTGCGCGAACTGGCGCCGCAGCTCGCGAGCCACGGCACCTTCAACTTCATGCTGTCCAACGGCCAGGCGCTGTGGGCGCATGCCTCCACCAACCTCTGGTACGTGGAGCGCCGCCACCCGTTCGTGACGGCGCAGCTGTCGGACGAAGACCTCGCCATCGACTTCGCGCAGCACACCACGCCCACCGACCGCGTGGCCGTGGTGGTGACCGCGCCGCTCACCACCAACGAGACGTGGACGCAGTTCGCGCCGGGCGAGCTGCATGTGTTCGTGGACGGGCAGTTGGCGGGGCGCTGATTGCAAACAAAAGTGCGAGCTTTTTACTGACACATTTTCGCAACAGCGCAACAAAGTATCAGTGGGCGGGTGCAAACAGATGAACAATAACGGTTCTCATTTGCATTTTTCGAACCGTCCATGCCCGCTCCTCACTTCTATCTCCGGCCGACCGTGGTCGCAACGCTGCTCGCGCTCAACGCCGTCGCAGCACTGGCACAAAGCACCGCTGCAAAGCCGGCTGTGGGCGCGGCATCGAGCGGGACGCTTTCCACGGTCACCGTCGAGGCGAGCGCTGACGCATCGGCTGAAGGCCTGACCAAACCTTTCGCTGGCGGTCAGGTGGCCCGCGGCGGACGCGTCGGGATCTTGGGCAACCAAGACATGATGGATTCGCCGTTTTCGAGCACCAGCTATACCAACGAGCTGATCCAGAACCAGCAGGCCCGCAGCGTCGGCGACGTGCTTCAGAACGACCCTTCGGTGCGGGTGGCACGCGGCTTCGGCAACTTCCAGGAGTCGTACTTCATCCGCGGCTTCGTGGTGAATTCGGACGACATCGCTTACAACGGCCTCTACGGCCTGCTGCCGCGCCAGTACATCTCATCGGAGCTGTTCGAGCGCGTCGAGGTGCTGCGCGGCGCCAGCGCCTTCCTGAACGGCGCCACGCCCACCGGCGGCGGCATCGGCGGCAACATCAACCTGCTGCCCAAGCGCGCGCCGAACGACCCGCTCACGCAAGTCAGCATCGGCACGGCCAGCGGTTCGCAAAGCTACGTGGCCACCGACATCGCGCGCCGCTTCGGCCCCGACCAGAGCCTGGGCATCCGCCTGAATGCCGCGCACCGCGACGGCGGCACGGGCGTCGATGCCGAGCAGGTCAAGCTCGACGTGGCCTCGGTGGGCTTCGACTGGCGCGGCCGCAACGCCCGCATCTCGGCAGATATCGGCCACCAGGAACACCGGCTCACTCGCACGCGCCCCAACGTCACGCTCGGCAGCGACGTCAGCTTCGTGCCTTCCGCGCCCGACAACAAAACGAACTACGCCCAGCCCTGGACCTACTCCAATGAGCGCGACACCTTCGGCTCGGTTCGCGGCGAATACGACATCACCGACAACGTGACCGCCTGGATCGCGGGCGGCGCACGCCAGAGCCACGAGGGCAACGCCCTGGCCGGCATCACGGTGACCAACAACTTCGGCGCCGGCAACATGTCGCGCTTCGAGAACCAGCGCCAAGACAGCACGCGCACCGCCGAGACCGGCGTGCGCGGCAAGTTCACGACGGGCCCCGTCAATCACACGGTCGTGGCTTCATATTCGTACTACGAGCTCAAGGAAAAGAACGCCTACCAGTGGGACTTCTTCAACAACCTGCAAAGCAGCATCTACACGCCTACGGGCTACGCCATTCCGCCGTTCACGGCGAGCGCCCTCCGCGGCAACGACCTGAACAACCCCTCGCTGCTGACGCAGACGAAGCTCAGCAGTCTGGCCATCGGCGACACGCTCTCGTTCATGAACGATCGCGCCCAGCTCACGCTCGGCGTGCGCCGCCAAAAGCTTGAGAGCACCGACTTCGCCTACGACACCGGCACGCCCACGGGCTACGAGAAGAGCCGCACCAGTCCGATGGCTGGCTTCGTGTTCAAGCTGCAGCCGCAGGTCTCGCTCTACGCCAACTACATCGAAGGCCTGAGCAAGGGCGAGACGGCACCGTCGACCTCCACAGCAGGCGCGGTGCTCAATGCCGGCGCGCAGCTCGCCCCGTATGTGTCGAAGCAGAAGGAAATCGGCGTCAAGTACGACGGCGGCACCATCGGCGGCGCGCTGGCGTTCTTCTCGACCGATAAGCCGCGCGCGCTGGTCACCAGCGCAGGCTACTACGCGGCCGAAGGCAAGGACCGCCACCAGGGCATGGAGCTCACCGCGTTCGGCGAGATCACCAAGGGCCTGCGCGTGCTGGGCGGCATTACCTTCCTGGACGCCAAGCAGCGCTCCACGGGCGACGCGACGACCGACGGCAAGAACGTGATCGGCGTGCCCAAGACTCAGGCCAGCATCGGCCTGGACTGGGACGTACCCGGCGTGCGCGGCCTGTCGCTGGACGGCCGTGTCGTGAACACTGGCCACAGCTACGCCGATGCAGCCAATAAGCTGAGCGTGCCCGGCTGGACGCGCGTGGATATCGGCGCGCGCTACGTGACCGAAGTGGCCGGCAAGCTGGTGACGCTGCGTGCGCGCATCGACAACTTGGCCAACCGCAACTACTGGGCTTCGGTGGGCGGCTACCCGAACAACGGCTACCTGGTGCTGGGGGCTCCCCGCACCTTCACGCTGTCGGCACAGCTGGACTTCTGATCGTTCCCCGGCCCTGGCTTCGCCTAGGCGCCGGCCAAATGCGCTTCCAGCGCATCGATGAACATCTTCGGCACGTCGAAGCCGGTCTGCTCGGTGATTTCCTGGAAGCAGGTCGGGCTGGTCACGTTGATCTCGGTGACCGAGTCGCCGATCACGTCGAGCCCGATCAGCAGCAGCCCGCGCGGCGCCAGCGCGCGGCCCACGGCCTCGGCGATCTCGCGGTTGCGCGCGGTGAGCGGCTGGGCCACGCCCTTGCCGCCGGCGGCCAGGTTGCCGCGCACCTCGGTGCCCTGCGGAATGCGCGCCAGCACGAAGGGCGCCGGCTCGCCCGCGATGATCAGGATGCGCTTGTCGCCCTGCACCACTTCCGGCACGAAGCGCTGAACCATGATGGTCTCGGCGCCGTCCTTGTTGAGCGTCTCGACGATGGAGCCCAGGTTCAGCGCGTCCTGCTTCACGCGGAAGATGCCCATGCCGCCCATGCCGTCGAGCGGCTTGAGGATGATGTCGCCGTGCTCCGCGTGGAAGTCGCGCACGGCCTGCGCGCTGCGCGTGACCAGCGTGGGCGTGACGAACTGCGGAAACTCCATGATCGCGAGCTTCTCGGGGTGGTCGCGCAGCGCGCGCGGCGAGTTCACCACCTGCGCGCCCTCGCGCTCGGCCTGCTGCAGCAGGTGCGTGGCGTAGATGTACTCGGCGTCGAAGGGCGGGTCCTTGCGCATCAGCACGGCGTCGAAGTCCTTCAGCGCCTTCGACTCGGCGATGTCGACCGTGTACCAGTCCTTCGCGTCGCCCGTGAGCGTGATCTGCTGCACGTTGGCCGTCACCTGACCGCCCGATTTCCACTGGATGTCCTGCGGCAGGCAGGCCGCGATGCGATGGCCGCGGCGCTGCGCCTCGCGCATCATCGAGAAGGTCGTGTCCTTGTAGATCTTGAACTGGTCGAGCGGATCGGCGACGAAGAGGATGTTTTTCATCAGGTGTTCTTTCCGGCGCCGGGAACGGCAGCCTCAGGGGTATCGGGCGCGATGTTGCCGGAAGCGGCGATGTCCTTGCCGGCAGGGGCCTTTTCAGGCTGTCTTTCCAGATGCCGCGGATGTCGCTCGCGGCCGATCTGCTGCACCGCCAGCGCCACCGCCCCGGCCACCACGCCCCAGAAGGCCGAGCCGATGCCCGCCAGCGTGACGCCCGAAAGCGTCACCAGGAAGGTGATGAGCGCCGCCTCGCGGTGCGATTCGTCGCGCACCGCGGCCGCCAGCCCGCCGCCGATGGTGCCCAGCAGCGCCAGCCCGGCGATGGCCGCGACCAGTTCCTTGGGGAACGCGGTGAGCAGGCCCGTGACGGCCGCGCCGAACAGCCCGATCACCACATAGATGGCGCCGCAGCTCACGGCCGCCGTGTAGCGCCGCGCCGGGTCTTCGTGCGCCTCGCGGCCCATGCAGATGGCCGCGGTGATGGCGCTCAGGTTCAGCGCGAAGGCGCCGAAGGGCGCCAGCACCAGCGTGGTCAGCCCGCTGATGGTGATGAGCTTGCTGACCGGCAGCTCGCCATAGCCCGCCGCGCGAATGGCCGCCACGCCCGGCAGGTTCTGCGAGGCCATGGTCACCACGAACAGCGGCAGCGCCAGGCTCACGATGGCCTGCCAGCTGAAGACCGGCATCGTGAACACCGGCCAGGTGAGCGAGAAATGCACCGCCGACCACGCCAGCTGGCCGCGCGCCGCCACGTAGACGATGGCCACCCCCAGCGTGAGCGGCACCGCGTAGCGCGGCAGCAGCCGCTTGGTGACGAGGTAGGTGCCCAGCATCAGCAGCACCAGCGGCAGCGCGGTTTGCGCCGCGATGAAGGCGCCCAGCCCGAAACGCGCCAGCACGCCCGCGAGCAGCGCGGAGGCGATGGCCATGGGAATCCTGTTCATCACGCGCTCGAACCAGCCGGTGGCGCCCGCCAGCACCATCAGCACCGCGCAGACGATGAAGGCGCCCACCGCCTCGTTCATGCTGTAGCCCATGCCGGCCACCGCCAGCACGGCCGCGCCGGGCGTGCTCCAGGCGATCATCACGGGCTTGCGCCACCACAGCGAGGGCAGCGCCGACGCCAGCCCCATGCCGATGCCCAGCGCCCACATCCACGAGGCCGCCATCTCCGGCGTGGCGCCGAAGGCCTGGGCGGCCTGGAACACGATGGCCACCGAACTCGTGAAACCCACGAGCACGGCGACGAAGCCCGCGGTGAAAGCCGAGAGGCTCAGATCCTTGAAAAAACGCATCGCGCGATTGTGCCGGGAGGCCGGCACAGCCGCATCGGGCGGCTTCAGGGGCTCAATCAGCGCTCAATCGGCGCTCAGCCGGCGCCCAGGTAAGCCTTGGCCAAGGCACCGTCCGCGGCGATTTCGGCCGCGCTGCCCTGCGCCACGATGCGCCCGCCTTCCATCACATAGGCGCGGTCGCACAGCGCCAGCGCCAGCGCCGCCATCTGGTCGACCAGCAGCACGGTGAGGCCTTCGGTGCGCAGCGCGTCGAGCGCCTCGAACAGCTCCGCGATGATCTTCGGCGCCAGCCCCAGCGAGGGCTCGTCGAGCAGCAGCACGCGCGGCCGAGACATCAGCCCGCGCGCAATGGCCAGCATCTGCTGCTCGCCGCCCGACAGCAGCCCCGCGCGCTGGTGCAGCCGCTCGCGCAGGCGCGGGAAGCGCCCGAGCATCGCCTCGGTGCGCGCGTCGATGTCGCGGCCGTCGAGGAACGCGCCCAGGCGGATGTTGTCGCGCACGCTGAGCTCGGGGAACACCTGGCGTCCTTCGGGCACCAGCACCAGCCCGCGCGCCACGATGCGTTCGGCCGGCAGGCCCGCGAGCTCGGTGCCTTCGAGGTGGATGCCGCCCTGCACCGGCCGGTGCAGCCCGGCCAGCGAGCGCATCAGCGTCGACTTGCCCGCGCCGTTGGCACCCAGCAGCGCCACCAGTTCGCCGCGCCGCACGCGCAGGTCGATGCCGTGCAGCACCGGCTCGGCACCGTAGCCCGCCACCAGCGCGCCGATGCCGAGCACCTCGGGCGCGTCCGCCGCCAAGGCGGGGCGCGGGGCCTTGGTGGACGCGCCGGCCGTCAGCGCTTCGCCCAGGTAGGCCTTGCGCACCGCCGGGTCGGCCTGGATCGCGGCGACGTCGCCCACGGCCAGCCGTTGCCCCGCGTCGAGCACCACGAGGTGGTTGGAGATGCCCATGACCAGCTCCATGTCGTGCTCGACCAGCAGCACGCCGATGCCAGCCGCCGCGATGCGCTGCAGCAGCGCAGCGAGCTGCGTCTTGTCTTCGCGCGAGAGGCCGGCCGCGGGCTCGTCGAGCAGCAGGGCCTGCGGCGACGTGGCCAGCGCGCGTGCGATCTCCACGAGCCGGCGGTCGACGTGCGCGAGGTCCGCCGCCGGCGTGTCGGGCGAACCGGCATAGCCGCAGAAGGCCAGCAGCTGCCGCGCCTGCGCGCGCGCTGCGCCCGAGCGGTAGCGCCGCGCGCCGAGCAGCGGCCCGAGCGTGCCGCGCCCCAGCGCAAGCGCCACGTTGTCTTCCACGCTCAGGCTGCCGAAGAGCTGCGAGGTCTGGTAGGTGCGCGCCACGCCGGCGCGCGCGATGCGAAAGGCGCGCAGCCCCTGCAGCGGCGCCTCGCCCAGCCGGAAGCCGCCGCCCGTGGGCCTGTAGAAGCCGCTCAGCATGTTCAGCACGGTCGTCTTGCCCGCGCCGTTCGGCCCGATCAGGCTGGTGATGCCGCCCGCGTGCGTGCCGAAGGCCAGGTCGCTCACGGCGCGCACGCCGCCGAACTGCATCGTGAGGCCGTCGGTTCGGATCGGTGCGCCGGCCTGGCGCGACGGCAGGCCGGTGCCGTCGGCTTGCAGCGGCACCGCCGGCGGACGCTTCGCGAACCGCGCCGTCACGCGCCGCCACAACCCTGCGGCACCGTCCGGTGCCGCCCACAGCACGACCAGCAGCAGCAGGCCGAAGAACAGCAGCCGGTATTCCTCCAGGCTCGCCAGCACCTCGGGCAGCAACGCCACCACCAGCGCGCCCACCACCGGCCCGGCGACCGAGCCGGCGCCGCCGATCATCACGACCAGCACGAACAGGATCGATTGCCCGAAGCCGAAGGTGTGCGGCGTGACGAAGCCCGACAGCGGCGCGAACAGCCCGCCCGCCGCGCCCGCGCACAGCGCCGACAGCGCGAAGGCCACCGTCTTGATGCGCAGCGGGTCGAGCCCGACCGACTCGGCCGCCGTCTCGCTGTCGCGCACCGCGCGCATCGCCGCGCCCCAGCCGCCGCGCGACAGCAGCGCGAAGGCCACGAGCGCCACGCCGGCCGTGAGCACCGCCAGCATCGCCGCGGCGCGCTCGCCCTGCGCCAGGCCGAAGAGCGACGGGCCGGCGATGCCCATGATGCCGTTCTGCCCGCCCGTGAGGTCGCGCGCCTCGACGATGGCGTGCTCCACGATGAAGCCGAAGGCGATGGTGATCATCGCGAGGTAAGGCCCCTTCGCGCGCAATGCAGGCAGCGCCAGCAAGGCGCCCATCGCGCCCGCGATGAGCGCGCCCACCGGCCATGCGGCCCAGAAGCTCCAGCCGGCCTTGCTCGTGAGGATGGCGACCGCGTACGCGCCGATCGCATAGAAGCCCACGTGCCCGAACGACATCTGCCCCGTGAGGCCGAGCAGCACATTGAGCCCGATGCCCACGATCGCGAACAGCGCGACGTTGGCGAGCACGAAGACGTAGTAGCCGTTGACCGTGGCCGCGAGCGCCACGCCCGCCGCCATGGTCAGCACGAGCCCGATCAGCGCGGGCCAGCGCATGCCGGCGGCGCTCATACCTTCTTCACCGCCGCGCGGCCGAAGAGCCCTTGCGGCCGCAGCGCCAGCACCACGATCACCAGGCCGAAGGTCAGTATCTGCGTGTAGCCCGAGCCCAGCGTGGCGGTGATGAGCGCCTCGGCCAGGCCGAACAGCAGCCCCGCGCCCATCACGCCCCACGCGCTGGTGATGCCGCCCAGGATGGCGACCGCGAAGGCCTTCAGGCCGAACAGCGTGCCCATGTCGGCCTGCACGTTGAACAGCGGCGCGATCAGCACGCCCGCCACGCCCGCGAACACGGCCGACAGCGCAAAGGCCGCGGCCACCGCGCGCCGGATCGGAATGCCCATGAGCCGCGCGGCCGCCGGGTTCTGCACCACGGCCAGCATGCCCACGCCCCAGCGCGTGCGCCGCGCCACCACGTGCAGCGCGGCAGCCAGTGCCAGCCCCGCCACCGGAATCAGCAACTGCAGCGGGTACACGCCCAGCCCCACGTCGCCGACCTGCAGCGGCGTGACCGCCAGCGGCGACGGCAGGCTGCGCGGCTCCTTGCCGAAGGTGAACATCACGAGGTTGTCGACCACGATGCCGAGCGCCACCGTGGCCATGAGCCAGGCCTCGGAGCCTCGGCTCGCGAACGGGCGCACCGCCACGAACTCGACCACCAGTCCGTACACGCCGCACAGCGCGAGCGCCACCGCGATGGCCAGCGGCATCGGCCAGCCCAGCGTCCGCGCGAGCCAGAAGGTGAAGACCGCGCCCAGCATCATCGCGCTGCCCTGCGCGAAGTTGACGGTGCCCGAAACGGCGTAGGTGACGTAGAAGCCCAGGGCGATCAGCCCGTACATGCTCCCCAGCCCCAACCCGCTGATCCATGCGGAAAGCAGCATTGCGCGCGGTCCTCTTCTTTCTCTTTCTTGTTTACTTCGACGCGACCATGCCCACGGGCAGGATGCGGTTGTCGATGAACTGCGCCCACACGTAGTCGCTGGCGGTCACGGCGTCGTGCACCGCGGGCGAGAAGGGCTTGTCGTAGGTCTTGATGAGGCCTTCGTACCTGCCGATCTTGTAGAAGCCCTGGCGCACCGCGTCGCCGTCGGTGGAGCCCGCGGCGGCGATGGCCAGCGCGGCCAACTGCATGCCGTCGTAGGCGTTGGCCACGCCCACGGCGGGCGTGATGTCGTCCGGGCCCTTGATGGCCGGGTACTTGGCCTTGAGCGCGGCGATCACCCGCTCGCCCACCGGCGACTGCTTGCCGAAGAAGCTGTAGGTCTGCACGAAGTGCACGCTCTTGCCGTTGGGGCCGGCCAGCTCGGTGAAGCGGCCGCCCGCCGGGCCCCAGTGCGACACGATGGGCACCTGCCAGCCCATGCGGTCGAGCGACTTCACCACCTGCGCCGACGGCCCGACGTTGCCGACCATGAAGAGCATGTCGGCGCCCGCGGCCTTCAGGCGCGTGAGCTGCGGCACCACGTCGACGTCGTTGCCGTCGAACTTCTCCACGCCCACGGCCTTCAGGCCCTTGGCGGCGAGCGCGGCGTGCAGGCCCTTCTCGTTCGATTCGCCCCACGGGTTGTTCACCAGGATCATGCCGAACTTGCTCGACTTGAACGTCTTCTGCGCGTAGTCGAGCATGCCCACGTTGACGATCTCGTCGACCGCCGATACGCGGAAGGCGTAGTTGGGGTTGGCGCCGTTCTTGGTGATGGGCGTGCCCGCGGCCCAGGGGCCCATGAAGGGCGTCCTCTCCTGGTTGGCAACGGGCACGATGGCCATCGACACCGGCGTGTCGAGCCCGCCGAACAGCACGGCCACCTTCTCCTTGAAGATCAGTTCGCGCGCGGCCACCACGCCCTTGGCGGGGTTGGCCTCGTCGTCGCGGCGCACCAGCTCGAGCTTGCGCCCGCCCAGCAGGCCGCCCTTGGCGTTGATCTCGTCGATGGCCACCGCGAGGCCGCGCGTGATGGCTTCGCCGGCCAGCGCCGACTGGCCCGACAGCGCCGTGACCAGGCCGATCTTGATGGGCTCGGCGGCGAACGAGGCGCCGTGCGAAAGGCAGGCGGCGGCAACGGCTGCAAGGCACAGCGTGCGGCGGTGGAAGCGAAGCGGGTGGGTCATTGACGGGCTCCTGGTTCGAAAGAAAGAGGGAAAGACGGTGGAGGGACAGTGGAGGGACAGCGGCGACGCACCCATCGAGGTGCATCGGAATGCGCCGAAGCGACCGACTCGAACCGGATGCAAGCGGCATGCCAAGTTAACAATTTGAATTAGAAATTGTCGACAATCTGAAATTCATCGTGTCGACAATCAGGCACGGGAATTGCACGATTCCCGCCACAGCAGCCGCCATGCACCGCCATGGCCCACAAAGACCGGAGAACCTCATGGACACGCCCGCTTCGCAAGACACCCCCCTGCTCGACCCCGCCGCGGTGGTCGACGAGTTCCTTCGCCTGGTGATGATTCCCGACCCGCAGTCGGCCTCGCGCTTCACCGCGCCCGGCATCCGCATCCGCTTCACCGGCAACCGGCCGATGAGCGCGCCGGGCGACACCTCGGCCTTCAATGCCAAGCGCTATGCGTGGGTCAAGAAGAAGATCGAGCGCACCGAGACGGTGGCCGGCGGCACGCCCGAGGAAACCGTGGTCTACAGCCTCGGCACGCTGTACGGCGCATGGCCCGACGGCACCGCCTTCGAGGACAACCGCTACGTCGACCGCTACGTGGTGCGCCACGGCCTCATCGTGCAGATGGACGTGTGGAACGACAGCGCCGAATGGCTGCTGGTGCGCGCCGGCCTCGCGGTGCTGTGAGGCCGCGGGCATGACGACGCGCTGGCCCGAGCGGCTTCCCACGCACGACCGCTTCGACTACCGCCCCATCACGCGGCGGCCCGACTACGTGTGGCCCAACGGCGCGCGGCTGGCGGTGTACCTGGGCTTCAACGTCGAGCACTTCGCCTTCGGCGACGGGCTGGGCGCCTGCATCGGCCCGGCTTCGCCGCAGCCCGACGTGCTCAACCACGGCTGGCGCGAGTACGGCAACCGCGTGGGCGCGTGGCGCTGCCTGGAGCTGTTCGACGCGCTCGCGCTGCCGACCGGCGCGCTGGTCAACACCGCGCTGTACGACCACTGCCCGGAACTGGTGCAGGCACTGGTGGCGCGCGGCGACGAGCTCATCGGCCACGGCCACAGCAACGCCGAACGCCAGGGCGTGCTCGACGAAACGCACGAGCGCGCGCTGCTGCAGCGCTGCCGCGAACGCATGGTGCGCGAGAGCGGCCAGGCGCCCGCGGGGTGGCTCTCGCCCTGGATCTCGGAGAGCGCCGTCACGCCCGACCTGCTGGCCGAAACGGGCTACGGCTACACGCTCAACTGGTGCCATGACGACCAGCCGATTCGCATGCGCACGCGCGGCGGCGGCTCGCTGTGGTCGGTGCCGTACCCGCAGGAGCTCAACGACATCCCGATGATCGTCGGGCGCCTGATGGACGCGAAGGACTTCAGCGCGATGGTGGTAGACAACTTCGAGGAGATGCTCGGCCAGTCGCGCGCGCAGCCGCTGGTGATGGGCCTTGCGCTGCATCCGTACATCGTGGGCCAGCCCTACCGGCTGCGCCACCTGCGCACCGCGCTGGCGCACCTGGCGCATGCGCGCGACCGCGGCGACATCTGGTTCACCACGCCGGGCGAGATCGCCTCGCACATGGCGCGGCTCGCGCAGGAACGGCCGGGCGCGTTCGACTGAGACGCTCGCAGCGCGTGGCAGGCGGAGGCGCTCGATAATCGGCGCGTTCCCCACCGCCTGCCTTCCATTCCATGGCCCGTTCCCCCTCGCCGCCGAAGCCCGCCGCAAGGCCAGCCAGCAAGCCCGCCACCAGGCCTGCCACCAAGGGCAAACCGTCTTCCCTTGCCGATGACGGCGACATCGAGGAGCGCATCTACCGCTCGGTGTTCGAAGGCGTGACGCGCCAGCGCCTGGCGCCCGGCACCAAGCTGCCCGAGGCCTCGCTGTGCGAGCTGTTCGGCGTGAGCCGCGCGCTGGTGCGCAAGGTGCTGCAGCGGCTCGCGCACGACCACATCGTGGAGCTGCGGCCCAACCGCGGCGCCATCGTCGCCATGCCTTCGCCGGAGGAAACGCGGCAGATCTTCGAGGCGCGCCGCGCCCTGGAGGCCGCGCTGGTGCGCATGGCGGTGCGCAACGCGACCAAGGCCGAAGTGGCCGAGCTGCGGCGGCACCTGAAGGAAGAGCACGCGGCGATGCACCGCTACACGCAGCCCGACTGGGCGCGGCTCGCGAGTTCGTTCCACCTGCGCGTGGCGCGGCTCGCGCGCAACCCGATCCTGGAGCGCTATTTGAGCGAGCTCATGTCGCGCTGCTCGCTGATCGTGGCGCTGTACGAGCCGCCCGGCAATGCCTCGTGCGAACACGACGAGCATGCGGTGGTGGTCGATGCGATCGCGCGGGGCGACGAAGACACCGCGGTGCGCGCGATGGAAGAGCACCTGCTGGTGCTCGAACGGAACATTGCGCTGGACCGGCCGGCGTCGCAGCGCAGCCTGGGGCAGATGCTGGGGCTGGGCTGAGCCAGGCCCCAGGGCCCAGGGCCGCGCCTCAGATCTCGATCTTCGAGCCCAGCTCCACCACCGCGTTGTTCGGCAGCCCCAGGAAGGCCGCCGCGCCGCTGGCGTTGTGGTGCATCTGCGCGAACAGCTTCTCGCGCCACGGTGCCATGCCGCTGCCCAGCGTGGGAATCACAACGTCGCGCGACAGGAAGTAGCTGGTGGTCATCGGCTCCAGCTGGCAGCCGCGCATGCGCGCGTTCTCCAGCGCGCGCGGCAGGTCGATGTCGTTCTTGAAGCCGTAGTGCACGATCACCTGCCAGCAGTGGTTGCCCAGCGCGTCGATCTCGATGCGCTTGTCCATCGGGATCCAGGGCACCTCGTGGTTGCGCACGGTGACGAACATGTTCTGCTCGTGCAGCACCTTGTTGTGCTTGAGGTTGTGCAGCAGCGCGTTGGGCACGGTGCCGGGCTCGGCCGTGAGGAACACAGCCGTGCCTTCCACGCGCACCGGCGGGCTCACGAACACGGAGTCGAGGAAGGACTTGAGGTCGATCGCGTCGGCATGCTGCGCCTCGCCCATCAGCCGGCGGCCTTCCTTCCACGTGATCATCAGCGTGAAGACGAAGCCGCCGATCATCAGCGGGAACCAGCCGCCCTCGAACAGCTTGAGCAGGTTCGAGGCGAAGAACATGAAGTCGACGAAGAAGAACACGGCCGTGGAACCGACGCACAGCAGCAGCGGCAGCTTCCACGCGTAGCGGATCACGAAGAAGGTCAGCACCGTGGTGATCAGCATGTCGGTGGTCACGGCGATGCCGTAGGCCGCGGCCAGGCTGCTCGACGAGCGGAACATCACCACCGCCAGCACGATGGCCACGAACAGGCCCCAGTTGACCAGCGGAATGTAGATCTGGCCGGCCGTGCGCACGCTGGTGTGCTCGATGTTCAGGCGCGGCAGGTAACCCAGCTGGATGACCTGGCGCGTGACGCTGAAGGCGCCGGTGATGAGGGCCTGCGACGCGATCACCGTGGCCGCGGTGGCCAGCAGCACCAGCGGCACCAGCGCCCATTCGGGGGCCATCATGAAGAACGGGTTCTTCACCGCCTCGGGGTTCTCCAGCAGCAGCGCGCCCTGGCCGAAGTAGTTCAGCGTGAGCGCGGGCATCACGACCGAGAACCACGCCACGCGGATCGGGCGCTTGCCGAAGTGGCCCAGGTCGGCGTACAGCGCCTCGGCGCCGGTCACGCACAGCACCGTGGCGCCCAGCAGGATGAAGCTGGTGCCGGGGTTGTCCCAGATGAACTTCAGCGCATAGAACGGGTTCAGCGCCTTCAGGATTTCAGGGTGGTGCAGGATCTGCGACACGCCGAGCACGGCAATGGCCAGGAACCACACCAGCGTGACCGGCCCGAAGAACTTGCCGATGCCCGCCGTGCCGCGCTTCTGCACCACGAAGAGGCAGAACAGCACGACCAGCGTGAGCGGAATGACGTAGTGCGAGAAGTGCGGCGACACCACCTCCAGGCCCTCGACCGCGGAGAGCACCGAGATCGCCGGGGTGATGACCCCGTCGCCATAGAAAAGAGAGGTGCCGAAGATGCCGACCACCAGCAGCACGTGGCGCAGCCTGGGTTTGTCGGCCACCGCGCGGGACGCCAGCGCGAGCATGGCCACGAGGCCGCCCTCGCCTTCGTTGTCCGCGCGCAGCACGAGCACGACGTACTTGATGGAGACGATGACGGTCAGTGTCCAGAAGAACATCGACAGGATGCCGTAGACGTTCTCGACGGTGAACGGCACATGGCCGTGACCGAACACTTCCTTGACGGCGTACAGCACGCTGGTGCCGATGTCGCCATAGACGACGCCGATGGCGCCGACGATGAGGCCGGCTGAGAGAGATTTGGGGGCTGACACGAAGTCGATGGGAAAAGGGCAGGCTGCTGGTGTCGGCGCGTCAGACGCGCCGGGGTGCGATGGAGGCGAACTTTAGTTCACCTCGGTGCCCCTCCCGCCCTTTTTTTTCCGTTGCTGTGGGGCCGCTATTCTGCCGTTGCCTGGGGGCGGCGCAAGTCGCCGCAGCCCGGCCCCACAATCATTCGTAGATTTCGGCGTCCGGGTCGGTCGCTTCCATCTCGTAGCTGGCGGCCACCATGGCCAGCCGCCCGACCACGCCGTACATGTAGAAGCGGTTGGGTGCACTGGCGCCAGGCTTGGCGCCGGGCTGAGGCAAGTGCGCACTCTCGGAGAACGCCAGCGGCACGAAGCTCGCGCCCGGCAGCTTGAGGTTCTCGTCGGCCGCCTGCTCGGCGTGCACGCGGTAGAAGCCGCCGACCACGTAGCGGTCCATCATGTAGACGACCGGCTCGGCCACGCCGTTGTGCACGCGCTCGTTGGTGAGCACGCCTTCCTGCACGATCAGTTCGGTGGGTTCGCGCAGATCGCGCGGTTCACGCGACAGGCTCGCCCGGATGGTCGCGGCGGGCGCGCTGCTGGCGCCGCGCGACTTGCCGATCAGCAATTCGACGTCCTTGGCATCGCGCACCGTCACCACGCCCGGACTGCCGCTGCCGCTGTGGCCGCCCTTGACGACCACGAACGGCTTCTCGTTGATGCCGTATTCCTTGTACTTGCGGCGCACCTTGGTGAGCACCGCGTCCACGTGGCTGGTCAGCACGTCGATGCCGCGGCCTTCGGCCACGTCCACGCCTTCGGCGCGCGCATAGATCGGGTTGATGAGCCAGGGGTCGATGCCCAGCAGCTTGCCGAAGCGCTTGGACAGCTCTTCGTAGCTGTGCAGGTGGTTGCTCTTGCGGCGCACCGACCAGCCCGCGTGCAGCGGCGGCAGCAGGTACTGCTCGTGCAGGTCCTCGAGGATGCCGGGCGTTCCCGCGGAAAGTTCGTTGTTGAGCAGAATTGTGCAGGGATCGAAGTTCTTCAGGCCCAATCGGCGCTTGGTGCGCACCACCGGCTCGAGCATCACGGTGTCGCCGTTGGGCAATTCGATCTTCTTGGGCGACTTGATGGCCGGGTCGATCGACCCGATGCGCACGTTGAGCCCCGCCATATGGAAGATGCGCACCAGTTGCGCGACGTTGGCCAGATAGAAGGTGTTTTTCGAGTGGTTCTCGGGAATGACGAGCAGGTTGCGCGCTTCCGGACAGATCTTCTCGATGGCGGCCTGCGCGGCTTGCACGGCCAGCGGCAGCATTTCCTTGGTGAGGTTGTTCCAGCCGCCCGGGAACAGGTTGGTGTCCACCGGCGCGAGCTTGAAGCCCGCGTTGCGGATGTCCACGGCGCTGTAGAACGGCGGCGTGTGCTCCATCCACTCGAGCCGGAACCAGCGCTCGATGGCGGGCATCGAGTCGAGCACCCGCTGCTCCAGTTCGTTGATCGGGCCGGTCAGGGCGGTGACGAGATGCGGAACCATGCGGCGGCCTTGTTGGTTTTGTGCTTAAAGGTGGAGCGGAATTGTAGGATTTGGGGATGGCCGCCCCAATGACAAGACCGGACAGGGCGGACTTGGTTCAACCCGTCCGCCTTGCACGGCAACGCCTCAGCTGCGGACTTCGCCTTGCCCGAGCACCACGTACTTGAGCGAGGTCAGTCCTTCGATGCCCACCGGGCCCCGGGCGTGGAACTTGTCGGTGCTGATGCCGATTTCGGCACCCAGCCCGAACTCGAAGCCGTCCGCGAAGCGCGTGCTCGCATTGACCATCACGCTGGCCGAATCGACCTCGCGCAGGAAGCGCTGTGCGTGCACGTGGTCGCGCGTGACGATCGCGTCGGTGTGGTGGCTCGAATAGCGGTTGATGTGGGCGATGGCCTCGTCCACACCCGACACCACCTTGATGCTGATGACCGCGGCGAGGTATTCCTCGGACCAGTCGGACTCCACGGCGTCGAGCACCTTCGCCTGCGGGCTGGCCGCGCCGTCGGCGCGCAGGATGGCGGCGGCGGCCGGGTCGCAGCGCATTTCCACGCCCTTGGCCGCGAAGATGGCGGCGATCTCGGGCAGGAAGTCTTCCGCCACCGTGGCCGACACCAGCAGGCCTTCGGCGGCGTTGCAGGGGCTGTACTTCTGGGTCTTGGCGTTGTCGACGATGCGCAGCGCCATGTCGAA
Source organism: Variovorax sp. OK605 (assembly GCF_900115445.1). Taxonomy (NCBI): domain Bacteria; kingdom Pseudomonadati; phylum Pseudomonadota; class Betaproteobacteria; order Burkholderiales; family Comamonadaceae; genus Variovorax; species Variovorax sp. OK605. The sequence continues at coordinate 212,145 of NZ_FOWL01000004.1, forward strand.
CTCGGCCGTGTCGTCCACGTAGACGTGGCAGTTGCCGTCCAGGTGCTTGATGACCGGCACCTTGGCGTCGCGGCTGATGCGCTCGATCAGGCCCTTGCCGCCGCGCGGAATGATCACGTCGACGAATTCGGGCATGGCGATCAGCTGGCCGACGGCTTCGCGGTCGGTGGTCTGCACCAGCTGCACCGCATCGACCGGCAGGCCGGCTTCGGCCAGCGCCTCGGACACCAGCAGCGCCAGCGCCTTGTTCGACTCGATGGCTTCCGAGCCGCCGCGCAGGATGGCCGCGTTGCCGCTCTTGACGGCCAGGCTCGCCGCCTCGATGGTCACGTTGGGGCGGCTCTCGTAGATCATGCCGAAGACGCCGATCGGCACGCGCATCTGGCCCACGCGGATGCCGCTGGGCTGTTGCTTCATGCCGATGATCTCGCCGATCACGTCGGCCATGCCCGCGAGCTGCTCGCAGCCCAGGGCCACGGTCTCGACGACCTTGGGCGTGAGCTTGAGGCGGTCGACCATCGGCGCCGAGAGGCCGGCGGCCGTGGCGCGCTCCAGGTCCTTCTGGTTGGCGGCGGCCAGCACCGGGCCGGCGTCGCGAAGGCGCCGGGCGAGGGCCTTCAGTGCTATGTTTTTGGTAGCTGCATCCGCACGGGCCATGAGGAATGCAGCGGCTTTGGCTTGCAGACCCAGGGTCTGCATGTGCTCGCTGACGTTGAACGCGTTCATGCGCGGCATTTTCCCACGCCGATACGTCGTCCGGCTGACAGAGGCTTTTTGATGCCTCGAGCCATCCGGAGGGTCAGGCCCTGCGCGGCGCCGCCGCGCTGCTGCAGGCACGGCACAGCATCAACGCCAGACGCTGCAAGGCCTGCCAGCCGCTGGCGGGCCAGTCGGGCTGCTTCAAGCCCTTGACGATGCCGTCCACCAGGTGGGCGGCGCGCAGCAGGCGCGCCAGCATGCGGTCGTCCAGCCGCGGCAGCACGCGTTCGAAGGCGCGCTCGCGCGGGCCCCAGATGCGGTTCTCGCGCAGCGCCATCGGCAGCGGGCGGCCCGACGCCATCGCGTCCTTCACGCGCTTGAGCGCACGGATGTCCTCGGCGATCGTGTAGTGCACCAGCACCTCGGCCTCGCCCTCGGCCTGCAGGCCGTCGAGCATGCGCGCCACGCGCTGCGGGTTGCCGGCCAGCACCGCCTCGGACAGCTTGAACACGTCGTAGCGCGCCACGTTGTTGACGGCGCCTTCGACCTGCTCCCAGCTCAGCTCACCGGCCGGATGCAGCAGCGCGAGCTTCTGGATTTCCTGGTGCGCGGCCAGCAGGTTGCCCTCCACGCGGTCGGCGAAGAACTGCAGCGTGCGCTGGCCTTCGTCGCCGGGCATCACGCGCTGGCCTTGCTGGCCCAGGCGCTGCGCGATCCATTGCGGCAGCGCGTTGCGCTCGATCGGGTCGACCTGGATGCTCGCGCCGTTGTTCTCCAGCGCCGAGAACCAGGCGCCCGTGCGCGTGGCCTTGTCCAGGCGCGGCAGCATCACCAGCGTGAGCGTGCTGTCGTTGCCGGGCGCGGCCTCGGCCAGGTGCTGCAGCGCGGCGCTGCCGTCCTTGCCGGGCTTGCCCGAGGGAATGCGGATCTCGACGATCTGCTTGTCCGCGAACAGCGAGAGCGAGCCGCCCGCGGCGAGCACCGCGCTCCAGTCGAAATGCGCGCCGGCAGCGGTGTACGAGCTGCGCTCGGTGTAGCCCTGCGCGCGCGCGGTGGCGCGGATGGCGTCGGCCGCTTCCTGCGCGAGCAACGGCTCGTCGCCGTGGATCGTGTAGAGCGGCTTGAGGCCCTTCTGCAGGTGGGCCCCGAGTTGGGCGCTGGCAAGTTGCATGGAGATGGAATGGCCGGAGCGCGCGGGCTCAGAGTTCCTTGACGGCGGCCAGGCGGCGCATCAGCTGCTGCGCGATGTCCGACTGCATGTCGCGGAACAGCAGGTCGGCTTCGCCTTCCTTGGCCAGCGCGTTGGTTTCGTTGAAGCTCAGGTCGCGCGTCTGCGAGACCTCGGTGGCCGGCAGCAGGTCCTTGCCGCCCGGGGTGCGCAGGCGAAAGCGCACGCGCAGTTGCAGCTGCAGTTCGCGCACCAGGCCGGCGGAATTGGTCGAGATGACGAATCGGTTGCGGTCCTCGCCCAGGATCTCGAGCACCACGTCGGCCATGGAAGCCGGGGCCGGACTGCCGGCAACCGGCGCGTCGGTGGACACCAGCGTCACGGTGCCGGTCGCCCGCAGTTCGCGCCGGATCTGGTTGATCATGGCCGAGTTGCCCGACACCGACAGCGTCTTGAACGCGAAAACCGGCGCCTTGCGCAGCTCGAAGCCGCAACCGGCCAGGCCGAGCGAGGCGCCCGCCGCCGTCAGACCGAGGAGAAAGCCGCGGCGCGGCAGCGAGACATTGCGAGTGTTCATGCTTGAGTCGTTCAAATGACCACGTTGACCAGGCGGCCGGGAACCACGATCACGCGCTTGGGCTGCGCGCCCTCGGCGAAGGTGACGAAGTCGTCGCAGGCCAGCGCGAGCTTCTCGATCTCGTCCTTGGAGGCACCGGCCGGCACCAGCAGCTTGCCGCGCAGCTTGCCGTTGACCTGCAGCATCAGCTCGATCTCGTCCTGCACCAGCGCGCCCACGTCGACCGTCGGCCAGGCCGCGTCGAGCAGGCCGCCCAGGCCGCTGTCGTAGCCGAGTTCGTTCCACAGCTGCTGGGCGATGTGCGGCGTGGCCGGGTACATGCAACGCAGCAGGATGCCGAAGCCTTCGCGCAGCGCGGCCGCATCGCCCTTGCTGCCGTCGGGCTTGAAGCCTTCCAGCGCGTTGAGCAGCTTCATGGCGCCCGACACCACGGTGTTGTATTGCATGCGCTGGTAGTCGTAGTCGACCTGGCGCAGCACGGTGTGCACCTCGCGGCGCAGCGCCTGGGCGCCCTTGCCGAAGGTCTGGCCGGCCAGCGCGACCGGGGCCACGTCCGCCTGCGCGGCGCCGAAGTTCCACACCCGGCGCAGGAAGCGGTAGCTGCCTTCGACGGCCGCATCGTTCCACTCGAGCGTGGCTTCGGGCGGCGCGGTGAACATGGTGTACAGGCGGGCCGTGTCGGCGCCGTACTTCTCGATCAGGTCCTGCGGGTCGACGCCGTTGCGCTCGCTCTTGCCCATCTTGCCCACGCCGCCGTACTCGACCTTGGTGCCGTCGGCGGTGGTGCCGCCGACGATGCGGCCCTGCGCGTCGAGCACGGTCGTGACCTCGGTGGGCGGAAAGTAGTCCTTGCCGCCCTTCTCGTTGCGCTTGTAGAAGATGTGGTTGAGCACCATGCCCTGCGTGAGCAGCTTGCTGAAGGGCTCGTCGGCCTTCACCAGGCCCAGGTCGCGCATGACCTTGGTCCAGAAGCGTGCGTACAGCAGGTGAAGAATGGCGTGCTCGATGCCGCCGATGTACTGGTCCATCGGCATCCAGTAGTTTGCGCCGCCGGCCACCATGGCCTCGTCGTTCTTCGGGTCGCAGTAGCGCATGAAGTACCACGAGCTGTCCACGAAGGTGTCCATCGTGTCGGTCTCGCGCCGCGCGGCCTTGCCGCACACCGGGCAGACCACGCCGGCATGGAAGCCTTCGTGCTTGTTCAGCGGGTTGCCGGAACCGTCGGGCACGCAGTCGGTGGGCAGCACCACCGGCAGGTCCTTCTCGGGCACCGGCACCGCGCCGTGTTCGTCGCAATGGATGATCGGGATCGGCGTGCCCCAGTAGCGCTGGCGGCTCACGCCCCAGTCGCGCAGGCGCCAGGTGGTCTGCAGCTCGCCCAGGCCCTTCTGGCCCAGCGCATGCGCCACGGCGGCCACGGCCTCCTTGTAGGTCATGCCGCTGAAGTTGTCGGAGTTGATGGTCACGCCGCGCGTCTTGTCGCCGTACCAGTCCTGCCACTTGTGATAGTCGAAGTGCGGCTCGTCGTCCACCAGCACCACCTGGATGATCTCGATGCCGTACTTGTTGGCGAAGGCGAAGTCGCGCTCGTCGTGCGCGGGCACGCCCATCACGGCGCCGTCGCCGTAATTGATCAGCACGTAGTTGCCGACCCACACCGGCACCTGCTCCTCGGTGATCGGGTGCGTCACGGTGAGGCCGGTGGGCACGCCCTTCTTTTCCTGCGTGGCCAGTTCGGCCTCGGTGGTGCCGCCGTTCTTGCACTCCTCGATGAAGGCCGCGACCTTCGGGTCGAGCGTGGCGGCGTGGGCGGCCAGCGGGTGCTCGGGCGCCACGGCGCAGAAGGTGACGCCCATGATGGTGTCGGCACGCGTGGTGAACACGTACATGCGGCCGTCCTGGATCGGCTTGCCGCTCGCGTCCTTGATGTCATGCGTGAAAGCGAAGCGCAGGCCTTCGCTCTTGCCGATCCAGTTCTCCTGCATCAGCTTGACGCGCTCGGGCCAGCCCGGCAGCTTGTGCTGGGTGTGCTCGAGCAGTTCTTCGGCGTAGTCGCTGATCTTCAGGTAGTAGCCCGGGATCTCGCGGCGCTCGACCGTGGCGCCGGTGCGCCAGCCCTTGCCGTCGATCACCTGCTCGTTGGCCAGCACGGTCTGGTCGACCGGGTCCCAGTTCACGACCTGGGTCTTGCGGTAGGCAATGCCCTTTTCGAGCATCTTCAGGAACAGCCACTGGTTCCACTTGTAGTAGCTCGGGTCGCAGGTGGCGATCTCGCGGCTCCAGTCGATCGCCAGGCCCATGGCCTGGAGCTGGCCCTTCATGTAGGCGATGTTCTCGTAGGTCCACTTGGCCGGCGGCACGCCGTTCTTCAGCGCCGCGTTCTCGGCCGGCAGGCCGAAGGCGTCCCAGCCCATGGGCATCAGCACGTTGTAGCCGCTCATGCGCAGGTAGCGCGTGAGCATGTCGTTGATCGTGTAGTTGCGCACGTGGCCCATGTGCAGCTTGCCGCTGGGGTACGGCAGCATCGAGCAGGCGTAGTACTTCTTGCGGCTCGCGTCCTCGGTGACGCGGTAGGCATCGGCGGCGCTCCATTGCGCCTGGGCAGCGGACTCGACGTCGCTGGGTTTGTAGCTGGGATTCATGGCGGTTCGGCAAGAGCCCGGCGCAAGGCGGCCGGGAACGCGGGATTATCGCGCCCGGGAGAAAGCCCCGGAGCGCAGACTCTAGACTTGGGGCTCGTAACCCGCGTGTTGCGCGAGTAACGCCTGCCGCCCGGCAGGTTTTCGCACCGGCTGGAACACCATGACACTGCGCCTGAAACACCTCGCCCTGGCCCTCGCGGCTGCCGCCGGCCTTGCCGCAACGCCCCTGTGGGCCCAGCAGAACGACAAGCCCCTGCGCATCGTGGTGCCCTTCGCCACCGGCGGCGCGCAGGACGTGATCGCCCGCTACCTGGGCGCCAAGCTGACCGACAAGCTGGGCCAGCCGGTCATCATCGACAACAAGGCCGGCGCCGGCGGCATCGTGGCCGCCGACGCGGTGGCCAAGGCGACCGACGGGGCCACGGTGCTGCTGGCCACCGGCGGCGCGGTCACCATCGCGCCCCACCTGCAGCCCAGGCTGCCCTACGACCCGGTGCACGAACTGGTGCCGGTGGCGCTGGTGGCCGACACGCCCATGACGCTGTCCGTGCGCACCGAAAGCCCCTACAAGACGGTGGCCGACGTGCTGCGCGACGCCAAGGCCCGCCCGGGCCTCGTCACTTACGCCTCGACCGGCAACGGCACCGTCTCGCACCTGACCGGCGCGTTGCTGGCACAGGCCAGCGGCGTGGAGCTGCTGCACGTGCCCTACCGGGGCGCCGCCCCCGCCATGACCGACCTGCTGGGCGGGCAGGTGGCAACCATCGTGACCAGCGTGGCGTCCATCGAGCCGATGGTCGCCAGCGGCAAGGCGCGCGTGCTCGGCACCTTCTCGCGGGTGTCGCTGCCCAGCATGGGCTCGGCGCCCACCATCGGCGAGGCCACGAAGCTGCCGGGCATGGAAGTGCCGGTCTGGGTCGGCGTGATGGCGCCGGCGCGCATGCCGGCCGCCAGCGTCGAAAAACTGTCGGCCGCCCTGGTCGAGGTGTGCAACCTGCCCGAGACGAAGCAGCGCTTCGCCCAGCTGGGCGCGGTCAACACCTGCGGCGGCCCGGCGGCGCTGGGCAAGGTCGTGGCGGAAGACAGCCAGCGCTGGGCCAAGGTGATCAAGCAGGGCGGGATCAAGGTTGACTGAAGTTCAAGGCAGGAAATACCGCGTCGGCATCGCCGGCGCCGGCGCCATTGCGCTGGCCAGCGCGGCCTGGCTGCGGCGGGCGGGCCACGGTGTCACCGTGTGGTCGCCGGGCGGCCGGGGCGCCGACGAATTGCGCACGCAGCCGCTGGAAGCCGGCGGCCTGCAGTCTTTTTCGGTGAGCGTCGAGGTCGCCGGCGACGCGGCCGGGCTCTGCGCCGCTTCCGACGTGCTGCTGCTGGCCCTGCCCGTCAACGGCCACAGGCGCGTGATGGACGCGCTGCTGCCCTTCCTGCGCGACGGCCAGACGGTGATCGTCAGCTCGATGGCGTCGCTGTCGTCGCTCTACCTGCACGAGGCGGCGCTGCGCGCCGGCCGGCAGGTCACGGTCGCCAGCTTCGGCACGACCGTGCTGACCGCGCGCCGCGAGTCCGGCACGCAGGTCAGGGTGATGACGCGGCGCAAGGCCGTCGGCGTCTCCGCCCTGCCCGCGGCCAGGGCGCACGAGGCGGTCGCGCTGTGCACCGCGCTGTTCGGCGACGGCTTCTCGGTGCAAGGCAGTGCGTTGGCCAGCGCGCTGGCCAACGTCAACCCGCAGTCGCACGGCCCGCTCGCGGTCTTCAACTGGACCCGCATCGAGCGCGCCGAGAACTGGCCGCAGTACCACTGCATGACGCCCGGCGTGTCGCGCGCGATCGAGGCGCTCGACCGGGAGCGGCGCGCCGTGGCGGCCGCCTTCGGCATCGAGGTCGGCCCCATCGAGGCGCATTTCGCGCGCTCCTTCGGCACCGCGTCGGAAAAGCTCGCGGACATCGCCGCCGAGCTGCACGCCAAGCGCGGCGGCCCGCCCGGCCCCACGCAGGTCGACACCCGCTACGTGACGGAAGACATGCCCTACGGCCTGGCGTTCGTCGAGGCGCTGGGCGCCATGGCCGGCGTGCCGACACCCGCGACCCGCACCATCGTGGATGCGGCCTCGCTGGTCAACGGCGTCGACTACCGGCGCGAGAACGACCTGCTCGAGCCGCTGGGCCTGGCCCGCGAGACCGTGGCCGGGCTGCTGGCCCGCCTGTGACTATGAAGCAGAGGCTTCGGGGAACACCGGTTCCCCGAGGTTGAGCATCAGCCGGTTGGCCCAGGCGAACAGGGCCACCGAATGGACCAGGTCGAGAATCTCGAGCTCGCCCAGCCCGGCCGCCTTCAGCGCCCGGATGTCCTCGGGCGACACCTTGTCGGGCTCGGCGCCCAGGCGGATCGAGAACGCGACGATGGCCTTCTCGCGCGGCGTGGTGCCGGCCGTGGCGGGCTCCTCGAACACCTGGGAAATCACGTCGTCGCGCCTGGCCAGCTGCGCGAAGCGCTGCGCATGTACCGACGCGCAATACACGCAGCCGTTCACGCGCGACTCGACCGTGGCGCCCAGTTCGCGCTCGGCACGCGGCAGGCCGCCCGGCGCGAACATGATCGCGTTGAAGGCGATGGAGCGCTGCAGCAGTATCTCGGGCTGGTGCGCCAGCACCAGGAAGTACGGCGAGGTGCGCGCCTGCGGGCTCATCTCGTCCAGCGCCGCCAGCTGGACCGGCGTGGCGGTGTCGACGTTCACCGTGTCGAGCCATGGCTTCCACTTGAGCACGTCGGTGGTGAAGCCGTTGATCCGGATCGGGGCGCTCATGCGCTCACCTCCGCGGCGGCCAGCGCCTGCAGGCCGGCGGCCAGGCGGATCTGGTACGACAGGAACGCGATCAGCTGGCTCATGGCGACGATGGCGGGCGTCGACAGGCCGCTGTCGGCCAGCGACTGCACCGCCGCCCGGTCGCCCTCGATGGGGCGCTGGATCAGCTTGCCGGTGAAGGCCAGCACGGCCTGCAGGCGCGCGTCGGCCACGGGCTCGCCGGCGTCCACCGCGGCGATCAACGGCTCGCCGGCGCCCTCGGCCACCAGCCGGTCACGGTACTGCGCGGCCAGGCTGTCGGCCTTCGACACGCGGCAGGCATGCAGCGCCACCAGCAGGCGCTCCTGCACCGTGAGGCCTTCGACGGCCGGGGAAAACATGGCGTCGTGGCTGCCTTGGGTGGCGGCCACGACCTTCTCGCGCTGGCGCCGCAGCGCCCAGGTGGGGTGGCCAGGCGCCAGCGCCACAGTTGCGTCGACCACGTCGATCACGTCGATCACGTCGGGAATGCTTGTCGTCATCGGTCAGCTTCTTTCTTGCGGCGGCAGCGCGGGCGTCCATTCGTCGCCGAACAGCTCCGGCTCGGCGTAGGCCTCGAGGTAGGCGTAGTGGTGGTCGAAGTCTTCGCGGTAGAACAGACTGGCGATGCCGCCGGCCAGGCGCCTGGCGCCTTCGCTGATGGCCGGGATGTCGCCCGACACCGTGCCGTGCGACAGCGCCGCCGGGTAGCAGAAGCAGTGGATGCGCGACAGCCCCGGGCAGTCGCCCGGCACGCGCTCCTGGAATTCGAACACCGGCCCGAGGTCGGGCGAATCGGCCAGCTCCTGGTCTTCGTCGCCGGGCGCGGGCGTGAAGCGGTCCTTCCAGGTGCGAACGAAGGGGGCGATGCCGGCGAACTCCGGGCGGTGTTCCCAGTCGACCTTGAAGCCGGTCGAGACGATCAGGAAGTCGAATTCGAAGTCGCCCTTGGGCGTGGACACGCGCATCGCCTCGCCCTGTTGCGCGACCGACAGCACCGGGCAGCCGAAGTTGAAGAAGGCATGGGGATGGCGCGACACCCGCAGCGTGCTGCCGTGCGGCGGCGGCACGTTCAGCACGTTGATGTAGTGGCGCACGCGCCACTTGAGCGCGTCCGGCAGGTCGTAGTGCCCCTGCGTGAGGCCGGGCACGCCCGCGCCCTTGCCCTTGTTGACGCGCGGCAGGTCGGCGCGGCGGATCAGCAGTTCCACGCTGCGCGCGCCGGCTTCCAGCGCGGTCGCCGCGCTGTCCATGGCCGAGGAGCCCGCGCCGATCACACCCACGCGCAGGCCCTTGAGCCGGCCGTAGTCCATCTCGTCGGACGAATGCGCCCACGTCGAGCGCGGCAGCGCGTCGACGAACGCCGGCACCGACGGCCCGCCGAGGCCGTCGCGCCCGGTGGCCAGCACGACGCGGCGCGCCAGCACGCTGCGTGGGCCTTGCGGCGTGCGCAGCGCGAGCCGCACGCCGGTGGCGTCGGGCAGCGGGTGAATGCCGGTCATCGTGGTGTCGTTGCGCACGTCCACGCCCATCACGCGGCGGTACCAGACCAGGTAGTCCATCCACTGCAGGCGCGGGATCTTGTCCATCGCCACCCAGGCCTCGCGCCCGAACTGGGCCTCGAACCACGCGCGGAAGGTGAGCGCGGGCAGCCCCATCGCCGGGCCGGTGAGTTCCTTGGGCGAGCGCAGCGTCTCCATGCGCGCCGTGGTCGCCCACGGGCCTTCGCTGCCGGCGGGCGAGCGGTCGAACACCACGGGGCGGATGCCCTGCTGCATCAGCGCGACCGAGGCGGCGAGGCCGGCCTGGCCGCCGCCGATGATGGCCACGTCGAGCACGGTCTCGCCATTCGCTTGCCGCGGCGGCATCCAGTTGCGGCCGGGCCAGCCGAGGTAGTCGAGGTCCTGGGCGAGCCGTGCTTCGAGCGCGGCGAGGGAAGAAACGGAATCTGAGGTCATGTAAAAAAACGGCAACGGCGCCCAGTGTAGAAAGCTTCACGGACCGCCGGCGCGCGACCGTGGCGCGCGCAAGCCGTATCACTGCGGCATCACTGGCCCGAATTTCGCATGCCACAATGATTTTCAGACCACAGGGACCGGCATGGGCAACACGAGCAACAGCGAATGGTGGCGCGGCGCGGTGATCTACCAGATCTACCCCCGCAGTTTCATGGACAGCAACGGCGACGGCATCGGCGACCTGCCGGGCATCACGTCCCGGCTCGAACATGTGGCCCGCCTCGGCGTCGATGCCATCTGGGTCTCTCCCTTCTTCCGCTCGCCGATGAAGGACTTCGGCTACGACGTGTCCGACTACCGCGCGGTCGACCCGATCTTCGGCACGCTGGCCGACTTCGACGCCATGCTGGCGCGCATGCACGCGCTGGGCCTGAAGCTCATCATCGACCAGGTGCTCTCGCACACCTCCGACCAGCACGCCTGGTTCGCCGAAAGCCGCAGCTCGCGCGACAACCCCAAGGCCGACTGGTACGTGTGGGCCGACCCCCGCCCCGACGGCACGCCGCCGACCAACTGGTTGTCGGTGTTCGGCGGCTCGGCCTGGCAATGGGACGCGCGCCGCAGGCAGTACTACCTGCACAGCTTCCTGGCCGAGCAGCCCGACCTGAACTTCCATTGCGCCGAGGTGCAGGAAGCACTGCTGGGCGAGGTGCGCTTCTGGTGCGAACGCGGCGTGGACGGCTTTCGCTTCGACGCCTGCAACCACCAGTTCCACGACGCGCTGCTGCGCGACAACCCGCCGGCCTCGCTCGCGTCGATCGACGAGGTCAGCACGGTGCGCGCCGACAACCCGTATGCGATGCAGCAGCACCTGTACGACAAGAGCCAGGTCGAGAACCTGGCCTTTCTCGAAAGCCTGCGCCGGCTGCTCGACGGCTACGGCGCGGTGGCGCTGGGCGAGGTCGGCGACGAGAACGCGCCGCCCGTCATGGCGCAGTACACCGAGCTCGGCAAGCGCCTGCACCTGGCCTACAGCTTCAGCCTGCTGACGGCCGACCACCGCCCCGCCCACCTGCGCCACCAGGTCGAGGCGCTCGACAGCGCGCTCGCCCCCACCGGCGGCTGGGGCTGCTGGGCGGTGTCGAACCACGACGTGCCGCGCGTCGCCACGCGCTGGAGCGGCGGCGGCCCGGCCGACACCCGGCGCGACCGCCTCTGGCTCGCGCTGCTGCTCACGCTGCGCGGCAGCGCCAGCATCTACCAGGGCGAAGAGCTGGGCCTGCCCGAGGCCGAGGTGCCCTTCGAACTGTTGCAAGACCCGTACGGCCGCGCCTTCTGGCCCGAGTTCAAGGGCCGCGACGGCTGCCGCACGCCCATCGCGTGGACCGCCGAGGCGCCGCACGGCGGCTTCACCACCGGAGCGCCGTGGCTGCCCGTGTACGGGCCGCACCTGCCGCTGGCCGTCGAGCGGCAGGCCGACGACCCGGCGTCGATGCTCGCTTTCAGCCGCGCCCTGCTGCACTGGCGACGCACGCAGCCGCTGCTGCACACGGGCAGCATCGACTTCATCGACGCGCCCGAGCCCCTGCTGCATTTCGCGCGGCGCAGCGCCAACCGGTCGCTGCAGGCGATCTTCAACTTCAGCGGCGAGCCGGTGTCGCTTGCCCTGCCCGACGGCCTGCAGCCCCTTGTCGGACAGCCGCTGGCGTCCACCGCCGTCGTGCAGGGCACGGGTGAAAAGCGCATGCTGGTGCTGGCGCCGTACGGCGTTTTCATCGGCGCGCCTGCCGGTGAAGAAGGACAAAGCTGATCACCATGCCCCTGAAGCCGCTGCCCGAATCCGAAGTCCACGCGCTGATGCGTGCCGAGCATGGCAACCCGTTCGCCGTGCTCGGGCCGCACGAGACGCCCGAGGGCCTGGTGGTGCGCGCCCTGCTGCCCGGCGCGCAACGCGTGGCCGTGGTGCATTCGCGCACCGGCTGGCCGCTGGCCATCCTGACGCGGCACGAGGGCTCCGACCTGTTCAGCGGCCTGGTGCCCGCCGCGGAAGCCCGCATGGGCTATTCGTTCCAGGTCGACTGGGACTCGCACACCTCGCGGCTCGAAGACCCCTACCGATTTGCCTTCGTGCTCGGCGAGACCGACGTGTGGCTGCTGGCCGAAGGCACGCACCTGCGGCCGTGGGAGCGGCTGGGCGCGCACCTGCGCGAGATCGACGGCGTGAAGGGCGTGGCCTTCGCGGTCTGGGCGCCGAATGCGCGGCGCGTGTCGGTGGTCGGCAACTTCAACAACTGGGACGGCCGGCGCCACGCGATGCGGCTGCGCCGCGAGTGCGGCGTGTGGGAAATCTTCGCGCCGCACGTGACGGTGGGTGACAGCTACGAGTTCGAGATTCTCTCGGCGCACGGCGAGGTGCTGCGCAAAGCCGACCCCTTCGCGTTCTCGGCACAACTGCGCCCCGACACCGCCTGCGTGGTGCAGCCCCTGCCGGCACCGGTGAAGATGCCCGAAGGCCGCGCCGCCGCCAACGAGCGCCATGCGCCCATCAGCATCTACGAGGTGCACCTGGGCTCATGGCGCCGCAAGAACGGCCACGAGTGGCTGGACTACCGCGAGCTGGCCGACACGCTGGTGCCGTATGTGCGCGACCTGGGCTTCACGCACATCGAGCTGCTGCCGATCACCGAGCACCCGTTCGACGGGTCGTGGGGCTACCAGCCGATCGGCCTGTACGCGCCGACCTCGCGCTTCGGCACGCCAGGCGACTTCCGGTATTTCGTGGAGGCCGCGCATGCGGCGGGGCTGGGCGTGATCCTCGACTGGGTGCCCGCGCACTTTCCGACCGACGCGCACGGCCTGGGCAACTTCGACGGCACCGCGCTGTACGAGTACGCCGACCCGCGCGAGGGTTTCCACAACGACTGGCAGACGCTGATCTTCAACTATGCGCGCACGGAGGTGCGCAACTACCTGGTCGGCAACGCGCTGTACTGGCTGGAGCGCTACGGCGTGGACGGCCTGCGCGTGGACGCGGTGGCGTCGATGCTGTACCGCGACTACAGCCGCAAGGCCGGCGAGTGGGTGCCGAACGCGCTCGGCGGGCGCGAGAACCTGGAGGCCATCGACTTCCTGCGGCGAATGAACCAGGTGGTGGGCGTCGAGCGGCCCGGTGCCGTGACGCTGGCCGAGGAGTCGACGAGCTTTCCGGGCGTGACGCGGCCGCCGGAGGACGGCGGGCTGGGGTTTCACTACAAGTGGAACATGGGGTGGATGAACGACACGCTGGCTTATGCCGGGACCGACCCGGTGTATCGCAAGCACCACCACCAGCAGATCACCTTCGGGCTGATGTACGCGCACAGCGAGAACTTCGTGCTGCCGCTGTCGCACGACGAGGTGGTGCACGGCAAGGGATCGATGATCGGGCGGATGCCCGGGGACGAGTGGCAGAAGTTCGCGGGCCTGCGCAACCTGTACGGGTACCTCTGGGCCTATCCGGGGAAGAAGCTGCTGTTCATGGGCGGGGAGTTTGCGCAGTACGCGGAGTGGAACGCGGACCGCGGGCTGGACTGGCACCTGCTGGAGCACGCGCCGCATCAAGGCGTGCGGCGGCTGGTGCGCGACCTGAACAACGTGTACCGGCACTTTCCTGCGTTGCACGAGCTCGACAACGACGGGGCGGGGTTCGAGTGGATCGTGCATGACGATGCGGACCAGTCGGTGTTCGCGTTCGTTCGCAAGGCGCGTGACGGGGCGTTCGTGATCGCGGTGTGCAACTTCACGCCGGTGCCTCGGCATGGGTATCGGCTGGGGGTGCCTTGCGCGGGGGCTTATCGGGAGATATTGAATACGGATGGGGTGGTTTATGGGGGGAGCGGGGTTGGGAACGGGGTTGTCGACAGCTCGGCTGTGGCTTGGCATGGGAAGGCGGACTCTGTTTGTGTCAGCGTGCCGCCGTTGGGGACTGTGATGTGGGTGTTGGCTTGAACTTCTTGGGTCTTGTTTGTGTTCCGAGGCCGGGTTTCGCCCCGGCGGGCGAGCTACTTTTCTTTGCTTCGCCAAGAAAACGTAGGCAAAAGAAAGGCGACCCTGTTGTCTGCGTCCCTTCGCTTCGCTACGGGCAACCTGCGGTGCTCACGTTTCGCGGGGTCTCGCAGAACTCGCTTCGCTCAAACAGCTGCGAGCCCTTGTCCGCGAAACGCTCCGCTCCTCGGCGCAGCCAGAAGGGCTTGGAGAGCGGAAACCGAACGCGCCATCGCTGCGCTCGGCGTGAACGGCTGCAGGCGCGCAGCGCCTGCAGCCGCATGGAGGCCGAGCGAAGCGAAGGCCCGACTTGTCTCCCCCTCCCCTCTGGCTGCGCCGAGGAGCGGAGCGTTTCGCGGATCAGGGCCCACCCTTGTTTGAGCGAAGCGAGTTTGGGTGGGACCCCGCGAAACGTGAGCACCGCAGGTTGCCCCGTAGCGAAGCGCAGGGGTCGCAGACAGTGGGGTCGCCTTTTCTTTGCTTACTTTCTTTTGGCGAAGCAAAAGAAAGTGAGTCCGCCGCCGGGCGGAATCCCGGCCTCGGGAAGCAACCCCACGGGGGAGCAACCAGCATGCTGAGCCCAGGCAAGCCCTTCCCCTTAGGCGCAACCCCCACGCAGCAGGGCGTCAACTTCGCCATAGCCGCCCCGACAGCAGTTTCAGTAGAGCTCTGCATCTTCGACAGCACAGGAAAGAGCGAACAGCAGCGCCTGCAACTCCAGTCCTTCACAGACGGCGTCTGGCACGGCCACCTCCCCAGCGCCAGCCCCGGCCTGGTCTACGGCTACCGGGTCCACGGTCCGTGGTCCCCCAAGGAGGGCCTTCGCTTCAACCCGAACAAGCTCCTCCTCGACCCCTACGCTCGAGAAATCCTCGGCACCTACGACGGCAGCGACCTGCACCTCGGTCACGTGCCGGCGAACCCCGCCGCGCAAGACCCGAGAGACAACGCCTCGACAGCCCTCAAGGCCCGCGTAGCCCCCACCCAAGAACACCCGCCAACCCCGGGCCACGCCCGCATCCCCTCCAGCGAGCGCATCCTCTACGAACTCCACCCCAAGGGCCAGACCAGGCGACACCCCGCAATCCCCGCCCCCCTCAGAGGCACCTACGCCGGCCTCGCGGAACCCGCCGCTCTCGACCACCTCCAGCGCCTGGGCATCACCACGCTGAGCCTCATGCCCGTGCAGCACCGCGCCGACGAGCAGCGTCTGCTGCACATGGGCCTGAGCAACTACTGGGGCTACACCACCATCGGCTGGTTCGCGCCCGAGTCGCGCTACTGGAGCGGCCGCCCCGGCACCAGCCCCGCCAGCGAATTCCGCGCCATGGCCGATGCCATCCACGCGCGCGGCATGGAACTGGTGATCGACGTCGTCTACAACCACAGCGCCGAGACCGACGAGCTCGGCCCCACGCTGTCGATGCGCGGCATCGACAACGCCCTGTACTACCACCTGCGCCCCGACGACCGCGCCCTCTACGAGAACTGGACCGGCACCGGCAACTGCCTGAACCTCGGCGAGCCGCGCGTGCTGCAACTGGTGATGGACAGCCTGCGCTTCTGGGCCTGCGAGATGGGCGTCGACGGCTTCCGCTTCGACCTGGCGCCGGTGCTCGCGCGCGACGCGCAACGCGGCTTCGACCCGCGCGCGCCCTTCTTCGCCGCCATCGCCCAAGACCCCGTGCTCTCGCGCACGCTCCTCATCGCCGAGCCCTGGGACATCGGCCCGGGCGGCTACCGGCTGGGCGACTTCCCGCCGGGCTGGCTCGAGTGGAACGACCGCTACCGCGACACGCAGCGCGGCTTCTGGCTGCGGCAGGCGCACGACGACAAGGCAGACATCGGCGACTTCGCGCACCGCTTCACCGCCTCCAGCACCCAGTTCGCCCACCGCGGCCGCGCGCCGACCGCCAGTGTCAACTTCGTCACCGCGCACGACGGCTTCACGCTGGGCGACCTCGTGAGCTACAACGAGCGCCACAACCTGGCCAACGGCGAGGACAACCGCGACGGCCACGGCCACAACATGAGCAACAACTGCGGCGTGGAAGGCCCGAGCGACGACCCCGCCGTGCGCGCCCTGCGCCACCGCCTGCAGCGTGCGCTGCTCGCCACGCTGCTGCTGTCCCAGGGCACGCCCATGCTGCTGGCCGGCGACGAACTCGGCCACACCCAGCAGGGCAACAACAACGCCTACTGCCAGGACAACGAAACCGCCTGGCTCGCCTGGGTCGGCGCCTCCGAGCCCGACAGCGACGCGGCGCAACTCAGCGCCTTCGTGGCCCGGCTCACCGCGCTGCGCCGCGAGGCGCCCGCCCTGCGCAGCAACCGCTGGTGGCCGGCCGACGCATCGCAGACGCAGGACCGCGCGGCCCCGGGCATCCGCTGGCTGCGCCCCGACGGCGAGCCCATGGCCCCCGCCGACTGGCACGCGGGCACGGCCCTTGCAATCCTGTTCACGGAAGCTGCAGCGACGACAACCGGCCACCACAACGGCAAGAACGATGGCAAGAACGACGGCAAGAACGATGGCAACGACAGCAACAGCGCAGGCGCCTGGCTGGTGATGGTGAACGCGGGCCCGCAGACCGTGTCCTTCAGGCTGCCCGCGGGCGCGTGGCGCAGTTGCCTCGCCAGCGACCCGGCGCTCGACGCGGCCGAGGGGGCGCAACCGCTTGGAAACGACCCGGTACAAGTGCCTTTCTCGAGCCTCAGGATTGCAAGAACGTAGCAGCCAGATGCACCGCGCGGTGCTAGTCTCGATGCAGAAACTCTGACGACGCATTCAAACGAACGAACGAACGGAGACACAGGATGGACACGCTCACACCCCAAGCGAAAGCGCAGCCGCAACCGGCGCACGAACTGCAGGCGCATCAACTGGTCCGCCGCACCATCGCCCTGGTGCTGGCCGGCGGGCGGGGCTCCCGCCTGAAGCAACTGACCGACCGGCGCGCCAAGCCGGCCGTGTACTTCGGCGGCAAGTTCCGCATCATCGATTTCGCGCTGTCGAACTGCCTGAACTCCGGCATCCGCCGCATGGCGGTGGTCACGCAGTACAAGTCGCACTCGCTCATGCGCCACCTGCAGCGCGGCTGGAGCTTCCTGCGCGCCGAGCTCAACGAGATGGTCGACGTGCTGCCCGCGCAGCAGCGCGTGGGCGACGAGCACTGGTACCGCGGCACCGCCGACGCGGTGTTCCAGAACCTGGACATCATCCAGACCCGCTCCACGCCGCACGACTACGTGGTGGTGCTGGCCGGCGACCACATCTACAAGATGGACTACTCGATCATGGTGAAGGACCATGCCGAGCGCGGCATGGGCTGCACCGTCGGCTGCATCGAGGTGCCGCGCATGGAGGCCACCGCCTTCGGCGTGATGCACGTGGCCGAGGACCGCACGGTCACGGCCTTCCTGGAAAAGCCCGCCGACCCGCCCGCGATGCCCGGCAAGCCCGACGTGGCGCTGGCCAGCATGGGCATCTACGTGTTCGACTCCGAATACCTGTACCGCCTGCTCGAGGAAGACAGCCTGGACCCGGACTCCGACCACGACTTCGGCAAGGACATCATCCCGCGCGCCGTGGCCGAGGGCCGCGCGCTGGCGCATCCGTTCGGCATGTCGTGCGTGACCCGCGCCACGCGCGGCGGCGACAGCCCGACCTACTGGCGCGACGTGGGCACGATTGATGCATTCTGGGCAGCCAACCTCGATCTGGCCTCGATCACCCCGGAGCTCGACATCTATGACACCAATTGGCCCATCTGGACCTACCAGCGCCAGCTGCCTCCGGCCAAGTTCGTGTTCGGGCGCGACGGCAAGCCCGGCCTCACGACCAACACCATCGTCTCGGGCGGTTGCATCGTGTCGGGGTCGTCGGTGACCGACTCGGTGCTGTTCTCGGGCGTGCGCATCCACTCGTTCTGCACGATCTCGCAGGCGGTGCTGCTGCCCGACGTCGAGGTGGGCCGCGGCTGCCGGCTGAGCAAGGTGGTCATCGACCGCGCCTGCGTCATTCCCGAGGACATGGTGATCGGCGAGGATGCCGAGGCCGATGCCGCGCGCTTCGAGCGCACCGAGACCGGCGTGGTGCTGGTCACACGCGAGATGCTGAAACGGCTGGCCGCCGCCTGACGATGCGGATCCTCCAGGTCAGCGCCGAACTCTTTCCCCTCCTCAAGACCGGCGGCCTGGCGGACATCGCGGGCGCCCTGCCGATCGCGCTCATGGCCGAAGGGCAGGACGCGCGCGTGCTCTTGCCGGGGTTCCCCGCCATCGTGGCGGGCGTGCGCGACCTGGCGCCGGTGGCCGAATTCGATGCGCCCTGGGGCGAGCGCTTCACGCTGCGCTTCGGCCACATCGCCATCGACGGCGCGCCGGCCATCCCGGCCTACGTGATCGACGCGCCGGCGCTCTACGACCGGCCCGGCAACCCCTACGAAGACACGTCGCGCCAGCCCTACGGCGACAACCACCGGCGCTTTGCCCTGCTCGGCTGGGCCGCGGCGCAGCTGGCGCAAGGGCTCGACCCGCTGTGGCAGCCCGAGGTGGTGCACGCGCACGACTGGCACGCGGCGCTGGCGCCGGCCTACCTGCACTTCGCGCGCGAGGCCGGCCAGCCGGGCGGCTCGCGCGGCGCGCGCGTGGGCAGCGTCTTCACGGTGCACAACCTGGCCTACCAGGGCCTCTTCGCGCCGTGGAACTTCACCGAGCTGGGCCTGCCCGGCCCGGCCTTCCAGATGAACGGGCTCGAGTACCACGGCCAGGTCTCGTTCATGAAGGGCGGCCTCTGCTATGCCGACCGGCTCACCACCGTGAGCCCGACCTACGCGCAGGAAATCCAGACGCCCGAGCAGGGCTGCGGGCTCGACGGCCTGCTGCGCCAGCGCAGCGGCGTGCTCGGCGGCATCCTCAACGCGGTCGACGACAAGGTCTGGAACCCGGCGGACGATGCGGCGCTGGTGCAGGGCTATCACACGCCCGAAGGCCGCCACATGGCCGGCAAGGCGCGCTGCAAGTCGGTGCTGCAGCAACAGCTGGGGCTGGCCGACCGGCCCGACGCGCCGTTGTTCATCCTGGTGAGCCGGCTCACCGAACAGAAAGGCCTGCACCTGGTGCTCGGCGGCCTCGACGCGCTGCTCGCCCAGGGCGGCCAGCTGGCGCTGCTCGGTGCCGGCGAGACCTGGCTCGAGGAAGCCTTTCGCCAGCGCGCGGCGGCCGCGCCGCAATCGGTCAGCGTCACCATCGGCTACAACGAGACACTGGCGCACCAGCTCTTCGGCGCCGGCGACGTCACGCTGGTGCCCTCGCTCTTCGAGCCCTGCGGCCTCACGCAGATGTACGGCCTGAAGTACGGCAGCCTGCCGCTGGTGCGCCGCGTCGGCGGGCTGGCCGACACGGTGGTCGACAGCTCGCTGGAAGACATGGCCAGCGGCGACGCCACCGGCTTCGTGTTCGAGCGCTTCGAGGTGGCCGACTACGAACGCGCGGTGCGCCGCGCCTTCGCCCTCTACCAGCGCGCGCCCGACTGGCGCCGTGTGCGCGGCCATGCCATGCGCCGCCCCGCCGACTGGGCCACCGCGGCGGCCCGGTACATCGCCGTGTACCGGCAGGCCCTTGAAACAAGCCTCTGACACAAGCTCCTGAAACAAGCCCTTGAAACAATCCGTCAGCGCGACGGCCTGAACGCCACGGCGCCCCTCCACCCTTCACGGACCCCACCCATGACGATCAAAGACTTCGCCTACGACCATCCCGACCGCGACGTCGCGGCCTTCAAGCGCGCGGTGGCCAACAAGCTGATCTACGCGGTCGGCAAGGACCCGGTCGCCGCCAGCCAGGACGACTGGCTCAACGCCACCTCGCAGGCGGTGCGCGACCAGCTGGTCGAGCGCTGGATGATGACCACGCGCGCCAACTACGCGCAGGACCTGAAGCGCGTCTACTACCTCTCGATGGAGTTCCTCATCGGGCGCACCTTCACCAACGCGCTGCTGGCGGTGGACCTGTTCGACACGGTGCGCGAGGCGCTCGCCGACTTCGGCGTCGACATGGACGCGCTGGCCGAGCGCGAACCCGACGCGGCGCTGGGCAACGGCGGCCTCGGCCGGCTCGCGGCCTGCTTCCTGGACTCGATGGCCACGCTCGGCGTGCCGGGCATGGGCTATGGCATCCGCTACGAGTACGGCATGTTCCGCCAGCGCATCGTCGACGGCCAGCAGGTCGAGACGCCCGACTACTGGCTCACGCGCGGCAACCCGTGGGAGTTCCAGCGGCCCGAGGTGAACTACCGCGTGCGCTTCGGCGGCCATGTGCAAAAGCGCGAGGGCGCCAACGCCCCCTACGGCGCGGCCGACTGGGTCGACACGCACGACGTGCGCGCCGTGGCCTACGACACCATCATTCCGGGCTACGGCACGCAGGCCACCAACACGCTGCGGCTGTGGTCGGCGCGCGCCACCGAGGAAATCGACCTCTCGGCCTTCAACCGCGGCAACTACATGCAGGCGGTGGAAAGCAAGAACCACTCGGAGAACGTGTCGCGCGTGCTCTACCCCGACGACTCCACGCCGTCGGGGCGCGAGCTGCGCCTGCACCAGGAGTACTTCTTCTGCAGCGCGAGCGTGCAGGACCTGCTGCGCCGCTACCTGCGCAACCACAAAACCTTCGAGCAGCTCTCGGAGAAGGTCAGCATCCACCTGAACGACACGCACCCGGTGCTGGCCGTGCCCGAGCTCATGCGCCTGCTGCTCGACGAGCACAACCTGTCGTGGGACGAGGCCTGGGCGCACACGCAGAAGGTGTTCAGCTACACCAACCACACGCTGATGCACGAGGCGCTGGAGACCTGGCCGGTCGAGATGCTCGGGCGCATCCTGCCGCGGCACCTGCAGATCATCTACGACATGAACGCCCGGTTCCTGGCCACCGTGGCGCAGAAGGCCGGCAACGACGTCGAGCTGATGCGCCGACTCTCGCTGGTCGACGAAGCCGGCGAGCGGCGCGTGCGCATGGCCTACGTGGCGGTGCTGGCGAGCCACTCGATCAACGGCGTGTCGGGGCTGCACTCGGAGCTGATGAAGCAGTCGATCTTCGCGGACTTCGACAAGATCTTTCCCGAGCGCTTCAACAACAAGACCAACGGCGTCACGCCGCGCCGCTGGCTGGCGCAGGCCAACCCGCCGCTGGCGGCGCTGCTCGACCAGCGCATCGGCAAGGGCTGGCGGCGCGACCTGTCGCAGCTCGAGGCGCTCAAGCCCATGGCCGTGCAACCGGCCTTCGTGCGCGCCTTTCGCCATGCCAAGCGCGAGAACAAGCTGCGGCTGGCCAACTGGATCGAGCAGCACCTGAAGACCGACATCGACACCGACGCGATGTTCGACGTGCAGGTCAAGCGCATCCACGAATACAAGCGCCAGTTGCTCAACGTGCTGCACGTGGTGACGCGCTACCACCGCATCCTGGACGCGCACGCCGCGGGCGGCACGGCCGACATCGTGCCGCGCGTGGTGGTGTTCGCGGGCAAGGCGGCCTCGGCGTACGTGATGGCCAAGCTGGTGATCCGGCTCATCAACGACGTGGCGAGCGTCATCAACGCCGACGAGCGCGTGGGCAAGCTGCTGAAGGTGGTGTTCCTGCCGAACTACAGCGTGAGCCTGGCGGAAATGATCATGCCGGCGGCGGACCTGTCGGAGCAGATCTCCACCGCGGGCACCGAGGCCTCGGGCACCGGCAACATGAAGTTCGCGCTCAACGGCGCGCTGACCATCGGCACGCTGGACGGCGCCAACGTGGAGATGCGCGAGAACGTGGGGCCGGAGAACATCTTCATCTTCGGCAACACCACGCCCGAGGTGGCCGACATCCGCGCGCGCGGCTACCAGCCGCGCGACATCTACGAAGGCAACGCCGAGCTCAAGCGCGTGCTCGACGCGATCCGCGAGGGCGCGTTCTCACCGGGCGAGCCGGCGCGCTACCAGGGCATCTACGACGCGCTGGTGAACTGGGGCGACCACTACCTGCTGCTGGCGGACTACGCGAGCTACGTGGCCAAGCAGGCCGAGGTCGATGCGCTGTACCGCGACTCGGACGCGTGGATGCGCATGGCGATCCTCAATGTGGCGGGCATGGGGGCGTTTTCGTCGGACCGCACGATTGCGCAGTACGCGCACGAGATCTGGCACACCAAGCCGGTGGTGCTGGGCTGAATAAAGTGCCGGCCTGACGCGCCGGCCCGAGACATCGGCCCGACGTGCAGAGCCCGAAGCGCCGGCTTCAGCGCGCAGGGTTCAACGCGCAGGCTTGGCCGGCTCGACCTCGGTCACGAAACCGATGCGGCTGAGCCCGGCCTTGTTCGCGATGCCCATCAGCGCCACCACCTTGCCGTAGGGCACGGTCTGGTCGGCGCGCAACTGCACCTCGGTGTCCTTGCTGTCGGCCGCGGCCTTCTCGAGGCGGGCCGCCAGCTCCTCGTCAGTCACGGCCTGGTCGTTGAAGAAAACCTTGCCCGCGGCATCGACCGACAGGCTCACGAACTTGGGCGCGTCGTTGGGCTGGCCCGCGTCGGTCTGCGGCAGGTCGAGCTTGATCGAGCTGGCCATCAGCGGCGCGGTGATGATGAAGATCACCAGCAGCACCAGCATCACGTCGACCAGCGGTGTCACGTTGATGTCGGACAGCGGACGTTGCGCGCCCGCGCCCATGGCGCGCCCGCCGCCTGCGGCGCTGCTGCCCAGTGAAGTGCGTCCGAAGGCCATGGTGAGGTACGCCTTGCCTTGCCTGCTCAGACCGGCATCGGCCGCGCGGGTGGCGGTGCGGCCGGTGCCGGCGGCGCGCCGAAGCTGCCGAGCAGGTCGTGCGCGAAGCCTTCGAGCTCGGCCTCGATGCGGCCGATGACGCGGCCGAACACGTTGTAGGCCAGCACGGCCGGAATGGCGACGGCCAGGCCGAAGGCCGTCATGACCAAGGCCTCGCCCACGGGGCCGGCCACCTTGTCGATGGTGAAGCCGCCGGTCTGGCCCGCGATGCCCGAGAGCGCGCCGTAGATGCCCCACACCGTGCCCAGCAGGCCGACGAAGGGTGCCGTGGCGCCGACCGTCGCCAGCAGGATCTGGCCGGCCTGCAGCCGGCGCAGCGCGCCGTGCAGCGCGTCACGCAGCACACGGGTCAGGCGCTGGTTGCGGTCGACCGAGGCACCCAGCGTGCCGTCGGGAGCGCCCGCGGCCGCATGCCGGATGGCCGACACGGCGGGCGACACGAGCGCCGCCTTGTCGAAGGCCTTGAGCTTCTGCTCGGCATCGGCCAGCGTGGCCGATTGCCAGAACGCCGCAATGCTGCGCAGCACGTCGCGCGTGCCGCCGCGCAGCAGCCAGGCCTTCCACAGGATGATGACCCAGCTCGCGATCGACATCGCCAGCAGCAGCGCCGCCACCGAACGGCTGACGCCGTCGCCATGGGTCAGCAGTTCGAGCACGCTCATCGGCGGTCCTTTGATTTAGCGCAGGCCGAGGACGTCGTTCATGTCGAACAGGCCGGCGCGCTGTCCGGCCAGGAAACGCACCGCGCGCAGGCTGCCCTGGGCGTAGGTGACGCGGCTCGACGACTTGTGGGTGATCTCGATGCGCTCGCCCGTGCCGGCGAACAGCACGGTGTGGTCGCCCACGATGTCGCCGCCGCGGATGGCCGAGAAGCCGATGGTGGACGGGTCGCGTTCGCCCGTGATGCCTTCGCGGGCGTACACGGCGCATTCCTTCAGGTCGCGGCCCAGCGCGTCGGCAATGACTTCGCCCATCTTGAGCGCGGTGCCCGAGGGCGCGTCGACCTTGTGGCGGTGGTGCGCCTCGATGATCTCGATGTCGTAGCCCGTCGACATGGCCTTGGCCGCCATCTCGAGCAGCTTGAGCGTCACGTTGACCCCCACGCTCATGTTGGGCGCCATCATGATCGCGATGTCCTTGGCGATCTCGGCGATCTCGGCCTTCTGCGCGTCGCTGAAGCCGGTGGTGCCGATGACGGCCTGCACGCCGAGTTCGCGGCACACCGCGAGGTGCGCGAGCGTGCCTTCGGGGCGGGTGAAGTCGATGAGCACCTGCGCGTCCTTCAGGCCCGCGCGCAGGTCGGACACGATGGACACGCCGCTGTCGAAACCGAGGAAGGCGCCGGCATCGGTACCGAGCGCCGGGCTGCCCGCGATGTCGAGCGCGCCGGCCAGGCGCAGGTCGGGCGCGTTGCGCACGGCCTCGATCAGCATGTGGCCCATGCGGCCCGAGGCGCCCGCGATGGCGATGCGGCGCGAATCGGAAGCAAAGGGGGAAGGAGCGGAAGTGGAGTCGGTCACGCGGATTCAGTCATGCAAGGAACACGGGGAACACGGGACGGGGCACTGCCTGGCTCGGCGGGCGCCGCCCGCTACGGCTGTCTGTCTGGCCGCTGTGCGATCAGCGCGCGGCTTCGAGCGGGGGGTACGCGGCCGGCAGCGGCGGGAGCGAGGCCTGCGCGTCGGAGGTACCGGCGGCGGTGTCGGCCTTTTTCTCGTCCTTGGAAGGCGCGTACTTCTTGAGATCGTCTTCCGACGCCTCGAGCGCGGGCACCTTGCCGGATTTCTTGCGGGTGTCGAGCGTGGCGACGAATTCTTCTTCGCTCGGCATCTCGTCGCCTTCGAAGCGGTCCATGAGTTCGCCGTTGAAGAACACCGTGAGGTGGCGTTCCTGCGGATCGACGCCCTGGCGGCGGATGGTGAACACGTAGTCCCAGCGGTTGGCGTGGAACACGTCGCTCAGCAGCGAGGTGCCGAGGATTTCACGCACCTGCTGGCGCGACATGCCGGGCTTGAGCGCCGCGACCTGTTCCTTCGACACGAAATTGCCCTGCACCACTTCGACCTTGTAGGGCGTGACCGCGGACAGCGCGCTGCGCGTGCGATCGCTGAAACCGCTGCAGGCACCGAGGCACAACGTGGCGGCCACGGCGGCGACCATCAGCCAGGGACGGCGTTGGAGAATGGCAGGCATGGGGGAAAAGGGGGTAGCGATATGATCGGCCATTGTAGCGGCTGGCCCTTTCCAGGGCCTTTGCCGCAGCCCAGGGCGCAGGAACCAACATGGCCAACATCGACGAACTCAAGAACACAGGCCTCAAGGCCACATTGCCACGCCTGAAGATCCTCGAGATCTTCCAGACCGGCAGCCAGCGGCACATGACGGCGGAAGACGTGTTCCGCGTGCTGCTCAACGAACACTCCGACATCGGCCTGGCCACCGTCTACCGCGTGCTGACCCAGTTCGAGCAGGCCGGCATCCTCGAGCGCAGCCACTTCGAAAGCGGCAAGGCGGTCTACGAGCTGAACGAAGGCACGCACCACGACCACCTGATCTGCACCTCGTGCGGCAAGGTCGAGGAGTTCTACGACGCCGAGATCGAGCGCCGCCAGCAACTGGTGGCCAAGGACAAGGGCTGGATCCTGCAGGACCACGCCATGTCGCTCTACGGTCTTTGCGGGGACTGCGCCAAGAAGCGCTGAGCCACGCCTTCCCGGCCCCTCGCGCAGCGGGCCGGGAAAACCTTCAATCCTGTCCGGTTTCCATCGCCTTGTGATGGCGCGCGACGAAGTCGGCGTACGTGTCGATGCCGCGCAGCTGCAGGATCGAATTGCGCACCGCCGCCTCCACCAGCACGGCGATGTTGCGCCCCGCCACCACCTGGATGATGACCTTGCGCACCGGAATGCCCAGCACGTCCTGCGTGAGCGGCGCCGAGGGCATGCGCTCGTAGTCGCGCTCGAAGCTGTCGCGGCGCACCAGGTGCACGATGAGCTTCAGGCGCATCTTCCGGCGAACCGCCGTCTCGCCGAAGATCGCGCGGATGTCCAGCAGGCCGATGCCGCGCACTTCCAGCAGGTTCAGCAGCAGGTCGGGGCAGCGCCCCTCGATGGTGTTCTGGTTGATGCGGTACAGGTCGACCGCGTCGTCGGCCACCAGGCCGTTGCCGCGCGAGATCAGCTCCAGGCCGAGCTCGCTCTTTCCCAGGCCCGACTCGCCCGTGATCATCACGCCCATACCCAGGATGTCCATGAACACGCCGTGCATCGAGGTGCGCTCGGCGAAGTGCTTGGACAGGTAGGCGCGCAGCAGGTCGATCACGAAGGCCGACGATTCGCGCGTGGCGAAGAGCGGCAGCTGCGCGCGCTCGCAGATCGACAGCAGCTCGTCGGGCGCGGCCTGGCCGTCGGCCAGCACCAGCATCGGCGGCTCCAGCGTGACGATGCGGGCGATGCGCCGGGCGCAGTCTTCCTGGCTGCCGCGCGTGAGGTAGGCCACCTCGCGGGCGCCCAGGATCTGCACGCGGTACGGGTGGATGTAGTTGAGATAGCCGACCAGGTCGGCCGCCGACTGCGCGCGGCTGATGACCTCGGGGTCGAACTGGCGCTCTGACGCGCCGAGCCCCGCGAGCCATTCCCAGCGGAGCGAGCCGCGGAACTCCTCGAACATGGCATCGGCGCTGATGACGGTCGGCTTCATGCGTTCAGGCGCCGGCGCACGGGCGTCGGCATTGCGTTGGAGTGACGGAAAGAGCCGCGCAGCTTATCAGCAGCCGCGCGTGCCGACGCATGCGCTCAGGCGACTTGCGTGGACTGCCAGCCGGCAATGAGGCCGTGCAGGGCGGCCGCGTCGGTGCTGGACTTGATCTGTTCGCGCAGGCTGGCGTCGCTCAGCAGCTCGGCGATTTCGGAGAGGATTTCGAGGTGCTTCTGCGTGGCCGCTTCGGGCACCAGCAGGAAGATCAGCAGCGCGACGGGTTGTTCGTCGGGTGCGTCGAAACCGATGGGGTTCGCCAGCTGGAACACGGCAGCCATCGGGGCCTTGAGGCCCTTGATGCGGCCGTGCGGAATGGCGACGCCATGGCCCAGCCCGGTCGAGCCGAGGCGTTCGCGAGCGAACAGGCTGTCGGTGATGAGGGCGCGGCCGAGGCCGTGAAGGCTTTCGAACAGCAGGCCGGCTTCTTCGAAAGCACGTTTCTTGCTGGTGGCGTCAACGCTCACGAGCACTTGAGCGGGCGGCAGGATGGACGCGAGGCGATTCATGGTGGGTGCAGAGCGGGGGCGATTATGCACCCGGTTGGTAAAAACCCCCAGTCCTCCTATTTACTTTTTGTCTACATGTTGCCCAGAGGCCTCGCGCGCCCCTCTGGAGAGCGGCCAAAGACCAAGCGTGGCAGTCGGAAAAACAAAAGGCCGCCCGAAGGCGGCCTTGGCATGCGCCGGGGCGCTTTACATCAAGCGTTTGGGCGCCGCGTGATGGTGATCCTGCAGGCGATCCTTGTGGCGCACCACCTGGCGGTCGAGCTTGTCGACCAGTTCATCGACCGCAGCGTAGAGATCAGCGTGGCTCGATTCCGCGAACATGTCATTGCCCTTCACGTGGATGTTGCACTCCGCCCTTTGGCGGCGTTCCTTTTCCTTTTGCTTTTCCACCGTGAGGATCACCTTGACATCGACCACCTGGTCGAAATGCCGCGTGATCCGGTCCAGCTTGCTCGTGACGTAGGTGCGCAAGGCAGGTGTGACGTCGAGGTGATGACCGCTGATCGTCAAATTCATGAATGACCTCCTGGAATTGACGGTTGGGGAAATGACCCCGCTCCGGAATGAAGCGTGGCCGGGGGAACTCTGGGGGTGGGCAGGGAGAGAGAGAAGAGAGGGGAGAAGAAAGAAGAATCGGGGGTCGGTCGATTCACTATGCCCAAGCTGTCACGGTATTGCAATACCAGGGATGCCCGCAGAGCGAGCACTTTCTGCGCAGCTTTTCACACGCTCATGAATCCATAGCAGGCCATGCGCGCCCGGCAGGCCGCGCAGCGTGTCGCGCACATGTGTTTCAGCAGGAAAAACCCGGTGACCCTGTCGCCCGAAGGGCCAGAGGAGGCGGAAGCCGCGCCGGAAAATTCAGCGCCAGGCGGCCCGCATGCGGTTGCGCAGGTCGATCACCGCGCTGGGCGGCGGCACCGCCGGCGGGCGCTCCGGCGGGGGCGGCCAGGTCTGCTGCTCG
The DNA here is from genome assembly GCF_900115445.1 of Variovorax sp. OK605. Lineage (NCBI taxonomy): Bacteria > Pseudomonadati > Pseudomonadota > Betaproteobacteria > Burkholderiales > Comamonadaceae > Variovorax > Variovorax sp. OK605. The sequence goes on from NZ_FOWL01000004.1 coordinate 240,082, forward strand.
AAACCCGCGAGGTCGGCGTCGGCGATGAAGCGCGTGCGGTTGGCGTACAGGTGCCGGTCGCCGCGCGCCGCCTGCTGCGTGATGTAGAAGCGCTGCGGCACCAGCAGGTGCAGGTGGTCGCGCGCCCGGGTCATCGCCACGTAGAGGAGCCGGCGCTCTTCTTCGAGTTCCTGCGCGCCCTGCGCCACGTCGGCCGGCATGCAGCCGTCGACCACGTTGAGCACGTGCACCGAATTCCATTCCTGCCCCTTGGCCGAGTGGATGGTCGAGAGGATCAGGTAGTCGTCGTCGAGCATCGGCGGGCCCGGGCGGTCGCTGGTGGCCTCGGGCGGGTCGAGCGTCAGTTCGGTCAGGAAGCGCTCGCGCGAGCCGTAGCCGGCGGCCAGCCGCGCGAGCTGCTCCACGTCGGCGCGGCGCACGCCGGAGGTGTCTTCGTACAGCCGCTCCAGGTGCGGCTGGTACCAGTTCACGGCCACCTCCACGTCGGCCGGCCACTTCAGCGAGGGCTCGCGCAGGGCGGCGTAGGCCTGGGCAAAGTCGGCCCACTGCGCGCGCGCCGCGGACGGCGGCACGAAGTCGCGCACCGCCGCGGCCGGGTCGGCCGCCTTGTCCATGGCATCGAGCAGCCGCGCGCCCGTGGCCGGGCCGATGCCCGGAATGAGCTGCGTCACGCGAAAGCCCGCCATGCGCCCGCGCGGGTTCTGCGCGAAGCGCAGCACCGCGAGCAGGTCCTTGACGTGCGAGGCTTCGAGGAACTTGAGCCCGCCGAACTTCACGAACGGAATGTTGCGCCGCGCCAGCTCCAGCTCGAGCCCCGCGCTGTGCGACGAGGTGCGAAACAGCACCGCCTGCGACTTCAGCGCCAGCCCGCCCTCGCGGTGCGCCAGCACCTTGTCGGCCACCCAGCGCGCCTGCCCGGCCTCGTCGGCCACGAGCACCAGTTGCGGCTTGCCGGCCGAGGGCTTGTCGGTCCACAGCGTCTTGGCGTGCCGCTCGGCGGCCTGCGCGATCACGCGGTTCGACACGTCGAGGATCGGCTGCGTCGAGCGGTAGTTGCGCTCCAGCGTGACCACGCGGGCTTGCTGCGTGAACTGCGAGGGAAAGTCGAGGATGTTGCGCACCGTGGCGCCGCGGAACGAATAGATCGACTGCGCGTCGTCCCCCACCACCGTCACGCCGCGCCCGTCGGGCTTGAGCGCCAGCAGGATCGAGGCCTGCAGCCGGTTGGTGTCCTGGTACTCGTCGATCAGCACATGGTCGAAGCGCGCGCCGATGTGCGCGGCCAGCGCGGGCTCGGCGGCCATCTCGGCCCAGTAGAGCAGCAGGTCGTCGTAGTCGAGCACGTTCTGCTGCTGCTTGGCCTCGACGTAGGCGCCGAACAGCTTCTTGAGCTCGGCCTCCCATTCGGCGCACCAGGGAAAGGCCTCTTTCAGCACCTGCGCGAGCGGCGCGCGCGTGTTCACGCAGCGCGAATAGATCGACAGGCAGGTGCCCTTGCGCGGAAAGCGGTTCACCGTGGACGACAGGCCCAGCTCGTGCCGCGCCAGCCCCATCAGGTCTTCGGCATCGCCGCGGTCGTGGATGGTGAAGTTCTCGTCGAGCCCGATCTGCGGCGCGTACTCGCGCAGCAGCCGCGCGCCGATGCCGTGGAAGGTGCCGGCCCACGGCAGCGCCGGCGGCGTCTCGGTCTTCAGCCCGAGCACCTTGGCCAGCACCTGGCCCGCGCGGCGCTCCATTTCCTGCGCGGCCCGGCGCGAGAAGGTCAGCAGCAGCAGGCGCGGCGGATCGACGCCGCCCGCGATGAGGTGCGCCACGCGGTGCGCCAGCGTGCTGGTCTTGCCCGAGCCGGCACCGGCGATGACGAGCAGCGGCCGGTCGTCCCGCTCGGCGGCGGCACCATCTGCGTCCACACCCACTGCCGCGCCCACGCCGTGCTCGACGGCGGCGCGCTGCGCGTCGTTGAGCGTGGCCAGCGCGGCGGCCAGGCGCTCCGACGGGGTCTTCGGTGCGGCGGAAAAAACGGGGAGCGCAGCGGTCTGCATGGCATGCGACTTTACTGTATGTCCGTCCAGTCCGGCCACCCGGGCGACATATGGCCGGTGACATAATCGCGCCTCGCTGCAACAAGAGATTCTTCCCATGGAAACCGCCCCGTCTCGGCAGCTTTCAACTCCCTTTCGCTGACGTGATTTCTTGACGCGACTTTTCGCGCACGTCGGGCCCGGGAATTGAAAGCGCCCCTCCCTCGCCCAACGTTTCAGTCATACCCGGGAGTGAGCCCATGCTCAACATCTTCACGCTTGCCAACGGCCGCCTCGTCCAGGAAGAGATCGAGGCGCTCGAAGAGCTCTCCAAGTTCCAGCCGATCTGGGTCGACCTGGAGTCGCCCACGCTCGAAGAGAAGCGCTGGATCAAGCAGTACTACGGCCTGTCGATTCCCGAAGACGCGATGGACGAGGACATCGAGGAATCGGCGCGCTTCTACGAGGAAGACAACGGCGAGCTGCACATCCGCTCCGACTTCCTGATCGACGACGACGAAGACCCGCGCACCGTGCGCGTGGCCTTCATCCTCAACCAGCACAACACCGACCTGCGCAGCCGCGGCGTGCTGTTCTCGATCCACGACGAGGACGTGCCCGTGTTCCGCCTGCTGCGCATGCGCGCGCGCCGCGCACCGGGGCTGATCGAGGACGCCAAGGAAGTCATGCTCAAGCTCTTCGACGCCGACGCCGAGTACTCGGCCGACACGCTGGAGAACATCTACGACGAGCTCGAGGTGGCGGGCAAGAAGGTGCTGTCGGGCAACGTCACCGACGAACTGGCCGGCGAGGTGCTCGGCCTCATCGCACGGCAGGAAGACTTGAACGGCCGCATCCGCCGCAACGTGATGGACACGCGCCGCGCGGTCAGCTTCATGATGCGCAGCAAGATGCTCAACGCCGAGCAGTTCGAGGAGGCGCGCCAGATCCTGCGCGACATCGAGTCGCTGGACAACCACACGGCCTTCCTGTTCGACAAGATCAACTTCCTGATGGATGCGACCGTCGGTTTCATCAACATCAACCAGAACAAGACCATCAAGATCTTCTCGGTGGCCAGCGTGGCGCTGCTGCCGCCCACGCTGATCGCCAGCATCTACGGCATGAACTTCAAGTTCATGCCCGAGCTCGACTGGTCGCTGGGCTACCCCTACGCGCTCGTGCTGATGGCGGCGAGCGCGCTGGGGCCCATGTGGTACTTCCGCCGGCGCGGCTGGCTCAAGTAGACCGGCGCCACAGCGCCCTGCCCCGGTTGACCCGGGGCACCGGTGCCCCGGATGCTAGAGTGGCCGACAGCCCAGCGCTGAACGGAGAGCCACTGTGCGCAGACTTCGCTTCCTCACCAACCGCCACCGCGCGCCGTCGACCAACACCGCGCTCGGCCTGCTGCTGGCCTTCAATGCCGGCGCCGTCAATGCGGGCGGCTTCCTCGTGCTGCACATGTACACCTCGCACATGACCGGCTTCGCCTCTCAGCTGGCGGACGGCATGGTGCTGGGCAACGTCACGCTGCTGCTGAACGCGCTCGGCGCCATCCTCGCGTTCCTGAGCGGCGCCGCGGTCTGCGCGGTGCTCGTGAACTGGGGCCGGCAGCACCGCATGCACGGCGTCTACGCCCTGCCGCTGGTGCTCGAGGCGGCGCTGATGTTTCCGTTCGGGCTCATGGGCGCCATCACGCTGACCTGGGCCACGCCGTTCGCCGTGCCGCTCACCGTGCTGCTGCTGTCCTTCATCATGGGCCTGCAGAACGCGGTGGCGTCGAAGACCTCGCGCGGCAGCATCCGCACCACCCACATGACCGGCAACATCACCGACATGGGCATCGAGATCGGCAAGATGCTCTACTGGAACGGCCGCGACAGGGCCGCCCCGCTGGCGGTGCGTCACGACCGCACCCGCATGCGCCGCGCGGTCGGGCTGGTCGGCATGTTCGTGCTCGGCGGGGCGATGGGCGCGCTGGGCTTCAAGTACGTCGGGTTCGTGTGCGTGGTGCCGCTGGCGGCGCTGCTGCTCGCGCTGTCGATCCCGCCGCTGCTGCGCGACATTCCGCGCCGCCGCGTGGCCTCGTCCTCTTAGCTCAATCGGCCGCAGGCAGCGTGCCCAGCCATGCGCTGACCAGCGCCAGGCTGTAGCGGCTCGCCACCACGGCGACGAAGCGCGCGAAGTCGCCGTGCGCCGCGTCGTCGGCGCGATCGGAAATCGTGCGCATCGCGGCAAAGGGCACGCCGTAGTCGTGGCACACCTGCGCCACGGCCGCGCCTTCCATCTCGACCGCGAGCGCATCGGGCAGTTCGCGCTGCAGCGCCGCGCTCTCGGCGGTGGTCGACACGAAGCGGTCGCCGCTCACCAGCAGCCCGCGGTGCACCTTGGGCGCCGACAGGCCGAACTCGTCGACGCCGGCCTGGCCGATCAGGGCCACCGGGTCGCGCAACACGTCGCCGGCAACCGCCGACAGCGCATCGCCGAGCGCCGCATCCGCCGCGAAGCGCGACAGACCCATCAACGGCACCTCGTGCTTCGGGAAGAGCGGCGACGCGTCCATGTCGTGCTGCAGCAGCGCGGTGGCCACCACCACGTCGCCCACGTTCACGCCCGGCGCGAGCCCGCCCGCGACGCCCGTGAACACGATGGCCCGCACGCCGAAGCGCTCGAGCAGCACCGTGGCCGTGACCGCCGCCGCCACCTTGCCGATGCGCGAGAGCACCGCGACCACGGGCTGGCCATGCAGGTGGCCCACCCAGAAGTCGCGCCCCGCAACGCGCACGCGCTGCTCGTCGGGCATCTGCGCGAGCAGTGCGCCCAACTCCTCGTGCATGGCCGCGACAACGGCGATGGGCGCAACCGGCTTCATGAAAAATTACTTGATATCGACACCGTAGAAAGTATGACGGCCAAACGGGCTCAGCTTGAAGTCGACCACTTCCTTGCGCACCGGCTTCAGCTGCACCGCGTGCGCGATGGTGAACCACGGCGCCTGCTCCTTGAAGATGACCTGCGCCTTCTTGTAGAGCGCGTCGCGCTCGGCCTGCTTGGTCGTGCTCTTGGCCTTCACCACGAGGTCTTCGTACGGCTGGTAGCAGAACTTCGACACGTTGCTGCCGCTGGCCGACTTGGCCGAGGCACAGCCCAGCAGCGTGTAGAGGAAGTTGTCCGGGTCGCCGTTGTCGCCGGTCCAGCCCATCATGCCCATCTGGTGCTCGCCGGCCTGCAGGCGCTTGCGGTACTCGCCCCATTCGAAGCTCTTGATCTCGGCCTTCACGTTGATCTTGGCCAGGTCGGCCTGCATCAGCTCGGCGATGCGCTTGGCGTTCGGGTTGTACGGGCGCTGCACCGGCATGGCCCACAGGTCGGTCGTGAAGCCGTCGGGGAAGCCGGCCTGCGCCAGCAGCTTCTTGGCCGCCTCGGGGTCGTACGGGTCGTCCTTCACCGCGTCGTTGTAGGACCACATGCTCGGCGGAATCGGGTTCTTCGCGGCCACGCCGGTCGACAGGTACACGCCGTCGATGATGGCCTTCTTGTTGATCGCCATGCTGACGGCCTTGCGCACGCGCACGTCGTCGAAGGGCTTCTTCGTCGTGTTGAACGACAGGTAGCCCACGTTCAGCCCGGGCTGCTCCAGCACCTGCACGTTCGGGTCCTTGCGGATCGCGTCGAGGTCGGCCGGGTTCGGGTACGGCATGACGTGGCATTCGCCCTTCTGCAGCTTGGCCCAGCGCACCGACGCGTCGGGCGTGATGGCGAACACGAGGTCGTCGATCTTCGCCTTGCCGCCCCAGTACTGCGGGAAGGCCTTGAAGCGGATGATCGCGTCCTTCTGGTACTGCACGAGGTAGAACGGCCCGGTGCCGATCGGGTCCTGGTCGACCTTCTCGGGCGTGCCGGCCTTCAGCATAGCGATGGCGTATTCCTTCGACTGGATGCCCGCGTACTGCATCGCCAGGTTCGCCAGGAACGGCGCCTCGGGCTGGTTGAGCACGATCTTCACGGTGTAGTCGTCCACGCGGTCCACCGTCTTCAGGAGCTTGGGCATGCCCATGTCGTTGAAGTACGAGTGGTTCTGGCTCGTGACCTTGAAGAAGGGATCGCTCTCCTTCCACTGGCGCTCGAGCATGAAGATGAAGTCGTCGGCATTGAAGTCGCGCGTGGGCTTGAAGCTCTTGCTGGTGCTGTGCCACTTCACGCCCTTGCGCAGGTGGAAGGTGTACTGCGTGCCGTCGGCCGAGATGTCCCACTTCTCGGCCAGGCCCGGCACGACCTTGGTGCCGCCGCGCTCGAACTCGACGATGGTGTTGTAGACCTGCGTGGTCACGTCGAACGAGGTGCCGGTGGTGTTCATGCCCGGATAGAAATTCTCCGGGCTGCCTTCGGAGCAATACACCAGCGTCTTGGCCGACACCGCGCCGCAGGCCAGGGTAAGGGCCGCAAGCGCTGCAGGTGCCAGGAACGCCAGCTTTCGTGAGCGGCGCGAAACGGTGGACTGGGTCTTCATGTGGACTCCTTGAGACACGGTTGAGAGAACAGGAAACAAGCGGATGCTAGGAATGCGCCGCCGTCGCAACGGCGGCCATCGGGACATCGGCACGCACCACGGGCGCACCGTCGAGAAACTGCTCGGCGAAGTGGCAGGCCACCTGCCGCTCGTCGAGCACGCGCAGCAGCGGCCGCTCTTCGTGGCAGCGCGGCGCCACATGCGGGCAGCGCGTGCTGAACACGCAACCCGGCGGTGGGCTCAGCGGCGACGGCAGCTCGCCCTTGAGCACGATGCGCTGGCTGCTGAGCCCCGGCGTGGACGCCAGCAGCGCCTGCGTGTACGGATGCAGCGGCCGCGCGAAGATGCGCGACTTGGGGCCCTGCTCCACCGCATGGCCCAGGTACATCACCAGCACGTCGTGCGCGATGTGGCGCACCACGCCCAGGTCGTGCGAGATGAAGAGGTACGCCAGGCCCAGCTCGGCCTGCAGGTCGGCCAGCAGGTTGAGCACCTGCGCCTGGATCGACACGTCGAGCGCGGACACCGGCTCGTCGGCCACCAGCAGGCGCGGCTGCAGCATCAGCGCGCGCGCAATGGCGATGCGCTGGCGCTGGCCGCCCGAGAACATGTGCGGGTAGCGGTTGGCGTACTCGGGGCGCAGGCCGACGCGCGCGAGCATGTCGCGGGCCTTGGCCGCGCGCTCCGCCTTGCCCATCGAGGTGTTGATGGCCAGCGGATCCTCGAGCACGGCCGCGATCTTCTTGCGCGGGTTGAGCGAGCCGTACGGGTTCTGGAACACGAGTTGCACGGCCTGGCGCAGTTCGCGCTTGCGCTCGGCGGGCGGATCGACGGCATCGGCGCCGACCAGCCTGAGCTGCCCCGCGGTGGGTTTCTCGATCAGCGCGACCATGCGCGCCAGCGTCGACTTGCCGCAGCCCGACTCGCCGACCACCGCCAGCGTGCGGCCACGCTCGATGCGAAACGAGATGTCGCCCACGGCCCGCAGGTGCGCGGGCGCGCGGAACAGGCCGCGGCGGATGTCGTAGGTGCGCTGCAGGTTCGTCGCCTCGACCACCACCTCGGCCGGTGCGTCGCTTGTTGTTTGGCTCATGGCAGCACCTCCGCGGCCTGCACCGCCGCTTGCCGCGGCGGGTCTTGCGCGATGGCGGCCATGCGGCCCGGCTCGCCGAGCGGGAAGTGGCAGCGCACGTCCGCGCCGTGGAACTCGCGCAATGCGGGCCGCACCTGGCAGGCGCGCTCGGTGACGTAGCCGCAGCGCGGTGCGAACAGGCAACCCGCCGGCCGGTCGTGCACGCCCGGCACCACGCCGCTGATGGTGGCCAGCCGGCCCTCGGGCGCGGCGCGCTCGGGCAACGCCGCGAGCAAGGCCTCGGTGTACGGATGCTGCGGCGACGCGAAGAGCCGGTCGACACGCTGGTGCTCCATCACCTGGCCCGCGTACATCACGGCGATGCGCTGCGCCATCTCGCTCACCACGCCCATGTTGTGCGTGATGAGCACCAGCGCCATGCCGCGCTCCTTCTGCAGGTCGCGCAGCAGGTCGAGGATCTGCGCCTGGATGGTCACGTCGAGCGCGGTGGTCGGCTCGTCGGCGATCAAGAGGCGCGGGTTGCAGGCGATGGCCATGGCGATCATCACGCGCTGGTTCATGCCGCCCGAGAGCTGGTGCGGGTAGCTGCCCAGGCGCGACGACGCGGCCGGAATGCCCACCTGCTCGAGCAGCTCGGTCGCGCGCTTCTTCGCCTCGCGCTTGTCGAGCTTCAGGTGCAGCCGCAGCGTTTCCATGAGCTGGAAGCCGATGGTGAAGCAGGGGTTGAGGCTGGTGGTCGGCTCCTGGAAGATCATCGCGACCTCCTTGCCGACCAGCGCGCGGCGCGCCTTGTCGGAGATGCCGAGCAGCTCCTTGCCGGCAAAGCGCATGTGGTCCGCGCGCACGCGCCCCGGAAAACCGACGAGGCCCATGAGCGCCATCATCGTCACGCTCTTGCCCGAACCCGATTCGCCGACGATGCCGAGCACCTCGCCCTCTTCGAGCGTGAGGCTCACGCCGTCGACCGCATGCAGCACGCCGCCCTGGGTAGGAAACTCGACGTGCAGGTCCTTGATGTCCAGCAAAGGCATCCGTTCTTTCCTTTGCGTCAGCGTTTGAGCTTGGGGTCGAGTGCGTCGCGCAACCCGTCGCCCAGCAGGTTGAAGGCCAGCACGGCCGCGAGGATGGCCAGGCCCGGGAAGGTCACGACCCACCAGGCGCGCAGCACGAACTCGCGCGCATCGGCCAGCATGGTTCCCCATTCGGGCGAAGGCGGTTGCGCGCCGAGGCCGAGAAAGCCGAGCGCCGCGGCATCGAGGATGGCGGTGGAGATGCCGAGCGAGGCCTGCACGATCAGCGGCGCGGCGCAGTTGGGCAGCACCTCGCTGAACATCAGGCGCAGCGTGCCGGCGCCGCTCACGCGCGCGGCGGTGACGTAGTCGCGCGAGACCTCGGCGATGACGGCGGCGCGCGTGATGCGCACGTAGTGCGGCAGCACCACGATGGCCACGGCCAGCATCGCGTTGACCAGCCCCGGCCCGAGGATCGCGACGATCACGATGGCCAGCAGCAGGCTCGGCAGCGTGAGCACGATGTCCATCAACCGCATGATCGCGATCTCGAGCACGCCGCGGAAGAAGCCCGCAACCAGCCCGAGCACCACCCCCACGACCACCGACAGCGCCACCACCGCAACGCCGATCGACAGCGACAGCCGCGCGCCGTACATCAGGCGCGAAAGAATGTCGCGGCCGATGGCGTCGGTGCCCAGCAGGTAGCTCATGGAGCCGCCCTGCTGCCAGGCCGGCGGCTTCAGGAACACGGCGCTGTTGGTTTCGTTGGGCGCGTGCGGTGCGATCCACGGCGCGAACAGCGCAACGAGCAGCAGCGCCACGATGGTGACCAGCCCGATGACCGCGCCGCGGTTGGCCGAGAACGCCGTCCAGAACTCGCGCCAAGGACCGGGCGGCGCGGCAGTCTTCGCGCCGGATGCGAGGGGAGAAGAAGTCGCCATGGATCAGCGCCGGATGCGGGGGTTGATGACGCCGTAGGCCACGTCGACGAGCAGGTTGACCACCATCACGATGCCGCCGAGCAGCAGCATGCCGCCCTGCAGCACCGGGTAGTCGCGCCGGCCGATGGCCTCGATGAGCCACTTGCCCACGCCCGGCCAAGAAAAGATGGTCTCGGTGAGGATGGCGCCCGTGAACAGCACGCCCACCTGCAGCCCGATGACGGTGACGACCGGGATCAGCGCATTGCGCAACGCATGCAGGCCCACCACGCGAAAGCGCGACAGGCCCTTGGCGCGCGCGGTGCGGATGTAGTCCTCGCCCAGCACCTCGAGCATGGCCGAGCGCGTCATGCGCGCGATCACCGCGAGCGGCACGGTGCCGAGCACGATGGCCGGAAGAATCAGGTGGTGCAGCGCCGACCAGAAGGCACCGGTGTCACCGGCGCGCAGCGAGTCGATCAGCAGGAAGCCGGTCTCGGGCTCGATGAAGTACTGCACCGCGATGCGCCCCGACACCGGCGTCCATCCGAGCTGCACCGAGAAGAACAGGATCAGCAGCAGGCCCCACCAGAAGATCGGCATCGAGTAGCCGGTGAGCGACGTCGCCATCACGCCGTGGTCGAAGATGGAGTTGCGCCGCACCGCCGCAAGAATGCCCGCGGGCAGGCCCAGCAGCAGCGCGAAAAGAATGGCGCAGACCGCGAGCTCGACGGTGGCCGGGAACAGCGCGAGAAACTCGCTGATCACGGTGTCCTGCGTGATCAGCGACTTGCCCAGATCGCCGTGCAGCACGCGGCCGATGTAGATGCCGTACTGCACGATCACCGGCTTGTCGAAGCCGTAGGCGGTGCGCAGTTCGGCGTGGCGCGCGGGGTCGATCCCGCGCTCGCCGGCCATCGTCTCGATGGGGTCGCCCGGCACCAGCCGGATGAGAAAGAAGGCGAGCAATGTCATGCCGATGAAGGTCGGCACCAGCAAGCTCAAACGGGTCAGGATGAATCGAAGCATCGACCCGCGAATATGCAAGATCGATGCCGTGGCCCCACCCGGGCCGAACCCTTACTTTTTCGAGTCGCGCAGTTCGCGGCGAAGGATCTTGCCGACGGGTGTCTTCGGCATGTCCGTACGAAACTCTACGATTCGCGGCTGCTTGTAACCCGTAAGGTTTGCTCGGCAGTACTCGCGCACCTGCGCCTCGGTGAGCGAGGGGTCTTTCTTCACGATGACGAGCTTCACGGCCTCGCCGGTCTTGTCGTCTGGCACGCCGACCGCCGCGCATTCGAGCACGCCCGGAATCAGTGCGACCACGTCCTCGATCTCGTTGGGGTACACGTTGAAGCCCGACACCAGGATCATGTCCTTCTTGCGGTCGACCACCTTGAAGTAGCCCTTGTCATCGACCACGCCGATGTCGCCGCTCTTGAAGTAGCCGTCGGGCGTCATGACCTTGGCGGTCTCGTCGGGACGCTGCCAGTAGCCGGCCATCACCTGCGGGCCCTTGATGGCGATCTCGCCGCGCTCGCCCAAGGGCACTTCGTTGCCTTCGTCGTCGAGCAGCTTGAGCCAGGTGCTCGGCAGCGGCAGGCCGATGGTGCCGGTGTAGGCGGTGCTGTCGGTCGGGTTGCAGGTGGTCGAGGGCGAGGTTTCCGACAGGCCGTAGCCTTCGCAGATCGAGCAGCCGGTCTTCTCGAGCCAGAGCTTGGCGACCGCGGCCTGCACGGCCATGCCGCCGCCCACCGAGATCTTGAGGTTCTTCCAGTTGACGGTGTTGAAGTCGGCGTGGTTCGCCAGCCCGTTGAACAGCGTGTTGACGGCCGGGAAGCTGTGGATGGTGTGCTTGGACAATTCCTTCAGCACGCCGGCCAGGTCGCGAGGATTTGGAATCAGGATCAGCTTGCCGCCCGTGCGCATGTTCAGCATCATGCCGACCGTGAACGCGAAGATGTGATACAGCGGCAGCGCGCACACGCTGGTGGGCTGCTCGTTGGCCGGCACCTTCTTCATGGCCGGTTCGTTCCAGGCCTCGGACTGCAGCACGTTGGCGATCACGTTGCGATGCAGCAGCACCGCGCCCTTCGACACGCCCGTGGTGCCGCCGGTGTACTGCAGCACGGCCACGTCGTCGGGGCCGATGGCCACGGGCTTGACGCTGCCGCTGGCGCCCTTGTCGAGCGCGTCGTTGAAGCGCACCGTGCCCGGCAGGCTGAACTGCGGCACCAGCTTCTTGACGTTGCGCACCACGTAGTTGACGAGCGCGCCCTTCAGGAAGCCGAGGCGGTCGCCCATGGAGGCCAGCACGATGTGCTTGATCGGCGTGGCCGCGATGCACTGCTGCAGCGTGGTGCCGAAGTTCTCCATGATCACGATGGCCTTCGCGCCCGAGTCCTTGAGCTGGTGCTCGAGTTCGCGCGGCGTGTACAGCGGGTTCACGTTGACCAGGATCAGGCCGGCGCGCAGGATGCCCGCGACCGCAATGGGGTACTGCGGGCAATTGGGCATCATGGCCGCCACGCGGTCGCCCTTGACCAGGCCCAGGCCCTGCAGGTAGGCCGCGAAGGCCTTGCTCTGCTTGTCGGTCTCGCCGTAGCTGATGTCCTTGCCCATGAAGCTGTAGGCCGTGCGGTCGGCGTACTTCTTGAAGCTCTCTTCCATGAGCGCGACCAGCGATGGATAGTGCGAGGCATCGATGTCGGCGGGCACGCCTTGCGGGTAGCTGCTGAGCCAGGGGCGGTCGGTCATTGGATTTGTCTCCTCCGGGGGTCTGACAGTTGAAAACGAAAACGGCGCACGAAGTGGCGCCGCGAAGATTCGCCCGCGTGGCGGGCGTGGACCTTCGGCCTATTCGATGGCCTTGCCCATATCTTCCACTACTTTTTTGGCATCGCCAAAGACCATCATGGTCTTGTCCATGTAGAACAGTTCGTTGTCCAGGCCGGCATAACCGGCGGCCATGGAGCGCTTGTTCACGATGACGGTCTTGGCCTTGTAGGCCTCGAGAATCGGCATGCCGTAGATCGGGCTGCCCTTGGTGTGCGCGGCGGGGTTCACCACGTCGTTGGCACCCAGGATGATCGCCACGTCGGCCTGGCCGAACTCGCCGTTGATGTCTTCCATCTCGAACACCTGGTCGTACGGCACCTCGGCCTCGGCCAGCAGCACGTTCATGTGGCCGGGCATGCGGCCCGCCACCGGGTGGATCGCGTACTTCACGGTGATGCCCTTCTCGGTGAGCTTGGCCGCGAGCTCCTTCACCGCGTGCTGCGCGCGCGCCACGGCGAGGCCGTAACCCGGCACGATCACCACGGTCTCGGCATTGCCGAGCACGAAGGCCGCGTCGTCGGCGCTGCCGGTCTTCACCGGGCGCTGCTCCTTCGCACCACCGGTGGCCGTGGCGGCCTCGCCGCCGAAGCCGCCCAGGATCACGTTGAAGAACGAGCGGTTCATGGCCTTGCACATGATGTAGCTCAGGATGGCGCCCGACGAGCCCACCAGCGAACCGGCCACGATCAGCATCGCGTTGTTCAGGCTGAAGCCGATGCCCGCCGCCGCCCAGCCCGAGTAGCTGTTGAGCATCGACACCACCACCGGCATGTCGGCGCCGCCGATCGGGATGATGATGAGCACGCCCATCACGAAGGCCAGCGCCAGCATCGCGAAGAACGCCGTCCAGCTTTCGGTGGCGACGAACAGCAGGCCCAGCGCGATGGTCAAGAGGCCCAGCACCAGGTTGAGCATGTGCTGGCCCTTGAACTGCACCGGCGCGCCCTGGAACAGGCGAAACTTGTACTTGCCCGAGAGCTTGCCGAAGGCGATGACCGAGCCGCTGAAGGTGACCGCGCCGATGGCCGCGCCCAGGAACAGCTCGAGCCGGTTGCCGTACGGAATGGCGTAGCGCACGAAGCCGTCGAGCAGCACGGCGCCGTCGGGCGTGGCCGCGCCGATGAGCGCGGCCACGGGCGCGGCGGTGATGCCGAAGGCCCAGGGCTCGGCCACAGCGGCCACGCCGATGAACACCGCCGCCAGGCCGATCATGCTGTGCATGAACGCCACCAGCTCGGGCATCTTGGTCATCTCGACCTTGTTGGCCATGAAGGCGCCCAGCCCGCCGCCGACCACGACGGCGGCCAGCACGTAGCCGATGCCCGCGCCGAAGTCGACGTTGAGCGAACGGGCCTGGCCGTGGATCAGCGCGATGGTGGTCAGCACGGCGATCGCCATGCCGGTCATGCCGAACACGTTGCCGCGGATCGAAGTGGTGGGATGGCTCAGGCCCTTCAGGGCCTGGATGAAGCAGACGCTGGCAACGAGGTACAGCAGCGTGACGAGGTTCATGCTCACTTGGCTGCTCCCTCTTCGGCCTTCGCCAGACCGGGGGCGGCCTTCTTTTCTTTCTTCTTGAACATCTCCAGCATCCGGCGCGTGACCAGGAAGCCGCCGAAGACGTTCACCGCGGCCAGCGCCACGGCCAGCACGCCCATGGTCTTGCCCAGCGGCGTGGTGGTGAGCGCGGCCGCGAGCATCGCGCCCACGATCACGATCGCCGAGATGGCGTTGGTCACGGCCATCAGCGGCGTGTGCAGCGCCGGCGTGACGGTCCACACCACGTGGTAGCCCACGTAGATGGCCAGCACGAAGATGATCAGGTTGATGACTGTGTGGGAAACGGGATCCATGGTTTCTTCTCCTCGGCTGGCGTTTGTTTACTTCTTCGTGACCTGGCCGCCCTGCGTGACGCGGCAGGCGGCGACGATGTCGTCCTCGAGGTCGATGTTCAGCGCGCCCTCCTTGGTGACGATCAGCTTGAGGAAGTCGAGCACATTGCGCGCGTAGAGCGCGGAAGCATCGGCCGCCACCAGCGCCGCGAGGTTGGTCTCGCCCACGATGGTCACGCCGTGCTTGACCACCGTCTTGTCGGCTTCGGAGATCGGGCAGTTGCCGCCCGTCAGGCCGCCATTCGCGTCCGCGCCCTTGCCCGCGGCGATGTCGACGATCACCGAGCCCGGCTTCATCGACTTGACCATGTCCTCGGTGATGAGCGTCGGTGCGGCACGGCCCGGAATGAGGGCGGTGCTGATCACCACGTCGGCCAGCGCCACGCGCTTGGCCACCTCGACCTGCTGGCGCGCCAGCCAGCTCGCGGGCATGGGCTTGGCGTAGCCGCCGACGCCGACAGCGGCTTCCTTTTCCTCGTCGGTGTCGTAGGACACCTCGATGAACTTGCCGCCGAGCGACTCGATCTGTTCCTTCACGCTGGGACGCACGTCGGAAGCCTCGATGACGGCGCCCAGGCGCTTGGCCGTGGCAATCGCCTGCAGGCCCGCCACGCCGACACCCAGGATCACGACGCGCGCGGCCTTCACCGTGCCGGCCGCCGTCATGAGCATCGGGAAGAAGCGCTGGTACCGGTCGGCCGCGATCATCACGGCCTTGTAGCCGGCGATGTTGGCCTGCGAGGAGAGCACGTCCATGCTCTGGGCGCGGGTGGTGCGCGGCGCGGCCTCGAGGGCGAAGCCGGTGACGCCCGCCGCGGCCAGGCGCTGCAGGCCGGCCGCGTCGAAGGGGTTGAGCATGCCGATGACCACGGCGCCCGGCTTCAAGAGCCCGCTCTCGGCGTCGGTGGGCGTGCGCACCTTGAGCACCATGTCGGCGGAGAACGCGCCCGCCTGGTCCGTGATGTCCGCCCCTGCGGCCTGGTAGGCGGCGTCGGTCACGCTGGCGGCAACGCCAGCCCCCGATGCCACTCGTACCGCATGCCCGGAAGCGACCAGTTTCTTCACTGTCTCGGGTGTAACGGCCACTCGGGTTTCGCCAGCCAGTGTCTCGGCAGGCACGCCTATCAGCATAGAGATCTCCTCAGAGCAAGGGGGCACACGGAACGCGCGCAGAGCTTACAGCAAGATTACAGGCGCCCGGTGTCGCTAAGACGCCGGTGCGTCACCCGCCTCCAACGCCGATGAATGCTGCGAAGAATGCTATGCAATAGATAGCAAATTCGAAACTTTGGAAGGACAGCATCGAGTGATTGCCGGGCGGTCCTGGCCGGTCTTCCAGCCGCTCTTTGCACTGGCCGATTGTTGACAGCCTTGCCGCCGCACGGCGACGGGGAGAACCCTATTTGTTTGCAACTGTAGCTAAATGTGGCAAGCGTTCTTTTGAAAAACTCGATTTGCGTGCATTAGTTGCAAACTCCCAAAATTACCTAAGTCGCAGATAGATACACTTCCGATCAATCGCCAGCTCACGGAGGCTGGCGAAGGGAGGAAGAAGGGGATGGAATGCGTATTGCTGTACTCGATGACGGCCCGGATCAGCTGAAGCTGATCCATCAAACCATGGTGGGGCTCTCACACGAGTGCCACCTGTTCAGGCAAGGAAGAACACTGCTGCAGGCTTTGCGCCGACAAACATTCGACTTGCTGATACTTGCCTGGAGCCTTCCCGACATGCAGGGGCCGGAGGTCGTGAAGACCATCCGGCTCGACCTGAAGAGCCGGTTGCCCATTCTTTTCGTGACCCACGATTGCGATGCGAAAGACATGGTTGAAGGCCTCAACACGGGCGCCGACGACTTCATGGCCAGGCCGGTTCGCCACGGCGAGCTCGAAGCCCGCGTCAACGCGCTGCTTCGCCGCTCGTACCCGAAGCGCGAAGATGCCGAAATGGTCTTCGGCCCGTACCACTTCTATCCGCCCTCGCGCGTGCTGAAGGTACGGGGCGTGCCGGTCGACCTGAAGAACCGCGAGTACGAACTTGCGCTGTTCCTGTTCCAGAACCTCGGGCGGCTGCTGTCGCGGGAGCACCTGCACGAGGCCGTGTGGGGCCTGGGCATCGAGGCGCTGTCGCGCTCGCTCGACACCCACATCTCGCGGCTGCGGACCAAGTTGGACCTGCGGCCGGCCAACGGCTTCCTGCTGCTGGCCATCTACGGCCTCGGCTACCGGCTGGAAGCCATCGACGAGATCTCTTTGCCGAAGCTGAAGCGGGCTTTCGCAAGGCGTTAGGTACACGTTGAAGAATGTCGGGCAGGCGTTGAGCACATCTGCCGACACACCCGCATTTCTCCCCGAGATGGCTGGCTTCGGGAATCTCTCCCACGCTACAGTCTCCAACGGGTTTCCCAAGGAACGAGACGAATGAATCCCATGATCCGGCTGCTGCTTGCCGCCACGCTGCTGTGGAGCTGGTTCGGCCCAGCCGCCGCCCAGGACCTCGAAGCCAGCGACATGGTGCGCGGGGGCATGCAGGCCATCCAGATGATCGACCAGGACCGGACCGGCGAGCTCTGGGACGGCGCCACGCCGGCCACCCGCAAGCGCATGCCGCGTGCCGACTTCATCGACAAGGTCGCCAGGAGCCGCGCGCCGCTCGGCTCGCCCCAGATGCGCACCTGGGTTGCGGTCAACCGCCAGGTCGTCGCCGATTCCGACACCGACACCGCCGGCCAGTACGTCAGCATCGAATACGAGACCCGCTTCGCCCACAAGCCCGACAGCACCCTGCGCGAACTCGTGAGTTTTCACCTCGACCGCGACCGCACCTGGCGCTTCAGTGGCTATGTGCTGCGATAAAGATGCCAAATATGAGCAAAGCACGGCCCACACGCTGGAAACCCAACGTCACCGTCGCCGCGGTGATCGAGCGTGACGGGCGCTTCCTGCTGGTCGAGGAGCAGGCGGGCGACGGCCTCAGGCTCAACACACCCGCCGGCCACCTCGACCCCGGCGAATCGCCCGCCGAAGGCTGCGCGCGCGAGACGCTGGAGGAAACAGCCCATCATTTCACTCCAACGGCGCTCATCGGCATCTACATGGCGCGTTCTCGCCCGGTGGCCGAGGGCAGCGAAGACGTCACCTACATGCGCTTCGCCTACTGCGGCACGCTGGGTGCCTTCGAAGAGGGACGCGCGCTCGACGACGGCATCGTTCGCACGCTGTGGATGACGCCGGAAGAAATCCGCGCCAGCGTGGCGCGGCACCGCAGCCCGCTGCTGCTCCAGTGCATCGAGGACTACCTGGCCGGCCAGCGCCACCCGCTGGAACTCGTCCACGTCGACGCGACAGTGCGCGTCGCGCCCTGAATCAGACGATCACGCCGCCGCCCAAGCAGCGTTCGCCGTCGTACAGCACGGCGGACTGGCCGGGCGTCACCGCCCATTGCGGCGCTGCGAAATGCAGGCTGAACGCCGCGCCCGCCTCTCCCGGTCCCATCTCGCACGCCGAATCGGCCTGCCGGTAGCGCGCCTTCGAGCCGTAGCTCCCCGGCACCGGTGCCTCGCCGGCAACCCAGCTGGCGTCGCCGGCCTTGAGCGCCGACGACAGCAGCCATGGGTGGTCGTGCCCCTGCACCACCCACAGCGTGTTCTTCTCGATGTCCTTGCGCGCCACGAACCAGGGCGAATGGTCGCCCGAGCCGCGCTGCGCGCCCTTTTCCTTCACGCCGCCGATGCCCAGCCCCTGCCGCTGCCCCAGCGTGTAGAAGCTCAGCCCCTGGTGCTCGCCCAGCTTGCGGCCGCGGTCGTCCTTGATCGGGCCCGGCTCCTTGGAGATGTAGCGGTTCAGGAAATCGCGAAACGGCCGCTCGCCGATGAAGCAGATGCCGGTCGAATCCTTCTTCTTGGCGTTGGGCAGGCCGATTTCTTCCGCGATGCGGCGCACCTCCGTCTTGTGCAGCTCGCCCACGGGGAACAGCGTCTTCGACAGTTGCGCCTGGTTCAGGCGGTGCAGAAAGTAGCTCTGGTCCTTCGACGGATCGAGCCCCTTCAGCAGCTCGTGCCCGCCGGTGGCCTCGTTCAGCCGCACGCGCGCGTAGTGGCCGGTGGCGATCTTCTCGGCGCCCAGCCGCATGGCGTGGTCGAGGAAGGCCTTGAACTTGATCTCGGCGTTGCACAGCACATCGGGGTTGGGCGTGCGACCGGCCTTGTATTCGCGCAGGAACTCGGCGAACACGCGGTCCTTGTAGTCGGCCGCGAAGTTGACGTGTTCGATCTCGATGCCCAGCACGTCGGCCACGCTGGCGGCGTCCACGAAGTCGATGTTCGACGAGCAGTACTCGCTGTCGTCGTCGTCTTCCCAGTTCTTCATGAAGATGCCGACCACCTCATGCCCCTGCTGCTTGAGCAGGTGCGCCGTCACCGCGGAGTCCACTCCGCCGCTCAGTCCCACCACGATCCGTTGCTTTGCCATAAGCGCGCCATTGTCCCAGCCCCGCGGTAGGGGCCCACGGTGTGTGGGAAATCGGGAAAACCCGTGTCCCCGGCTTGTCAGCGCCCGCCCCACGGGCCCGGGCCCCGGCGCTACAGTGCCGCTGAACGAGGCGGCACCGATCCGCCCAGGCGATTCGCAACCACAGCACAGCGGAGACAAGACGCATGGCCACCCCCTCCCCCGCCACGGCTTCCGGCCACGATGCCGGCAGCACCCCCTGGACACGCGCCTACCCGCCCGGCATGCGCTGGGACGCCGAGCTGCCCGTCAAGCCGGTGCAGCAGATGCTCGACGAGGCCGTCGAACGCTGGCCCGACCACTCCGCCGTCGAGTTCATGGGCCAGTCGCTCAGCTACCGCCAGCTTGGCGAGGCGGTCGACCGCTTCGCCAAGGGCCTGCAGGACCTGGGCGTGAAGCCCGGCGTGCACGTGGGCCTCTACCTGCCCAACACGCCGCACTACCCGATCGCGTTCTTCGCGGTGCTCAAGGCCGGCGGCACGGTGGTGAACTACTCGCCGCTGGACGCCGAGCGCGTGCTGGCCCACAAGATCGAGGACAGCCGCACCGACATCCTCGTCACGCTCGACCTGGTGAACCTCTACCCGCTGATGGCGCGCCTGCTCGACCACTCGCGCCTGAAGACGCTGGTGGTCGGCAGCCTGGGCGACTACGGCGCGATGGGCGACAAGGTGCAGGCGCAGCTGCAGGCCGCCGGGCAGATCGCGCCCGTGCCCACCGACGCGCGCCACGTGCGCTTCACCGACCTGCTGAAAAGCGAAGGCACGCACCAGACCTACCCGCTCGGCGACCTGGCCGAAGAGATCGTGGTGCTGCAGTACACCGGCGGCACCACCGGCCTGCCCAAGGGCGCGATGCTCACGCACGCCAACCTCAGCTCGGCGTCCGCCCAGTACTACGAGTCGACCAAGGGCGACCCGCCGATCCTGGCCGAAGGCAAGGAGCGCTTCCTGGTCGTGCTGCCGCTGTTCCACATCTTCGCGCTGAGCGCCGCGATGCTGCTCGGCGTGCGCCTGGGCGCGGCGCTGGTGCTGCACACGCGCTTCGATGTGGACGCGGTGATGAACGAGCTCGCGGCCAGCAAGATCAGCGTGTTCCCCGGCGTGCCGACGATGTACACCGCCATCCTGTCGCACCCCAAGGCCAGGGAGATGGACCTGCGCTCGCTGAAGTTCTGCGGCTCGGGCGGCGCGCCGCTGCCGGTGGAGGTGGAGCAGCGCTTCTTCGAACTCACGGGCTGCCACCTCAACGAAGGCTGGGGCATGACCGAGACCTCGCCCGTGGGCACCTTCACGCCCGCGCGCGGCGTGCGCAAGGCCGGCTCGTGCGGCATGCCGCTGCCGCAGGTGCGCATCAAGCTCGTGAGCCTGGACGACCCGACGAAGGACGTCACCGCCTTCGGCGAGCCCGGCGAACTCTGCATCCGCGGCCCGAACGTGATGAAGGGCTACTGGAACAACCCGAAGGCCACGGCCGATTCGATGACCGCCGACGGCTACTTCCGCAGCGGCGACGTCGCGAAGATGGATGCCGACGGCTACCTCTACATCGTCGACCGCACGAAAGACATGCTGCTGTGTGGCGGCTACAACGTGTACCCGCGCGTGCTCGAAGAAGCGGTGTACGAACACCCTTCCGTGGCCGAGGTGTGCGTGATCGGCATTCCCGACGACTACCGCGGCCAGTCGCCCAAGGCCTTCGTGAAACTGAAGGAAGGCGCGGGCGACCTCACGCTCGATGCGCTCAAGGGCTTCCTGAAGGACCGCCTGGGCAAGCACGAGATGATCGGCGCGCTGGAGATCCGCGCCGAACTGCCCAAGACGGCGGTGGGCAAGCTCTCGAAGAAGGACCTCGTGGACGAGGAGGCCCGCAAGCGGGCTTGATGCTGAAAAGCCCGCAAGCGGGCTTGATCACGAGGAAACCGGCCTACTTGGCGGTCTGCCCGAACGCCCCGGCCAGCAGCTCGTAAGAGCGCAGCCGCGCGGCGTGGTCGAACACCTGCGAGGTGATCATGAGCTCGTCGGCGCCGGTGCGCGCCACGAACGCTTCCACGCCCTTCTTCACGGTGTCGACCGAGCCCACCGCGGAGCACGACAGCACCGAGTCGAGCAGCGCGTTCTCCGCCGGCCCGACCTTCTGGCGGTAGTTCTCCACCGGCGGCGGCAGGCGCCCCGGGCGGCCGCTGCGCAGGTTCACGAAGGCCTGCTGCCACGAGGTGGCGCGGAACTCGGCCTCGGCGTCAGTGTCGGCCGCGAACACGTTGAAGCCCAGCATCACGTACGGCTTCTTCAACTGCGCCGACGGCTTGAAGGTCTCGCGGTAGATCTGGATGGCCTGCATGATCTGCTGCGGCGCGAAGTGCGAAGCAAAGGCGTACGGCAACCCCAGGTGCGCCGCGAGCTGCGCGCCGAAGGTGCTGGAGCCCAGGATCCACACCGGCACCTCGAGCCCCGCGCCGGGCACGGCCTTCACGGCCTGCTGCGGCGCCTTCGACATGAAGTCCATCAGCTCGACCACGTCCTGCGGGAACTGGTCCGAGTCCGACTCGAGGTTGCGCCGCAAGGCCCGCGCCGTGCGCTGGTCGGAGCCGGGCGCGCGGCCCAGGCCGAGATCGACGCGCCCCGGGTACAGCGACTCCAGCGTGCCGAACTGCTCGGCGATCACCAGCGGCGAATGGTTCGGCAGCATCACGCCGCCGGCGCCGATGCGGATGGTGGACGTGCCCGCCCCCACATACGACAGCAGCACGGCCGTGGCCGCGCTCGCAATGCCCGGCATGCCGTGGTGCTCGGCCAGCCAGTAGCGCGTGTAGCCGAGTTTCTCGCCGTGCTGCGCCAGCGAAAGCGAGTTGCGGAACGACTGCGCGGCGTCGCTGCCCTCGGTGATCGGGGAAAGGTCGAGGATCGATAACGGAATCATGGCGCGATCATGGCGCGATCCGCCAACGCCGTCACGCGAGGGGCTATTCGGTTTGGTATAGCGTCGTCACGGTCGCGAAGTCGCGCGCGTTCTGCTCCACGTTCACCTGGAACGGCACGCTCTCGCCGGGCGCGATGGCCGGCAGGTTGTCCATCAGCTTGAAGCCGGTGAGCTGCCCGTTGCGGTCGCGCAGGCTCACCCACAGCCGCACCTTGCCGACGATGGCCGTGCCCGGGTTCGTCACGCTGCCCGTGACCTCCACGCTCCGGTAGCTGAAACGCTGGCTGAAGTTGAGCAGCACGCTGCCCGTCTCGGCCTTGGTGCCGGTCACCTTCACCTCGAGCGGCTTGCGCGGGCCCGGCAGCGCGGCACGGCGCATGGGCTTCCATTCGATGCGCGTCTGCGTGATCCGCTCGACGTCGCGCGGCTCCAGCAGGATCGGGAAGCGCTCGCCCGGGTACAGGTACGCCAGCCCCGTGATGGCCGTGCTGCCGTCGGCCTTGTTGCCGCCGAAGCGCGCGATCGCACCGCCGGGCGCGAGCACGATCGCGTCGTTGCTGCGGTTCACCAGCTCGGTGAGGAACAGCGGCCGCTGGATGTTGCTGCGCCCCGCCACCAGCGGCAGCAGCTCGAGCTGCTTCTCGTCGAAGCGCTCGCTGTCGTCGGCCAGCAGGTCGTCGGTGCCCAGGCGCAGGTCGGGGTTGAAGTTTTCCGGGGCGCCCACCGTGCGGATCACGCGGTCGGCGCTGAGCACCGGCGTGCGCGAACCCGAGGCCTCGACCGTGCTGTAGCCGATGCGGTAGTCCCACGCCGCAATGGCCGCCGCGCGGCCGAAGCGCGCGATGCTCACGTCCACCGAGGTGCGCGCGCCCGCCGGCACTTCGTTGGCCTGGCCGTAGCCGTGGCCGAAGCCGATCACCTGCCCCGCGTCGTCGTACAGCGTGGCCAGCACCTCGAAGCCGCCGACCACCGCGGCGTCCTTGCGGTCGTTGACGATGCGGCCCACCAGCCGCACGCGTTCGCCCTGCTGGATGAGCCGCACGCGCGAGAAGGCCATGCGCGGGCCCTGCACCGCGTTGTAGGGCTCGGCCAGCTTCTGCACGCGCAGCTCCTGCCGCGTGACGTTCTTGCCGCTGGGCATGTCGATCAGCGCGGGCGCGCTCTCGCCGGGCTCCAGCACGGCCACCGGCAGCATCTCGCTGCGCTCGTCGAGCTTGCTGTCGCCGTCGTAGTACGTGGCGCGAATGCCGGCGCGCGACAGCGGCTTGCCGGTCTCGTTGCGCGCCACCACCAGCAGCTTGGCCTGCGCCGAACTGCCGCTGCCCACCAGCACCTGCCGCGGCTCGCCGAGCTTCAGGCCGTCGATGGGAATGGTGCGGTCGGCCACCGCGGCGACCACCGAGCGCGGCGTGCCCGATGCACTGCGCGTGTCGCCATGGCGGCCGCCGACGAACATGCCCACCACGCCGACGAGCACCGCGACGCCCAGCACCACGGCCACCACGACGCCGACCTTGCGCATCGCAAGCGCCTGCTGCTGCGCCTGCTCGGCCGCGAGCCGGCGGCCCGCCTCGTTCTTCACCTGGTCGAGCACGCGCTCCAGGCGGTCGGACACGTTGTCCTCCACCAGCGTGACAGAGCCGCAGTGCTCGCAGGTGTATTCGTTGAGGCCGGTGCGCTTGAGCACGCTGCTGCCGCATTCGCCGCACTTGAGCGTCTGGAGGTCGATGGTCATGTCGCGTCTTTTACCAGCCGAACACGTCTGCGATGTCCTCGGCCGCATCGGCGTCGCCGAGCAGCGGCGCGAGGCGCTCGATCAGCCGCGCGCGGTGCACCGGGTCGACCTCGCAGTCGTCCTCGTCGGTGAAGATGGCGTCGCCCGCCTCTTCCCACACCTGGCCGACGGTGCCGAGGCACGCGGCCATCTGCAAGATGTCGGCGAACAGCGGCTCGTCCTCCTGCCAAGCGCCCGCGCCGTGCATCGCGAACTGGATCGCGCCGGTGCGCAGGTCGAAGATGAACGGGTCGGCGCCCTGGTCGGCCACCACGAGCCAGTGCTCGGGCCAATCGGCAATGCGCTCGCCGGTGATGCCGTGCCAGCGGTAGCCGGCCTGCAGCTG
Source organism: Variovorax sp. OK605 (assembly GCF_900115445.1). Classification (NCBI taxonomy): domain Bacteria; kingdom Pseudomonadati; phylum Pseudomonadota; class Betaproteobacteria; order Burkholderiales; family Comamonadaceae; genus Variovorax; species Variovorax sp. OK605. The sequence goes on from NZ_FOWL01000004.1 coordinate 263,920, forward strand.
CCACAGCCGCGAGAGCGCGGGAATGCTGAACGAGTTGCCGGTGGTCGGCACCGTGAGGCCCGCGTAGCCCACGCGCTCGTTCACCCAGTTGCCGAGCGGGCCGACCTGCTCGTAGAAGCTTGCGATGGCGGCGGGCAGCGCCATGTCGCCGCGCCAGTGTTCGGCGGCGGATTGCGGCGCCAGTTCGCCATGAGGGGCCAGGGCCGCGCGGGCCTGTTCGATCGATGCCAAGTGTGTTCTCCGTTCAGGAAGGGGAGGCGGACTGCAATGCGGTGCGCAGTGCGGTGCGCAATGCGTCGATGTCGCCGGGTGCGATCTCGGCCACGTTGTGCAGGCCCTGCAAACCGGCGAGGCCGCACGCCGTCGATGCGACCACGGGCACGCCGGCCGCCACGGCGCGCAGCAGCGCGCGCGGTGCGTGCTCGACATGCGCGGGCAGCACGGCGACCGCTGCACCGGCCAGCCAGTCGCCTTGCCAGTTCATGTATTCGATGGGTTCGATGCCCTGCCAGAGCCGAGCGTCGTCCGGCGCCGAACCCAGCACGCGCAGCCGGCACGGCCAGCCTTGCAATGCGGCAGCGAGTTCGCGCGCGCCCTTGCGCGCCAGCGCGCTCGCGGCGAACACGACCAGCGGCAGTTCATGGCGTTCCATGCGCGCGGGCTTCACCGCGGGCAGCGTCCAGTCGAGCCGCTGCAACGCAGCCTGAGGCGCGTGCCTCGCGAGCGCATCCGCCACGTCGGCATGCGGCGTGACGACGACCGCCGCGCGCGCGAGCGCCAGTGCCTCGGCGCGCACCAGCGACGCCTCGGCACGAAAGTCGCGCAAGGTGGCGTCGCCGGGCCAGCGGCGCGACGCGGCGTCGAGCCGCTGCTCGATGTCGGCCATCGGCAAGGCGCTGGCCAGCACCGTGACGCGGCGCCCGTCGAGCGCACCGATGCGCTGCAGGTGCGGCAGCAGCGCGTGCTCGACCACCAGTTGCGTGTGCGCGGGTTCCAGCCGCGCGGCAAAGGCCTGCGCGAGCCAGCGCTGGCCGTCGATCAGGCTGGCCTGCCGCCGGCCCGCGTGCCGCGCCCAGAGCCGCTGCCACAAGGCACGGCGCAGGCTCGCGGCCCATGGCGTTGTCACCGGTCCCTGGCCGTTCGCCGCCGGCTCGCGATGCCACCCCGCGGAAGGCACGCGCCAGAACGCGAGCCGCAGCGGCACCGGCTGCATGCGCTGCGCCTGCGGGTGCGCCTCGCGCAGGTAGCGCGCGAACTCCGGCGTCCAGCCGTCGACCAGCACCGCCGTACGGCCTTCGGTACCCACGCCTGTCTGCGGGCGATGGCGAAAGCATGTCGTCTGCTCGCAGCTCAGGCAGCCGCGCGCCAACGGCAACGCAGCGGCCGTGCCGCCGTTCGCGCGCCGCAGCGTGACGGGGGCGGCCGGCAGCACCGACACCGACACCGACATCACCGGCGGCGCATGCGCACGGATGCGCACCACCAGCTCGGTGTCGGTCAACGCCACTTCGAGCCGCCAGGCCTGCTTCGCGCGCAGCTTGAGGTCGACGTAGTTCCAGAACACCGTCGCATCGACGGCGTCGCCTTCCGGCGTGCTCGCCTGCTCGACGCGCGCCGTGTGCCCATGGCGTTCGACCAGCTCGAACCCCGCGCGCACGGCCACGGTGGCCAGCGCGTTCGACAGCTGGCACAGGCCGCCGGCGAGCGTCGGCACCACGCAGCCGCCGCGCACCTCGCGCCCCAATACAAAGCCGCGCCATGCACCCGGCCGCCCGAGCTGGCGCCAGAAGCTCAGCACCTCGCCAGCCGGTATCTCGATGGCGTCGAAGGCACGGCGCGCCACGCGCAGGTTCTGCACCTTGCCGGCGACAAGCGGAAATTCATCGGCGCGGCCGTCGGTCCACAAGGGGGTTCGGTATTGCGCGAGCACGGGCGCGTCGGCCAGTGCATGGGTGCCGCCCTGCCAGCGCCGGGCCGAGGGCCGCAAAGTTTCGCGCAGTGCGTGGGCCGTGGCGAGCAGCCGCGAGCGCAGCCAGAAGTCGATCGCGTCGATGCGGCGCGGCGGCTGCCAGGCCTGCACGCTCACGCGGAGGGGCCTCGCTTGCGCCATTGGCCGAGGTCGGCTTCGATGCGCTCGTTGATGTTGCCGCTCCATTGCGCGCCGAAACCGGCCGCGCGCAGCAGCTCGACGATGCGATGGCCCACCACCACGGTGTTGGCTTCGCGCTGTTCGATCTCGGGAATCATGCCGCCGCTGAAGGCCAGGTGCAGCCGGCCGGTGCGCACCGCCGTGTCGAGGTCCTGCGAGTGATAGAAGCAGCAGCCGCGAACGCCCGAGGCCAGCCGCCCCGCGGCACGCCACTGCTCGCGCACGTCGTCATGGCCGTCGGCCAGCGTGTTGCCCGCGCGGTGCAGCGCAATGATCTTCTCGCCGCGCAGCTGCGTGAAGACCCCTTCGAGGCGGTCGTATTCGGTGTGCGCCGGCCAGGCGGCTTCGGCGGCGCGCTTGGCGGCGCAGGCGCGCGCGGCCTCGGCCTTGACCCAGGCACGGTCCTCGGGGGTCAGCTCGTCCGGATCGAGGTACTCGTCGGTGATCATCCATTCGACGTCGGCGTCGGGATAGAAGCCGCTCCACACCAGATCGTGGATGCGTCCGCGCGTGTCTTCAGGGTCGAGGGTGAGGGCCATGCGTGTTGGGTTGCCGCATTGGCGGCGACGAATCATGCTTTCTTGTTGGCTGGCGGGAGCGCCTTCATTCTCGCCCACCGCACCAGGATGGCGCATTAATGCGAAAGCATGCGGTCTTGCGGGAACCCTCGCAGCCGGCCCCGCAGTCACCCCACAACCATCACTTGCGGGCCGCGCCATCATGAAGGACGCGCCGAGGCAAGGCAATGCGCCTTTTGGCGAAGCTATGCTCGGCGGCTCTTCATGCCGCAGCGCCACCCTTCCCTCGATCTGATCGCCCACGTGCTCGGGCACCCGCCGGGCCCGGCGCACGCATCTTCCGACGGCCGCTACCAGGCGGCGATGGTGGGCACCGACACGGTGATCGTCGATCTCGTCTCACGGCGCATGCATCGCGCGCCCGGCGTGCATGTGCGCGCGTTCGACGACGCACCGCCCGACGGCATGGCCGCCCCCGCGCTGCGCGTGGAGGGCGAGGAGACCGCCACCGCTTACGCGCCGACATGGACCGACCTGCAATGGATTGCGCTCGGGGATGCCACGCCCGCCGCGCCCGCCGCGCCCGCCACGCCCGCCACGCCCACCGATTCCTGGTCACCCTGGCCGGACCCGCGCGCGGCCGGGCTGCCGCCCTTCGAAGAGCGGCTGCCCGCCGAATGGACCTCCGGCGCGCCGCAGGCCACCGAGCGTGTGAAGAAGTCGGTCTCCGGCTGGATCGGGTGGCTGCTCGCAGGCGCGGTGCTGGCCTTCATGGCGGTGTTCGGCTTCCAGGCCATCACGTGGTCGCTGCGCGGCGGCTGGCAATGGCTGTGGCTGCTGGTGGGTTTGCCGTTCTTCGGCGTGTTCTCGGTGTCGATGGTGGTGTTCGTCGTCACGACGCTGCGCGAGCGCCGCCGCGTGCGGGTGGCGCTTGCGAACATGTCACTGGAGCGCGGCGAAGGCTTTCGCCCGGACGCCCCGCTGGACCAGCGCCTGCGCGCGACGGTGCCGCCCGCGCAGGACGGCGAACGCAGCGTGGCGCCGGAACGCATCGTCGCGCGGCTGATGCAGCGCGCGATCCGCCAGGAGGCCGACGGGCGCGCGGTGCTGGTGGACGAGTGCCGCGACGAAACCGCCGCGCTGTGCGAGAACGCCCGCGAAGACAGGCGCGTCTATGCGTGGACGCTGCGCGCGGGCCCGGCGCTCGAAGGCCCGTCGCAATGGTTCGTCGCGCTGCACGACGCGGCGGCACCGGACGGCCCGCCGTTCCTCGTGGCCGCGCTGCGGGAATTGCCCTCGCGCTGATTCAGCGTCAGCGCGCCGCGCCCGGCGCTTCGGCTTCACCGGCTGCACCGGCGGCGATGGTGGCCAGCAGCACCTGCGCCGACCGCACCCGGCCCATGCGCGGGAACACCTGCGTGTTCGCGAACACATGCGGCTCGGCGGCCAGCGAGGTCATCGCGTCTTCCACGAACACCAGCTCGTAGCCCCGGTCGAAGGCCGCGCGCGCGGTCGACTCGACGCCGAAGTTGGTCGCGATGCCGCTCATCGCCAGCGTGCGGATGCCGCGGCGGCGCAGTTGCTGGTCGAGGTCGGTGCCGTAGAAGGCGCCCCACTGGCGCTTGGTGATCCGCACGTCGCCGGCCTGCACCTGCAGCTCGGGCACCAGTTCCGAGAACTCGGGCGGCGGCACGGGCGATCCGGGCGGCCGGCTGATGGAGGCGTCGGCCGGCAGGCTCAGCAGCGCGGTCACGTCCACGCGCACCCACACGACCGTGCCGCCCGCCGCGCGCAAGGCGTCGGCGATGCGCTGGCTCCGCTGCACCACGTCGGCGGCGGTGTGCGGCGCGAGCGCCCGGCCCACATTGCTGTGCTGGAGGTCGATGGAAATGAGGGCGGTGTGGCGGGGGTTCAGGTCGAGCGATTGCATCCGGGCCATGGTAGTGAGGGCGTATGAGGCGGCCATGAGCGCACGCGGTGGCGGGTGCCTCGCGGCCCAGAAAAAAGCCGGGCCATGCAATTGCATGGCCCGGCTTCTGTCTTTTCCCTTGCCGGGACGCTGTCGCAGATGACAGCGGCAGGTTTACAGCGGCAGGTTGTCGCCGTGGGCTGCAGCACGGGCTGCGGCGCGCACCGCGGCGCGGTCCACCGAGCTGGCCACGACCGGTGCGACACCGGCAGAAGCGCCGTCGGCGTACGGGTCGGCGGAATGGGCAGCGGCAACGGCTTCGGCGCGGATCGCGGCGCGGTTGGCCGTCGACACGAACACGGGCGCCGGGCCGGCGTTGGCACCGGTGGCATAGGGGTTCGCGCTGTGGGCGGCCACGACGGCCTGGCTGGCGACGTCGGCGCGGCTGGCGGCCGAAGTCAGTTGATGCACGCCGTCATACGTTTCGGCATGGGCAGCGCCGGCAGCGGCGAGCAGAGCGATGGAGATGGCGGAGAGGAGCTTCGAGGCGGTCATTTGGTTGTCCTTTGTTCGTTCGGTCAGTTCTTTTTGCACTTGGATGATTTCGAACGGGTCTTGGGTGGGTCACCGTCCCTCCGGGGGGCGGCCACCTCGCTCGGGCCCTGTTCTCTCGGATCGACTGGGTGGTTGGTCCGTGAGATGAATTGTGCGCCGACCTCTAAGTAAAAACCCTTATGCAAACGAACCACGCTGTTCACACAATGGAAACAATCACCTGGTCCAGGAGGCGTTTGGCGCCTTGCCGTAGAGTCGCCGGCATGCACGCGCCGGCTTCCTCCCCCTCTGCTTCTGCCCCCACTTCCCGAGCCCCGTGGGGCGCCCCGGACACCGTGTTCGACCGGCTGGAAGGCGCATGGACGCTGGAGCGCACCATCGAAGGCCAGGCCGCCATGACCGGCACCGCCGTGTTCACGCCGCTGGCGCCGGGCTGGCTGAAGTACCGCGAGGAAGGCCGCATCCGGCTGGCCGACGGCAAGGAGTTCGACGGGCACCGGGAGTACCTGTTCGAGCGCGCGCCGGGCGGCTTCAGCGTGCACTTCGCCGAAACGCCGCCGCGCCTGTTCCACGCCATTGCTGTGGTGCGCGACGGTGATGCGCTCGCCGGGTCGGCCACGCACCTGTGCACGCCCGACACCTACGACAGCAGCTACCGCTTCCTGGCGGACGGCGGCTTCGTCATCCGCCACACGGTGCACGGCCCGCGCAAGGACTACCTGTCGGCCACCGTCTTCAGGCGGCGCGAGGGGTAGCGGGTAGCCGGGAATCCGGTCGCGGCGGCCGCGTCAGTCGCGGTCCAGCCGCCAGGCCGGCATGCCGCGCATCACCGTCTGCACGAGCATCGAGCAGATGCCGCACTTGATCAGGTCGCCCGGAATGAACACCAGCATGGCCAGCGCGGCCTGCGACAGCGACATGTGGGCGATCCACGAGAGCCCGGCGATGCCGAAGGCGTAGACCACGAGGATGCCGCCGACCGCCGAAGCCGCGAAGGCCGCCGCCAGCAGCGGCAGGCCCGTGGCGCCGGCCATGCGGCGCATTGCAAGGCGCATCAGCAGGCCGCAGGCGAAGGCACCGAACATCCAGCCGAACAGGAAGCCCGAGGTCGGCCCCACGAACACGCTGAGCCCGCCGCGGCCGCCCGGCAGCAACGGCAGGCCCAGCGCCACGGCCAGCAGGAACAGCGCGATGGCCAGGAACCCGCGGCGCGGCCCGAGCAGGCAGCCCGCCAGCATCACGCCCAGCGACTGCAGCGTGATCGGCACGCCGAACGGCAGGTCGATCTTGGGGATCAGGCCGAACACCGCCATCAGCGCCGCGAACAGCGCGATGTACGACAGGGAACGGGACGAGGTGAGGGAGCCGGTGGTGGTCATGGCGTTCGCAATCGAGAAGAAGTCGGAAAGTCAGCGGCCCAGCCGCGCGGCCAGCGCATCGGCCACGCGCTCGGCCGTCTGCAGCGTGCGGATGGTCAGCGGCGCCAGCAGCCGCAGCCCGCCGCCGTGGCCCGTGCGCGCGCGGTAGGCGTCGTCCAGGCGCTGCCACTGCACATAGAAATTCTCGGCGAAGCGCAGCATCAGGCCAAGGCCGAGCGCGATCCGCTCGGTCGGCACGCCGAAGCGCTGCAGCGGGTGCAGCACGGCCTCGAGCACCGCCAGCAGGTCTTCGAAGCGCGTGGTCAGCGTGAGCATCAGCGCGAGCGTGGCCGCGCTGCCCAGGCGCAGCGCGCTCGCCACGCCCAGCGGCGTGGTGCCCATCGCCCAATGAAAGCCGACGATCAGCCCGCCGGCGACGGCCACGCCCAGCAGCATGCGCACGCGCCGCCACGCGGGCGGCCCGAGCGACGCGAACAGCAGCAGCACCGCCGCGCAGGCCGCGCCCAGGTACGCGGGCCGCTCGACCAGCACCAGCAGCGTGCCGCACACCGACAGCACCGCGAGCTTCAGCCACGCGGCCATCGCGTGCATCCACGTCGGCTGCTCCGAATAGAGGCTACGCATGCGCGCCCCGCTCCGCGGCCGCGCGCTCGCGCACGTTTTCCGAATAGGCCTCGCACACCTCGCGGCCCGGCCCGTCGGCGCGCACGCGGCCCTGTTCGAGCCACAGCACGCGCTCGAAGTCGTACACGTGCTCGAGCAGGTGGGTGGACACGACGATCTGCTGGTCGGTCGCGTCGAGCTGCGCGGCCAGCCGCGCCTGGCTCAGCAGGTCGAGGCTGGCAAAGGGCTCGTCGAGCAGCAGCGTGGCGGGCCGGCTGATCTGCAGCGCCAGCAGGCACACCTGCTGCCTCTGGCCCTGGCTCAGTTCGCCCACCGCGCGCCCGGCCCAGGTCTCGAGCCCGCGCTGCGCGAGGAAGTCGCGCGCCTGCTGCCGCGCGGCCTGCCGCGTCTCGCCGCGCGCCGTGAGGCTGAAAGCCAGTTCCTCGGCCACGGTGGGAAAGATGATCTGGTCGTCGGGGTTCTGGAACATCAGCCCGACGTGCTGCGACAGCTGCCTGCGGTCGGTCTGCGTGTCGCAGCCGTGCACCGTGACGCGCCCCTGCGCCGGCTGGTCGAGCCCGCTGATCAGCCGGAACAGGCTGCTCTTGCCGGCGCCGTTGTCGCCGACCAGCCCGATGCGCGATTCCCGCAGCTCGAGCGTCAGGCCCTCGAACACCGGCCGGCTGCCGCGCACGAGCGTCACCGCCTCGAGGCGAATGCTGCGGGGGGCGCTGGGGGCTGGCGGGGTCGGCTGCGGCAAGGGGTCGCCACTGTACCCGAAGCCACCCGGGGCCCACGGGGCCCCACGGGGTTCATGGGGTTCACGGGGCGGCGGCAAACAGCCCGTTGAGCTCGCCGACCGACAGCATGCCCTCGCCCATGGTGCCGAAGCGCCCGTGCGCGAAGGCCTCGGCGGCGATGCGCCCGGCCAGCCCCAGCGCCGACTGCAGCGGCCCGCAGCCCAGGCTGATGCGCCGCGCACCGGCGCGCGCGAGCGCCTCGGCCGGCGGCGCGCCGGCATGGCCCGCGTACACGTTCAGCGGCAGCTTCACCGCGCCCGCCAGCTTCGCGATTTCATCGGGGCTGGACATGCCGGGCACGAAGATGCCGTCCGCGCCCGCCGCCGCGTAGAGCCGCGCGCGGCGCCGTGCCTCCTCGAAACGCGCCGCCGGGTCGTCCCAGGGCACGAAGTAGGCGTCGGTGCGCGCGTTGATGAAGAAGCGCGCGTCCAGCTTTCGGATGGCGGCGATGCGCTCGCACAGCACCTCCGGCGGCGCCAGTTCCGCCGTGCCTGGCAACGTGCCGTCCTCGATGTTGATGCCCGCCACGCCCATGCCGATCAGCGCGCCCGCCACCTCGGCCACGGCCTGCGTGCTGTCGCCGAAACCGCGCTCCATGTCCACGCTCACCGGCACGCGCGCCACGCGGCAGATGCGCGCGCAGGCCGCCAGCAGTTCACTGGCGGGCATGCGTTCGCCGTCCGCGTAGCCGAGCGACCAGGCCATGCCCGCGCTGGTGGTGCCGATGGCCGTGGCCCCGGCACGCTCGACGACGCGGGCGCTCACGGCGTCCCATGCGTTCACGAGCACCAGCGGCCCGGGGCCCGCGTGCAGGCGGTGGAAGGTTTCGGTGTGGCGTTGCGCGTCGCTGGCTCGCATGGTCGTTCGTTCCGGAGAAGTTGGGCAATGACCCGCAGGGTACCCAGGGCGCGCCGCTCGGACTTGGAAAAAATTGCGGTCCGCGCCGTCGGGCGCCGCGCGCTCACTTCACGCCGTAGCGCCGGGCCGCCCGCAGCGCCACCAGGCTCACCAGCACGCCGAAAGCCACGTAGAACGATGGTGCGATCTTGCTGCCCGTGGCCGTGATGAGCCAGGCACTGATGAAGGGCGCGAAGCCGCCGAAGATCGCCACGCCGAAGCTGTAGCTCACCGACAGCCCGGTGCCGCGCGTGGCCGCAGGGAACAGCTCCGACATCGCCGCCGAGATCGGACCCCAATACGCCGACGCAACCACGCCCATGGCGGTGAGCGCCAGCATCAGCGCCGGCACCGACGGATGGTTCACCAGCAGGTAGAACAGCGGCACGATCATCACCCCCATGGCCAGCGCGGCATTGCGCATGACGACCACGCGTCCCACCCGGTCCGACAGGCTGCCGAACATCGGCACCAGCGCGAACTGCAGCACGCCGAACCAGAAGGTGCCCGCGAAGGCCATCGACGCCGGCAGGCCCAGCTGCCGCACCGCGAAGGTCGGCATGAAGAGCCCCGTGTAGGCCACCACGGTCGCCAGAATGATGAGCCCCATGGCCGCCAGCGTGCGCCCGCGCTGGTCGACCAGCGTGGTGCGCACCGGCGAGGCCTCCTGCGCCGCGCGCTTGAACTCCAGGCCCTCGTCCAGGTGGCGGCGGATGTACAGGCCCGCGGGCCCGATCAGCAGGCCGAAGAAGAACGGAATGCGCCAGCCCCACGCCAGCAGTTGCTCGGGCGTGAGCAGCGCGTTCAGTCCCATGCCGAAGCCCGCCGCCAGGAAGGTGGTGATGCCCTGGCTCGCAAACTGCCAGCTCGCGAAGAAGCCGCGCCGGCGCGGGTCCTGCTCGGCCAGCAGCGCGGTGGCGCTGCCGAACTCGCCGCCGGCCGCGAAGCCCTGCAGCAGCCGCGCGAGAATGACCAGCCCCGGCGCCCACAGACCGATCTGCGAGAAGGTCGGCGACACCGCGATGAGCAGCGTGCCGCACAGCATGATCGCCATCGACAGCGTCAGCGCGTTCTTGCGCCCCTTGGCGTCGGCGTACGCGCCGAGCACCAGCGAGCCGACCGGACGCATCACGAAGGTCACGCCGAAGGTGCCCAGCGTGATGAGCAGCGACACGCTCTCGTTCTCGGCGGGAAAGAACAGCTTGGCGATGGTCACGGCCAGAAAGCCGTAGATGACGATCTCGAACCACTCCAGCGCATTGCCGATGGAGATGGCGGTGATGACGCGCAGCGTGCTCTGCCTGGCCGCGGGTTCGGCGGGCTCGGCAAGCTCGGCGGGGTTTGACATGGCGCGGGTGCGCGGGGCGAGTGTGCTCATGGTGCTGCGTGCTCCAGGGATGGTTGAACCGGATGGCCCGCGCCCGTCGCGGGGCGGACGCCGAAGTGATGCAGCACGTTGCGCAGCACCCCTTCGAAACAGGGATCGACACCGAGCACCCAGCTCGCACCGACGGCACCGGCGTTGAACACGCGGCCGCCCCGCGGGCGCTCCCAATAGATCATCTCGGCCGAGAGCCCGTCGAGCGACTCGGTCACGTTGGAGAAGTAGTCCAGGTACGCATCGAGGCGGCCCGGCTGCGGCCGCCGCCCCTGCGCGATCACCTGGATGCCCTGCTGCGGCGCGGGCAGCTGTTCGCCGGCCGGCAACGCATGCGTCATGCGGCGCAGCGTGGCCACGCTCAGGTCCCACTCGTGGCCGATGGCCCGCGGCAGGCCGCCGCCCGGCGCGTGGCCGAAGGTGTCGCCCTCGGCCAGCCCCAGCGCGTGCGGCTGCGTGAACAGGAAGTGTTGCGGCTGCGTGGCGTGGTACACGCCGAAGTCGCTGCCGTCGGCAAAGGCCCAGCCCGCCGACTCCAGCCCGATGAGCTCCGCGCAGGAGCGCCCGGCCTGCCGGAACTGGCCGCCGCGCGCCCAGTCCTGCGCGTGGTATTGCTCGCCGTAGGGCCCGGCAGGCGGGCGGACCTGGGCGGCCTCCTCGCTGTCCACGTCGTTCGGGCCGAGCACCTTGCGCTGCTCCATCACCGTGCACGCCTCGTCGTAGCTCACGCGCAGGTACATGGTGTTGCCCGACAGAACGATGGCCGTGCCGCCGTCGCACAGGTAGTCGTCCAGGCCGTCGCAGGCGGGCAACGACCAGTACTCGCTGTGGCCGTTGACCATCACCGTCTTGTAGGCCTTCAGCAGGCCCGGGTCGCGGTGCAGGTCGAGGTCGCTCACCACGTCGTAGTCGTAGCCGGCCTGTTCGAGCCACACGTGCAGGCGGCGCTCCAGCCGGGTCCACTGGCAAAAGCCCGCATCGGCCGGGTCGTACAGCGCGTCCGGACTGGCGTTGGGCCAGGGCATGCGCAGGCCGACCTGGTAGCTCGGCTGGCCGCCGCGGTGATAGGTGTAGCTGCTGTACGCCGGCGCCTCGGGGTGGCTGTTTTCCAGGCCGGCCGAGCGCCGCGGCCAGACCGGATCGCTCGCGGTGTTCTTCGCGAAGGGCGTGCTCGCATAGGCCAGCCAGCTGTTGGTGGCGCACAGCACCAGCACCGGCGCGGGCGCCTGGTGCGCGGCGCGGCGCACGATGAAGGTGATGTCGTACACGGCGGGCCGCCCGTCGAGCAGGAAGTGCACGCGGCCCACGTACACGCCGGACTTCGCGTTCGCGGGCATGCGAAAGGCGTGACTCTCGGGCCAGCGGCAGTCGTAGAGGTCGTCGCTCGCCAGCCGCAGGCCGTGGCCGCGCGTGGGGTCGGCCAGCGGGTCGTAGCCGTTGTCGGAGAACTCGTTCACCCGCCGCGGCTCGAAGGCCGGGCCGACGATCATCCAGGTGCCGTGGTTGACGATGCAACCGGTGCGCTGGTGGCCGCTGGCGTCGGCCACCGTGTCGCCGCGCTCCTCGCGCAGCGGCCAGCAGGCCAGCACCGTGCGCCCGCGCGGCGTGTGCAGGCCGCGGTCGGCGAAGCGCGAGCGCACCGCGGCGGGCTGCAGCGCCTGCGAATAGATCGCGGGCATGACGATGTCGCCCTCGAGAAACGCATCGGCCAGGCCGTCGATGCCGCTGCTGCCCAGGCGCAACGGTGCCCGGCCGGGGTGCAGCGGGCCGCGCCACCGGCCGCGCGCGACCGCCTCGCCGTCGATCCACAACGCGGTGTCCTCGCCGTCCCACGTGGCAACGACGTGGTGCCACCGCTTGGGCCGCAGCGCGCCGCCCATGAGCTGGCCGCGCACATCGAACGCGCCGCCGTCGCCCAGATAGAACACCGTGCGCCCGGCCTCGTCGATGAAGAGTCCGTAGCCGCACGCACCGGGCAGGTCGTACTGCCCGATCACGCTTTGCTGCGTGCCCACGCTCCAGACCTGCACCCAGCACTCCAGCGTGAGCGCGCGCAGCGGCTGGTCGAGGCCGCGCGCCACGCGCACGTAGGAACCGGGGTGGATCGGCTGCACGCGCGCCGGCGACGGCTCGAAGGCATGCAGCACCGTGTCGGCGGTGCGGCCTTCGACGTCGGGGCCCAGCCGGCACACCGAGAGCGTGCAGGGCACGTCGTGGCTCAGGTGAAAGCGCACCACCTCGCCGGCAGCGACGCTTTTGCGGTCGGTGTAGCCGTGCACGCCGGGCACGTGCAGGCTGCGGTGGGGCGCGAGTGTCCGAGGCATCGGCACGGCCCTCGTCACGCCGAGACGGCCAGTCCGCTGGCCGCGATCTCGTCGGCCAGGTCGCGCAGCGAGCGCTCGAGCAGGTCCACCAGCTCGTCGATTTCATCGGGCGTGATGGTCAGCGGCGGCGTGATCATCTGGAAGTCGCCGAAAGCACCCAGATTGGCGCGCCGGTTGTACAGCGCAATGCCGTGCTTCAGCCCGTGCGCGGTGAGCCGCGCCGGCGCATTGAAGCTGGCCGGCAGCTGCCGCCTGGTGGCCTTGTCGGCCACGATCTCGATGGCGGTGAAGAGCCCCTTGCCGCGCACGTCGCCCACGATGGGCGAACGCTCGGCCACCTCTCGCAGGCGCGCCATCAGCAGCTCGCCCATGTCGCGCGCGCGGTTCACCAGGTCCAGCCGGATCACCTCGCCGACCACCGCGTTGGCCACCGCGCACGACAGCGGGTTGGTGAAGTAGGTGTGGCCGTGCACGAAGCCGCCGCTGCTGGCAATGGCGTCCACGATGCGATCGGGCACCAGCAGCGCACCCAGCGGCGTGTAGCCCGCCGCCAGGCCCTTGGCCAGCGTGACGAAGTCGGGCCGCGCGCCGGCCCAGTGGTGCGCGGCCAGAAAGGCGCCGGTACGGCCCGCGCCGCTCATGATCTCGTCGTAGATCACCAGCACGCCGTAGCGGTCGCAGATCTGGCGCACGCGCTCGAAGTACGCCGCGCCCGTCACCACCGCGCCGGTCGACAAACCGCCGATGGGCTCCAGGATGAAGGCCAGCACGGTGTCGGGCCCTTCGCGCACGATGGTGGCCTCCAGCGCGTCGGCGCAGGCCATGGCGTGCGACTCCACCGTGTGGCCGTCGGGCACGCGGTACGACAGCGGCGCGGGCACCTTCGGCATCTCGCGCACCATGGCGCCGTAGATGGCTTGCGTGTGCGCGTCGCCCGTCACGGCCAGCGCGCCGAGCGTGGAGCCGTGGTAGCTGGGGTTGCGCGAGATGACCTTGGCACGCCGCGGCTGGCCCATGACCACCGCGTACTGCCGCGCCAGCTTCAGCGCCGACTCGTTGGCCTCCGAGCCGCCCGAGACGAAGAAGGCGCGCTCGAAGCCTTCGCCCGCCAGCTTGCACACGCGGTCGGCCAGCGCGATGCTGTGCTCGCTCTCGAAGAAGCGCGGGTAGGCGAAGGTCACCTGCGCGGCCTGTGCCTGCATGGCCGCCAGCACCCGCGGGTTGCCATGGCCGATGTTGGCCACCACCGCGCCGGCCGTGGCGTCGAGGTAGCGGCGCCCGCTGGCGTCCCACAGGTAGAGGCCTTCGCCGCGCGCGATCCGCGGCGGCCGGGGCGTGCCCTTGGCGGCATAGAAGCCGAGCACGGAGCCGCCCTGGGGCGTGTCGCCCACGGTGCGGGGGGTGTCTTCGATCGTGGTGCTCATCGGGGAATTTCCAGTCGCATGTCTTGAACGGCCCGACGATAGGCACACGCCGCCGACATGGGTAGACGTATGGAGCGATGAAGTGCTATACGTCTGGCGCATGAAGAACACCCACGACCGGCTCGACCTGCTCGACACCTTCATCAAGATCGGCGAGAGCGGCTCGCTCAGCAGGGCCGCGCGCCTGCTCGGCACCACGCAGCCCACGGTGAGCCGCCGCCTGCTCGAGCTGGAGCGCCTGCTGGGCTGCAAGCTGGCCATTCGCAACACCGCCAACTTCTCGCTCACCGACGAGGGCCGCTCGCTGCTGGCCGAGGCACACGACCTGACCGACCGCTGGTCGGGCCTGTCGCAGCGGCTGCGCGGCGGCCAGAGCCAGCCCGACGGCACGCTGCGCGTGATCGGCCCGTCGGGCTATGGCACCGGCTTCCTGACCGATGCGGTGACCGACCTGCGCGCCTCGCATCCGCAGGTGCGCGTGGAGCTCACGCTGACCGATCGCGTGGTCGACCTCGCGGCCTCCGGCGCGGAATGCTGGGTGTGCGTGGGCGAGGTGCGCGACCCCGGCCTGGTGAGCCGGCCGCTGGGCCACATGGAGCGGGTGCTGATCGCCACGCCCGCGCTGCTCAAGCGCACCGGCCCCGTCACGCTGGCCCGGCTGCCGCAATTGCCGTGCGTGGGCCTGGTGCCGTACGTGACGGGCAACGTGCGCCTGATCGACCGCGGCGGTCGCTCGCGCATCGTGGCGCTGGACACGCCCATCCGCACCGACAGCCTGTTGGCCAGCTACCGCGCGGTGCTCAACGGCGCGGGCATCGGCGCCGCCGCGCCGTGGATGTGCCACGACGACATGCGGGCCGGCCGCTTGAAGCGCGTGCTGCCGAACTGGTGGCTGGAGCCGATCGGCGTGCACGTCGCGCTGCCGCCGGGCTTGTACCGGCCGGCGCGGGTCACGGCGTTCGTGGAAGCGCTGCGCGCGCGCATGCATGCACTGCCGGGGTTCAAACCCGCGTCGTGAAGCGCGCGAGCTACATCAGCGCCACCACCGGATAGCGCCGCCACCCCGGCTCCGCATGCCGCCGGCCCTGCGCGAAGAGAAAGCCCAGCACCGCCTGGGGGTCGGACAGCTTCTCGGGGTTCTGTGTCTTCCACTGCGCGAACTGCTCTTTCAACGCGGGTTCGTCTTCCAGCATCTGCAGCGCGGTGTCTTCGAAGACGTAGTCGGAGAAGTTCTCCTTCTTCTCCAGCACGCTGTTGAAGAAGCCCCAACGAAAGAAGCTGTCGTGGGCCTCAGGCTCCAGCGTCTCGACGGCGTAGCGCGCACCGGGCTGGTCGAGCGAGATCCACATGTCGCCCGCGCGCGCCTGGAAGGGCTCTGTGTGCGTCGCGAGCACCACCTGGTCATGGAACATGTGGCCTTCGTAGGCATTCGCGCGGGAAGTCACGTTTTCGATGCGATAGACCCGGGCGGCATCGAACTGCTGGTCCGCCTCCAGGCGCCGCATGGCCACACCGTTCCACTGCAGGCGCTCGATCACCTCGCGCCAGGCCTGCGGTACCAGGTAGGCCTTGGGCGCTGCCACTGCCAGGTCTTCCACGCAGCGGTCGAAATGCACGATGTCTTTTTCCCACGGCTGGTTGCGGTCGTAGGCCAGGCGCTGGTAGTTGCCGAGCTGGCTGGGCGTGCGCACCGCCTGGTAGCCCTTGAAACGCAGGCTGGCCGGCCGGGTGTGGTCGTTGCGCCATGTCAGCGGCCAGCGCGCCTGCTGCGCCGCGGCGGCGCGGGCCTCTCGTCGCAGCTGCTGGATGCGCGGCGCATGGGCCACGGTGAAGTCCAGCACCACCTCGACCAGCGTGCGCATGGCGGCCACGCGGTCGGCGTAGGGCTTGAGCATGTGGGTTTCGGGCATGAAGCCGATGGTGTGGTGCAGCGCGGCGTAGCCGGTGGAAAAGCGCGGCAGGTCGAGAAAGTCCTCGATGCCGTCGTCCGGCGTCTCGGCCAGCAGGTTCACGTACGGGCAGGTGGGCCAGCCGCGCCGGTCCATGTCGCCATAGATGGCCGGCAACATGCGCTCGCGCAGGAAGCCGCCCAGCGCGCCGCCCAGCTTGTCGGGCTGGGTCGGGATCAGCGTCATGGTGCAGGCGTAGTCGGCGCCGTTCGAGGTGTGGGTGTCGACCATCACGTCGGGGCGCCACGCGGTGAAGAAGCGGTTGAACACCTGCGCGGCGAGGCTGTCGCACTTGATGAAGTCGCGGTTCAGGTCCAGGTGCCGGCCGTTGCCGCGAAAGCCGAACGACTCGGGCCCGAGCTGGTTCACGCGCGAGGTGGCCTGGCGGTTGATGCAGCCGTCCACGTTGTAGACGGGAATGAACAGGAACACGGTGTCGCCCAGCGCCGCGAGCCGCTCGGGCTGCGTGCAGAAGTCGCGCACCAGCGCCATGCAGCTGTCGATGCCCTCGGGCTCGCCGGGGTGGATGCCGTTGTTGTTGAAGAACACCGGGCGGCCCTGCTGCTGGAGCGCCTCGTGCGCGAACACGCCGTCGGCCGTGACCACGCCTGCATGCATCGGCACGCCGGTGTCCGACACGCCGATCTGGTGCCACCGCAGCACGCCGGGGAAACGCTCGGCCAGCCGCTCGTAGAAGGCGACGCACTCGGCCCAGGTGGTGGTCCGGTTGCCGTTGCCGCTTTCGAAAGGCGTGGGGTACAGGGGGCCAGGTTCAGTGGTCATGAAGAAGCTCCGTTCACGCAACGACAGGGTCCGGCGGCTGCGCGGCGTAGCAGTTCGCCAGCAGCTCGCGGGTGTAGGGGTGTGCCACCTGGCCGGCCGTGATCTGCGCCGCGGCGAGCGTCTCGACGACGACGCCATGGCGCATCACGGCCACGCGGTCGCACATGTGGGCGATCACGCCGAGGTCGTGGCTCACGAACAGGAAGGTGGTGCCCAGGTCGCGGCGCACTTCCATCAGCAGGTTCAGCACCTCGGCCTGGATGGAGGCGTCCAGCGCCGAGGTGGGCTCGTCGAGCAGCAGCACCTCGGGCTCCAGCACCAGCGCGCGCGCAATCGCCACGCGCTGGCGCTGGCCGCCGCTCAGCTGGTGGGGAAACCGGAAGCGAAAGCTCTTGCCCAGCCCGACGCGCTCGAGCGCGGACACCACGCGCTGCTCGATGCGATCGAAACCGTGGAAGCGCATGGCCTCGCTCAGGCAGCGGTCGATGGTGTGGCGCGGGTGCAGGGAGCCGAACGGGTCCTGGAAGATCATCTGCACCTTCAGCCGGTACTCGCGCTGCGGCGCCACGCCGGCCGCGCGCCGGTGGCCCAGCACCTCGACGTCGCCCTGCCAGTCGCCGTCGAGCCCCGCCAGCACGCGCAGGAGCGTCGACTTGCCGCTGCCGGAGCCGCCGACCACGCCGAAGGACTCGCCCTTGCGCACCTCGAACGAGGCCTGCTTGACCGCCTGGTGGCGCTGCGCGCCGTGGCCGTAGAAAACGTCCAGGCCCTGGCAGCGGATGGCTGTTTCCTGCAAGCCGGGCGGGCTCGCCGCGGGGGTTTCACTGCGCATGGCGGGCCACCGTGTCCTGGATGAGTTGCCGGTCGATGGTGGGCAGCGGCTGGCCCGGGTTCTGGCCCGTGGGCATGCAGTTGAGCAGGCCGCGCGTGTAGGGGTGCTGCGACTGGAACAGGTCCTTGGCGGCGCACGACTCCACCACCTGCCCGCGGTACATGACCAGCACGCGGTCGCAGAAGTGCGCCACCATCTTCAGGTCGTGGCTGATCATGAGCAGGCCCATGCCGCGCTTGCGGATCTCGCGGTCCATCATCTCCAGCACCTGCCCGCGCACCATCACGTCGAGCGCCGAGGTGGGCTCGTCGGCGATGAGCAGGCCGGGCTCGGCCATCATCATCGCGGCGATCATCACGCGCTGGCCGATGCCACCCGAGAGCTGGTGCGGGTAGGCGTCGTAGACCCGCTCGGGGTGGTCCACCCCCACGGTCTCCAGCATCTCCAGCACGCGGTCGCGCGCCTGGGCCGGCTTGAACACACCGTGCAGCAGGCCCGCCTCGGCAATCTGCTTGCCGACGCGCAGCACCGGGTTGAGCGAGAACTTCGGGTCCTGCAGCACCATGGCGATGCGGCGACCGCGAATGGCGCGCCAGCCCGAAGGCGTCTGGCGCGTGAGGTCGGCGCCGTCGTAGGTCATGCGGCTGGCCGTGGACCGGCCGGGCGAGCGCACCAGGCCCAGGATCGCGCGCGCCGTCATCGACTTGCCCGAGCCCGACTCGCCCACGATGCCGATGCGCTCGGCGCCCATGCGCAACGACAGCGACTTCACCACGTCGACCGGCCCGCTGGCTGTCGGGTAGGTCACCGTGAGGTCTTCGATGAGCAGCTCAGCCATTTTTCGGGTCCAGTACGTCGCGCAAGCCGTCGCCCACCAGGTTGAAGGCCAGGCTGCCCAGCAGGATGGCCACGCCGGGCACGGCCGCCACCCACCACTGGTCGAAGATGTACTGCCGCCCGGTGGAGATCATGGCGCCCCACTCCGACATCGGCGGCTGCGCGCCCAGCCCCAGGAAGCCCAGGCCGGCGGCCGTGAGGATGATGCCCGCCATGTCCAGCGTGACGCGCACCACCGTCGAGGGCAGGCAGATCGGCAGCAGGTGGCCGAACAGGATGCGCGAGGTGCGCAGGCCCTGCACCCTGGCGGCCTGGATGAAATCGCTGCCGCGCACGGTGCGTGTCTCGGTGCGCGCAATGCGCGCGTAGGCCGGCCATGCGGTGATGGCGATGGCGATCACCGCGTTCACGATGCCCGGCCCCAGCACGGCCACGAGCGCCAGCGCCAGCACCAGCCGCGGAAAGGCCATGAAGATGTCGGTGACGCGCATCAGCACCGTGTCGACCCAGCCACCGAAGTAACCCGCGCACATGCCCAGCAACAGCCCCAGCGGCGCCGACAGCAACGCCACCAGCGACACGATGAGCAGCGTGGGCCGCGTGCCGTAGATGACGCGGCTGAGCAGGTCGCGCCCGAGCTGGTCGGTGCCCAGCCAGTGCGTGGCGCCCGGCGGCAGCAGCCGCTGCTGCACGTTCTGCGCGTTGGGATCGAACGGGGCCAGCCAGGGCGCGAACACGGCCGCCAGCACCATCGCCGCCAGGATGACCAGGCCGAACACCATGGCCGGGCTGCGCACCGCGCGCAAGCCCATGCGGTACCAGCGCCCGCAGCGCGCCTGGAAGGCCGACGCGGGCGCCTCGCTGAGCCACCAATCCTGTCGAAGCATCATGACCTGGCCCTCGGGTCCATCAAATAGCCGAACACATCGGACGCGGTGTTGAGCACCACGAAGCACAGGCCCACCAGCAAGGTGCCGCCGAGCACGGCAGACACGTCGGCGCTGAACAGCGCATTGGTCACGTACAGGCCGATGCCGGGCCAGGAGAACACCGTCTCGGTCAGCACCGCGCCTTCGAGCAGCACCGCATACGACAGCGCGATGACGGTGACCAGCGGCGCGGCCACGTTGGGCAGCACATGGCCCACCAGCACCCGCAGCTCCGACGCGCCCTTCACGCGCGCCGTCATCACGTACTCCTTGCCCAGCTCTTCGAGAAAGAACGCCCGCGTCATGCGCGAGATGTAGGCCAGCGAGAAGTACCCCAGCAGCGCGGCCGGCAGCAGCAGGTGCGACAGCCCGTTGCGGAACGCCTCCGCGTTGCCGGCGCGCAGCGTGTCGACCAGCACCAGGTTGCTCCAGCTGTCGACCGTGTACTGGTACACGTCGTCCAGCCGCCCCGGCCCGCCGACCCAGCCCAGCCTGGCGTAGAAGACCAGCAGGCCCACCAGCCCGAGCCAGAACACCGGCACCGAATACCCCAGCAGCCCGACCAGGCGCAGCAGCTGGTCGATCCATCGGTTGTGCTGGTGCGCCGCGAGCATGCCCAGCGGCACACCGAACACCACGCCCAGCACGATGCCCAGCGTGGCCAGCTCCAGCGTGGCCGGAAAGTACTGGCGCAGGTCTTCCAGCACCGGGCGACCGGTCGAGGTCGAGCGGCCCAGGTCGCCCTGCGCCGCGTCGCTCACGTAGCGCACGAACTGCGTGGCGATCGGCCGGTCGAGCCCCATGCGCTGCCTGGCCTCCTGGTAGGCCTCGGGCGAGGCGCGGTCGCCGACCACCTGCAGCACGGGGTCGATGGGCGCGGCCTTGCCGATCAGGAAGGTGACCAGCAGCAGCACCAGCAGCATCAGGACGAAGGACAGGCCAGACCGCAACAGGGTGGCCGGAGCGACCGGAGCGACGCGCTTGCGCATGGCCGTGCTACTTGGTGACGCCGTCGTACTTGATCAGGTCGGCCACCGTGCCCTGCACGTAGCCCTTGACGTTGCTGCGCAGGGCCACCCGGTTCTGCTCCTGGAAGGTGATGATGAACGGCGACTTCGCCTGCACCTCGCGCTGCAGCCCCTGGTAGGCCACGGCGCGCTTGGCCGGATCGACCTCTTTCAGCGCCGCCATGGTCTTGGCCGACAGATCGGGAATGAGCCAGCCGTTGCGCCATGTCGTGGTGCTCTGGTAGGCGCTGTCGCTGTTGTCCACGTTGTACGCGAACGACTTCGCATTGGAATGCGGGTCGAAGAAGTCGGGGCCCCAGTACAGCAGGATGGCCTCGTGCTTGCGGGCTCGGTAGCGGGTGAGCACCTGGGCGCCGGTGCCGGGCAGCAGGTTGAGCTTGATGCCCGCCTTGGCCATGGTGGCCTGCATCGACTGCGCCATGTCCATGAAGCGCTGGGTGTTGATCAGGTCCATGTCGATTTCGAGGCCGCCGATGCCGGCCTTGGCGAGGATGGCCTTGGCGCGCTCCGGGTCGGCCTTGTAGGGGTTGGTGGTCAGCGCACCCGCGAAGCCCACCGGCAGGAAGGCCTGGTGCGTGCGCATCTGGCCCTTGAGCAGCTGCGTCGAGATGCCGTCGTAGTCCACCAGGTAGCGCATGGCCTCCCACAGCGCGGGGTTGCGCAGCTTCTCGTTCTTGAGGTTGAGCGCAATGAAGTGCACGGCGGCCGCGGGGAAGTCCTCGATGCGCACGTCGGTGCGCGCCTTCAGCGCGTCGAGCTGGTCGGCCGCGAGGTCGCGCGCGATGTCGGCGTCGCCGGACTCCAGCAGCAGGCGCTGCGTGGCGGACTCGGCCACGCTCTTGATCAGCACGTTGGCGGTCTTGGGCAGGTTGAAGGCCTTCTTGTTGGCTTCGAGCAGCAGCACTTCCTTGGGCTTGTACAGCTTCAGCTTGTACGGGCCGCTGCCGGCGGAGTTGCGGTTGAGCCACTGGTTGCCCAGGTCGCCCGCCTTCTCGTTGGCCAGCACCAGCTTCTCGTCGACGATGGCGCCGGGCCGCGCGGCCAGCACGCTCAGCACGTAGGCCGGACCGAACTCGCCGCTCCAGCCGAGCACCAGCGTGTCGGCCGCACCCTTGCGCGCCATCTGCTCGATGTTGTCGGCGGTCCAGCCCAGCTGGCTCAGGATGAAGGCCGGCGCCTTGTTCAGCTTGAGCACGCGCTTGAAGGAGAACACCACGTCCTCCGGGCGCACCGGGTTGCCGCTTTCGAAGGCGGCGCCCTTGCGCAGCGTGAACTCGATGCTCTTGCCGTCGGCCGCCGGCTTCCAGCTCGCGGCCAGGCCCGGCTTCAGCTGGGTCGGGTCCGCGGCGTCGTACTGCACCAGGCGCTCGTAGATGTTGGTCACCACCTCGCCGCTGGAGAACTCGAAGGCCTCGGCGGGGTCGAGGCTCACGATGTCATCGATGTTCTTGACCACCACCAGCGTGTCCTTCGGCGTGGCGGCCCACGCGGACAACGAGAAGAAGACGCCTGCAACTGCCGCGCAAATTCGAGGGTTCAAGGTTCACTCCGGGTGAGGATGAGAAGAGGCAAGGAAGGGGATCGGGCGAATCAGGCCGCGCGCCGCGCGAGCCATTGCTCGTACAGCACGAAGCCCCTGGCGGCCAGGCCGCGCGCCTCGAGGCAGGCGTCGAGCACCGGGCCGGTGTAGGCACCGGCGGCGTCCAGCAGGTTCAGGGTGCCCAGCATGCGGGTGCCGTCGAGCACCGGGATGTTGATGACAGCGCCCAGGCCATGCCGCACGATCGTGGGCAGGTCGGAGAAGTGCGGGCCGAAGTCCTCGGGCTGGCTGGCCACGAAGCACTCGCCGCGCTCCATCAGCGCGGTCCACTCGGTGTGGTCGCGCGGCTTCTTGCCGTGCACCGGGTAGGCCTCGGGCTGGGTGGTGTAGATCCGCTCGACGCTGGCCTCGTCGGGCAGCACGCGGCTCACGGTCAGCAGCTTGTGGCCGATGCGCTGCTGGAGCAGGTCGCTCACGGCGGCGAAAGTGACTTCGTGTTCGTACGCAGGGCTGGCGTTCATGCTCGGGTGTCTTTTTTCTTGGAAAGTCGGGCCTTGGCCCTGGCGGGTGCCTTGGCTGGCGCCGTGGCGCCGGACACCCGTGTGGGGGAGCCATGGCTTTGCAGGTCGTGCGCGGCGTGGGGGTCGTCCCCGTCGGCCTTGAACAGCGGCGCGGTACCGACCCACAGCGCCTTGGCGGGCTGGGCGAAGGGGTTTTCCCAGCAATGCGGCGTGGTGGACGGCAGGTGCACCGAGTCGCCCTCGTCCAGCTGCAACTCGCGGCCGCCGAGCGTGTAGCGCAGGCTGCCGCTCAGGATGTAGACCAGCTCTTCGCCGGGGTGGGTGATGGGCGTGGACTTGTGCCCCGCCGGAATCGTCACCACCAGCCCGTTGACCACGCTGCCGGGAAACTGGCCGCTGACGCGGTCGAAGGTCATGTCGCCCGCCTGCAGCTGGAACGGCGAGCGAGCGCTCTGCGGAAAGTGATGGCCGCCGGCATTGCGCGCCTGGAAGAAGTAGTCCAGCTCCAGGCCCAGCACCTCGCCGATGCGCATCAGCGCGGTGAGCGAAGGCGACGCCAGGTTGCGCTCCAGCAGCGAGATGTAGCCGATGCTGAGCTCGCTGCGTTCGGCCACCTCCGCCAGGCTCAGGTGCAGCAGCCGGCGGCGCGCCCGCAGGGCTTCGCCGATGTCGGCGAGAACCCCCGTTTCGCGGCCGGCGGGCGCGGCGCTCGTGGGTTGCGGCTCTTTCGGAGGCTGCGTTTTTTTCATGGTGATGAAAAAGTGTAGCAGTCTCAGTAAAATTGTTTTACTTTTTTAGCGGTACTTTTTAATGGATCGCGCGGCCGGTGGCCGTTCGTGACCGTGAAGGGCGCGGCCGGCGGGTGCGCGTGCCGAAAGTACCGGCAGCGAAGGAGCCGGTGGCTGTCGCGGCCTTGTCAGCCGATTCCCTCCTACCTGCGCTGCGGCTACAGTAGTCGCCCCGATCGGTCATCCAGCCCTTGCGCCAAGAGTCCGCGAAGACTCTGCCAAGGGTCAGGCAAGCGCCAGACCAGGCCACAAACACACATTCAAGGAAACACGCCATGGGCGCCCAATGGAAAGCGAAACACAAGGATCTGGCGGCCAATGCCAAGGGCCGGCTGTTCGGCAAGCTCGCCAAGGAAATCATGATCGCCGCGCGCGCCGGCGCCGATCCGGCCGGCAACTCGCGCCTTCGCCTCGTGGTGGAGCAGGCCCGCAAGGTCTCGATGCCCAAGGAAACGCTGGACCGCGCCATCAAGAAGGGCGCCGGCCTCACCGGCGAGTCGGTGCATTTCGAGCACGTGATCTACGAAGGCTTCGCGCCGCACCGCGTGCCGGTGATGGTCGAGTGCCTGACCGACAACGTGAACCGCACCGCGCCTGAAATGCGCGTGCTGTTCCGCAAGGGCCAGCTGGGCACCTCGGGCTCGGTGTCGTGGGACTTCGACCACGTCGGCATGATCGAGGCCGAACCCGCCAGCCCCGACGCCGACCCCGAAATGGCTGCCATCGAAGCCGGCGCGCAAGACTTCGAGCCCGCCACCGAAGACCACCCCGTGGTGTTCCTCACCGACGCCACCGACCTCGACCTGGTGAGCCGCGCGCTGCCGGCGCAGGGTTTCACCGTGCTGTCGGCCAAGCTGGGCTACAAGCCCAAGAACCCGGTCGACCCGGCGAGCCTGAGCGCCGAAGACCTGGAAGAAGTCGAGACCTTCCTGGCGGCCATCGACGCGAACGACGACGTGCAGAACGTGTTCGTGGGCCTGGCAGGCTGAGCCTTTCGCCCGCATGCTCGCCGGAAAGTGCCTCTGCGGCACCGTCCACTACGCGGTGGCCGACGAATTCGCCTACGCGCTGAACTGCCACTGCTCGGACTGCCGGCGCGCCACCGGCTCGGCGTTCAAGCCCTTCGCGGGCATCGCGCGCGGCAAGCTGGCGATCACGCAGGGCGAAGACCGGCTGTTGGTCTACGGCACCCCGGACGCGGGCGACATCCATTGCGGGCAATGCGGCTCGCTGCTTTGGTCGGTGGTGCGCGACGGGCAGTTCGTGCACGTCACGCTGGGCACGCTGGTCGATGCCCCCGCGATCCGGCCGAGCGCGCACATCTTCGTGGGCTCGAAGGCGCCGTGGTTCACCATCCTGGACGACCTGCCGCAGTACCAGGGGCACGCCGGCGAGGGCTGAACGCCCCGATTTGCCCGCCTCCATGAAAAAAGCCGGCCTCTTTCGAGGCCGGCCTTGCGTCCGGAGCCGGGTTGCCTGGCGATCAGAACGGAATGTCGTCGTCCATGTCGTCGAAGCCCGACGACGACTTGGCCGGAGCCTGGCGCGGCGCCGGTGCCGGCGCGCGGGGTGCTGCCGCCGGTGCGCGCGGGGCGTAGCCGCCACCGCCACCGCCGCCATTGCCGCCCTGCGAATAACCGCCGCCGCCACCGCCGCCGCCGCCTTGCGAGTAGCCGCCATCGTCCTCGGGACCGCCCGACGGGCCGCCCTGGCCCGAACGGCTGCCGAGCATCTGCATCTGGTCGGCGCGGATTTCGGTGGTGTACTTTTCCGCGCCGTCCTTGTCGGTCCACTTGCGCGTGCGCAGGCTGCCTTCGACATAGACCTGCGAGCCCTTGCGCAGGTACTGGCCGGCGATTTCGGCCAGGCGGCCGTTGAAGACGATGCGGTGCCACTCGGTGGCTTCGCGCATTTCGCCGCTTTGCTTGTCTTTCCAACGGTCGGTGGTGGCCACCGTGACGTTCGCGACCTGGTCGCCGCTTGGGAAAGTACGCATTTCGGGGTCGCGCCCCAGGTTGCCGACGACGATGACTTTATTGACCGATGCCATATGCACTGCCCCTGATAAGTAGATGAAGGAGGAGGTTGAAACGAACCCTCGATTGTGCCCGATGCCGCCCCTCCGGCCGAGCCGCCCGCCGCCGCCGCCGTGCCGTCCGGTGGTTCCGTCCCCCTCGCCAGGAAATTCGCCGCGGACTATCATGTCCGGTTGCCCTCGGACGATCGCCCCCTTGAATTCAAAATCCATTGAAAAAGCCGCTGCAGCAGCCCGCGAGGACCAGGCGGACCGCGAACGCGACGCTTACCTCGGCGCGGTGCTGGCGCAGCAGCGCATCAGCATCCGCGGTGCGCGCACCCACAACCTGAAGAACGTCGACCTCGACATTCCGCGCAACAAGCTGGTGGTGATCACCGGCCTGTCGGGCTCGGGCAAGTCGAGCCTGGCCTTCGACACGCTGTATGCCGAGGGGCAGCGCCGCTACGTGGAAAGCCTGTCGGCCTATGCGCGGCAGTTCCTGCAGCTCATGGACAAGCCCGACGTCGACGTGATCGAGGGCCTGTCGCCCGCCATCAGCATCGAGCAGAAGGCCACCAGCCACAACCCGCGCTCCACCGTGGGCACGGTGACCGAGATCCACGACTACCTGCGCCTGCTGTACGCGCGCGCCGGCACGCCCTACTGCCCCGAGCACCACCTGCCGCTGCAGGCGCAGACGGTCTCGCAGATGGTCGACGCCACGCTGGCGCTGCCCGGCGAGCCGCGCCTGATGATCCTGGCGCCGGTGGCGCGCGAGAAGAAGGGCGAGTTCCTCGAGCTCTTCGCCGAGATGCAGGCCGCCGGCTACGTGCGCTTTCGCGTCGACGGGCAGACCTACGAATACAACGACCTGCCCAAGCTCAAGAAGACCGAGAAGCACGACATCGACGTGGTCATCGACCGCCTGCGCGCGCGCGCCGACATGCAGCAGCGCCTGGCCGAGAGCTTCGAGGCCGCGCTGCGCCTGGCCGAGGGCCGCGCCATTGCGCTCGAACTCGGCACGAAGCCGGAGGGCAGCGCCGATGGCGCTGCGGGCGCTCCGGACAAGGAACACCTGTTCAACGCCAAGTTCTCCTGCCCGATCTGCCACTACTCGCTGTCGGAGCTCGAGCCGCGCCTGTTCTCGTTCAACTCGCCCGTGGGCGCCTGCCCCAGCTGCGACGGCCTCGGCCACCGCGAGGTGTTCGACCCGGCGCGCGTGGTGGCGTTTCCGTCGCTGTCGCTGGCCAGCGGCGCCATCAAGGGCTGGGACCGCCGCAACGGCTACTACTTCAGCATGATCGAGAGCGTCGCGAAGCACTACAAGTTCGACGTCGACGCGCCCTTCGAATCGCTGCCGGCGTCGGTGCAGCAGGTGCTGCTGAACGGCTCGGCCGCGGAAGAGATCAAGTTCAACTACGTCATGGAGTCGGGCAACTTCGCGGGCAAGAAGCTCACGAAGAAGCACCCCTTCGAGGGGATCATCCCGAACATGGCGCGGCGCTACCGCGAGACCGACTCGGTCATGGTGCGCGAAGACCTCGCGCGCTTTCGCAACCTGCAGCCCTGCCCCGACTGCGGCGGCTCGCGGCTGCGGCCCGAGGCGCGCAACGTGTTCCTGGTCGACGAGTCGAGCCGCCCCGTCGACGGCAGCGAGCCGCCGCGCATGGCCATCTTCGAGTTGAGCCACCTCACGCTGCGCGACTCGCTGGCCTGGTTCCAGAAACTCCAGCTGCGCGGCGCCAAGGCCGACATCGCCGACAAGGTGGTGCGCGAGATCGGCCTGCGCCTGAAATTCCTGAACGACGTGGGCCTGAACTACCTGAGCCTGGACCGCAGCGCCGAGACGCTGTCGGGCGGCGAGGCGCAGCGCATCCGCCTGGCCTCGCAGATCGGCTCGGGCCTCACGGGCGTGATGTACGTGCTCGACGAGCCCAGCATCGGCCTGCACCAGCGCGACAACGACCGCCTGATCGGCACGCTGAAACACCTGCGCGACATCGGCAACAGCGTGATCGTGGTCGAGCACGACGAGGACATGATCCACGCCGCCGACCATGTGATCGACATGGGCCCCGGCGCCGGCGTGCACGGCGGGCGCGTGATGGCGCAGGGCACCTACGCCGAGGTGTCGGCCAACCCCGACTCGCTCACCGGCCAGTACCTCTCGGGCACGCGCAAGATCGAAGTGCCCAGACGGCGCACCGCATGGCTGCCGGTGGTGAGCAAGCCCGCGTTCAACGAAGGCAAGAAGGCCTCGCGCTTCCCGCCAAGCCCCGCCGCCGAACGCCGCGCCGCGCGCGAGGCCGCGCATCTGGCCACGCAGACCGACCTGCAGGAGATCCGCGTGGTCGGTGCCACCGGCAACAACCTGAAGAACGTGAGCGTGGCCTTCCCGGTCGGCCTGCTGACCTGCGTGACCGGCGTGTCGGGCTCGGGCAAGTCGACGCTGGTGAACGACACCCTCTACACCGCCGTGGCGCGCACGCTGTACCGCGCGCACGACGAGCCGGCCGCGCACGAGTCGGTGGAAGGCATCGAGTACTTCGACAAGGTCATCAACGTCGACCAGAGCCCCATCGGCCGCACGCCGCGCAGCAACCCGGCCACCTACACCGGCCTGTTCACGCCCATCCGCGAGCTGATGGCCGAGACCAACACCGCGCGCGAGCGCGGCTACGGGCCGGGGCGCTTCAGCTTCAACGTGGCGGGCGGGCGCTGCGAGGCCTGCCAGGGCGACGGCGTGGTGAAGGTCGAGATGCACTTCCTGCCCGACGTGTACGTGCCCTGCGAGGTCTGCCACGGCCAGCGCTACAACCGCGAGACGCTCGAGGTGCTCTACAAGGGCAAGAACATCGCGCAGGTGCTGGAGATGACGGTCGAGACCGCGCACGAGTTCCTGAAGGCCGTGCCGACCATCGAGCGCAAGCTGCGCACGCTGCTCGACGTGGGCCTGAGCTACATCAAGCTCGGCCAGTCGGCCACCACGCTGTCGGGCGGCGAGGCGCAGCGCGTGAAGCTCGCGCTGGAGCTCAGCAAGCGCGACACCGGCCGCACGCTGTACATCCTCGACGAGCCGACCACCGGCCTGCACTTTGCCGACATCGAGCTGCTGCTGAAGGTGCTGCACCAGCTGCGCGACGCGGGCAACACCATCGTCGTGATCGAGCACAACCTGGACGTCATCAAGACCGCCGACTGGCTCATCGACATGGGCCCCGAAGGTGGCGCGGGCGGCGGCACGGTGGTGGGCGAAGGCACGCCGGAAGACATCGCGGCGAACGAGGCGAGCCACACGGGGCGGTACCTGAAGCGGTTGCTGTAGCCATGCCTTCTTTCACGCCGCGCCAGCTTGTCCTGCTCGTGCTGTTGACGCTCGTCTGGGGCTTCAACTGGCCCGTGATGAAGCTCGGCGTGGCCGACTATCCGCCGCTCGGATTCCGCGCGATCTCGATCTGGCTGGGCCTTCCGGTGCTGGCGCTTGCGCTGGTGTGGCTCAAGGTGCCGTTTCGCGTGCCGCGCAGCGCGTGGCCCGAGCTGATGTGGCTGGGCGCCACCAACATGTTCGTGTGGCACGCCTGCATCATCCTGGCGGTGAAGGCGCTGTCGGGCGGGCGCGCGGCGATCCTGGGCTACACGATGCCGGTGTTCTCCGCGGTCATCGGCGCGCTGCTGTTCTCGGCCGCGCTCACGCGGCGCGCGTGGCTGGGCGTGGGGGCCTGCGCGCTCGGCGTGGGGCTGCTGCTGTGGCACGAGCTCACCGACTTCGCGGGCCGCCCGGGCTACGTGGCGCTCGCGCTGGTGGCGGCCGCCACCTGGGCGCTGGGCACGCAGCTGCTGCGCCACACGCGCATCGGGCTGCCCACGCTCGCGCTGTCGTTCTGGATGACGGCGCTCACGGCCGTGGTGATGACGGTGCTGTCGCTGCTGTTCGAGCGCGACCAGCTCTACTGGCCGAACCGCGTGACATGGGGATCGATCGGCTACAACGCGGTGCTGATCTTCGGCTTCGCGCACGCCGCGTGGTTCTACCTGGCGCGCGGCCTGCCGCCGATCGCCTCGACGCTGAGCGTGATGTTCATTCCCGTGCTCGGCGTGTTCAGCGGCGCCGTGTGGCTCGGCGAAGTCGTGCACTGGCAGGACGGCGTGGCAGTGGCGCTGATGGTGGTCGCCATCGCCTCGGTGCTGTGGCCTTCGCGCGCCGCGGCGAAAGCCTGAGCCTTCAGGCCTTCAACTGCTTCAGTTGCTTCATTTGCCTCAGGTCGTCGTCTGCACGTGCAGGCGGCTGGTCTTGCAGCGGTGCAGCGCGCGGTAGTGCTCCAGCGGCCGGCCGTTGGCGCCGTAGGCGATCGACTCGATGCGCAGCAGCGGCTCGGGGTGCGGCAGGTTGAGCAGCTGGCAGGTGTCGGCGTCGGGCAGCACGGCATCGATCCAGCGCTCGGCGCGCACCAGCCGCAGGCCGTACTGGCGACGCAGCACGTCGTACAGCGAGCGGTCGTCCAGCCGCGTGCGGTGCAGCCCCGGCGCGAGGTCGGCGGGCACCACGGTTTCCACCAGCAGGCGCAGCTCGCCGTCCACGCTGCGCAGGCGCTTGAGCGCCACCACCTGGGTGTCGTCGGTCAGGCCGAGCGACGCGGCTTCCTGCTCGGTGGGCAGGCGCAGCTCCTGCGTGAGGATCTGCGTGCGCACCGAGCGGCCCTTGCGCTCCATCTCGTCGGAAAAGCCCAGCACGGTGGAGACGAAATCTTCGTCGCGCTCGCGCGCCGACACGAAGGCGCCGCGGCCCTTGATCTTGTAGATGAGGTTGTTGCGCACCAGGTCGGCCAGCGCCTCGCGCACCACGATGCGCGAGATGCCGAACTGCTCGCCGAGCTCGGCCTCGGACGGCAGCTTGGCGCCGATGGGCAACGCGCCCTGCAGGATCTGCAGGCGCAGGGCGTCGCGGAACTGGGCCCACAGGGGGGATTCGGAGCTCCGGTCGAGCACGGTCGAAATATCGTTCGGAGGGTTCACTTTAGGACTGGCCGATGGCCGAGCGGGTCGTCAATGATGCATCGAAAGGTGCGGGCGCATCGGCCGCCACCGGCGAGAGGCGCACGCCATGGCGCTCGCGCAAGGCGCTCGCACAGGCCTGCAGTTCCCTGTGGGCCTGCGCCGCGTCCCAGCCCAGCGCCTCGGCCGCGATGCCCGCCATCTCGGCGAGCGCGGCGTCGGTGACGAGGCCGCGGATCGCCAGCAGCGTGCGGCGGATCACGAGGTCGTCCAGGTGCACCACGCCGGTCTCCAGGCACAGGTAGGACAGCTCGGCGGCCGAGTAGTCGCTCGCATGCCGCAGCGGCACGTCGCCCGAAGCACCCAGGCGCTGCGCCAGCGGCATCGCCTTGGAGCCGTAGCGGCGCAGCAGCGTGTGCGCCCGCGCGCGGTCCACGCCCGAGGACGCCACCATGCGGTCGACGAAGCGCTCCACCGCCTGCGCGTCGGCCGGCAGCTCCGCGCCGCCGCCGATGGGGATCGACTCGGTCGACGCGGTGCGCGGGCGGCCCAGTTGCCGCAGCACCTCGTCAGTGGCTTCCTCGGCCAGCGCGCGAAAGGTCGTCCACTTGCCGCCGACCAGGCCCACGATGGGAATGTCGCGCGTGGCGTTCGGCGCATCGAGCACCACCGAATGGTCGCGCGAGATCTGCCCCGGCTTGTCGGCGTCGGAGCGCGCGAGCGGGCGCACGCCGACGTAGGTGTAGACCACGTCGCCACGGCCGAACGACAGGTTCGGGAACACCTCGCCCAGCACCTCGAGCAGGTAGTCGACCTCGGCCGGCTCGGTGCCGATCTGGTCGGGGTCGTCCACCGGAATGTCGGTGGAGCCCACCAGCACGCGGTCGAGAAAAGGGTAGACGATGCACACGCGCCCGTCGACCGCCTCGAAGTACGCCATGCGGCCTTCCAGCGCGTCGCGCAGCGCGGGGTGGTCGAGCACCAGGTGCGAGCCCTTGGTGCCCATCACGCGCGAGCCCGCGCCGCCCAGCACGGCCGTGCTGCGGTCCAGCCACGCGCCGCTGGCGTTCACCACGGTGTCGGCCGTCACGCGCACCAGCGCGCCGGTGAGCTCGTCGCGCAGCGTGAGGATGTTGCCCGCGCAGCCCATCACGCGGCAGTAGTTGGCCGCGGCCGAGCGCGGCTGGTCGCGGCAGGCGTCGCCGATGAGCTCGAGGACGAGCCACTCGGGGTGGCTGATCCACGCGTCGAAGAAGGTGGCGGTCCAGCGCACGGCGGCGCGGAACAGGCCGCGGTCGGCGGCCGGCACGCGGCTGATGCGGTGGTTGGGCATCACGCGCTGGCGCCGGCCCAGCAGGTCGTACAGCCGCAGGCCCGCGGCCACGGCCAGCAGGCCGCGCGTGCGTTGCGGCGGCGTGCGGCCGAAGAACTTGAGCGCGCTGCTCATCAGCCCGCCGAAGAAGCTCGACAGCGGCACCACCGTCTTCAGCGGCTGCACCAGGTGCGGCGCGTTGCGCAGCAGCAGGTTGCGCTCGCGCGTGGCCTCGGCCACCAGCGAGAAGCTGCCGTTCTCCAGGTAGCGCAGGCCGCCGTGGATCATGCGCGACGGCGCGCTGCTGGCGCCCGCGCTGAAGTCGCCCTTGTCGACGATGAGGCAGTCCACGCGCTGCAGCGACAGGTCGCGGAACACGCCGACGCCGTTGATGCCGGCACCGACGATCACGGTGGAGAAATGGCGGTCGGCCAACGCAGCCGGCCGCACGAAGGGCAGTTGCCAGGCGCTCATCGCACGCCCCCCGCCAGATGGGAAAACACAGGAGACATGGTGTCGATCAGTTCGTTGAAGCCGGCGTTGAAGTCGGCATGGGCGCGCGCCTGCGCGGCGTCGGGTTCGACCGTGTCGCAGGGCGCGAGCAAGGCGCTGCCTTGTCCGGCGCGGTCGATGCCTTGCGACATGGCCGCGTAGAGCGCGGCGCCGCGCGCGCCGGTCTCGTCGTCGGCACAGCGCTCGACCGGGTGGCCGAGCAGGCCGGCCAGCAGGCGCACGAGGCGCGTGTCGCTGGCGCCGCCGCCGAGCACGGTCGAGGCCGACACGGGCAGGCCGCAGGCGGCCAGCCGTGCCGTGTGGCGCGCATGCAATGCCGCCACCGCGTCGACCACCGCGCGCGCCATGTCGCCGCGCGTGTGGTGGCTCTTCAGGCCGACGAAGCCCGCCGTGACGCCACCGCCGCCATTCACGAACGGCAGGAAGCGCAGGCCGCCGGCGCCCAGCGGCACCGACATCGCCAGGTCGACCACGGCGCGCGCATCGGGCAGCCCGAACACGCCGGCCAGCCACGCGATGTTGGCCATCGACGACGGGCTGTTCTCCATGTAGAGCCGCTTGTCCGCGCGGCCGAAATTCACCACCGCCGCCACGCCGGGCTTGGGCTCGAGCACCGGGCCGATCACCGCGTTCACGCACCACGTGCCGAACACCGACACGGCGCGCCCTCGCCCTTCGGCGCAGATGGCGGTCATGGACGCCAGCAGGTCGATGGCGCCCATTGCCACCGGAATGCCGGCGGGCAATCCGCACAGCGCGGCCTCCTTGGGCTGCAGCCGCCCGATCGCCTCGCCGCTCGGCACCAGCGGGCCGAAAGCGCGCGGGCCCAGGTCGGCGATGCCCGAGGCGTCGAAGGCCGCCTGCGACCACGTGCCCGATGCGATCGACACCAGCCCCGCGGTGCTCGCGTCGCTGGCGTCGGTGGCGATCTCGCCGGTCAGCAGAAAGCCGAGGTAGTCCTTGGCGAACAGCAGCCGGCGCACCGCGCCGCGCTGCACGGCGTCGGTGCCCAGCAGCTCGGCCGCGATCACGGTGGGCTGCCCCGGCCACGGCCTGCAGCCGACGTCCGCGAACAGTGCGTCGCCGTGGCTCAGGCCCAGCGAGCGCGCCCGCGCGTCGGCCCGCTGGTCGGTCGAGGCGATGGCCTTCCCGCCCACGAGCTCGTTGCGCGCATCGAGCGCGTAGAGCCCCGCGCCGTGGCCCGTGCAGCCGATGGCGCGGACCTCGGCCACGCGGGCGCCGAGCTGGTGGGCGACGTCGCGCAGCACGTGGGTCAGGGCGGCGCGGATGGCCCCCGCGCCCACCTCGCACCCGCCCCCGGGCAGCCGGTCGTGCGGCAGTGGCATTCGTGACAAGGCGACAGCCCGGCCGCTCCCGGCCTCGAGGGCCAGGGCTTTCAGGCTGCTCGACCCCATGTCGATGCCGATCAGTATGTTTGGCTTCATGTCATAACAGCTTCGACTGAATAAAAGCACCTTGCCAGTAGCGTTTCCCCTAGTTATCCCGTCAAACAGGCAACGCGTACATTCTAGCCTGTCATAACAACTGTCGTGACACCGAGGATCAAAGGGCTGCCTTGAAAAGCAGCATCGCAAGCTGTGCCACTCAACGTGAGGAGACAAAAAATGAGGCGTAATTTCCTGAAGTCCGCCGCGGCAGCCGGCATCGGCCTGGCGGGCGCGAGCGCATTGGCGCAGCAGGCCGCGGCCCCTGCAGCAGGTGCGGCAGGAGCCGCCGGCGGCGGCCTGCGCGGCAACCCGAGCGACGTCTACGTGATGAACGTGATGGTGTCGGGCGTGGAGTACTGGTTTCCGGTCTACGAAATGATGAAGCAGCTCGGCCGCACGCTGGGCGTTCGCACCCGCTACTCGGGCACGCCCGAGTACGACGTGAACAAGCAGCTCGCGTCGTTCGAGCAGGAACTGGCGCGCAAGCCCGCGGGCATCCTGCTGCACCCGATGAACCCCGACCCGTTCATCGAGCCCATCAACCGCGCGGCGGCCATGGGCATCCCGGTGGTCACCTTCGCGGCCGACTCGCCGAACTCCAGGCGCACCTCGTTCGTCACCTCCGACAACGACCGCGAAGGCACGCAGGCGGCCGACGCCATCGCCGCCTCGCTCAACGGCAAGGGCGAATACGCCGTGCTGGAGAACCCCGGCCAGGACAACCACGACCGCCGCATCGCCGCCTTCGTGAACCGCATGAAGGCCAAGCACCCGGGCATGAAGCTGGTCGGCCGCGCCGCCAGCAACCAGGACCCGAACAAGGCCTACCAGGCGGTGCTGAGCCTGGCGCAGGCCAACCCGAACCTGGGCGCGCTGTTCATGCCCGAGGCCAACTCGGCGCTGGGCGCGGCGCAGGCCAAGGTGGAGACCAAGAAGAACATCAAGGTGATGTGCTGCGACGTGAACGCCAAGATCCTGGACATGATCAAGTCGGGCGACGTGTTCGGCTCCATCAACCCCAACCAGGGCATGCAGGGCTACATGGGCATGATGATGCTGTTCCTGGCGAAGAACCCCACGCTCATCGACCCGATGAACGACGCCAAGCGCAACGCCACCAACCCGATGGCCGTGCCCTTCCTGGACAACGGCCTGTCGGTGGTCAGCAAGGCCAACGCCGACGACTTCTACTGGGACAAGTACCTCGCGCGCCGCGGCACCAAGGGAATCGGCGAGTGAGTGAGCAAGACGCAATGAGCCCCCTGCTCCAGTTGCGTGGCATCAGCAAGCGCTTCGGCGCTTCGCGCGCGCTCACGGGCGTGGACTTCTCGCTCGAGCGCGGCGAGATCCACGCGCTGTGCGGCGAGAACGGCGCGGGCAAGTCCACGCTGATGAACATCATCGACGGCATCCACCAGCCGGACGAGGGCGAGATCTCGCTCGACGGCCGCACGGTGGCCATCGACGGACCGGCCCAGGCCATGCGCCTGGGCATCGGCCTGGTGCACCAGGAAATCGCCCTGTGCGGCGACGCCACCGTGGCCGAGAACATCTTCATGCCGGAGATCAACGCCGGCAAGCACGCATGGATGAACTACGCCAGCCTGAACGAGCGCGCCGCGAAGGTGCTGCAGCGGCTGGGGCAGGACGTCGACCCGGCGTGCCTGGTGAAGGACCTGAGCATTTCCACGCAGCAGCTCATCGAGATCGCCAAGGCGCTCACGCTCGACTGCAAGGTGCTGATCCTCGACGAGCCCACCGCCGCGCTCACCGACAACGAATCGGCCGCGCTCTTCAAGGTGCTGCACGACCTGCAGGCGCAGGGCATCGGCATCATCTACATCAGCCACCGCATGGCCGAGATCTTTGCGCACTGCACCCGCGTGACGGTGCTGCGCGACGGGCGCAACGTGCACAGCGGCCCGCTGGCCGAACTCGACGCCGACGGCCTGGTGCGCCGCATGGTCGGGCGCGACCTGGGCAACTACTACCCGCCGAAGCAGGACGACGCAGCCCACGGCGAGCCCGTGCTCGAAGTGAGCGACATCGCCGACGGCGAGCGCGTGCACGGCGTGTCGTTCACGCTCAGGCGCGGCGAGATCCTCGGCATCGCGGGCCTGATGGGCGCCGGGCGCAGCGAGCTGGCCGAGACCGTGTGCGGCCTGCGCGCCGCCACGCGCGGCAGCGTGCGGCTGCGCGGCAGGCCGCTGGCCATCCGCAAGTACAGCGACGCGCTGCGCGAAGGCATCGCCTACCTCAGCGAAGACCGCAAGGCGGCCGGCGTGTACCTGGACCTGCCCATTGCGCAGAACATCGCCTCGATGGCGCTGAAGCGCGTGAGCTCGCGCTTCGGCCTGCTGCAGCGCGCGGCCGAGCACAAGCTGGCGGTGGAGCTGGGCGCCAAGCTCAGGCTCAAGTCCGACGGCGTGGACATCGACGTGGCCAGCCTGTCGGGCGGCAACCAGCAGAAGGTGGCCATCGCCAAGCTGCTGGCCACGCACCCCTCGGTGCTGCTGATGGACGAGCCCACGCGCGGCGTGGACGTGGGCGCCAAGTCGGAAATCCATCACATCCTGCGCGAACTGGCCGGCCAGGGCGTGGGCGTGATCGTGATCTCCTCGGAGCTGCCCGAGATCATCGGGCTGTGCGACCGCGCGCTGGTGATCCGCGACGGCCGGCTCGCCGGCGAAGTGCAAGACGAAGACATGACGGAAGAGGCGCTGCTGCGGCTGGCCTCGGGACTTTGCGAACAGGAAACAGCATGAACTACCCGGCACAACTCGACGCGGGGGCCACCGCAGGCCTGCCGCCACGACAGCAAGGCGGCGGCCCCGCGAAACCTTCCGGCAAGCTCACCAGCATGCGCGAGATGGGCCTGCTGCTCATCATCGCGGTGATGTGCGTGGCCATGAGCTTCGCCTCGCCCTACTTCCTCACCTGGGACAACGTGCGCGCGATGCTGCTGTCGTTCTCCATCGAGGGCATCGTGGTGGTGGGCATGACGATCCTGCTGATCGTTGGCGGCATCGACCTGTCGGTGGGCTCGGTGGTGTGCTTCGCGATGGTGGTGACGGGCAAGCTCTTCCTCATGGGCTTCGACCCGTGGACGGCCGGGCTCATTGCCATTGCCGCGAGCGCGGGCATCGGCGCGATGATCGGCGGCTGCGTCACGCGCATCGGGCTGAACCACTTCATCGCCTCGCTGGCCTTCATGGTCATCGTGCGCGGGCTGTGCCTGGCGCTCACGCAGGGCACGCCTCAGTCGCTGTTCTCGCTGCCGGCCGAGTTCAAGTTCATCGGCCAGGGCACGCTGTTCGGCGTTCCGGCGGTGATCCTGATCTTCCTGGCGATCGTGGTGGTCAGCGACTTCGTGCTGCGCCGCTCCACCTTGCTGCGCCGCGTGTTCTACACCGGCAGCAACGAGAAGGCCGCGCTGTACTCGGGCATCCGCGTGGGCCATGTGAAGTTCTGGGTCACGGTGCTGTGCGCGGCCTCGGCGGGCCTGGCGGGCGTGATCTACACCGCGCGCTTCGGCGCCGCCACGCCCACCTTCGGCATGGGCATGGAACTCAACGTGATCGCCGCCGCGGTGATCGGCGGCGCCAGCCTCAAGGGCGGCTCGGGCACGGTGCTGGGCGCGGTGCTGGGCCTGGCGCTGCTGTCGGTGGTGACCAGCTCGCTGATCCTGCTGGACGTGTCGCCTTACTGGCAGGACGTGATCAAGGGCCTGATCCTGCTCGCGGCCGTGACCATCGACCACCTCATGAACACGAGAAAGACCAAGCGATGAGCAACAGCAACAAGGCATCGATGAAGAAGACCACGCTCGGCCCCTCGGGCATCGAATGCTCGGCCATCGGCCTGGGCACCTGGGCCATGGGCGGCTGGATGTGGGGCGGCGGGGACAACGCCGCCGCCGTGCTGGCGATCCAGGCCTCGCTGGATGCCGGCGTGACCCTGATCGACACCGCGCCGGCCTACGGGCTCGGGCGTTCGGAAAGCATCGTCGGCACCGCGCTGAAGGGCCGCCGCCACGAGGCGGTGATCGCCACCAAGTGCGGCCTGGTGTGGCACACGCAGGAGGGAACGCACTTCTTTGAAGAAGACGGCCATCCGGTGTACCGCTACCTGGGCCGCGAGTCGATCATTCATGAGGCGGAAGAAAGCCTCAGGCGCCTGCAGACCGACTACATCGACCTGTACATCACGCACTGGCAGGACAGCACCACGCCGGTCGAGGAAACGATGGGCACGCTGCTCGAGCTCAAGAAGCAGGGAAAGATCCGCGCCATCGGCGTGAGCAACGTGAGCCCCGAGACGCTGGCCGAGTACCTGCGCTGCGGCCCGGTCGATGCGGCGCAGGAGCGCTACAGCCTGATCGACCGCGAGATCGAGCAGACGCTGGCGCCGCTGTGCACCGAGCACAACGTGGCGGTGCTGGGCTACTCGTCGCTGGCGCTGGGCCTGCTGGCCGGCCCCATCGACCCCGAGCGCCAGTTCACCGGCGACGACCAGCGCGCCGCCAACGCGCGCTTCAGCACGCAGAACCGCGCGAAGCTCAAGGCCTTCTTCGAGGAACTGGAGCCGCTGCGCCAGCACCTCGAATGCTCGTTCGGCCAACTCATGATCGCGTGGACGCTGGCGCGCGGCAGCGTCTCGGTGGCGCTGTGCGGCGCGCGCGTGAGCAAGCAGGCCGTCGAGAACGCGGCCGCCGGCGCGGTGCACCTGCGCGACGACGCACTGGCCCTCATCGACGCGGCCGCGGGCCAGCACCTGCACGCGCTGGCCTGAACGACCCCTTCACTTTCAACACAAGGATTTCTTTCGTATGTCGAAGGACAAGACCGCACGCCTGAACCGGCTGCTGAACAACGGGCGCTGCCTGGACATCGCGCTGGACCACGGCGTGTGCAACGAGCCCTCGTTCCTCAACGGCCTGGAAGACATGCCCGCGATCGTCGAGAAGCTGGTGGCCGCGAGCCCCGACGCCCTGCAGCTGAACTACGGCCAGGCCGACCTGCTGCAGGACCGCCCGGGCCGCGACAAGCCGGCGCTGGTGCAGCGCATCGACATGGGCAACCCCTACAACGCCACCGCGCACCGCGTGATGTGGGCGCTGCTGCAGAACGAGCACGACCCGGTGCTGCCGGCCGTGCAGCGCGACGCCGCCTGCGTGGTGGTGAACCTGTTCATGCTGCCGAACGAGCCCGACCTGTTTCGCCAGTGCGTGCAGAACATCGCGCGCGTGCGCGCCGACTGCGACCGCTACGGCATGCCGCTGATGATCGAGCCGCTGGTGATGCGCCCGCACAGCGAGCAGGGCGGCTACATGGTCGACGGCGACGCCGAGAAGATCGTCACGCTCGTGCGCCTGGCGCGCGAGATGGGCGCCGACATCGTCAAGGCCGACCCCACCACCGACCCCGCCGAGTTCCACCGCGTGGTGCAGGCCGCGCGCTGCCCCGTGCTCGTGCGCGGCGGCGGGCGCGAAGACCTGCAGCAGGTGTTCGCGCGCTCGCGCGTGCTCATGGACCAGGGCGCGGTGGGCATGGTGTACGGACGCAACGTGTACCAGCACGCCAACCCCTCGGCGGTGGTGGACGCGCTGATGGCCATGATCCACCGCGGCGCGAGCGCCAAGGAGGCGTGGGACATCTACGAGTCGGGCG
Source organism: Variovorax sp. OK605 (assembly GCF_900115445.1). Taxonomy (NCBI): domain Bacteria; kingdom Pseudomonadati; phylum Pseudomonadota; class Betaproteobacteria; order Burkholderiales; family Comamonadaceae; genus Variovorax; species Variovorax sp. OK605. The sequence continues at coordinate 303,014 of NZ_FOWL01000004.1, forward strand.
GCACGAAGAAGAAGTGAGCTGGCGCGAGCCGAAGCAGCTGACGCGGCCGAAACGGCGATCTGGCGCCGTTAAAAAAAAGAGGTGGGAGAAGTAGGAGAGGTGGGAAAGGCTGTACGGCCGGCGGCGGATTCGCCGCCGGCCGGGGTGCGCCCTGCGCGCTCGCTTTGACAAGTGAACCTTGCACAACAACCTGGAGGCGACGATGAAGATCCGGTATTTCCTGACGGCGTTGATGGTGCCGTTCGTCACATTGCTGACGCACGCGGCGATCACGGGGGTCAGTCCGATGACGACCCTCAACAACATGGCTTCGGCGGTCTCGGCGGCCGTGGCCGACCCGCGGCCCCTGCAGGGGCCGGGCCTGGGCAACCTCACCTACACCTCGGCGGAGCTGTTCAAGCCGGTGTCGATGATCACCAGCCCGGCGCACCCGCTCGATCCGGCGCACAGCAGCGCCTACGAGTCGCGCGAGGTGCCGGCCACGTACCCGGGCCGCAAGGACTACGGCATGAACGCCGGCATCATGATCAACGGCTACTTCCTCACCTCGTTCGCACCCGACAGCGGCCTCGGCCCGGGCGGCTTCCTGCTGTACGACGTGTCGAACCCGCGCCAGATCCAGCTGGTCAAGAAGATCTACGAACCCGAGGCCCGCACCAAGGAGTTCCGCGAAACGCACTCCTTCGGCACCGCGAAGATCGGCGGCAAGACGTACGTGGTGCTGCCCAGCATCAACGGCGTCGAGTTCTGGGACTTCACCGACGTCAACGACATCAAGCAGGTCAAGAAGCTGGCGCTGCCCGGCGTCAACGGCGGCGACTACGAAGACGTGAGCTGGCAGCTCTGGTGGCAGGCGCCCTACCTGTACGTGGCATCGGCGGGCCGCGGCATCTTCATCGTCGATGCGCGCGACCCGGCCAACGCCGTGGTCGCCAACCGCGGTGCGGGCAAGCCCAACCCGGTGCCCACGGGCGAGCTCGGCAACTTCCGCGTCGGTCCGATCTTCACCATGGGCAACACCATGGTGCTGACCGCGATGGAAAGCAACGGCGGCTTCTCCAGCCTGGACATCTCCGACCCGCTGAACCCCAAGGTGCTCGACGCCATCGTCGGCACCACGCCGTTCTATTACGCCACCTGCTTCGACGGCAAGAACCTGCACGCCTCGGCCCGCAACAGCGGCGCCAAGATGTACAGCTACGACCTGAGCGACCGCACGCACTTCGTCGCGCAGGACAACCGGCTGGTCATCGACGAGCAGCTGTACTGCGCCACGCAGGACAACTACGTGATCCAGGGCGCGCAGACGCGCATCCACAAGGTCGACGTGAGCAATCCGCTGAACCACGTGGAGGTGGGCCGCGGCAGCATCCTGCGCGAGGACGACCCGAACTTCACGCACTCCGACAACGGCCAGGTCGCGATGTTCGGCAACCTGGTCTTCGTGGGCAACGACCACGGCTCGGGCAGCGGCTTCGTGGTGCATGCGGTGGACCCCGACATCACCAAGCCCGAGGTCAAGCAGGTCTCGCCGGCCAACGGCGCCAGGCAGCAGGCGCTGACATCGCGCATCGGCCTGGGCATGACCGACAACATCCGGCCCGAGAGCGTGAACGCCAACACCTTCATCGTGCGCCCGGTGGGCGGCAACACGCTGGCCGGCACCTACAGCGTGCAGCTGGGCATCGTCAACTTCTCGCCCGACCTGCCGCTGTCGCCCGGCACCAGCTACGAGGTGTTCCTGCCCGCCAACGGCGTCAAGGACTATGCGGGCAATGCCATTGCCGCGGACTACCGGTCGACCTTCAACACCGGCAACGCGACCGACATCAACCTGATGCACTACTGGACGCTGGCGGGCAACCTCACCGACCAGATCGGCAACAACAGCGGCACGCCGGGCTCGGACGCGTTCGAGAGCATCGGCCTGAACTTCGCCAACCGCACCGCGGGCGTGCCGCTGAAGAACGATTCGGTGGCCACCGTGCTCGCCGGCACCGCCTCGCTGAGCTTCTACATGAAGACCACGCAGGCGGGCGGCGCCAACTCGTGGACCGCGCCCGGCATCTTCGGGCGCGACCAGGCCAGCGGCACGGACGACGTGTTCTGGGGCTGGATCGACGGCAGCGGGCGCATCAAGCTGTCGGTGGGCAACGAGGCCGGCACCACCTCCACCGCGGTGGTGAACGACGGCACGTGGCACCACGTGGTGCTGACGCGCGATGCGGCCTCCGGCGCGCAGACCGTGTACGTCGACGGCGTGAAGACCGCCTCCGCCGGGCTCACCGGCAACAAGGGCCTTGCGAACAAGTTCAGCGTGCTGGGCCAGATCCAGGGCAACGCGGCGCTCTTCAAGGGCGCGCTGGCGGAGGTGCGCGTGTACGGCCGCGTGCTCACCGACAGCGAAGTGGCCACGCTGCGCGGGCAGGCCATCATCGGCGACCCCGGCATCGGCGGCGGCCCGAAGGTCGTCAACGGCCAGCTGGTGTTCAACCCGGCCACGCTGGGCAGCGGCGGCGCGCAGTTCCGCTGGAACTTCGGCAACGGCACGCAGACGGCCTTCTCGAACCAGCCCAACTACACCTACACCTACACCAGCCCCGGCCACTACACCGTGACGCTGACGGTGAAGGACGCGAGCGGGCGCGAGACCTACCACACCTACAACGTGACCGTCATCGCGCCGGTCACGGCCACCGCGCCCACGCACACCACCAACATCGCGGGCGACGCCAACTCGGTGTACTCGGTCAACCCCGACAGCGGCACGGTGGCCGCCATCGACGCGCAGACCCTGGCCAAGCGCTGGGAGACGCGCGTGGGCGACGAGCCCAAGACGCTGGCCGTGGGACCCGACGGCCGCATCTGGGTGTCGGTGCACGGCGAGGATAAGCTGGTGGCGCTGAACGCGGCCGACGGCGCGATCTCGGCGAGCGTGTCGCTGGCCTACGGCAGCGGCCCCTACGGCGTGGTCTTCACGCCCGACGGCAGCAAGGGCCTGCTCACGCTGGAGAGCAAGTCGGCGCTGATGAGCTTCAACCCGGCCAACGGCAACGCCACCGGCACGGTCACGCTGCAGGGCGACGTGCGCGGCATCGCGGTGAGCGCCGACTCGCAGGTGGCCTACGTGACGCGCTTCAAGTCGAAGATGACCGGCGGGCAGCTGCACAAGGTGAACCTGCAGAGCCTGGGCGCCATCGGCACCATCGCGCTGCCGGTGGACACCACCACCGTGGACACCGAGAGCCGCGCGCGCGGCGTGGCCAACTACCTCAGCCAGGTGGTGATCTCGCCCGACGGCACGCGCGCCGTGCTGCCTTCGAAGAAGGACAACATCGTGCGCGGGCGATTCCGCGACAACAAGGACCTGGTGCACGACCAGACGGTGCGCTCCATCCTGTCGCAGGTCGACCTGCAGCAGGCCAGCGAGAACTTCGGCGAGCAGATCGACTTCGACGACCGGGCGCCGGCGCGTGCGGCGCTGTTCTCTCCGGCGGGCGACTACATCTTCGTGGCGCAGATGGAGGGCAACCGCGTGGCGATCGTCGACACCTACACCCGCTCGGTGCGCGGCGAGATCAACGCCAGCAGCGCGCCGCACGGGCTGTACCTGGACGCGGCGCGCAAGCGGCTGTTCGTCAACAACTTCCTGGCGCGCTCGGTCACGGTGCACGACGTGGCGGCGGTGCTCACGGCCGAGACCAACGCCGCCACCTTCCTGCAGAACGTGCAGACGGTGGCCACCGAGCCCATGGCCGCGGCGGCGCTGCGCGGCAAGCAGGTGTTCTACAACGCCTCCGACCGGCGCATGAGCAAGGACAACTACCTGTCCTGCGCAAGCTGCCACGCGGACGGCGGCGACGACGGCATGGTGTGGGACTTCACCCAGCGCGGCGAAGGCCTGCGCCGCACCATCAGCCTGCAGGGGCGGCGCGGCACCAGCCACGGCAAGCTGCACTGGACGGCCAACTTCGACGAGGTGCAGGACTTCGAGAACGACATCCGCAACGAGTTCGGCGGCACCGGCTTCCTGAGCAACGCCGACTTCACGGCCACCGCCGATCCGCTGGGCGCGCCCAAGGCCGGCAAGAACGCGCAGCTGGACGATCTGGCCGCCTACCTGACCTCGCTGAACAAGTACATGCGCAGCCCGGCACGCGCCGCGGACGGCAACCTCAGCGTGGAGGCGGTGCGCGGGCAGACCGTGTTCGGCACGGCGCAGTGCGCCACCTGCCACACCGGCGGCACCCTGCGCGACGGGCTGCGGCACGACGTGGGCACGATCCAGCTCTCGTCGGGCAAGGGCAGCAACCAGCCGCTGGCGGGCGTGGGCTTCGACACGCCGACGCTGTCGGGCACGTGGAACGCGACCTCGTTCTTCCACAACGGCCAGGCAGCCACGCTGCAGGACGTGCTCAACAGCGGCCACGGCAACGCCAACGGCCTGCCGCCCGCGGACGTGGTGGCGCTGCGCGAGTACGTGCGCTCGCTGGACACGGCGCCGCCGTTCGTCGCGCGCCTGCGCTCCGAGCTCAGCGGCATGTGCGTGAACATCAAGGGCGGCGCCACGGCGAGCGGCACGACCGCGGTGCAGTGGCCTTGCGGCACCGCGAGCCACGAGAAGTTCACGGTGACGCCGATCCTCGGCGGCTACGTGCAGTTCGTGGCCGAGCACAGCGGGCTGTGCCTGGCGCAGAACGGCACGGCGACCACCAACGCGCCGGTGGTGCAGGTGGCCTGCTCGGCGGGCAACACGACGCAGTGGAGCGTGGTGGGCGGCGCGCTGAAGAACCGAGCCTCGGGCTCGTGCCTGGACGTGCCGAACAGCTCGACCACGCAGGACACGGCGCTCATCACCTGGACCTGCAACGGCGGCAACAACCAGAACTGGGCGCAGCTGCCCTGACGGCCGGCATCCGTTAAAAGCCGCCCAAAGCCGCCAGAGAGCCGCCCGAAAGCCGCCCGTTCCCACGGGCGGCTTTTTTTCGTCCGCGCTGCGCGCGCCCCATGACCTCCCACGTCATGGACCGCATGCACCGCATTTGGGAAAGTACCTCCATCGACCCATCAACCAACCAGGAGAAAACACCATGACCGGCTTCAACATCCTTCCCCTCGCAGTCGCCTTGCTGATCGGCGTCGCGGCCCTCGGCTCCTGCCTCGGCATCGGCCTGGTCGGCCAGAAGTTCCTGGAGAGCACCGCGCGCCAGCCCGAGCTGGTCGACACGCTGCAGACCAAGTTCTTCCTGGTGGCGGGCGTGACCGACGGCGCATTCATCATCGCCACCGGCATCGGCCTGTGGTTCGCGACGGCCAATCCTTTCGGCTGACAGCAGCCGGCTTCGGCACCACGAAGTGACACCTTGCACTGGCACCATTCGTGCTAGCACCGTTGACACCGAATTGTTTATGGTTAAAGTATTTAGCTATCAACGGTTCGATGTCGCCGGTGCCGCATGGAGCGGGGCCGGCGCTTCGTTTCATCCTTCCCTGCCGGAGAACCCATGAGCCACCTGTCCCCGAAGTCGCCCGCGCTGCCGCGCACCCTGCTCTCGCTGCTGCTGTGCGGCGCGGCCCTCGGTACCGCGGTGTCGGCCGTGGCCGCACCGGTCAAGGTGGGCTTGGCCCTCGATATTTCAGGGCCATTCGCCGCGCTGGGCGCCGAGGCGCGCGACGGCTTCGCGCTGGGCATCAAGCAGCTGGGCGGCAAGCTCGGCGGGCAGGACGTCGAGTTCGTGCAGGCCGACATGGCCGGCAGCCCCGACCAGGCCAAGCAGCTGGTCGACCGCATGATCCAGCGCGACAAGATCGACATCTTCAGCGGCCCCATCGGCTCCAACGTGGCGCTGGCCGTGGGCCCCACGCTGTTCAACGCCAAGGTGCCGTACCTGTCGGCCAACGCCGGCCCGAGCCAGTTCGCCGGCGCGCAGTGCAATGCCTATTTCTTCGGCACCGCCTACCAGAACGACCAGTTCCACGAGGCCGCCGGCAAGTTCGCGCAAGACCGCGCGTTCAAGAAGATCGTGCTGATCGCCCCCAACTACCCGGCCGGCAAGGACGCGCTGGGCGGTTTCAAGCGCCAGTTCAAGGGCCAGGTGGCCGACGAGCTCTACACCAAGCTCGGCCAGATCGACTACGCCGCCGAGCTCGCGCAACTGCGCGCGTCCAAGCCCGACTCGATCTACTTCTTCCTGCCCGGCGCGATGGGCATCAACTTCATCAAGCAGTTCGTGGGCGCGGGCCTGTCGAAGGACATCACGCTGGTGACCAGCGGCTTCTCGGCCGACGAGGACGTGATCGGCGCCGTGGGCGACCCGATGCTCGGCCTGTTCAACACCTCGCACTGGGCGCACGACCTGGACAACGCGGCCAACAAGTCCTTCGTGGCCGCGTTCCGCAAGGAATACAACGGCCGCTACCCGTCGGTGTACGCGGCGCAGGCCTACGACGCGATCCTCGCGATGGATGCGGCCGTGAAGCAATCGGGCGGCAACGCGCAGAACCGCGAGGCCGTGGTGGCCGCGCTGAAGAAGGCCAACTACGCCTCGACGCGCGGCAACTTCAAGTACGCGAACAACCATTACCCCATCGAGAACTTCTACCTGCGCGTGATCGGCAAGGACGCGCAGGGCAAGGTCACGAACAAGCTGATCAACACGGTGCTGACCAACTACGGCGACTCCTACGCCGAAAAGTGCCCGCTGAAGTAAGGCTCGCCCCCAGGCTCCGCGGCACTGCATGTCGCTTCTCCTTCCCCCTGCCGGGGGCAACACCCGAGGCCCGGCAAAGCCGGTTCCTCGGTGTTTCTTGAATCTCGCGTGGCCAAACTCCTTCTGATCCTATGAGTGGAATTCTTGTTCTCGAGCAGCTGCTCAACGGCCTGGGCTACGGCCTGATGCTGTTCCTGCTGGCCGCGGGGCTCACGCTGGTGTTCGGCATCATGGACGTGCTGAACCTCGCGCATGGCTCGCTCTTCATGGCCGGCGCCTACGTGGCGGCCGAGGCGCACACGCGCACCGGCTCGTTCACCGCGGCCATCGTCATCGCGGTGGCGGTCACGGTGGTGGTGGCGCTGCTGCTCGAAGTGCTGCTGATGCGCCGGCTCTACACGCGCGACCACCTCGCGCAGGTGCTCGCCACCTTCGGCGTGATCCTGGTGGCCGACGACATCGTGAAGATGATCTGGGGGCCCTCGCCGGTGATGGCACCGACACCGGCCGCGCTGTCGGGACCGGTCGAGCTCATGGACGGCCTGCCCTACCCGGCCTACCGCCTCGTCATTCTCGCGGGCGGCCTGCTGGTGGCGCTGGCGCTGTACCTGCTGGTGAACCACACGCGCATCGGCATGCGGGTGCGCGCGGGCGCGTCCGACCGGCCGATGGCCGAGCTCATGGGCGTGCGCGTGGGCCGCATCTTCAACGGCGTGTTCCTGCTGGGTGCGGCGCTGGCCGCGCTGGCCGGCGCGCTGATGGGGCCGATCGTCGCGGTGCAGGTCGGCATGGGCGAGGCCATCCTGATTCCGGCGCTGGTGGTGCTGGTGATCGGGGGCATCGGTTCGGTGCGCGGCGCCTTCGTGGCCGCACTGCTCGTGGGCGTGGTCGACACCGTCGGGCGCGCCTTCGTGCCGATGCTGCTGCGCGCCACGCTGCCGCCGGCCACCGCGGCCGACCTGGGCCCGCTGTTCGCCGAAGTCGCGATGTACGCGCTGATGGTGGTGGTCTTGATCTTCCGGCCCTCGGGGCTGTTCTCGGCGCGCGCATGAAGTCCTCTCTTCTTTCTTCACGCTACCTCGGCGTCGGCCTGCTCTTCGTGCTGCTCGCGGCGTTCCCGCTGGTGGCGCCGCTGTTCGGCCTGGAGTTCTACATCGGCTTCGTGCGGCGCGTGCTCATCGTGGCGCTGGCCGCGGCCAGCCTCAACTTCGTCCTGGGCTTCGGCGGCATGGTGGCGCTGGGGCATGCGGGCTTCATCGGCATGGGCGCGTACACGGTGGTGGCGCTCAGCGACGCGGGCGTCATGTCGGGCTGGATCCTGTGGCCCGCCGCGGCCATCGTCGCGGGGCTGGTGGCCGCGCTGATCGGCACGGTGGCGCTGCGCACGCGCGGCGTGTACTTCATCATGACCACGCTGGCCTTCGCGCAGATGCTGTACTTCGTCGTGGTGTCGCTGCGCAAGTACGGCGGCGACGACGGCTACACGCTCATGTCGCGGCCCACGCTGCTGCCGGGGCTGGACCTGGGCAACGAGTCGACCTTCTACTGGGTGGTGCTGGTGGTCGTGGCGCTGGCGCTGTGGTGGCTGCACCGCGCGACGCAATCGCGCTTCGGCCACGCGCTCATGGGCATCCGCGACAACGAGACGCGCATGCGCGCGCTGGGCTACCCGGTGTTCCGCCTGCAGCTGGTGGCGTTCGCCATCGCGGGCGCCATCGCGGGCCTGGCCGGCGCGCTGCTGGCCGGCGGCAACGGCTTCGTGAGCCCGGCCACCATGCACTGGACGCAGTCGGCCACGCTGCTGGTGATGGTGGTGATCGGCGGGCTCGGCCGCAGCTGGGGCGGGCCGGTGGGCGCCGTCGTCTGGCTGGTGCTCGAGGAGGCGCTGAAGCAGCACACCGAGCACTGGCACATGCCGCTGGGCCTGCTGCTGATCGCTGTGGCACTGTGGGCGCCCAAGGGACTGGCCGCCCTGTCCCGCCGCCGCAAGGCCGCCCTCACCCCGAGCAAGACGACACCATGAGCCTTTTCAGAATCGAAGGGTTGGTCAAGCGCTTCGGCGGCCTGCTGGCGACCGACCATGTGAACCTCACCGTGGAGCGCGGCGAAGTGCATGCGCTGATCGGGCCGAACGGCGCGGGCAAGACCACGCTGGTGAACCTGATCACCGGGCTGCTGAAGGCCGACGCCGGCCGCCTGCTGCTCGACGAGCGCGACATCACCGCGCTGAAGGACCACCAGCGCGTGGCCGCGGGCATGTCGCGCTGCTTCCAGGTGACGCGCGTGTTCCCCAAGGAAACCGTGCACGACAACCTGATGCTCGCGGCGCAGGCCCATGCGGGCAGCAGCCTGCGCTTCATGGCGCCGCGCGCGAAAGAGCGCGACCTGGTCGACCGCGCCGTGGCGCTGGCCGAGCGCGTGGGCCTGGCCAGCGAGCGCGAACGCATTGCCGGCACGCTGCCGCACGGCGCACAGCGCGCGCTCGACGTGGCGCTGGCGCTGGCGGCCGAACCCAAGCTGCTGCTGCTCGACGAGCCGATGGCCGGCATGGGCCCCGACGAGTCGGCGCGCATGGTGTCGCTGATCGAATCGCTGCGCGCGTCGATGGCCATCCTGCTGATCGAGCACGACATGGACGCGGTGTTCCGCCTGGCCAACCGCCTCACGGTGCTGGTGCAGGGCAAGGTGCTGATGAGCGGCACGGCCGACGAAGTGCGGGGCCACCCCGACGTACAGGCCGTCTACCTGGGCACCGAAGCGGAAGGCCACTCATGAGCGCAGCCACCACATTGCTCGAAGCGAAATCCATCGAGGCCGGCTACGGCGCCAGCCAGGTGCTGTTCGGCATCGACGTCGACATCCGCCCCGGCGAGGTGCTCGCGCTGCTGGGCCGCAACGGCATGGGCAAGAGCACGCTGCTGAAGGTGCTGACGGGCACGCTCTCGCCGATGCGCGGCAGCGTGCACTTCGGCGGCGCGGCCATCGGCGGCCACAAGCCCGACGCCATTGCGCGGCGCGGCGTGGCCATCGTGCCCGAGGGCCGGCACGTGTTCCCCAACCTCAGCGTGGACGAGCACCTGCGCGCCTTCGCGCGGCCGCGCCCGGGCAGCGCGCCGCGCTGGACCGTCGAGGCGCTGTACGGGCTGTTCCCGCGCCTCGCGGAGCGCAAGGCCAACGCGGGCAACCAGCTCTCGGGCGGCGAGCAGCAGATGCTGGCCATTGCGCGGGCGCTCTCCACGCACCCGCGCCTGCTGATCCTCGACGAAGCCACCGAGGGCCTGGCCCCGGTGATCCGCGAGGAGATCTGGAACTGCATCGCCACGCTCAAGGCCGAGGGCGAGGCGATCCTGGTGGTCGACAAGTACGTGCAGCGCCTGCTGCCGCTGGCCAACCGCCACGTGATCCTGGAACGCGGGCGCGTGGTGTGGCAAGGCGACTCGGCCGCGCTGGACGCCGACCGTTCGCTGTGGACGCGCTACCTGGGCGTCTAGACCCCATCCCGACGGTCTAGGCTGCGCCAACCGCCGCGGCGTGCCGCGCACCCGCGGTGCGCAGCGCCAGCACCAGGACCACCGCGGCGCAGGCCGCGATGCCCGCCACCATCGGCAGCGGCTTGCCGTTGGCGAACGGCGCAACGAGCGCCACCATCACCGCGCCGCCCGCGAAGTTCATCGTGCCGATCAGGGCCGACGCGGTGCCCGCGAGCGCCGCATGCCCTTCCATCGCCAGCACGAAGGTCGCGGGCACGATCAGCCCGTTGAGGCCGTAGCCCACCATCAGCAGCAGCACCAGCACCGCGAGCCGGTCGACACCTGCCAGCGTCAGCACCAGCAGTGCCCCGACCGCCGCGGCCTGCACCATGACCGCCGTGCGCAGCACGCGCCGGATGCCGAAGCGCGCCACCAGCCAGCCATTGACCTGCGACAGCGCCAGCAGCGACACCGCGTTGAGCGCGAACAGCACCGCATACAGTCGCGGCGACACGCCGAAATGCGCGCTCATCACAAAGGGCGAATTGGCCACGTACACGAAGAAGCCCGACACGGTGAACGACGCCATGAAGGCCAGCGTCATGAAGTGGCGGTCGCGCAGCAGCACGCCGTAGCCGGCCATCGCGCTGCGCAGGTTGCTCGACAGGCGCGCCGCCGCGGGCCGCGTCTCGGGCAGGAAGACCAGCAGCATCGCCAGCCCCGCGAGCCCCAGCGCGGCAACCACGCCGAACACCGCGCGCCAGCCCACCGATTCGGCCACGACGCTGCCGACCAGCGGGGCAAGAATCGGCGACACGCTGTAGACCATGAGCAGCAGCGACATCATGCGTGCCGCCTCGGGGCCGGTGTACAGGTCGCGCACCACGGCGCGCGGCGTGACCATGCAGGCGCAGGCGCCGAGCCCCTGCAGAAAGCGCAGCGCAATCAGCACGCCGACACTCGGCGCCAGCGCGCAGCCGATGCTGGCCAGCATGAACAGCACAAGCCCCGCGACCATCGGCCGCCGTCGCCCGAACATGTCCGACAGCGGCCCCGCCACCAGCTGGCCGGCGCCGACCGCGATGAAGAAGGCCATCAGGCTGGCCTGCATCGCATGCGGGTCGGCGCCCAGCGCATGCCCGATGGCGGGCAGCGCCGGCAGGTACATGTCGATGGCGAAAGGGCCGATCGTGGTGAGCAGGCCCAACACGATGGCGTAGCGGGAAACTTGAGCGTTCGAGGTGGACATGCGCCCATGGTCGCGCTTCGGGCTGAATGATTGAATAATCAACAGCCCGCTTTTCTTCTTCATTCGTACAAAAACCATGGACCCCTTGTCCGATGTGCTGTCGATGCTCACGGTGAGCAGCACGCTGTCGTCGCGCTTCGAGGCGCGCGGCCGCTGGGCATTTCGCTACCCGCGCTACGCCTCGCACATCAAGCTGGGCTGCGTGCTCACGGGCCGGCTGCGCATGCAGATCGACGGCGCCGCCAAGCCGGTGCAACTGGAAACGGGCGATTTCTACCTGCTGACCAATGGCCAGCCTTTCATGGCGTGCACCGACCCGCCGGGCCCGCTGCAGGACGGCGTGCAGGCCAGCCGCGACCACCGGGGCGCCGACGGCGTGATGCGCTTCCGGGGCCAGGGTGCCGAAGTCGACGCCTCGCTCATCACCATGGCCACCGGCCGCTTCACGCTCGCCGGCGAAGCGAGCGAGCTGCTGCTGCGCCACCTGCCGCCATTGATCCACCTGCGCGCCAACGACCCCGGCGCGCGCCCGCTCGAAGGCCTGCTCGACCTGCTGGGCTGGGAAACGGCCGAGCTGCGGCCCGGCGCATCGATCGCGCGAACGAACCTGGCCGCGCTGGTGCTGGTGCAGGCGCTGCGCGTGCACCTGGCGAACGCGCCGCAGCCCGAAGGCTGGCTCGGCGCGATGGCCGATGCGCGCATCGGCGAGGCGCTGTCCCGCATGCACGGCGACATCGCGCAGCCGTGGACCGTGGAGCGCCTGGCGCAGTCGGCCGGCATGTCGCGCACGGCCTTCGCGCTGCGCTTCAAGGCCCTGACGGGATCGACGCCGCTCGACTACCTGGGCGGCTGGCGCATGACGGTGGCGCGCAACGCGCTGCGCCACAGCGACGAGGCCATTGCGCGCATTGCGCAGCGCATCGGCTACCAGTCGGAGACGGCGTTCAGCGCGGCGTTCCGGCGCACGGTGGGAGAAAGCCCGGGGCGCTTTCGCACGCTGGCGCGCGCGCGGCAAGACACCGCGAGCACCGCGGCGACCTGACGCAGCTCAGTCGGGCGCGGCGTCGAGCTGCAGCACCAGGTCGCGGCTGGCCTGGTTCATGCCGATGACGTCCACCGCGCTGCCGTGCTTGCGCAGCCGCTCGACCACCTTCTTCAGCGCGGCCACGGCCGTCACGTCCCAGAAATGCGCCTGCGAGACGTCGATGCGCACCGGCGCGCCGTCGATCTCGCGCACGTCGAAGGCGTCCACCAGCATGTCGGAGGACGCGAAGAACACCTGGCCGCTCACTCTGTAGACGCGTATGCCGTCGTCTTCCTGCGCCGCCTGCACGTGCAGCAGCCGCGCCACCTTGAAGGTGAAGAACACGCCGCTGAGCATCACGCCCGTGGCCACGCCGGCCGCGAGGTTGTCGGTGGCCACGGTGACGGCCACCGTGGCGAGCATCACGGCGCTGGACATGCGCGGGTGCCGCACCATCGCGCGCAGCGAACCCCAGTCGAAGGTCGAGGCCGACACCATCACCATGATGGCGACCAGCGCCGCCACCGGCACCTGCGACACCCAGGGCTTGAGCAGCACCATGAGGATCAGCAGGAACGCGCCCGCGAACAGCGTCGACAGCCGCCCGCGCCCGCCGTAGCGCACGTTGCTCACGGTCTGGCCGATCATTCCGCAGCCGGCGATGCCGCCGAAGAAGCTGGCCGCCACGTTGGCCACGCCGAGGCCGCTGCACTCGCGGTTCTTCGAGCTCGGCGTGTCGGTGAGCTCGTCGACCACGCTGGCCGTCATCATCGATTCGAGCAGGCCGACCATCGCGATGGCGAACGCCGGCAGCGCAATGATGCGCAGCGTGTCCAGCGTCAGCGGCACGTCGGGCAGCGCGAAGGCCGGCAGCGCACCGGGCAGTTGCCCCAGGTCGGCCACCGTCTTCAGCGGCAGGTCCAGCCAGTGGCCCGCGAGCGTCACCACCACGATGCACACCAGCGGCGACGGCACCGCCGTGGTGAGGCGCGGCAGCAGGTAGATGACGGCCAGCCCGAGCCCGACCATGGCCCAGGTCGCGGTGTTGGCGCCGATGAAGTGCGGCATCTGCGCCGCGAAGATCAGGATGGCCAGCGCATTGACGAAGCCCGTGCGCACCGACGACGACACGAAGCGCATCAGCACGCCCAGGCGCAGCAGGCCGAACACGATCTGCATGGCGCCCGCGAGCACACCGGCCGCCAGCAGGTACGGCAGGCCGTGCGCATGCACCAGCGGCGCGGCCACCAGCGCCACCGAGCCGGCCGCGGCCGACACCATGGCCGGCCGGCCGCCCGTGAACGCGATGACGATGCCGATGACGAAGGAGGCGAACAGCCCCACCGCCGGATCGACGCCGGCCACGAATGCGAAGGCGATGACTTCGGGAATGAGCGCGAAGGTGGCGACGGCGCCGGCCATCAGCTCGCGGGGAATGCTCGGGCACCACTCGGTGCGCAGGCGGCTGTGTGGGGAAGACATGAGGAAAAAGGAAAGCAGCCCGCATGCCGCATCGGTGGGCGGGCGGCGGTGCGAGGCGAGGGCAGGACGGCGGGGCCGGCGCGCGGCCCCACGGAGGTTGCGGCGGCCGGGGCCGCCGCGCGTCACTGCGCCCGCGTCAAGGAGGCGTCGGCCGCGAGCAGCCCGACTGCCGGCGGCGAATGGGAAAGCGGGGCATCCTCGGGCACATGGGCCGCGATTGTAGGCAGCGGCCTTTTCCTGCGCCCGTTGTCAGGCTTCAGACCGCGCGCGTGATGCCGCCATCCACGCGCAGGTTCTGACCCGTGATGTAGCCCGCGCCCTCCGACGCGAGGAAGCCGATGACCGCCGCGATCTCGCTGCTCTTGCCGTAGCGGCCCATCGGAATGCGCGAGCGGAACTCGGCCTTCTCGGGCAGGCTGTCGATGAAGCCGGGCAGCACGTTGTTCATGCGCACGTTCTGCGCGGCGTACTTGTCGGCGAAGAGCTTGGTGAAGGCCGCCAGCCCCGCGCGGAACACGCCCGAGGTGGGAAACACCGGGTCGGGCTCGAAGGCGGCGAAGGTCGAGATGTTGATGATCGTGCCGCCGCCCTGCTGCACCATCAGCGGCGCCACCAGCCGCGCGGGGCGCACCGCGCTCAGCAGGTACACGTCCATGCCGCGGTGCCAGTCCTCGTCGGTGATGTCCAGGATGGGCGCGCGCGGGCCGTGGCCGGCGCTGTTGACCAGCACGTCGACGCGGCCCCACTGGCGCACGACGTCGTCCACCAGCCGCTTCACGTCCTCGTTCGACTGGTTCGAGCCGGTCACGCCGATGCCGCCGAGCTCGGCGGCCAGCGCCTCGCCCTTGCCCGAGGACGACAGGATGGCCACGCGAAAACCGTCGTCCGCGAGTTTGCGCGCCGCGGCCGCGCCCATACCGCTGCCGCCCGCGGTGACGATGGCTACCTTCTGATCTGACATGGAGGGTTCCTTGGTTGCGATGAACCCCCGAATTTAGCCAGGCCGGGCCCGCGCCCGCGCGGCCATGGCTATTCGCCGATTTCCCAGCGCGGCTTCACGGGGAAGGCTTCGGCGTGCGGCCGCTCGAAGCGCCGGAGCTCCTCGTCCATCCGGTCCTGCGGGATCAGCGAGGGCACCGGCTCGGCCCGCGCGCGCGGGCCGGCCTTGTAGGGCCGCTGTTCGATCGGCAGGCGGCTCAGGGCCTGCAGCCAGGCCGCGGTGCCTGCGTCCATGAAGGCCGTGACGGCGGCCACGTCGGCGACGACGCGTTCGGCCATCTCTTCTTCCGACAGGTCGGACGCCTCGAGCCAGCTCATGTCGGCGAAGGTCTGCAGGAATTTCGCGCAGACGAAGTCGGAGAACGACGCATGTTCGATGCGGCTCTCCTCGGCGTCGTGCCACACGAAGGCCACGCCCACGGTGTCACCGCCGCCGGTGCCGGTGCCGGTGCCGTCCAGCGGCATCAGGCAGTAGGCGTCGCCCGCGCCCGACTGCGCGAAGGGCAGGAAGCGGCGGCCGTCCTGCCACTTCGCGTCGAGCCATTCGTCGACGGTGCCGGCCGCCTCGGCGGCGTCGATCCATTCGAAGTCGCTGAAGCTGGCCAGCGCGGGCGGGCCGCCGGCCAGCAGCTGCGCGAGCAGCGGCGGAATCTCGATGCCGGTGCGGCGTGACAGGTCGTCGAAACTCATCCCACTCACTCCGCTCACTCCGCTCATTCCATCCACCTCGCTCAGACCGAGGGCATCGTCGCCTGCATCGACGCGCGCTGGTTGAACGCGTCGAACCACTTCGCGCTGTTCGGCGCCTCGGCGCGCCAGTTCACGTCGGGGAAGCGGAAGTCCATGTAGCCCAGCGCGCAGGCGAAGGCGATGGTGCCGATGTCCACGCGCTCGCCGAACGACGGCGCCGCCGTCTCCAGCCATTCGAGGCCGGTGCGCACCTTGGCCAGCTGGCCGTCGGTCCAGTCGGCCCAGCGCAACTCCTCGGGGCGCAGCACGTTCTCGTAGCGCGCGAGCAGCGCGGCGCCGGTCATGCCGTCGGCCAGCGCGAGCTCGCTCAGGCGCGCCCAGCGCGCGGCGCCGTCGGCCGGGAACAGCTTGCCGCCGTGCGTGGCGTCCAGGTATTCGCAGATCACGCGGCTGTCGAACAGCACCTGGCCGTCACCGGTGAGGAAGGTCGGCACCTGGCCGAGCGGGTTCTTCGGAATGATGGTCGCGTCGCGCTTCACCGGGCCGGCCGCGCTGGGCAGCTTCTCGATGCGCTCGGCCACGCCGAGTTCGTGCGCCACGACCATGCACTTGCGCACGAAGGGGGATGCGGGGGAGAAGAAGATTTGCATGAAGAGCTTTTCGTTCGGAAGACGGGGTTCAGACGTTGGCGTGGGTGTTCGCGTCCACAGGGGCGCCCGCATCGGCGCTTGCATCGGTGTTCACGCTGGCGTTCGGGCCGTGGGCCAGGTGCATGCCGGCCACCCAGCCGAAGGTTAGCGCAGGGCCGAGCGTGATGCCCGGCGCAGGATACTCGCCGCCCATGACCGAGTGCATGTCGTTGCCGGCCACATAGAGCCCGGCGATGGGCGCGCCCTGCGCGTCGAGCGCACGCGCGTTGCCGTCGGCGCGGATGCCCAGCGCGGTGCCGATGTCGCCGGGGTACACCTTCACGCCGTAGAACGGCCCCTGCCGCACCGGCGCAAGGCAGGCGTTGGGCTGGTGCTCCGGGTCGCCGAGGTAGCGGTTGTAGGCGTCGCCGCCCTTGCCGAACGCCGGGTCCTGCCCCTGCGCGGCGAGCGGGTTGTACGTGGCCACGGTGCGCGCGAGGCCGGCGGCGTCCACGCCCGCCTGCTTCGCGAGGCCTTCGAGCGTGTCGGCACGGTAGAGATAGCCGGCGCGCACCAGGTGCTCGCGCGAGCGGCCGCCGGGCAGCGCGAGGCCCAGGCCCCACTTCTCCATGAAGGGGCTGTCGCACACCAGCAGCGCCGGAATGCTGGCGGCCTGGCCGTTCGCGCGGTACATGCCGCGCACGAACTCGTGGTACGAGGTCGACTCGTTGACGAAGCGCTCGCCGCGCGCATCGACCGCAATCAGCCCGGGCTTCGCGCGGTCCCACACCAGGTGCGGATAGCGCAGCACGCTGCCGTCGGGCCGCGTGAGCATCGACACCGGCGCCCACAGCGCCGGCCCCGCGTGCCCCGTGCCGAGCACGCCGCCGGCCTGCTGCGCGATCGCGATGCCTTCGCCCACGTTGTCCTGCGGCGACATCGAATACGGCCCGGTCGGCGCCGGATAGTGCTGCCCGCGCATCGCCGCGTTCCACGGAAAGCCACCGGTCGCGATCACCACGCCGCGCCGCGCCTGCACGGTGAGCGCCTTGCCGTCGCGGCGCAGCTGCACGCCCGTGACCTTGCCGCTCGCGTCCTTCTCCAGGCCGAGCGCCGGCGTGTCGAGCCAGAACGGAATGCCCTGCTGCAGCATGCTGTGAAAGAGCCGCCCCGCCAGTGCATTGCCCAGCAGCAGCCGCGTGCCGCGGTGGTGGCCGCCGAGCCGGTCGCCCGCGTAGCGCAGCACCATCTTCACGCCGTGCTTCCACGACGCGAACGAGCGCCACACGCCCAGCAGATGCTTCACGTCGGTCATGTTGACCATCATCCCGCCGAGCACGCAGAACTCGGGCAGCGGATCGCGCAGGGTCTTGAAGTACGCGCCCAGCAGCCGGCCGTCGAACTCGATCGGGTCGAGCGAGCGCCCGCCCATGGCCGCGCCCGCGCGGTCGGGGTAGTAGTCGGGCGAGTAGGTGCGCGCGGCCAGCTTCACGTCGGTGCGCTCGCGCAGGTAGCGCAAGGCTTGCGGGCCCGCGTCGAGGAAGGCGTGGCGCAGCTCCTCGTCGCCGGCCGCGCCCACCGTGTGGTGCAGGTAGGTCAGCGCCTTCTCGCGCGTGTCGGGGTGGCCGGCCGCCTCGGCCTGGTCGTTCAGCGGCACCCACACCGCGCCACCCGAGATCGCGGTCGAGCCGCCGATGCGGTCGGTCTTCTCGACCACCAGCACGTCCAGGCCCTCGAGCTTCGCGGTGAGGGCGGCGCTGAGCCCGCCCGCGCCGCTGCCGATGACGACGACGTCGTACGCGGTCTTTTCCTGTGGCTGAGCCATCACGACCCCGAGCCGCCGAGCGACTTGCCGCCGTCGACGAAGAGCACCTGCCCGGTCACGAAGCAGGTGGCGGGCGACGCGAAGAACACCACCGCGTTGGCGATGTCTTCCGGCGTGCCGGCCGCGCCCGTGGGCTGCAGCGCGAGCTGCGCGGCCAGCCGCTCGGGCGACAGCGCGCGCAGCAGCGGCGTGTCGATGAGCCCCGGCGCAATGGCGTTGACCATGATGCCGCGCGCGGCCAGCTCCATGGCGCTGGCGCGCGTGTAGCCCACCAGCGCGGCCTTCGAGGCCACGTAGTGCGCGTGGTTCTTCGCGCCCAGGTAGGCGCGCGAGGCGATGTTCACGATGCGCGCGCCGTTCGCCATCTTGCGCGCGGCCTCCTGCGTGAGCGTGGCCACGGCCAGCAGGTTCACCTCGTACATGCGGCGGAAGTCGGCCGAGCTCACGTCGAGGAAGGCGCGCTCGTCGAAGATGCCCGCGTTGTTGACCAGCGCCGTGAGCGGCGGCAGCGCCTGCACCATGGCGCGCACCGCGGCCTCGTCGGTGAGGTCGATGGCGCGGCATTCCACGTCGAGGCCCGCGGCGCGCAGCGCCTGCGTCTCGCGCTCGGCGAGTTCGCCGTTGTAGTCGGCCATGACCACGCGCCAGCCGTCGCGCGCCATGCGCTCGACGATGGCGCGGCCCATGCCGCTGGCGCCGCCGGTGACGAGCGCGATCCGTTTGTCTTCACTGCTGTTGTTCATGGTTGTTCCGTTGAAGCGCGGTGCTCAGACCGCCAGGTAGCCGCCGTCGACCGGCAGCACCACGCCGTTGACGTAGCTGGCCATCGAGGACGCGAGAAAGACGACCGGCCCGGCGATCTCGTCGGCCTCGCCGTGGCGCTTGACGGGCACGCGGCTCAGGTACCAGTCGGTGCCGTGCTCGGTCTCGCGCTGGCCCGCCGTCATGTCGGTCACCATGAGGCCCGGCGCCACCGCGTTCACGCGCACGCCGTAGGGCGCCAGATCGCGCGCCAGCACCTGCGTGAGCGACCGCACGCCGCCCTTGGCCACCACGTAGCCGGCCGACGAGATGCCCGCGCCGAAGGCCACGATGGACGACAGGTTCACGATGTTCCCCTGCGTGCGCTTGAGCGCCGGCACGAAGGACTGCGTGACGTTGAACACGCCCTGCAGGTTGACCGACATCACGCGGTCCCAGGCCTCGCGCGCGCCAGGCTCGTCGAACTTCGAACGCTGCGAGATGCCCGCGTTGTTCACCAGGATGTCGATGTCGCCGTGCGACGCCGCAACGCGCGCGGCGAGCGCATCGACCGCCGCCGCGTCGCTTACGTCGACGCTCTCGGCGTCGGCGCGCCCGCCCGCTTCGCGGATCGACGCGGCCACCTGCTGCGCAACGCCGAGGTCGCGGTCCACCACCAGCACGCGGGCGCCTTCGCTGGCCATGCGGCGCGCGATGGCCTCGCCCAGGCCGCGCGCGGCGCCGGTGACGAGGGAGAGTTTGTCTTGATGAAGCATGAAAGATTCCTTCGTTGAAGCGGCGTCTGACGCTTGAATCAGACGCCGAGGTAGGCGCGGCGCACGGCCTCGTCGCTGGCGAGCTGCGCGGCGGGGCCGTGCAGCGAGATCTCGCCGTTCTCCAGGATGTAGCCGTAGCTGGCCACCGCCAGCGCGAGCTGCACGTTCTGCTCGACCAGCAGGATGGTGATCTTCTGCTCGCGGTGCAGCCGTTCGATGATTCCGAACATCTGCTCCACCAGCAGCGGCGACAGGCCCATCGAGGGTTCGTCGAACAGCATCACGCGCGGCCTGGCCATCACGGCGCGGCCGATGGCCAGCATCTGCTGCTCGCCGCCCGACAGCGTGGCCGCCATCTGGCCCTGCCGCTCCTTCAGGCGCGGGAACATCGCGTACACCGCCTCCAGGTCGTTGCGGATGCCCGCGCGGTCGCGCCGCAGATAGGCGCCCAGATCGAGGTTCTCGCGCACGCTCATGTCGCGGAACACCTGGCGGCCTTCGGGCACCTGCACGATGCCGCGCTTGACCAGCGCGTCGGAGCCGAGCCGGTCGATGCGCTCGCCGCCGAGCCGCACCTCGCCCTCGGTGCAGTCCACCAGGTTGGAGATGCAGTTCAGCGTGGTGGTCTTGCCCGCGCCGTTGCTGCCGAGCAGCGCGACGATCTCGCCCTCGGGCACGTCGACCGACACGTTGCACAGCGCCTGGATGCGGCCGTACGCGGCCGAGATGGCGCGCAGGGACAACAGTGCTTCAGCCATGCGCGGCTCCCATCGCGTTTGCATTTGCGTTTGCTTTTCCCTTGCCCAGGTAGGCCTCGATGACCCGCGCATTGCTGCCGATTTCCGAAGGCGTGCCCTCGGCGATCTTCTCGCCGAAGGCCATCACGGTGATGCGGTCCGAGATGGACATCACCAGCTGCATCACGTGCTCCACCAGCAGCACGGTGATGCCGTCGCGCGCCACCAGCTCCTTCAGCAGCCGGTCGAGGCTTTCGATCTCGCGGTTGCGCAGGCCGGCCGCGGGCTCGTCGAGCAGCAGCAGCTTGGGCTTGATGGCCAGCGCGCGCGCCAGCTCCAGCAGCTTCTGGCGGCCGAAGTCGAGGTCGCGCGCGGGCTGGTGGCGCTCGTCGGCCAGGCCCACGCGCTCCAGCAGGTGCAGCGCGAAGTCTTCGGTCTCGCGGTCGGGCCGGCGCAGCAGCCGCCCCAGCGTGTTGGCGCCGCGCGAGTGGGTGCCCAGCAGCACGTTCTCCAGCACCGACAGCTCGGCGAACAGCTCCAGGTTCTGGAAGGTGCGCGCGATGCCCAGCGATGCCATGCGGTGCGGCGACACGCGCGTGAGCTCCTGGCCTTCGAAGGTGACGCTGCCGCTGCTGGGCGTGTAGAAGCGCGAGATGCAGTTGAAGGTGGTCGACTTGCCCGCGCCGTTGGGCCCGATGAGCGCATGGATGCGGCCCTGCTCCACCTGGAACGAGAGGCCGTTCACCGCCTTCAGGCCGCCGAACACCACGCTGATGTCGCGCACGTCGAGGAATGCGGTCGCGCTCATGCGGGCTTTCCTTCGGCGGTCGAAGCCACGGTGACGGAGGTCGAACGCTGCGCCTTGCGCCGCGCCACGAACAGCGAGGCCATGCCCTTGGGCAGGAACATCATGAAGAGCATGAGGATGCCGCCGTAGATGATTTCCTGGTACGACGGGGCCTGGCGCAGCAGCTCCGACGCCAGCCCGAACACGATGGCGCCGGCCACCGCGCCGCGCACCGAGCCGAGGCCGCCCACCACCACCATCGTGAGGATCAGGATGGTGGTCTGGAAGCCCAGGCTCTCGGGATGGATGAACGAGGTGAACAGCGTGTACATGCCGCCCGCCACGCCCGCGAAGGCGGCCGACAGCACGAAGGCCGTGACCTTCACCGTGCGCGTGTTCACGCCCATGGCCACCGCCGCCACGTCGCTCTCGCGCACCGCGCGGAACGACGAGCCCAGCCGCGAGCGCGCGAGCGCCACGGTCAGCCACAGCATCAGCGCCGCGATGGCCACCACGAAGGGATAGGCCTGCAGGTCGTTCAGCAGCTGGTAGCCGCCGAGCGACGCCGGCTTCATCTGCAGCCCGTTCGAGCCGTTGGTGACGGACTCCCAGTTCAAAAATACCCACTGCATGGCCTCGCCGAAGGCGAAGGTGGCCAGCGCCAGGTAGATGTCGCGCATGCGCAGCGCCAGCAGCCCGATGACCCAGCCCAGCGCGGCCGACAGCACCGCGCCCGCGAGGATGGAGACGAAGAACGGCGGCTGCCAGTGGTTGTTGATGAGGCCGGCGGTGTAGATGCCGATGCCGAAGAAGGCCGCGTGCGACAGCGCGAACTGGCCCGTCTCGCCGATGACCAGGTGCATGCCGAGCGCGAGCACGCTGAACACCATCAGCAGGTTGACCACGTACAGCACGTAGCCGCTGGTGGTGAAGGGCAGCACCGCGAGCACCACGGCCATGCCGAGCAGCACGGCGCGGTCCCACCACGGGGAAGCGGCGGAGGAAGCCATGGGGGAGGAAACCGACGACGCGCTCATACCTTCTTCACCTGGGGCTTGCCGCCCAGCAGCCCTTGCGGACGCACCAGCAGCACCACCATGATCGCCACGAAGGGCGCCACCACGATGGCATTGGACGAAATGAAAAGCCCCACCAGGTTCTCGACGATGCCGATGATGAAGCCGCCGACCACCGCGCCCGGCAGGCTGGTGAAGCCGCCCACGATGGCCGCCGCGTAGGCCAGGATCGCGATGTGGCCGATGTCGGGCGTGATCAGGATCTTGGGCGTGATGAGCAGCGCCGAGATGGCCGAGATGACGCCCGTGAGCGCCCAGATCTTCATGCGGATGGTGCCCAGCTTCACGCCCACGATCTGCGCGCCGCGCGGGTTCATGCCCACCGCGCGCATGGCCTGGCCGGTGCGGGTGCGCGTGAACATCAGGTACAGCAGCACCATCACCACCACGGCCGAGCCGAAGATGGCCAGGTCGAGCAGCGTGAGCGAGGCCTGCCCGATCATGATCGGGTCCTGCGGCACCAGCGAGGGCAGCGAACGCGGCGTGTCGCCCAGGCCGGTCTTGCGCACCAGGCCCTTGAGCAGGTACGCGAAGCCCAGCGTGGCGATGACCAGCTGCACGCCCACGCCGCGCGAGGCGGTCACGCGCTGCATCACCACGCGCTGGAACGCCGCGGCCAGCAGTGCGGTGACCACGATGCTCGCGAGCACCGCGGCCCAGTAGGGCCAGCCCCACACCACCAGCGGGAAGAGCGCGGCGTAGCCGCCGGCCATGAAGATTTCGCCTTGCGAGAAGTTCGGCACGTCGGTGGTCTTGAAGACCATGACGATCGCCACCGCGAGCAGCGCGTAGACGCTGCCCGTGACGATGCCGGACAGCACGCCCTGCTGCACAAAAAGCCAGATGTCGGAGAGGCTCATGAATTGCCCGCCGCCCTCAGGGCTTGTACTTCCACACGCTCTTGTAGCTGCCCGGCACCAGTGCCATGTTGCTGCCGTCGAACTTGATGTAGATGGCCGATTCCTGCGCGGCGCGATCGTCGGGGCCGAACTCGATCGGGCCGGCCATCACGCCGGAGTCGAACTTCATGGTCGACAGCGCCGTGAGCACCTTCTCGCGCGTGGGGCTGGGGCCGGCGGCCTTCAGCGCGTTGACCACGGCCATGGCCGAAGGGATGCCGTACGGCATGTAGGCCTGCGGGTAACCGGGCTTGGCGGCCAGCTCGGGGTATGCGGCCTTGTACATGTCGTACACCCACTTGAGCTTGGGACCGCCGGGCACGTCGGCCAGCACTTCCTGGATGTAGACGTTCTTGAAGGCGTCCTTGTTGCCCACGTTCTCCACCAGCTGCTTCAGGTCGGCGGTGGAGTTCACGGCCAGCACGATGGGCTTGTTGAAACCGAGCTCGAAGGCGCGCTTGACGATCAGGCTCACCGGGCGTGCGTAGGTGGTGAGCAGCAGCACGTCGGGGTTGGCCGCCTTGATCTTCAGCATGGGCGCCGTGACGTCGGTGATGTTCGGGTTGACCGACTGCACCTGCAGGTCGATGCCGCCGAGCGCCTTGGCCTGCGCCTGGGCCGACTCGAGGTTCCAGCCGCCGTAGGCGTCGTCGTGGTTGATGTAGCCGATCTTCTTGGCCTTGAGCTGCTCGCTGGCGAACTGCACCATGGAGCCGCCCACGGCGTGCTGCGAGATGGAGAACGCGCCGTAGATGTACTTCGACGGCGGGTACAGCGCGCCGTCGCCCGAGGCGTTGAGCATGACCAGCGGGATCTTCGCGCGCTCCACGTATTCGCGCGCGCCCACCACCGCGGCCGAGCAGGAGCCGCCGTTCAGCAGGAACACCTGGTCCTGCTCGGTGAGCTTCTTCACCGCGGCCAGCAGATCGTTGGCGTTGCAGCGGTCGTCTTCCACCACGAGCTCGATCTTGCGGCCGTTCACGCCGCCTTCCTTGTTGATCTTGTCGTAGTACATCTTCGCGGCGTTGATCACGTCGAAGCCGTAGTTCATCGAGGCGCCCGACATCGGCGAGAACATGCCGATCTTGATGGTCTTGTCGGTGAGGCCGGGTTCGGCCTGCGCCAGCGCCGCGGGGGCGAGCGCGCACAGTGCCGCACCCATGGCCCAGGGTGCCATGGCCGAAATCAGGAAGTTCTTTTTCATGAGCTGTCTCCGTTGGAATGAAGGGGTGGAAGGACTGCGCGGGGTCACTGCATGCGGTAGCCGCCGTTGACGTCGATCACGTTGCCCGTGATGTACGCCGCCTGCTCGGACACGAGGTAGTCGACCGCGCCGGCCACGTCGTCGACCGTGCCGATGCGACCGAGCGGAATGTTGGCCGCCGCCGCCGCGAGCGCGCCGCTGCTCTGCACGGTGCCGCGCAGCATGTCGGTGTCGATGAGGCCCGGGGCCACCGAATTGACGGTGACGCCCATGTGCGCCGACTCGCGCGCCATGGCCTTGGTGAGGCCCAGCACCGCCGACTTGGCGCCGATGTAGGTGGCGCTGGAGCGGTAGCCGCCGAGCTGCGCCGCCACCGAGCCGAAGGTGACGATGCGCCCGTGCGCCACGGGCGCGGCCTCGCGCCGGCGCAGGTAGGCGCGCCCGCACAGGAACACGCTGCGCGCGTTCACGGCGAAGGTGCGCTCCCAGTCCTCCAGCGAGGTGTCCTTGATGAGCGAGCGTTCGCCGCCGGGCATCAGCAGGATGCCGGCCACGCAGACCAGCGCGGCCACGGGGCCGATGCTGCCTTCGATGTCGTCGAACGCGGCCTCGACGGCGGCTTCGTCGCTCACGTCGAACTGGCGGAAGTGATGGAAGCCGGGCTCGGCGCCCAGCGATTGCGCCACGGCGCGGGCGTTGCCGCCGTCGATGTCGGCCACGACGACGCGAAAGCCGCTGGCCGCGAGGCGCCGGCACACGGCCTCGCCGATGCCCCGGCCGCCGCCGGTCACGAGGGCCAGCCGGCCGTGGGGTTGTGCATGATGGTCCGCCATGGGCTGCAAGGTCTCCGGGCCGCTTCGGGGGCGGCTTGAAAGTTGATAGAGGATCGCATTGTGTATACATGACAACATCCGTGCGCCCTCGTTTTCCCTAATAACTTGAACTATCGTCCCAATTTACGGGCATCATGTATACCTGACATGGACACACTCTCCCAACAAGTCACAGAGACGCTGCGCACCTGGATCCTTCACGGGCGGCTCGCGCCGGGCATGCGCGTGGAGGAGGTGCCGATCGCGGAAAGCCTCAAGGTGTCGCGCACGCCGGTGCGCGCCGCGCTGGCCGCGCTGGCGATGGAAGGGCTGATCGACCACCAGCCGAAGAAGGGCTACCTGGTGCGCTCGTTCGCGCTGGAGGACATCCTCGCGGCGTACGAGGTGCGTTCGGTGCTCGAGGGGCTGGCCTGCCGGCGCTTCGCGGCGCTGGGGGTGGACGACGCCACGGCCGCGTTGCTGCGCGAATGCCTGCGCGAAGGCGACGACATACTTGCGAAGGGCCAGCTGCTGCTGGACGACCTGGCGCCCTACCAGCAGATGAACGTGAAGCTGCACAACACGCTGATGCACGGGGCGCGCAACCCGTGGGTGATGCGCTTCGGCGCGCAGGCGCAGGCCGTGCCGTTCGCGTCGGACCGCATCATGCTGTGGAACGACCACGGCGTGATCCTGCGCTCGCACGACGACCACCACCGCATCGTGCAGGCGGTGATTTCAGGGGACTCCGCGCGCGCCGAGCAGCTGATGCGCGAGCACGTGTACTACGCGGGCATCCTGCTGCGCGACAACTACCAGCGGCTGCTGGACGAGCGCAGCCGCGAGGGGCTGCTGCCCACGCTCATGAACGAGCGGCCGGCTTCCTGATGCGCAGCATGCCCTCCTGCGCGGCCGAGGCCACCAGGCGGCCGTCGCGCGAGTAGAGGCTGCCGCGGCACAGGCCGCGCGCGCCGCCGGCGCTGGGCGAGTCGAGCACGTACAGCAGCCAGTCGTCCATGCGGAAATCGCGGTGGAACCACATGGCGTGGTCCAGGCTGGCCGGGCGCACCTGGCCGCTCATGAAGCTCAGGCCGTGCGGCAGCATGGCGGCGCGCAGCAGGCCGTGGTCGGAGGCATAGGCCAGCAGCGCGCGGTGCACCATCGGGTCGTCGGGCAGCGGCGCGATGGCGCGCATCCAGATGGCGCTCTGCGCCGAGGTGGGGCGCGCCAGCGGTGCGATCAGGTCCTCGGCGTCGACCCGGCGGTACTCAATGCCGTGCGGCTGGGTCGCCTTGGCGCGCCAGGGGTCGGGCAGGCGGTCGCCCAGGGCGATGCGCTGGTCGAGCTCGCTCACGAGGCCGTCGGGGCCTTCCACCTCGGGCATGTCGAACTGGTGCTCGACGCCGTCGTCCACGGTCTGGAACGAGGCCGACATCTCGAAGATGATGCGCTCCTGCTGG
Source organism: Variovorax sp. OK605 (assembly GCF_900115445.1). NCBI lineage: Bacteria > Pseudomonadati > Pseudomonadota > Betaproteobacteria > Burkholderiales > Comamonadaceae > Variovorax > Variovorax sp. OK605. Next base: position 329,584 of record NZ_FOWL01000004.1, read on the forward strand.
CGCGCCACCACGTGGCGGGTGGTGAAGCTGCGGCCGTCGCGCACGCGGTCCACGCTGTACTCGATGGGCGCATGTTCGCCCGGCAGCAGGAAGTAGGCGTGCATCGAATGCACGGGGCGCTCGGCGCCCACGGTGAGGCTGGCGGCCATCAGCGATTGGCCCAGCACCTGGCCGCCGAACACGGCGGGGGTGCCGATGTCCTCGCTCTGGGCCAGGAAGCGGTCGCCGCCCAGTGGCTCGAGCTGCATGAGCGCGACGAGTTCGTTGACGAGGTGGGAGGCGGTGGCGGGGTCGATGATCATCGGGGGAACAGTCCGGGGCTGGCAAGAAAGCAACCCTCAACCATAGCAAAGCCCGGGCCCGGGGGCTGTCGCGGGCCGGTCAGCCGGGCTCCAGGCCCGCTCTCCCCCTGCTTTTGCCCCTGCTTTCGCCCCTTGTTTCGCCCGGCCTACTTGTAGAAGCACACGCCCATCAGGCGCGCGCTGCAGCCGGCGTCCGTGCCGCCCTGCACCACGCGCACCGGCACGCCGCCCAGCAGCATCGAGCCGTCGTCGGCATACACCAGCGGCGAGGGCGCGGCCTTGCTGAAAGGGCCGCTGAGGGTTTCCTGCTCGACGTACTTGAGGTACTGGCGCCGCGAGAAATCGACCTTGTCGGCCGACTTCAGCGGTGCCGCCTCGTAGCGCTTGCCGTAGACGGTGCCGAAGTAGCGCAGCGCCGGCCCGGTGCGGTCGCCGTACTTCACGTCGGCCTTCGCGAAACCGGTCTGGACCAGGAAGCTGCGGTCTTCGGGCGTCAGGTCGGCGTCGAAGGCCATCAGCACGTACTGGCCCTCGAAGCTCTGGTTGCGCGCCACCTTGAATTCGCCGATCAGCGCGGGCACGACCTTGGCGCGGCCGTCCCAGCGCAGCAGCGCCGCCACCGAAGGGTCGCCATCGAACACGTAGTGGTAGTTCTCGCCGGCAAGGGCGACCTTGCGGCCGTCCTTGGCCGCCACGAAGCTCAGCAGCCGGTCCTTGCCGTGGACGGGGTCGCCTTCGGGGGTGCTGGCACAGCCCACCTGCAACAGGCCGAGGGCGGCGCAGGACAGCGCCAGGAAGATGCGACGCGCGGGGGTCGGCAACGAAGGGAGGTGCACGGTTCGTCCGGGGTTGGAGTTCATCAAGCCCCGGACTCTAGCGCGCCGCCGCTTCGTCCTGGATTTACCGTCAGCGGTCGAGGTCGGCGCCGTCGGCCGCCAGCTTCGTCTGCAGCGCCGCCACGTCCACGTGGGCGAACGTGCCGCCGCCCAGCGAGGCGGCCGCCGTGCCCGCGGCCTGCCCCATGACGAAGCAGCCGCCGCTGGCGCGCGCGGCCGACTGGCCTTCGTGCGTCATCGACGCGCAGCGGCCCGCCACCAGCAGGTTGTCCACCGTCTGCGGCACCAGCATGCGCCACGGCAGGTGGTTGTAGGCATTGGCTTCGTCGCGCGGGAAGGCCCACTCGATGCGGCCGTCGGCGTGCATTTCCATCGGCCAGGCGTTCAGGCCGATGTTGTCGTCGAACCTGGCCGAACCCAGGATGTCCTCGCGCTGCAGCGCGTACAGCCCCTGGATGCGCCGCGTCTCGCGGATGCCGACCTGCGGCGCGATCTCCACGATGGCCGACTGCGCGAAGCCCGGCACCTCGGCCTGGAGGAACTGGAAGTACGCGGCGATCTGGCGGCGGCCCTCGAGCTCGCCCTCGGTCAGCTCGCGCGCGTCGACGCCGTTCATCGCGTGGCCCTGGGCGTTGCGGATCTGCGTGACGTTGGCGCGCCACTCGCGCGGGTCCTTGTTGGGCCGCAGGATGGCGCCTTCGCGCGGAAACTTGTAGACGCCCGGCTTCTGCGCCTCGGTGCGCGCCATGTAGTCGTTGATGGCCTTGAACTCGCCCACCGCTTCCAGCGCGGCCGGCGCGTCGACCTGGCCGATGCGGAACATGGTGGTCGGGAACAGCCCGCTGCCGTGGCCGTCGCCCACCTCGAAGGGCACGCCCGCGAAGGCGGCCACGTCGGCGTCGCCGCTGGCGTCGACGAAGGCGTTGGCGCGAATGGCCTGGCGGCCCGACTTGGTCTCGACCACCAGCGCGGCAATGCGGTTGCCGTCGCGGATCACCGCGGCCGCGTAGGCATGGAACAGCAGTTTCACGCCGGCGCCGTCGAGCAACTGGTCGGCGGCCAATTTGTACGCCGAGGTGTCGTACGAGCGCACGCAGATGCGCCCGCCCATGCCGTTCTGCGGGTCGTTCATGCCGTTGAGCGCGGCGATGCGCTCGATCAGCTCGTCGACCACGCCGTGCACCAGCTGCGTCATCTCGCCCTTGCGCTTGCCGTACAGGCCCGCGAAGTTGGTCACGCCGCCGGCGGTGCCCATGCCGCCGAGGAAGCCGTAGCGCTCCACCAGCAGCGTGTGGGCGCCATGGCGCGCGGCGCTCACGGCCGCGGCAATGCCGGCGGGGCCGCCGCCGACCACCACCACGTCGTAGTCGCCGAACACCGGCAGCTCGCGCGCCGGCTCATGCAATGTCTGGGCGCTCATCACTGCAACTTGATGCCGCGGGCCGAGATGATCCTGGTCATGATGGCCGCCTCGTCGTTCACGCGCGTGCGCATGCCGTCCGGCGAGGTGCCCACGGCCTGCCAGCCTTGCTCGAAGAGCTTGCGGCGCACGTCCGGGTCCTTCATGACCACTTCGAGTTCGCGGCTGATGCGCGCCTGCGCGGTCTTCGACAGGTTGGCCGGGCCCAGCAGCGCCACCCACACCTCGAGGTTGAAATCCTTCACGCCGGCGTCGGCCAGCGGCGGGATCTCGGGCACCAGCGCGCTGCGCCCGCCCGTGAGGCCGATGGCCTTGAGCTTGCCGGCCCTGATCTGGGGCATGGCCACGCCTGGCGGGATCAGGCCCATCTGCACCTGGTCGCCCAGCATGGCGGTGATGACCTGCGGGTTGCCCTGGTAGGGCACGTGCTCGGGCTTGAAGCCGTTCACGCGGGTCTTGAGCAGTTCCATGCCCAGGTGGCCGACCGAGCCGATGCCCACCGAGCCGTAGTTCCACTTGTCGCCGCCCTTGCGCGCGGCGTCGAAGAAGGCGGTGCCCGAGGGCAGGTTGTTCTGCGCCACCAGCACCAGCGGGGCCGTGGCGATCAGCGACAGGTAGGTGAAGTCCTTGACCGGGTCGTACGGCAGCTTGGGGTACAGCATCTTCGACGACGTGAGGTTGCCGTTGATGACGATGCCCAGCGTGTGGTCGTCGGTGGCCTTGGCCACCTGGTCGGCCGCGATGTTGCCCGAGGCGCCGGCCTTGTTGTCCACCACGATAGGCTGGCCCAGCGCCTTGGACAGCGGCTCGGCGATGGTGCGCGCCGCGATGTCGGGGGTGGAGCCGCCCGGGAAGCCCACCAGCAGGCGGATCGGCTTGGTCGGCCAGGCGGCGTTCTGTGCGCTGGCGGTCATCGGCAACGCGGTGGCGGCGGCCAGGCCGCAGGCAATCAGGAGGGCTCTCTTGGTGGCTTGCATGGAAATGTGAAAAATTGTCAAAAAAACGAAGGGGCCAGCTTAACTGCCGAACGGAACACAGGGCAAGGCGAGCCCCCCGTCACGGCCCTAGTCGAGGCTGATGTTGCCCCTGCGCACCAGCTCGCCGTACACCTTCGACTTGGCCTCGGCATTGCGCTCGATCTCCTCGGGCGACCAGGCCAGCGGCTCGAAGGCGAAGGTGTCGAAGCGGGCGCGGATCTCGGGGTCGGCGATGACCTTGGCCACGTCGGCATTGATCTTCGCCTTGATGGCCGCCGGCACGCCCTTGGGCGCGAGCAGCGACACGAACGAATTGACCTCCAGCGAGGCCGGACCGCCCGCCTCGGCCATGGTGGGCACGTCGGGCATCTGCGGAATGCGCCTAGCCGCGGCCACCGCGATGTAGCGCAGCTTGCCGGCCTTGTAGATGCCCTGGCTCGAGGGAATGCTCGCGAAGGCCCACGGCACGTCGCCGGCGCCCACGTTGGCGTACAGCTGCGACACCTCGCGGTACGGCGCGTGGCGCATGCGGATGCCGGTGAGCGCCTCCAGCTGCTGCGCGCCCAGGTGGCCGGGGCTGCCCACGCCCCAGGAGCCGTAGACCACCGCGTCGGGCTCGGCCTTGGCGGCGGCGATCAGGTCGGCCATGGTCTTCCACTTCGACTCGCTGCCCACGGCCACGAAGAAGGGCGTGCGAAACAGCGAGGCCACCGGGTCGAAGTGCTGCAGCGTCACGAAGTTCTTCGACTTGTACAGGTGCGGCAGCGCGGCGATGTGCTCGCTGTCCAGCTGCAGCAGGGTGTAGCCGTCGGGCGCGGCGCGGCGGGCCTGGTCGATGGCGATGAAGCCGCCGCCGCCGGGCTTGTTGTCGATCAGCACGCGCTGGTTCCACAGGCGCGAGAGCTTGTCGGAGACCAGGCGCAGCACGGCGTCGGGGCCACTGCCCGCGGCAAAGGGCGTGACCACGGTCACGGGCTTGCTGGGGTAGTCGGACTGGGCCAGTGCCCCCGTGGCCGCTGCCAGGCCCCAAAGGCCGGTCAGCAGTGCGCGCGAAAAGTTCATGTCGTTTGTCTCCTGGGCGTTCACCTGAATGGTGGCCTCGTTGGTTATGAATGATGAAAGAAACAGGTGTCAGTGCGGCGAAAGCACCGCGGCAGTCTCGGCGTCGGCCTTGGCCTCGGCCGTCGCCGTCACGGGACGCAGCGCCCCGGGCGCGTCGTCCAGGCAGTGTTCGGGCCGCCAGGCATAGAGCCACTCGACGGCATCGTAGAAGCGTTCGGGCGAGCGCCCCACCCACAGGCTGTTGCGCACCAGGCGCTCCACGCCCTTGGCGTGGTACAGGCGCCCCATTTCGCGCACCGACAGCACCACGCGCGCCGTGCGGGCGACGCGCGCCGCCTCGTACAGCTTGAACGCGGCGGGCATGTCGAAGCCGCAGGCCTTCACGGCCTCGCCGAGGGTCACGGCGTCCTCGAGCGCCATGCAGGCGCCCTGCGCCAGGTACTGCATCATGGGATGCGCCGCGTCGCCCAGCAGCGTGGCCGCGCCGTCGCTCCAGCGGCCGACCGGGTCGCGGTCGGCGGTGCTCCAGCGGCGCCACGAGGTCGGGCGGTCGAGCAGCTGGCGCGGGCGCGCGTGCACGCCTTCGAAGTACGACAGCACTTCTTCCTTGCTGCCGTCGGTCACGCCCCACTCTTCCGCTTCGCGGCTGTGGAAGGTGACGACCAGGTTGTATTGCTCGCCATGGCGCAGCGGGTAGTGCACCAGGTGGCAGTCGGGGCCGGCCCAGACCACGGGCGCGTTCCAGCGCAGGTCGGCCGGCATGCAGTCCGCCGGCACCACGGCGCGGTAGACCACGTGGCCCGACACGCGCGGCGCATCGCCGATGAGCCTGGCGCGCACCACCGACTTCACGCCGTCGCAGCCGACGATGGCGTCGGCCTTGAACTGGCGGCCGTCCTTGGTGACCGCCGTCACGCCCTGCCCGCTCGTGTCGATAGCCTCGACCTGCGCGGAGGTGTGGAAGCGGATCAGCGGATGCTGCTTCACCGCCTCGTGGATCGCGCCGTGCAGGTCGGCGCGGTGGCTCACCGCATAAGGATTCTTGAACCGCGCGCGAAAGGCCTCGCCCACCGGCACCGAGGCGACCTCGGCGCAATCGACGGCGTCCATCATCACCAGCCGGTCGGTGAACACCGAGCCCTTGCGCACCGCCTCGCCCACGCCCAGCGCATCGAGCGCGGCGAAGGCGTTGGGGCCGAGCTGCAGGCCGGCGCCGATCTCGCCGATGGAGGCACTCTGCTCCAGCAGGTCGATGGCCACGCCCAGGCGCGCGAGCGCCAGCGCGGCGGCCATGCCGCCGATGCCGCCGCCGACCAGCAGCACGGTGGGCGGGTTCTTCGTCGTGGATGCGGCGGTGGCGGTGCTGGCGGTCATGGGCGGCCTCTGCTTTCTCTTTTCTTGTGCGGAATCAGTCGATGCGGACCGTGAGCGACGGCAGGCGCTCGATGCTCACCTTGATCGTCTGGCCGGCCTTCACCGCGCCCACGCCTTCGGGCGTGCCCGTGAAGATCAGATCGCCGGGCTGCAGCGTGAAGAGCGTCGACAGGTTGGCGATGACCTCGTTCACCGACCAGATCAGGTGCGTGATGTCGCTGCTCTGGCGCACCTGGCCGTCGACTTCGAGCGTGATGGCGCCGGCGCTGATCTCGCCCACGTCGGCCAGCGTGCGCAGCGGCGCGATGGGCGCGGAGAAGTCGAAGGCCTTGCCGATTTCCCACGGGCGGCCCTGCTCGCGCATCTTCATCTGCAGGTCGCGGCGGGTCATGTCCAGGCCCACGGCATAGCTGTGGATGTGGCTGGCGGCCTGCTCGACCGGAATGTCCTTGCCGCCCTTGCCGATGGCCACCACCAGCTCGGCTTCGTAGTGGTAGTTGCTGGTGAGCGGCGGGTACGGCACGGCGCCGGTCGCGCCTTCGGCCACCGGCACCACCGAGGCGTCGTCGTTCGGCTTGCAGAAGAAGAACGGCGGCTCGCGGTCGGGGTCGAAGCCCATCTCGCGTGCGTGCGCGGCGTAGTTGCGGCCCACGCAGTAGACGCGGCGCACGGGGAACTGCTTGTCGGAGCCGGCGATGGGCAGGCCGACGATGGAAGGGGGCGTGAAGACGAAGGACATGGAGGCTCCTGCCGCGCGGGGCGGCAACGGTCGAACAAAAACGGGAAGAACGAAAAAAGAAGGGGCGCCTGCGTTCAGGCGCCGGGGATCAGGCTTCTTCCAGGAAGGCTTCGCGCAGGATGCCCATGGCCTGCTGCACGGGGCGGTCGGAGAAGCTGAAGAGCACGGTGTCTTCGCCGGGCGACGACAGCCGCAGCGGCGCCCACGACGGCACCACGAAGGTGTCGCGCGGACCGAAGTCGAAGCGCTGGCCGGCGATCTCGGCCGTGCCGTGGCCCTCGACCACGCTGTACACCGTGCCGTCGGTGGCGCGGTGCGTCCTGCCGGCGAAGCCCTGGGGCAGCAGCTGCAGCTGGGTCGAGATGGTGGGCATCGGCGAGCCGCCCGTGAGCGGGTTGATGTAGCGCAGCTTGTGGCCGAGCCAGGCGTCGGGCGCCTCCTGCTTGTGCAGCTGGGCCAGCGCCTCGCGGCTGCGTGCGTACGGGTAGTTGAAGATGGGCGAGGTGGCCGAGACGTGGTCGTGGCGCACCGGCACCATGTTGTGGCCGAAGCGCGCGAGGCTGTGGCCTTCGGGGCGCGACACGTGCTGCACCTTGGCATCGTCGTTCTCGGCGAAGCCGGCGTCGAAGAAGCGCAGCATCGGGATGTCGAGGCCGTCGAGCCACACCACCGGCTCGACCGTGCCGCCGATGCCTTCGTTGCCATGGTCGTGCCAGGCCCACGAGGGCGTGATGATGAAGTCGCCGGGGTACATGGTGGTGCGCTCGCCGCCCACCGTGGTGTACGCGCCCTTGCCGTCGACGATGAAGCGCAGGGCCGACTGCACGTGGCGGTGCGACGGCGCCACCTCGCCCGGCATGATGAGCTGCAGGCCCGCGTAGATCGACTGCGTGATCGACGAGTTGCCCGGCAGCGCCGGGTTCTCCAGCACCAGCACGCGGCGCACGGCCTCCTCGGCGGTGATGAGATCGGCCGACTCCATCAGCAGCGGGCGGATCTCGTCGTAGCGCCACAGCGCGGGCACGCAGGGCGTCTGCGGTTCGCGCGGCACCAGGGCATGCAGCGACTCCCACAGCGGGGTGAGGTGCAGCGGGGCGATGCGGGCGTAGTAGTCGCGGCGTTCGGCCGCATTGGTTGGCGCGGGTTTCATGGCGTGGTGTGTCTCCGTGGCGGCATTCTTCACCCGCACCACTATTTCCTCAAGACCGGTAGCCAATACACGGAATTCGAAATTTCGATAATGGTGTCTTTCGCCTGAAGAAGCCCCTTTCCATGTCCAAGCTCGATCTCGAATGGCTCGCCGTGTTCGACGAGGTCTACAAGACCGGCAACGTCTCCAGGGCGGCCGAGCGGCTGGGCATGGCGCAGGCCGCGGCCAGCACCGCGCTGAACAAGCTGCGCGCCCACTTCGACGACCGCCTCTTCACCCGCACCGCCCAGGGCATGCAGCCCACGCCGCATGCCGAGCGCATCTACCCGAACCTGCGCGAGGCGCTGGCGCAGCTGGCGCAGGCGCAAGGCAACCGCAGCAGCTTCGAGCCCGCGCAGGCGCAGCGGCGTTTTCGCATCTGCATGACCGACATCAGCGAGGTGGTGCTGCTGCCCGGCCTGCTCGACCACCTGCGGCGCGCGGCGCCGGGGGTGCACATCGAGACCGAGATCATCTCCACGATCAGCGGGCGGCGCCTGCAGGACGGCGAGGTCGACCTGGCCGTGGGCTTCATGCCGCAGCTGGACGCGGGCTTCTACCAGCAGACGCTGTTCATGCAGAACTTCGTCTGCCTGGCGGCGCAGAACCATCCGCGCATCGGCGCGCGGCTCACGCGCAAGCGCTTCGAGGCCGAGGCGCACGCGGTGGTGTCCACGTCGGGCACGGGGCATGCCATCGTCGACACGACCATCGCCCGGCTGGGCCTGAAGCGCGACGTGGTGGTGCGGCTGTCGAGCTTCCTGAGCGTGGCGCGCATCGTGGCGCACACCGAGCTGATCGTGGTGGTGCCGCGCATTTTGGGCAAGGTGCTGGCCACGCAGGAGCCGGTGAAGCTGCTGGAGCCGCCCTTCGCCCTGCCGGCCTACGCCGTGAAGCAGCACTGGCACGAGCGCTTTCATGCCGACCCGGGCAACGCCTGGCTGCGGCGCACGCTGGCGCAGTTGTTCAGCGGGAGCTGAGCGCGCACGCCGGGGCGACGGGCGACGACAGGCGGTGATCGGTGCCGACCAGCGGCGACAGGCGGTGATCGGCACCGACCAGCGGCGACAGGCGGTGATCGACGCCGACCAGCGGCGTCTGGGGGGCATCCGGGCGCTCGCATAATCGCGGCTCCCTACCCCCACAGCCCATCGAAAAGGCGGCCTTCCATGTCCTCGATCACCCTGCGATTCCTCGCAGAACCCAGCACCGTCAACTTCGGCGGCAAGGTCCACGGCGGCACGGTCATGAAGTGGATCGACGAGGCCGGCTACGCCTGCGCGACCAGCTGGGCCAAGCGCTACTGCGTCACCGCCTTCATCGGCAGCATCCGCTTCCACCGCCCGATCATGATCGGCGACCTGGTCGAGGTGGAGGCCCGCCTGGCCTACACGGGCAACACCAGCATGAACATCTCGGTGGAGGTGCGCAGCGGCGACATGAAGGGCGGCGTGATGGAGAAGACCACCGAATGCCTGATCGTGTTCGTCTCGGTCGACTCGCACGGCCGGCCGCTGCCGGTGGAGAGCTTCGCGCCCGGCACGCCCGGCGAAATGGCGCTGGCCGAGCGCGCCAAGGCGCACCTGGACGCCAGCCGCGCCGCCGGCGGCACGCCCTGATCGAACTGGCGGTGCGGGCTGTGCCGGCTGCCCAGACTGCAGCCGGCGCGCCACGCGGCTAGGCGGAAAGCTCTAACGGTGGAGGGTCCGGGCGGCTAGAGTCCTGCGCTCGCCCCCTGACTCTTCGCTCCCTTTCCAGGAACATTCCGCCATGGCCTCCTCCTCTTCCGACGACGACAACAACAACGGCAAGTCCTCCGACCGCATCAAGGACTCCGCCCAGCAGATCTGGCTGGCCGGCCTCGGCGCCTTCGCCAAGATGCAGCAGGAAGGCAGCAAGGCCTTCGAGGCGCTGGTCAAGGACGGCGCCGGCATGCAGAAGAAGACCCAGGCGGCCGCCGAGGAAACCCTCGCCCAGGCCCAGCAGCGCATGAGCGGCTTCGCCAGCGAGTTCGGCACCAAGGCCGCCGGCCAGTGGGGCAAGCTGGAGAACATCTTCGAGGAGCGCGTGGCGCGCGCGCTCGAGAAGCTCGGCACCCCGAGCGCCGCCGACATGGCCGCGCTGCAGGCGCGCGTCGAGGCACTCGAAGCGCAGCTGAAAAAGCAGCAGCACGCGCAGGCCGCCGCGCCGCGCAAGACCCCCGCCCGCAAGACGGGCAAGGCCGCCGCGCCGGCCGCCAAGAAGACCCTGCGCCGCAGCAAGGCCGGCTGAGCCCCTGGCCGGCCGCGCCGGACGGCCCGCGTTTGCGGCACTGCACAACGAAAACTGTGTCGCAAAACATGTCCCGCACCGTTCATGGTGCGGTGCACATAGGCTAGAGTGTCCCCAAGAGACCACGAGACATACGGGGGCACCGACATGGCAAAGAAGGCGCCACGCCGCACAGCGCAACGCATCCTCGAAGCCGCCTTGGACCTGTTCAACCGCTTCGGGGAACCGAACGTGTCCACCACGCTGGTGGCGGGCGAACTCAATATCAGCCCCGGCAATCTCTACTACCACTACCCGGCCAAGGAAGAGCTGATCAACAAGCTCTACGAAGGCTACGAGGCCGAGCTCAACGAGTTGCTGCACGCCAGCGAGGGCGTGAACGACGTGGAGGACGCGTGGTTCTTCATGCACACGCTGTTCGAGCTGATCTGGCGCTACCGCTTCCTGTACCGCGACCTCAACGACCTGCTCAGCAAGAACCGGCGCCTGGAGACGCAGTTCCAGCTGGTGCTGAAGAACAAGGCCCGCGCCATCCGCCAGCTGATTGCCGGGCTGAGCCGCGCCGGCCACCTCGAGATCGACGTGCACGAGGTCGACACGCTCGCCCAGAGCATGGTCGTCGTGCTGACCTACTGGCTGAGCTACGAGTACGTGCGCAACCCGCGCGAGGCGCTGGAGCCCGCGCATGCGCAGGGCGCGCTGATGCGCGGCGCCCACCACACGCTGCACCAGCTCGCCCCCTACCTCGAGCGCGAGCAGCGCCGGCATCTGCTGACACTGAGCCACGCCTACAACGGTGAAGATGCCGGCCAGAACAGCAGCGGCAACGGCAACGGCAACGGCAGCAACAACGCGAAACCACCTGTCGACATGGCGGTCTAGACACATGCCCCACCCCGACTTCAAACCGCTCTCGCTGATGTCCGCCCACCCGGTTGTCGCCAACGCGGACCCGTGGACACCCTTCCCCTGGTCCGACGTGCCCCGTTACGACGCCCGCAGCGTGGCCTCTCACTGGCCGCGCCTGCATGCCGGCCACGACCTGCCGGTGCCGCCCGAGAGCTCGGCGCTGGCCGAAGGCTGGGCGCTGTACCACAGCGGCGAGTTCGAGCGCGCCGCCACCGTCGGCCTGCTGCACGGCGCCGAAGGGCTGGCGCTGGCCAACCAGTCGACCGCCGTCTACGCCAACTACCTGGAGCCGCGCGAGGCCGTGCGGCTCGCGATGTTCCGCCAGGTGATCGAGCGCGCGGGCGCGCAGGCCGCGGCCGAACCCGAGAACTGCCAGGCGCTGTACTGGCAGGCCTATGCGCTGGGGCGCTACAGCCAGGGCATCAGCGTGGCGCGCGCGCTGGCGCAGGGGCTGGGCAGCAAGCTCAAGGGCGCGCTGGAACGCGTGATCGAGCTGCAGCCGCGGCACGCCGACGCGCACCTCGCGCTGGCCTCGTTCCACGCCGAAGTCATCGACAAGGTGGGCGCGCTGGTCGGGCGCATGACCTACGGCGTGCGGGCGGAAACGTCGATCGACCTGTTCGAGCGCGGGCTCGAGCTGCACCCGCATTCCGCCGCCGGCATGATGGAATTCGCCCGCGCGCTGCTGATGCTGCACGGCGATTCGCTGATGGGCGACGCAACCAGGCTCTATGAGCGGGCGGCGGCGCTGAAGCCGGCGGACGCGCGGGAGCGGCTGGACGTGGAGCTGGCGCGCGCCGGGCTGAAAGACTGAAGGGCTGAAAGCGCGAAGGGTCGACCTGGTACCGGCGTGTACCGCGCGATTTAAGATGCGCGGTCTGCGTTTTCATTTCCGTTTTTCTCTCATCCGACTGCCATGTCCGACCTCAACGCCCCATTCGAAGCCGCCCAGGCCAACTCCAAGCTGCTCGCCGAGCGCCCCGACAACCCGACACTGCTGAAGATCTACGGCCTCTTCAAGCAGGCCACCGAAGGCGACAACACCGCCAAGAGGCCCAGCTTCAGCGACATCGTCGCGCGCGCCAAGTGGGACGCGTGGACGGCGCAAAAAGGCGCGAGCGCCGACGAGGCCAAGCAGAAGTACATCGACCTGATCGAGTCGCTGCGCGCAGGCTAGGCTCTCCCCCAAGCTGCGCGCACGCCGTGTCGCTGCGCCAACGCCCTTCCGGGGGCGGCACCTGCGGCCCGGCAGAGCCGGCTCCGTGGTGTCTCACGACGCAGAGCCCACGATCCCGCGCGCATGCAGCGCGGCGATCTGCTGCGCGCTCAAGCCGATTTCCTTCAGCACCGCGTCGGTGTCCGCCCCCAGCGCCGGCGCGTTGTACCGGTGGCTGGCCGGCGTGAGCGACAGCTTGGGCACGAAGCCGGGCACCGCGAGCGCGCTGCCGTCGGGCATGCGCAACTGCTGCAGCATGCCGCGCGCGGCGTAGTGCGGGTCGGCCGCGATGTCGGCAATGGAATAGATCCGCCCGGCCGGCACGTGCGCCGCGTCCAGCGCGGCCAGCACCTCCTCGACCGTGCGCTGCGCGGCCCAGTCGCCGATGGCGGCATCGAGCATTTCCACCTGCGCCACCCGTCCCGTGTTGCCCGCCAGCGCCGGGTCGGCCGCGAGGTCGGGCCGGCCGATGCATTCCATCAGGCGGCGAAAGATGCTGTCGCCGTTGCCCGCGACGATGGCGTGGCCGCCGTCCGCGCAGCGGTAGGCGTTGGTGGGCGCAATGCCCGGCAGCGCGCTGCCCGCGGCCTCCCTCACCGCGCCGAACTCGCCGTACTCCGGCAGCAGGCTTTCCATGCAGTTGAAGACCGCCTCGTAGAGCGCCACGTCGATCACCTGCCCCTTGCCCTTCGGATGCTCGGCGCTCACGGTCGCATGGCGGTGCTGCATCGCCATCAGCACGCCGATCACGCCGTGCAATGACGCCAGCGTGTCGCCGATCGACACGCCCACGCGCACCGGCACGCGGCCCGGCTCGCCCATGAGGTGGCGCAGCCCGCCCATGGCCTCGGCCACCACGCCGAAGCCGGGGCGGTCGCGGTAGGGCCCGGTCTGGCCGTAGCCGCTGATGCGCAGCATCACCAGCCCCGGGTTGGCGGCCAGCAGCGCGTCGGGGCCCAGGCCCCAGCCTTCCATGGCGCCGGGGCGGAAGTTCTCGACCAGCACGTCGGCCTCGGCCGCCAGCTGCCGCACGATGGCCTGTGCCTCGGGCTGGCGCAGGTCGAGCGCCAGCGAACGCTTGTTGCGCGACTGCACCTGCCACCACACCGAGGTGCCGTCCTTCAGCAGCCGCCAGGTGCGCAGCGGGTCGCCCGTGCCGGGCGGCTCGATCTTGATGACTTCGGCGCCGAAGTCGCCCAGCGTGCGCGCCGCGAAAGGCCCGGCAATGAGCTGTCCGAGTTCGACGACCTTGAGGCCGGCCAGCGGACCGGCCGCCGGGGAAGAAGAGCTTGTCGTTGTCATGGCGCCCGAGTGTGCCGTGCCCGCGCGCCGCCCTCGCGGCGCCGGGGTGGGCGGGAAAACACCTATGAATTCTTGACCGCGCAATTTCGCCGCCTGCCGCAGCGCAGCAATTGCCGCCCTCATGCGCTCTTCCCCCGAGGAGAAAGAGGTTTGCTGCAGCGCAATGCAGGCCGCCGGGCGCGCCGGCGCGGCCCGCGTCGAAGTCAAAAAAGTATCGGTTTCGCGGCCCATCTCTGGTTGTTGGCGCCGGGAGCGATTCGTACAGTCCGCCCCATGCAACCCGACCTGGAAATCGTCGAAGTCCGCGGTGACGAATCGTTCACCTGCTGGGCGCACGGCTACCCGTACCGCACGGTGCGCTGGCACTTCCACCCGGAGTACGAGATCCAGCTGATCGTGGAAACCCAGGGCGTGTATTTCGTGGGCGACCACGTCGGCCACTTCGAGCCCGGCAACCTCGTGCTGATGGGCCCCGACCTGCCGCACAACTGGATCAGCGACGTGCCCGCCGGCCAGAGCGTGGAGCGGCGCGGCATCGTGATCCAGTTCCCGGCCGCGCTGGTGCAGCACATGTCCGCCAGCTTTCCCGAGTTCCAGCACATCGCGCCGCTGCTGGCCGAATCGGGCTCGGGCCTGCTGTTCTCGGCGCAGACCGCCGCGGCCGCCAAGCCGATCATGGAATCGCTGCTGGAGGCGCGCGGCCTGCGCCGCGTGATCCTGCTGCTGTCGCTGCTCGAGCTGCTGGCCGGCGGCCACGACCGCCAGCGCCTGGCGAGCCCGGCGTTCCGGCCCGACCCGAAGGCCTTCATGTCGCACGCCATCAACAACGTGCTGGCGCACATCACGGCCAACCTGGCCGACGACCTGCGCGAGCCGATGCTGGCCGAGCTGGTGGGCCAGAGCCCGAGCGCGTTCTCGCGCGCCTTTCGCAAGCACACGGGCCAGTCGTTCGTGCGCTACGTGAACCGGCTGCGCATCAGCCGCGCCTGCGAGCTGCTCACCAACAGCGAGAAGCCGGTGCTCGACGTCTGCATGGACGTGGGCTTCAACAACGTGTCGAACTTCAACCGGCAGTTCCTGCTGCACAAGCGCATGCCGCCGACCAAGTTCCGCAACTTCCACCGCATGCAGGCCGCCGCCTCGCGTGCCGCCAGCCCGCCGTAGCAGGGCCCGTCGCGTTCCCCCGTGCCGCTTGCGGCGCGGCGCTCCGGGCGCCGCGCGGGGTGGAGCTTTGCCAGCGTTTGTTCCGCGTTCTTCCACACAGAGACAACCCCCAGGAGACAGCCACCATGACGACACTTCTCAAGGCCATCGCCATCACCGCCGCGCTGGTCTGCGGCGCATCCGCCGCGCAGGCGCAGGCACCGAAGCAGCCGCTGCGCATCGGCATGACCTTCCAGGAACTCAACAACCCCTACTTCGTGACCATGAAGCAGGCGCTGGAGGAGGCCGCCGCCAGCATCGGCGCCACGGTGGTCACCACCGACGCGCGGCACGACGTGGCCAAGCAGATCGGCGATGTGGAAGACATGATCCAGAAGAAGGTCGACATCCTGCTGCTGAACCCGACCGACTCCACCGGCGTGCAGTCGGCCGTGCGCTCGGCCAAGAAGGCGGGCCTGGTGGTGGTGGCGGTGGACGCCAATGCGCAGGGCCCGGTCGACTCCTTCGTGGGCTCGAAGAACACCGACGCGGGCCGCCTGGCCTGCGAGTACCTGGCCAAAAGCATCGGCGAGAAGGGCGACGTGGCCATCCTCGACGGCATTCCGGTGGTGCCGATCCTGGAGCGCGTGAAGGGCTGCCGCGAGGCACTGGCCAGGTACCCCGGCATCAAGGTGGTGAGCACGCAGAACGGCAAGCAGGAGCGCGCCACCGCGCTCACCGTGACCGAGAACATCCTGCAGGCCAACAAGGACCTGAAGGGCGTGTTCAGCGTGAACGACGGGGGCGCGATGGGCGCGCTCGCGGCCATCGAAGCGAGCGGCAAGGACGTGAAGCTCACCAGCGTGGACGGCGCGCCCGAGGCCATCAAGGCCATGCAGAAGCCGGGCTCCAAGTTCATCGCCACCACCGCACAGTACCCGCGCGACCAGATCCGCCTGGCCATCGGCATCGCGCTGGCGAAGAAGTGGGGCGCCAACGTGCCGGCCGCGGTGCCGGTCGACGTGAAGCTGATCGACGCCGAAGGCGCGAAGACCTTCACCTGGTGAGCCGCGGCACACGTTGCACACACGGCAGCAGACCACCATGAACGACACCGCCGAAATGCTGCGGCTCGAAGGCGTCTCCAAGCGCTTTCCCGGTGTGAAGGCGCTCTCGGGCATCGACCTCTCGATCCGCAAGGGCGAGGTGCACGCGCTGCTCGGCGAGAACGGCGCGGGCAAGTCGACGCTGATGAAGATCCTCGGCGGCATCTACCGGGCCGACGAGGGCCGCATCTTCATCGACGGCAGCGAGCGCAGCTTCGCGGGCTACAGCGACGCCATCGCGGCGGGGGTGGGCATCATCTTCCAGGAGTTCAGCCTCATCCCGCACCTGAACGCGGTGGAGAACATCTTCCTGGGGCGCTACCTGAAGAACCGCTTCGGCCTGATGGACACGGCCGCGATGAAGCGCTCGGCGCAACAGCTCTTCGACGAGCTGGGCGTGCGGATCGACCTTGGCGTGCCGATCTGCCAGCTCTCGGTGGCGCAGCAGCAGTTCGTGGAAATCGGCAAGGCGCTGTCGCTGAAGGCGCGGCTGCTGGTGCTCGACGAGCCGACCGCCACGCTCACGCCGAACGAGGCGGGGCACCTGTTCAAGATCATGCGGGAGCTGCGCGCCAAGGGCGTGGCGATGATCTTCATCTCGCACCACCTCGACGAGATCTTCGAGGTGTGCGACCGCATCAGCGTGCTGCGCGACGGCGCCAACGCGGGGCATGCGGAGGTCGGCGCGACCGACGTCGACGCGCTGGTCGAGATGATGGTGGGGCGGCGCATCGAGCAGAACTTTCCGCCCAAGCCGGTGCCCGCGCCTCATGCGGTCCACGCGCGCAAGCTGCTGGAGGTGCCGCACATCCAGCTCGCGAAGGGCGGGCCGGTGAACGCCTTCGAACTGCACGAAGGCGAGATCCTCGGCTTCGCCGGCCTCGTGGGCTCGGGCCGCACCGAGCTGGCGCTGGGCATGATGGGCGCCGACCGCGCCCACCGCAAGACGGTGCTGCGCAACGGCAGGCCCGTGCGCCTGAACGACCCGACGCAGGCACTCGAAGCCGGCATCGGCCTGCTGCCCGAAAGCCGAAAGGCCGAGGGGCTCATCACCGACTTCACGATCCGCTTCAACATCTCGCTGAACAACCTCGCCCGGCACCGCAGCGCCGGGCTGGTGAGCCAGGCGTCGGAGAAGCAGGCGGCCGGCGAACTGTCGCGCCGCGTGGGCGTGAAGGCGCCGGGCGTGGAGACGCGCGTGGCCACGCTGTCGGGCGGCAACCAGCAGAAGGTGGTGATCGCGCGCTGGCTCGGCCACGACTGCGAGGTGCTGATCTTCGACGAGCCCACGCGCGGCATCGACGTGGGCGCCAAGGCCGAGATCTACGGCCTCATGCGCGAGCTCACGCGCCAGGGCAAGGCCATCCTGATGATCTCCAGCGAGCTGCCCGAGATCGTGGGCATGTGCGACCGCGTCGCGGTGTTCTCGGGCGGCGCCATCGTGGCGACGCTGGAGGGCGACGCCATCAACGCGGGCGACATCATGCGCCACGCCACGTCAACCTCCATCACCTCCGGGAGCTTGCAATGAACGCAACCGCCACCCATCCCGTGCCGCCGGCGCCCGCCGGCGGGCTCTTCACCCGGCTGCGCCGCTCCACGGCCTTTCTTCCGCTGGTCGGACTGGTCGCGATCTCGGTCTTCATGATCGTGGCGACCGACAACTTTCTGTCATGGGGCAACCTGCAGAACATTGCGCTGCAGTCGTCGATCAACGCGATCATCGCGGTGGGCATGACGGCCGCCATCCTCACCGGCGGCATCGACCTGTCGGTGGGCGCGGTGGTGGCGCTGTCGGGCACGCTGGCCTCGGGGCTGATGGTGCAGTTCGGCCTGCCGCCGGTGCTCGCGGTGCCGCTCGGGCTGGCGGTGGGCGTGGTGATCGGCCTGTTCAACGGCTACTGCGTGGCCTGCCTGCGCATGCCGCCGATCATCGTGACGCTGGCCACCATGGGCATCGCGCGCGGCATTGCGCTGATCTACACCGGCGGCTACCCGATCGACGGCCTGCCCGAGTCGTTCGCCTTCCTGGGCGGCGGCGTGCTCGCGGGCATCAAGGTGCCGATCCTCATCATGCTGGCGACCTACCTCGTGGCCTACGTGCTGCTGAACATGGCGCCGTTCGGGCGCTATGTGTATGCCATCGGCGGCAACGAGGAGGCCACGCGGCTGTCGGGCGTGCGGGTGTCGCGCTACAAGCTGCTGGTGTATGCGCTGAGCGGGCTGACCGCCGCCGTCGCGGGCATCGTGCAGGCCTCGCGCGTGACCAGCGGACAGCCCGGCGTGGGCGTGGGCTTCGAGCTCGACGCCATCGCGGCGGTGGTGATGGGCGGCACCTCGATCGCGGGCGGCCGCGGCGCCATCGTGGGCACGCTGGTGGGCGCGCTGCTGCTGGGCGTGCTGAACAACGGTCTCAACATGATCGGCGTGTCGCCGTACCTGCAACTGATCATCAAGGGCGCGATCGTGCTGCTGGCCATCTTCATCAGCCGCGAGGCCAAGCGCTGAGCCTCTTCGTCGCCTGTCTTGCTCCTTCCCCTCCGGGGGAAGGCTGGGATGGGGGCAGGCAGAGCGTGCCCAACGGTGACGCCGCTTGCCCCCACCCCTGCCCTCCCCCAGAGGGAGAGGGAGCCCACACCGACACCAACACCAACACCCTCTTCGACCACAAGGAACCCATGTCTTATCAAAAGCTCCAGCCCGGCGCATCGGGCGCCATCGCTGAACTCGCCGCCATGCAGGCCGTCGTCTGCCACGGCCCCAAGGACTACCGGCTCGAAACCGTCGCCCTGCCCGCCATCGGCCCGAACGAGCTGCTGATCTCCATCGCCGCCTGCGGCATCTGCGCCTCCGACTGCAAGTGCCACTCGGGCGCGAAGATGTTCTGGGGCGGCGACGGCCAGCCCTCGTGGGTCAAGGCGCCGGTCATCCCCGGCCATGAATTCTTCGGCTACGTCGAGGCGCTCGGCGAAGGCGCGGCGGAACACTTCGGCGTGGAGAAAGGCGACCGCGTGATCGCCGAGCAGATCGTGCCCTGCGGCAAGTGCCGCTTCTGCACCACCGGCAAGTACTGGATGTGCGAGGTGCACAACATCTTCGGCTTCCAGCGCGTCGTGGCCGACGGCGGCATGGCCGACTTCATGCGGCTGCCGTCCACCTCGCGCGTGCACAAAATCCCCGACGGCATCCCGCTGGAAGACGCGGCCATCATCGAGCCGCTCGCCTGCGCGATCCACACCGTGAACCGCGGCGACATCCAGCTCGACGACGTGGTGGTGATCGCCGGCGCCGGCCCGCTGGGCCTGATGATGGTGCAGGTGGCCGCGCTGAAGACGCCGAAGAAGCTGATCGTGATCGACCTCGTGCCCGAGCGCCTCGCGCTGGCGAAGCAGTACGGCGCCGACGTCGTCGTCAACCCGAAGACCGAGGATGCCGGCGCCGTCGTCAAGGGCCTGACCGAAGGCTACGGCTGCGACGTGTACATCGAGACCACGGGCGCGCCCATCGGCGTGACGCAGGGCCTGGACATGATCCGCCGGCTCGGGCGTTTCGTGGAGTTCAGCGTGTTCGGCGCGGAAACCAGCGCCGACTGGTCGATCATCGGCGACCGCAAGGAGCTCGACGTGCGCGGCGCGCACCTCGGTCCCTACTGCTACCCCATCGCCATCGACCTGCTGGCGCGCGGCCTCGCCACCTCGAAGGGCATCGTCACGCACGACTTCCCGCTGACCGAATGGGAGCGCGCCTTCGCGCTGGCAAACTCGCTGGATTCCATCAAGGTGCTGCTCAAGCCGCAGCCCCGATCCTGAGAGACGACACCCATGAAATACGTGATCGGCGTCGACATCGGCACGCAGAGCACCAAGTGCCTGCTGGTCGGCATCGACGGCAAGGTGCATTCGCAACGCAGCGTGGCCTACCAGCCCGAAACCCCCAAGCCCCTGTGGGCGCAGCAGGACTGCGCGGTGTGGTTCGACGCGGTGTGCGAGAGCGTGCGCGCCTGCGTGGCGGCCAGCGGCGTGGCCCCGGCCGACATCGCGGCGATGTGCGTGAGCAGCCTGTACGGCGGCGCGGGCATTCCGGTCGATGAAGCGATGCAGCCGCTGCACCCCTGCCTGATCTGGATGGACCGCCGCGCCACCGACGAAGTGGCCTGGGTGAACGCGAACGTCGACGTGCCGCGGCTCGAGGCCATCACCGGCAACGGCGTGGACAGCTACCACGGCTTCACCAAGATCCTGTGGGTGCGCGAGCACCTGCCGCGGGTGTGGGAGAACACGCGCCACTTCCTGCCGCCGAACAGCTACATCAACTGGCGGCTCACGGGCGAGCTCGCGGTGGACCACAGTTCGGCCGGAAACATCGGCGGCGTGTACGACGCGCAGCGGCGCCAGTGGTCCGGCGAGGCGATGGGCATGCTCGGCATTCCGGCGCGCATGATGCCGCCGCGCCTCGTGGAGTCGAGCGACGTGGTCGGCGGGCTGAGCGCCGAATGGGCCGAGAAGCTGGGCCTTGCCGAAGGCATGCCGCTGATGGCGGGCGGCGTCGATGCGGCGGTGGCCACCTTCTGCGCGGGCGTCACCGGCAGCGGCGACCACGTCGCGATGATCGGCACCAGCATGTGCTGGGGCTTCGTGAGCCCGACGGTCGATGCGCGGCACCGGCTCATCACCATGCCGCACGTGTACCGCGGCGCCGACCGCAGCTATGTGTTCGGCGGCGCGATCACCGCGGGCGCGGCCATCACATGGTTCCGCGAAGCCTTCTGCCAGGCCGAGGTGGCCGAGGCCGCGCGCACCGGCGAGGACGCGCACGCGCTCATCGAGCGCAAGGCCGTCGACGTGCCGCCGGGCGCGCAGGGCCTGGTGTTCCTGCCCTACCTGATGGGCGAGCGCAGCCCCATCTGGGACGCGCAGGCCAAGGGCGCGTTCATCGGCCTGTCGCTCGCGCACAGCCGCGCGCACCTGTACCGCGCGGTGCTCGAAGGCGTGAGCTTCGCGCTGCAGCACAACATCGAGGCGGGGCGGCAAAGCGGCCAGCCGCTGGACGACCGGCTCATCGTGGTCGGCGGCGCGGCGCACTCCGACCTGTGGATGCAGATCGTGGCCGACATCACGGGCTACCCGGTGTTCACCATCGAGGAAGAGGTCGAGGCGGCACTCGGCGCGGCCATGCTCGCCGCGCTGGGCGCGGGGCTGGTCGATGCGGCGACGGCCGAGCGCGGCTGGGTCACGCTGGTGGAACGCGCGCGGCCCGAACCCGCGGCGCAGGCGGTGTACCGCGAGCGCTTCGAGATCTACAAGTCGCTTTATCCGGCGTTGCGCGATGCGATGCATCGGCTGAAGTGAATGGCTGCGCCCCGAGCACGAACGCCCATCGCGATGCATTCGACATGACAACCTCCTTCGACTTCTCCAACAAACGAGCGCTGGTGACGGGCGCAAGCAGCGGCATCGGCCGCGCGGTGGCCGCGCGCCTGGCGCAGGCCGGCGCGCAGGTCACGGCCGTGGGCCGCAACGCCGCGGCGCTGGCGGCCCTGCACATGGAAGCCGGCTGCACGCCGCTGGTGCTCGATGTGGCCGACACAGGCGCGCTGGAAATCGCACTGGCGGCATTGCCCGCATTCGACCTCGTGGTGAATTGCGCAGGCATCGCATTGCTCGAGCCGGCCGTCGACCTGCGGGCCGACAACTTCGACGCCGTGATGGCCGTGAACGCGCGCGCCGCGGCGCTCGTGGCCTCGCGCTGCGGCAAGGCAATGATCGCGGCCGGCGTGCGCGGCAGCATCGTCAACGTGTCGAGCCAGGCCGCGCTGGTGGCGCTCGACGCGCACCTTTGCTATTGCGCGTCGAAGGCCGCGATGGACGCGATCACGCGCTCGCTGTGCCTGGAGTTCGGGCCGCATGGCATCCGCGTGAACAGCGTGAACCCGACCGTCACGCTCACGCCGATGGCCGAGCAGGCCTGGGCCGATCCAGACAAGAGCGCCGCGGCCATCCGCGGGATTCCGCTGGGCCGCTTCGCGCAGGTCGAGGAAGTGGTGGCGCCGGTCCTGTTCCTGCTGAGCGACGGCGCGTCGATGGTGAGCGGCGTGGCGCTGCCGGTGGACGGCGGCTACACGATCGCCTGAACGCTGCGGTGCCCGGTCGGGTCAGGTCAGGTCAGGCGAGGCGGGTGCCGCCGCGCCGGGATTCGAGCATCGCGTCGAGGTTGCGCGTGATCTTCTGCTCGATCATTTCGCTGAAGCTGCTGAACAGGAAGCCCAGCGTCGCGTCGAGCTTGAAGGTGCTCTCGGTGACCTCGACGGTGCCGTCGATGCCGGCGCGGGTGAAGGTGGCCACGTCGAGGCCGTCGCCCTGGGTGTAGACGCATTCGAGGCCGAACTCCTGTTCGGCCTGCTGGATCCATTTGTGCGCGACGGCGCGCGCGCCGGCAATGCCCAGCGTGTGGTTGCGTTCGATGTGGATGTCAGGCACCGTGATCTCCGATTTTGTGTTCCGGGCTGGAATGGGTTTGCAGGACGCCGCTGGCCGCCTGGAGCGCGCTGCGGCGCTGCGCATCGGTCGGCAGCGCGGCAATGCGCTTGACTGCAGTGTAAAAGCGCGGCCAGTCGCGGCCTTCGCGGTCGAACAGCGCCTCGAAGCCGGGCACCATGTCGTCGTAGGCGCCCTGCGCGCCGAACGCCGCGTTGTTGGCGCGCGCCACCCAGGCGTCGTAGGCGTTCTGGCGCGGGCCGCTCCAGGCGGCCTTGAGCTTCTGGTAGCGATCGCGGAAGTCGGCCATGGCGGCCTGCTTCATGGCTTCGACCCTGGTCCAGTCCTCGGCCTTGGCTTCGGGCGACTCGTAGACCTTCGTGAGCGCGCGGCGGGTGTCCAGCGCGAGCGCCCGGAAGTCCTGCCGCTGGCCGTCGAACTGTGCGTACTCGCGCCGCGCCGGCTCGCCGGCCTCGCGCTGCAGCCACATCGCGCCGCCGATGCGCTCGACCGCGGTGGCGTACGACTCGTTGAACACCGTGTCGCCGGCCACGTAGAGCACCTGGTGCGCGAGTTCGTGGAACACGAGGCGCGCCAGCTCGCCTTCGGGGTAGCCGATGAAGGTGGACAGCAGCGGATCGCCGCCGGCCCAGTTCATCCAGCCGAGCGTGGAGTACGCGGGCACGGGGTACACGGCCACTTCCATGCCGTTCGTCTTCTGCGTTTCGGCTTCGGCCTTGGCCGCCGCCTCGTCGTAGTAGCCGCGGTAGCCCACGCAACCCGCCACCGGGAAGCACCAGCTCTTCAGCGTGAGCGAGTACGGCGGCGCGGCCACCACGTTCCACACGGCGGCGGCACGGTGCAGGTCGGCGTACGACTTGTAGCTGGGGTTGTCGGGCAGGCCCAGCTGCGACGAGGCGAAGGCGCGGATGCGCTGCGTGAGTTCGAGCTTGGCCTTCAGCGCCGCCGACACGGCCGGGTCGGCCAGCCACTCGGGCACGGGCTTGGCCGCCCGCATGATGCCGATGTGGCCGCTGGCCGACTGCCAGTAGTAGCCCAGGTCGGCGCAGCCGCCCAGCAACAGCGGGCCGGCCAGCGCGAGGGCTGAAAGAAGCCTCACGCCTTCTCGACCTCGACCAGGCAGTCGTAGAAGGTCGGGCCGCGGCCGATGTCGGTCAGGCGCTGGCTGGTCAGCTCGTTGACGTTGGTGCCGTCCATGCCGAGCTTGCGCCACCAGATGCCCATGCCGTGCACCACGCCCTGGCGCGCGCGGCGCGACACCTCGGCGCGGCAGCGGTGCTCGCCGCGCTTGTTGAACACGCGCACGAGCGAGCCGTCCTCGATGCCGCGGGCGGCGGCGTCTTCCGCGTGGATCTCCAGCAGCGGCTCCACCTCGATGGCGCGCAGGCTGGTCACATTCACGAAGGTCGAGTTGAGGAAGTTGCGCGCCGGCGGCGAGATCATGGCCAGCGGGAACTCGGTCGAGCTGCCGGCCGGCTCCCAGTTGGGCACGTGGTCGGGCACGCCGTTCATGCCCATGGCCTCCAGCCGGGCGCTGAAGAATTCGCAGCGGCCCGAAGGCGTGGGGAACTTGCCTTCGGCGAACGGGGCCTCGGGCAGCTTCACGCTGGTGAAGCCCTGTTCCAGCAACTGGGGAAAGTCGATGGCGTTCTCGGCGAAGGCGGTGCGGCACAGCGCCTCGTCGGAATCGGAGAAGCAGGGCTCGGTGAAGCCCATGCGGCGCGCCAGTTCGCGGAACACCCAGGCGTTGCTGCGGGCCTCGCCGCGCGGCGCCACGGCCGGGCGGTTCAGCAGCACGTCGGTGTGGCCGTAGCTGCAGTGGATGTCCCAGTGCTCCAGCTGCGTGGTGGCGGGCAGCAGGTAGTCGGCGTAGTCGGCGGTGTCGGTGCGGAACTGCTCCAGCACCACGGTGAACAGGTCTTCGCGCGCGAAGCCCGCCGCCACCTTGGCCGACTCGGGCGCCACGGCCACCGGGTTGCTGTTGTAGACCACGATGGCCTTCACCGGGTGGGCGGTGTCCAGCAGCGCGTCGCCGATGGTGCTCATGTTGATGGTGCGCGGCCGGCGCCCGGCCAGCAGGTCGGGGCGCTGCAACGCGGCGCGGTCCACCGGGTAATGGCCCGAGCTGCTCAGCAGCAGGCCGCCCGCGCGGTCGCGCCAGGCGCCCACCAGCGCCGGCAGGCAGGCGATGGCGCGCGCCGCGTTGCCGCCGCCGCGCACGCGCTGCATGCCGTAGTTCAGGCGGATGGCCGCCGGCTTGGTGGTGCCGTAGGCCTGGGCCAGCGCCACGATCTGCGCTTCGGGAATGCCGCAGACCTCTGCCGCGCGCGACGGCGGCCACTGCAGCGCGCGCTCGCGCAGCTGCTCCCAGCCCAGCGTGTAGCTGGCGATGTAGTCGTGGTCGAGCCAGTCGTGCACGATGAGCTCGTGCATCAGCGCCAGCGCCAGCGCGGCGTCGGTGCCGGGCAGCAGCGCGACGTGCTCGTCGCACTTGTCGGCGGTTTCGGTGCGGCGCGGGTCGATGCACACCAGCCGCGCGCCGGCGCGTTTGGCGGCCTGGGCGTGGCGCCAGAAATGCAGGTTGCTGGCGATCGAGTTGCTGCCCCAGATCAGGATCAGCTTGGCCTCGGCGAAGAACTCGATCCGCATGCCGACCTTGGCGCCCAGCGTGTAGACCATGGCCTCGCCGCCGGCCATGGAGCAGATGGTGCGGTCCAGCAGGGTGGCGCCCAGCTTGTGGAAAAAACGACGGTCCATCGACTCGCCCTGCACCAGACCCATGGTTCCCGCATAGCTGTAGGGGACAATGTCTTCGGGTTTTCCCTGTAATACTTCAAGATGCCTGGCGATGTCGTCCAGCGCGTCGTCCCAGCTCACCGGCTCGAACTGGCCGGAACCCTTGGGGCCGACGCGCTTGAGTGGCTGTACCAGCCTTTCGGCATGGTCGTTGCGCTCGATGTAGCGCGACACCTTGGTGCACAGCACTCCCCCGGTATGCGAATGCGCGGCATTGCCCTGCAGCTTCACGGCCACCCCGTCCTTGACGGTGGTGACCAGGGCGCAGGTGTCCGGGCAGTCGTGGGGGCAGGCGCCCAGCACCGTGGAAACGGTGGCGGGCAGGGGTGCTTCTTCGAGCAGGGAATCCGGTGCGTGGGGCATCGGGCAAGTCTAATTTGTGCGCGAGACAGCGCGCGGGAGGGGGTTTTGAACATGACGATGAATCGACGACATTTTTCTTTGGCCGCAGGCGCGGCGGCGCTGGGCGGCTTCGGCATCGCCCGCGCGCAGGGCGACACGCCACTGGTGCTCGGCCAGTCGGCGCCTTTCACCGGCCCGGCGGCACAGCTGGGCGTGCAGTTCCACCAGGGCGCCAAGCTGTTCCTGGACCAGTACAACGCCCAGCCGGGCCGCCGCAACGTGGTGATCAAGAACCTCGACGACGGCTACGAGCCCGACCGCTGCGCGGCCAATACGCAGAAGCTCATCGACGAGGACGTGTTCGCGCTGTTCGGCTACGTCGGCACGCCGACCAGCCTGGCCGCGCTGCCGCTGGCGGTGAAGGACCGGGTGCCGTTCATCGCCCCGCTCACCGGCGCGATGTCGCTGCGCGAGCCGTTCCAGAAGAACGTGTTCCACCTGCGCGCCTCGTACAACGACGAGACGGCGCTGATGGTCAAGCAACTCACCCACCTGGGCCTGAAGAAGATCGCGGTCTTCTATCAGAACGACGCCTACGGCAAGGCCGGCCTCGACGGCGTGACGCAGGCGCTCGAGCAGCAGCAGCTCAAGCCGGTGGCGCTGGGCACGGTGGAGCGCAACTCGTCCGACGTGGCCCAGGCGGTGAAGAACATCATGGACGCGCGGCCCGACGCCGTGGTGCAAGTGGGTGCTTACAAGGCCTGCGCCACGTTCATCCGCGAGGCGCGCAAGGCCGGCTTCGGCGGCACCTTCTTCAACCTGTCGTTCGTGGGCACGCAGGCGCTGTCGGACGAGCTGGGCAAGGACGCCTCGGGCGTGATGGTGACGCAGGTGATGCCGTCGCCCTTCAACCCCGCCAACGCGCTGGCGCGCGAGTTCACCGAGGCGGTGCGCAAGGCCGGCAACGGCGCCACCGCCAATTTCTCGGGCATCGAAGGCTACCTGGCCGCCAAGGTGCTGACCGAAGGCCTGCGCAAGGCGCCGGGCAAGCCCACGCGCGAGAGCCTGATCGCCGGACTGGAAAGCATCGACCGCCAGCCGTTCGGCGGGTTCGAGGTGTCGTTCTCGCCGAAGAGCCACGTGGCGTCGAAGTTCGTGGAACTGTCGATGCTCACTGGCGACGGCAAGGTCCGGACCTGAAGACCTGAAAATCTGAAGACCGAGGAACGGACCCGCAAAAGGTCCGGGTCTCGGGATGCGATCAGGCGGCGGTGCCGCTCAGGCCGTTCACGGCCTGGAACATCGCCTGCCTCGCCTGGCTGACGATCTGCCCGCGCCAGGCGTCGGTGTCCGTGTAGAACGCCTCCAGCATCCGCGCCCGGATGCCGTCGGCCAGGTCGGCCGGCGCCTGCGGGTGCTTGTGCAGCCAGTGGTCGGCGCGCAATGCGCCGGTCACCTCCAGGATGGGCAGCGTGCCGTATTCGAGCGCGATGCCGGTGTACTCGGCCTGCGGGCACTCTTCGTACACCGAGTCCCACATCAGCCCGCGCAGCAGCGCCGAGGTGGAAGAACCGTCGTAGATCGAGGTCACCGGCGCCGCCGGCGTACCCCACCACGCGTTGGCGCGGCCATAGGCGGTCTTGTCGTCCTTGCCGGCGTAGATGCGCTCGCCCAGGCCGTTCGGCCCGAGCCCCGTGTGCAGGTCGATCCAGGCGATGCGCCGGGCGCGGCCCGCGTGCCGGCGCAGCACGCCGCGAATGGTCTTGTTGCTCCAGGTCGGCGCCTTGCCGCCGAAGAACAGGCCGTCGTCGAACTGGTACTGCCCGCTGGTCACGGCCGCCTGGTAGGCGGTGGCGCCGTGCCTGTCGATCCACTTGGCCACGCCCGCCTGGTTCTCGGGCGTGGGCGGCCAGGTGGCGGGCAGCAGCAGCTCGTGCAGCTTGGCGTAGGGCTCGTTCACCGGTACCGGCTTCGAGAAGTCGATGAAGTTGCGATTCAGGTCGACGTTCTCGTGCGTCACGCGCCGGCCGTGCGAAAAGCCGTGCGGGTTGAGCGCGTGCACGTACAGCACCGCCACGCCCTGTGCCCTGGCCTTCTCGCGCCATTCGGCGTCGTGCAGCGCGAACACCTGCACGCCGCTGCCGCAATGGCCCTCCACGCCGTGGCAGGCGCTGGTGACCACCAGCAGGTTGTCGGCATCGGCGTTGCCGTCGAGCGCGACGTCCATCGACAGTTCCTCGCCGTCGCGCCCCTTGAGCGGGTGCGCATGCGGTTCGACCGTGAGGCCGGCGCTCACGCAGCCCTGCAGGAACTTCTGGCGCGCCTGGGCGTAGCGCGAAGAAAAGGCCTCGGCGATTCCGATCATCTGGCGATCACCTCGCTACGGATTAGGGACCAGGGACTGCGAACTCTGCGACTCGGCGAACAACGCGCCGGTCAGCCGGCCGCGCCGGGCTTGAGGAACTGCTCGGCAATCTGCACCCAGCAGGTCGCGCCCAGCGGGATCAGGTCGTCGTTGAAGTCGTAGCTCGCGTTGTGCAGCGTGCACGGGCCTTCGCCGTGGTGCACGTCGCGGTGCGCGCCGTCGCCGTTGCCGATGAAGGCATAGGCGCCGGGCTTGGCCTGCAGCATGAAGGCGAAGTCTTCCGAGGTCATGGCGGCCTCCTGCCTGAGCACGTTGTCGGGGCCGACGATCTCGCCCATCACGCGGCGCGCGAAGTCGGCCTCAGCCTCGGTGTTGATGGTCGGCGGGTAGTAGCGCTCGAAGCGGAAGTCGCAGGTGGCGTCGTGCGCCGCGCAGATGTGCTCCGAGATCTGCTTCATCTTCGCCTCGATCATGTCGAGCACTTCCAGCGAGAAGGTGCGCACCGTGCCCGTCAGCTCGCAGTTGTCGGGAATCACGTTGTTGGTTTCGCCCGCGTGGATGGTGGTGACCGAGATCACGGCCGAATCGGTCGGCTTCATCTTGCGCGTGAGGATGGTCTGGAACGCCTGCACGATCTCGCAGGCGATCGGCACCGGGTCGACGCCGGTCTGCGGCAGCGCGGCGTGACCGCCCTTGCCGATCACGTTCACGTGGAACTTGTTGCCCGAGGCCATCACCGGCCCGGGGCTCACGGCGAACTGGCCGGCCTTCATGCCGGGCCAGTTGTGCATGCCGAACACGGCGTCCATGGGGAACTGCTCGAAGAGCCCTTCCTTGATCATCTCGCGCGCGCCGCCGCCGCCCTCTTCCGCCGGCTGGAAGATCAGGTAGACGGTACCGTCGAAGTTGCGGTTCTTCGCCAGGTGCTGCGCGGCCGCCAGCAGCATGGCGGTGTGGCCGTCGTGCCCGCAGGCGTGCATCTTGCCGTGGTGCTGGCTGGCGTGGGCGAAGGTGTTGAGCTCGGTGACGGGCAGCGCGTCCATGTCGGCGCGCAGGCCCACGGCGCGGTGGCCGGTGCCGTTCTTGATGATGCCCACCACGCCGGTGGTGCCCAGGCCGCGGTGAATGGGAATGCCCCATTCGGTGAGCTTGCCTGCCACCACGTCGGCGGTGCGGACTTCTTCGAAGCAGAGTTCGGGATGGGCGTGGAGGTCACGTCGGACGGCGGCGATGCCGGCCGCCTGCGTGACGAGCGAATCGATGAGTTTCATGTTTCACAGTCTAGGCTTTGCCACGACACCCGCAAAGACCGTGCCGGGTAATTCCTACTCCTGCGCTCTCCTGCGCCCGCCCCCAAGCTGCGCGCGTTTCGTGTCGCTTCGCTCCCCCCTGCCGGGGGCAGCACCTGCGCCCCCGCAAAGCCGGTCGCGCGGTGTTCCTCCCCAAAAGATTCAGCGCCCGATGCTCTTCAGGTAGTCCGCGCGCGCGGCCAGCGCGGTGTCGGTGAAGTCGGTGAACACGCCGTCCACGCCGAGCTTGTAGTACACGCCGTATTCGTTCCTGCCGTCCTTGTTGTAGTCGGCCGCCAGGCGGCGCGACTCGTTGCGGAAGGTGAAGGGGTGCACGAACAGGCCGGCCTTGTGCGCGTCGGCGATCAGCGAGGTGGGCGCGGTGGAGGTGGCGTCGGCGTCGTTGATCTTGCCGTCCTTGTTCACGTCCACCGGCTTGCCGTCGGCGCCGATCGTGCCCTTGATGCTCACGATGTAGCGCTTCCACGGCCCGATGCCGTCGGCATAGGTCTTGATCTCGGCCAGCCCCGCGGGCGTGACCATGGCGTCGAAGTTGCGCTTGTCGCCGGCCTTGGTCCAGTCGTAGGGGCGGTCGCTGGGCACGGCGAAGGTCACGGCGCCGGTCTTCAGGTCGACGCTGTCGCCGTCGATCAGCTGGATGAGCCGGGTGTTCAGGCCCTTGCTCTTCATGTACTTCAGGCTGCCCGGCTCGAACGACTGCACATAGATGGGCGCGGTCTTGCTGTTCCAGCCGGCGGCGTTGATGGCGGCGATCATCTTGTCTTCCAGCGGCAGGCCCAGGTCGCGGAAGTAGGTCGGGTTCTTCGATTCGGGATAGATCGCGATGGTGCGGCCGGTTTCCTTCGACTTGGCCTTGGCGAAGTCGATGATCTCCTGGAAGGTGACGATCTTGTACTTGCCGTTGAATTCCTGCGGCCGCTCGGCGTCGGTCGAGATGCCGCCCAGCGTCCTGATCTCGGCCAGCGTGAAGTCGTTGCTGAACCAGCCGGTCTGGGTCTCGCCGTCGACCTTGATGGTCTTCTTGCGCGAGGCGAAGCGCGGGTGCCTGGCCACGTCGGTGCTGATGGCCAGGTTGGGGTCGTGGCGGGCGATGAGCACGCCGTCCTTGGTGGAGACCAGGTCCATCTCGATGACGTCGGCGCCGAGCTCGATGGCGCGCGTGTAGGCCTCGAGGGTTTCCTCCGGCAGGTAGCCCGAGGCGCCCCGGTGGGCGATGACCAGCGGCGGCTTGCCGTCGAGCGTCATCGGCTTGTTGGTGGAACCGGTGGGGCCGCTGGTGCTGCAAGCCGCAACACAAAGGACGGTGGTGGCCGCCAGGGCGAATTGAAGGGTGCGCATGGTCTTGGGCTCTCCATCCAAAAGAAGCGCAGGGTACCCGCTGCGCGTGACAGCCGCGACTCGCGCGCACACGCGGCGCGGACTTCCGGGAGAATGCGCCGCATGCTCCATACGCTTTCACCCCAAAGCCTTCTGATGGCCCAGACCCTGGTGCGCATGAACACCGTCAGTGCCAACAGCAACCTCCAACTGATCGACTTCGCACAGAGCCACCTCGCGGGCCTGGGCGTGAAAAGCCGCATCACCTACAACGCCGAGCGCACCAAGGCGAACCTGTTCGCCACGCTGGGCGAAGGCAAGCCGGCCGGCGTGATCGTCTCGGGCCACACCGACACGGTGCCCTGGGACGGCCAGGACTGGAGCGTCGACCCGCTCTCCGCCGTGGTGCAGAACGAACGCCTGTACGGGCGCGGCTCGGCCGACATGAAGAGCTTCATCGCCATTGCGCTGTCGAACGCCCACCGCTTCCTGGAAAGCGACTCGCCCTTCGCGGTGCACTTCGCCTTCAGCTACGAGGAAGAGATCGGCTGCTTCGGCGTGAAGGAGCTCATTGCCGACATGCGCGAAGCCGGCATCAAGCCGCTGGCCTGCATCGTGGGCGAGCCCACCAGCATGGTGCCGGCCATCGCGCACAAGGGCGTGTACCGCTACAAGTGCTGCGTGCGCGGCAAGGAAGCGCATTCGTCGCTCACGCCGAAGTCGGTCAACGCCATCGAGATGGCGGCCCGGGTGATCGGCAAGGTGCGCGACATGGCCGAGGACTTCGAGCGCAGCGAGCCGCGCTACGAAGGCTTCGACGTGCCCTTCAGCACCGCCAGCGTGGGCCAGTTCCACGGCGGCATCGCCGACAACGTGGTGCCGCGCGACGCCGAATTCCGCTACGAATTCCGCGACCTGCCCACCGCCGACGCCAAGCGCATGCAGGCCGACGTGGTGGCCTACGCGGGCAGCCTGGAGCCGGCCATGAAGAAGGTCGCGCAGGACACCGGCTTCCAGTTCGAGACCATCTGCGAGATCCCCAGCTTCCTGGGCTCCGCCGACGACCCCATCACGCTGCTGGCGCAGCGCCTGGCCAGCGAAGACCGCACCACGCTGGTGGCCTTCGGCACCGAAGCGGGCCTGTTCAAGAACGCCGGCATCCCCACCGTGGTGTGCGGCCCCGGCAGCATCGAGCAGGCGCACCAGCCCGACGAGTTCGTGAGCCTCGAGCAGCTCGCGCGCTGCGAGCTGTTCATGGAGCGCCTGGCGTCCAGCCCCACCATCGGTTGAGATTGGCCGAAGGCAACGACGCACTGCAGCGCATGAAGCGCGTCGCGCTCGGCCTGCTGTGCGGCGCGGCGCTGCTCTATGCGCTGGCCAGCGCGCTGCACGCGCAGCATCCGGCCTGGGGCTACGTGGCGGCCTTTGCCGAGGCCGCCATGGTCGGCGCCATTGCCGACTGGTTCGCGGTGGTGGCGCTGTTTCGCCATCCGCTGGGCCTGCCGATTCCGCACACGGCCATCATCCCCAGCAACAAGGACCGCATCGGCGCCAAGCTCGCCGGCTTCATCTGCGACAACTTCCTGAGCACCGCGCAGGTGCTCGACAAGGTGCGCCAGTTCGACACCGCCGGGCGCATTGCCGGCTGGCTCGCGCGCCCCGCCAGCGGCCAGAAGCTCGGCGAATGGGGCGTGGCCGCCACGCGCTACGGCCTCTCGGCCTTCGACGACGAACGCGTGCGCGACTTCATGGGCCGCGCCGCCGCGGCGGGCCTGCAGAAGATCGACCTGTCGCGCCTCACCGGCCAGGCACTCGACGCGCTCACGGCCGGCGGGCGCCACCAGGCGCTGCTCGACGACGTGCTGCAGCAGGTGGCCGGGCTGCTCGAGGGCGACGAGCTGCAGGCGCACATCACCGAGGCCATTGCGCGCGAGATCAAGACGCTGCGCTACGTGGGCCTGGACCAGGTGGCGGCCAAGCTGGCCACGCGCAAGATCGTGGCCGCCGTGGCGCGCACCATCGGCGAGCTGGCGGCCGAGCCCGACCACCCCATGCGCAAGCGCTTCGACCATTTCGTGGACGACTTCGTGGTGCGCCTGAAGCTCGACCCCGAGTTCCAGCAGCGCGGCGAGCAGATCCGCGCCGAGCTCATCGCGCACCCCGCGCTGGGCGACTACCTGCACGGGCTGTGGGGCGAGCTGCTGGCCTGGCTGCACGACGACCTGGGCCGCGGCGACTCCACCATCCGCCAGCGCATCGCGTCGATGGCCGGCGCGCTGGGCACGCGGCTGCAGGGCGACGAGGCCATCCGCCGCTGGATCAACGAGCAGGTCGAGGCCGCCGCGCCGCTGGCCATCGAGCGCTACCGCGAGGACATCCGCCGCTACATCGAGGAGCGCGTGGGCGAGTGGAACGCACAGGAGATGACGGTGGAGCTGGAGCGCCACATCGGGCGCGACCTGCAGTTCATCCGCATCAACGGCACGCTGGTGGGCGGGCTGGTGGGGCTGCTGATCCACGCCGTCACGCAGCTGCTGCGCGGCTGACCCGCCGGCCGGACGACGGCCCGCGCAGGCCCGGGTAATCCACAGCGGACGAAAGTCCGCATCGTGTCCCCCGAGAGACTTCAGGGCCGCGGCCTCCTCCTAGACTGCTTCGCGCACCCAGCATCAACAGAAGAGGAGACACGCACCATGCCCCGTCGAAGCCTTCGCGCGAACCTGCAAGCGAGCCTGCAAGCGAACCTGCGAGCCGCCGCGCTGACCGCCACCCTCACCCTGCTGGCCGCCTGCAGCAGCCTCTCGCCACCGCCCACGCGGCCCGCCGCGTGGGCCGCGCCCAAGGTGCTGGTGGCGCCCTCGTCCTTCGCCGGCGTGCACGGCCTGGCCATCGACGCCAAGGGCCGCCTGCTCGCGGGCTCGGTGCTGGGCAACACGCTGTGGGAGGTCGACCGCAGCACCGGCGCGGCCAAGGTGCTCGTCGATGCGCCCGAAGGCCAGGCCGACGACATCGCCGTGGGCCCCAAGGGCGAGCTGGCGTGGACCAACTACCTCATGGGCATGCTGCGCTACCGCGAGAACGACGGCGCGCCGCTGCAGGTGCTCGCCAAGGACCTGCCCGGCCTCAACTCGCTCGACTTCGACCGCCGCAACGGCAAGCTCTACGCCTCGCAGGTGTTCCTGGGCGACGCGCTCTGGGAAATCGACCGCGCGGGCCAGAAGCCGCCGCGGCTCATCAAGAAGGACATGGGCGGCTTCAACGGCTTCGAGGTCGGGCCCGACGGCCTGCTCTACGGCCCGCTGTGGTTCAAGGGGCAGGTGGTGAAGATCGATCCGGCGAACGGCAACATGACCGTGATCGCCGACGGCTTCAAGATTCCGGCCGCGGCCAACCTCGACGGCAAGGGCAACCTCTGGGTGGTCGATGCGCGCAGCGGCGAACTGGTCAAGGTGGACCTGGCCACCGGCCGCAAGACCGTGGCCAAGCAGCTGCGGCCCTCGCTCGACAACCTGGCCATCGCCAAGGACACGCCCGACGGCACCATCTACGTGTCCAACATGGCCAACAACGAGGTGCAGGCCTTCAACCCCGCCACCGGCGAGCTGCGCACGCTCACCAGCGGCAAGGTGGCGGTGCCGGCCGGCATGAAGATCGACGGCAACGACCTCTGGGTGGCCGACGTGTTCGGCTTCCGCCAGGTCGACGTGCGCACGGGCGAGGTGCGCGACGTGTTCCGCATGCAGCGCGAGCCCGAGCTCGACTACCCGTTCGCGGTCGGCCTGTCGCCCCGGTTGTTCGCGCTGACCTCGTGGTTCACCGGCACGGTGCAGCTGGTGGACCGCCAGACGCTGAAGACCGTGGAAATCGTGCACGGCCTGAAGGCCCCGTTCGACGCCATTCCCATGCCCGACGGCAGCCTGGTCTACGCGGAGATCGCCACCGGCAGCATCACGCGCGCCAGCGGTCCGAAGTTTGCCCAGAAGTCGGTGCTTGCCAGCGGCCTGAACGGCCCGGTGCAGATGGTCATCGGGCAGGACGGCGCGCTCTACGTGACCGAGGCGGCCGGCAAGCTGCTGCGCATTCCGCTGGACGCCAGCGCGCCGCTGCGCACCGTGGCCGACGGGCTCGCCCTGCCCGAGGGCCTGGCGCAGACGCCGTGGGGCAGCTTCATCGTGGCCGAGAGCGCGGCGCGCCGACTGGTCGAGATCGACCCCGCCACCGGCAGCCGCCGCACGGTGGCCGAGAACCTGCCGATCGGCCTCGCCCCCGGGCCCGGCCTGCCGCCGCCGTACGTGGTCACGGGCGTGGCCGTGGGCCGCGACGGCACGGTCTACATGAGCGCCGACAAGAACAATGCGATATATCGGATTCGCGCCGTAAGGTAGGGTAACAAGAAGTGTAATTACCTGTTTACTTTTTAAAACAAACATTACAGACTGGCCGGGACGCCCTGCGGTGTCCCGGCTGCAATCCGGCCGTCGGGGGTCCGCGAAGCGTTCTTTCTCGAAAGGAAAACGCATGACTCCGCTCGTCGTAGGCCAGTTGCTGTCGCCCGAGTACACCCCGGGCATGGTGGCGCTCTCCTTCCTCATCTCCTTCGCGGGCTCGCTGGTCGCCCTCATCTGCGCCGGGCGCATGGTCGGCCCCGACGGCAAGCCCAACCTGGCCATCGTGGCCTGCGCCGCGGTGGCGCTCGGCGGCATCGGCATCTGGTCGATGCACTTCATCGGCATGCTGGCGTACCGCCTGCCGATCGCCATCTCGTACAACATTCCGCTCACCGTGGTGTCGCTGGTGGCGGCCATCCTGATCTCGGGCATCGCGCTGTACATGGCGGGCGGCCAAAGCCGGTTCAGCCGCTCGGGCTGGCTGGGCGGCAGCCTGCTGGCCGGTGCCGGCGTGTGCGTGATGCACTACATGGGCATGTTCGCGATGAACATGCGCGCCTCGATGGACTTCGACCTCGCGCGCGTCGCCCTGTCGGTGGTGATTGCCGTGAGCGCGGCCGCGGCGGCGCTGTGGCTGGCCTTCAACCTGCGCAAGTTCACGCACAAGGTGGCCGCGGCCGCCGTGATGGGCGTGGCCGTGTGCACCATGCACTACGTGGGCATGAGCGCGGCCGGCATGGTGTGCACCGCCGCCGCGCCGATCGACGCGCTGGCCATCGGCGGCAGCTCGATGGGGCTCACGGTGTTCGGCACGGCCGGCGCGGTGCTGATCTTCATCTACTGGGTGGTCACGGGCAGCAGCCTGGACACCACGCCGGCCGCGGGCGTGCGCCGCCCCCACACCAGCTAATTGGCACAAGCGGGCGCGGCACCCGCCTCCTACAGTCTGTGCAGAGCGACAACAGCGACCTGCACAGACCTTCATGCCCCTCATCGAATCCCGGCTGCACGCGGCCAGCGACACCTTCCAGGCCAACCGCGCCAGCATGCTCGCGCTGCTCGGCGAGGTGCGCGCGCACGAGGCCCGCGCCGCGGCCGCCTCGAACGCCTCGGCCGAGCGCTTCGCCAGGCGCGGGCAGCTGCTGCCGCGCGAGCGCCTCGCGCTGCTGCTGGACACCGGCGCGCCCTTCCTGCCGCTGGCCTCGCTCGCGGGGCTGGGGCAGGACAACCCCGACCTGTCCAGGAGCGTGCCGGGCGGCGGGCTGCTCTCAGGCATCGGCCGGGTGGCGGGCGTGCGCTGCATGGTGAACGCCTCCGACTCGGGCATCGACGCCGGCGCGCTGCAGCCCATGGGGCTGGACAAGCAGCTGCGCGTGCAGGAGATCGCGCTGGAGAACAAGCTGCCCTACGTGCAGCTGGTGGAAAGCGCCGGCGCCAACCTCATGCAGTACCGCGTGCAGGACTTCGTGCGCGGCGGCAACATCTTTCGCAACCTCGCGCGCCTGTCGGCCGCGGGGCTGCCGGTGGTGACGGTGACGCACGGCTCCTCGACCGCGGGCGGCGCCTACCAGACGGGCCTGTCCGACTACATCGTGATGGTGCGCGACCGCACGCGGGCCTTCCTGGCCGGGCCGCCGCTGCTGAAGGCCGCCACCGGCGAGATCGCCACCGAAGAAGAACTGGGCGGCGCCGTGATGCACACGCACATCTCCGGCCTGGGCGACTACCTGGCCGAGGACGACCGCGACGCGATCCGCATCGCGCGCTCCATCCTCGGCGGCATCGACTGGGCGCGCGACGAAGCGCCGCGCACGTTCGCGCCGCCGCGCTGCGACGCCGAAGACCTGCTGGGCCTCATGCCCAGCGACGGCCGGCGCCCGGTGGACATGCGCGAGGTCATCGCGCGCATCGCCGACGGCTCGGAGTTCCTCGAATTCAGCGCGCACTACGGCAGCGCCACCGTCTGCGGCCACATCCGGCTCGAGGGGCATGCGGTGGGCCTCATCACCAACAACGGCCCCATCGACTCCGACGGCGCCACCAAGGCCACGCACTTCATCCAGGCCTGCTGCCAGTCGCGCACGCCCATCGTCTACCTGCAGAACATCACCGGCTACATGGTGGGCCGCGCGCACGAGGAGGCCGGCATCATCAAGCACGGCGCCAAGATGATCCAGGCCGTGACCAGCGCCACGGTGCCGCAGATCACGCTGCACTGCGGCGCCTCGTACGGAGCGGGCAACTACGGCATGTGCGGGCGGGGCTTTGCGCCGCGCTTCTGCTTCAGCTGGCCCAACGCGCGCACCGCGGTGATGGGCGGCGAGCAGGCCGCGAAAACCATGGCCATCGTGATGGAGACGGGCATGGCCAGAAAAGGTGCTGTCGACCACGCGAAGATCGACGCCATGCAGCAGCAGATCGTCGAGCGCTTCGAGCGCCAGATGAGCGTGTTCACCACCAGCGCGCTGCTGCTGGACGACGGCGTGATCGACCCGCGCGACACGCGCGCGGTGCTGGCCGAAGCGCTGTCCGTGTGCCGCGACGCCGACGCGCGCGTGCCGCAACCCATGCAGTTCTCGGTGGCACGGCCATGAGCGCATTTCACAAGATCCTGATCGCCAACCGTGGCGAGATCGCGGTGCGCGTGATGCGCACCGCGCGCGCCATGGGCTACCGCACGGTGGCCGTGTACTCGAGCGCCGACGCCGATGCCGAGCACGTGCGCCAGGCCGACCAGTCGGTGTGGATCGGCGAGCCGCTGCCCACGCAGAGCTACCTGGACATCGCCGCCATCGTCGAAGCCGCGCGCATCAGCGGCGCCGACGCGGTGCACCCCGGCTACGGTTTCCTCGCCGAGAACGCCGCTTTCGCGCAGGCCTGCCGCGATGCGGGCCTGGTCTTCATCGGGCCGTCGCCCGAGGCCATTCGCGCCATGGGCGACAAGGCCGGCGCCAAGCGGCTGATGCAGGCGGCGGGCGTGCCGTGCATTCCGGGCTACCAGGGCACGGACCAGAGCCCGCAGAAGCTGGCGGCGGAGGCCGCGCGCATCGGCTGGCCCGTGATGATCAAGGCCACGGCCGGCGGCGGCGGGCGCGGCATGCGCCTGGTCGGCTCGGCCGCGCAGTTCGGCGAACTGCTGCACAGCGCGCAGTCGGAAGCGCTCAATGCCTTCGGCGACGCCACCGTGATCCTGGAGCGCGCCATCGTCGCGCCGCGCCACATCGAGATCCAGGTGTTCGCCGACCGGCACGGCAACGCCATCCACCTCGGCGAGCGCGACTGCTCGGTGCAGCGCCGGCACCAGAAGGTGATCGAGGAAGCGCCCTCGCCCGCGGTGTCCGGCGCCCTGCGCGAGCGCATGGGCGCCACGGCCGTCGCGGCGGCGAAGGCGATCGCGTACGAAGGCGCGGGCACGCTCGAATTCCTGCTCGACGCCGAAGGCCAGTACTGGTTCATGGAAATGAACACGCGCCTGCAGGTCGAGCACCCGGTGACCGAGGCCGTGACCGGGCTCGACCTGGTCGAGCTGCAACTGCGCGTGGCGGCCGGCGAGCCGCTGCCGCTCACGCAAGAAGACGTGCGCATCGACGGCCATGCGATCGAGGTGCGCCTGTGCGCCGAAGACCCGCGGCAGGGCTTCATGCCGCAGAGCGGCACCTTCGCGGCCTGGCGCCCTTCACCGTCGCTGCGCACCGAACACGCGCTGCGCGACGGTGCGGCCGTGCCGCCCTACTACGACTCGATGGTCGCCAAGCTCGTGGCGCACGGCCGCACGCGCGATGAAGCCAGGCACCGGCTCGTCGCGGGCCTGCAGGACACCGTCGCGCTCGGCATTGCGACCAACCAGCCACTGCTGCTGCGCGCGCTGTCGCACGAGGTGTTCGCCAGCGGCGCGGCCACGACGGCCTTCATTGCCGACCATCTCGATGCGCTGCTCGCGCCCGACGCCGCCACCGATGCCCACGCGGCGCTGCTGGCCGCGCTGCTGCTGCAACTCGGCCAGCACGGATGGCCGTCGCCGCTGGCGCACACGCTGCCCAATGCCTTGCGCTTCGCACTCGACGGCACGGTGCACACGGCCCGCGTGACGCCGCGCGGCAAGGGCGCCTTCGATGTCGCACTCGACGACCGCGACGCCGTGCAGCTCACGCTGCTCGCGTGGCAGGACGACGGCACCGTGCGCTTCTCGTGCGGCGGTCTCTCCGAACAGGCGCTTGCCGTGCGCGAGACAGAACACGCGGGCGATCGCGTCCTGTTCCATTGCCGTGGCCGCGCCTTCCGGCTCGACAACCTCACGCACGTGGCCGTGGCCCGCGGCGGCAACGCCGGCGCCGACGGCCTGCTGCGCGCATCGATGAACGGCCGCGTCATCGCCCTGCTGGTGGCCGAGGGCG
Source organism: Variovorax sp. OK605 (assembly GCF_900115445.1). NCBI lineage: Bacteria > Pseudomonadati > Pseudomonadota > Betaproteobacteria > Burkholderiales > Comamonadaceae > Variovorax > Variovorax sp. OK605. The sequence goes on from NZ_FOWL01000004.1 coordinate 368,836, forward strand.
ACGCCGTCGCCGCCGGGCAGCCGCTGGTCACGCTCGAAGCGATGAAGATGGAGCACGTGCACTGCGCGCCGCGCGCCGGCCGGGTCGCGCTGCATGTCGCGGTGGGCGCGCAGGTGGCGGCGCGCCACGTGGTCGCAGAGATTGCCGAGATCGCCGGCGCCTGATGCGCGCCCCCCCAAATTTCCGAAAGCCTGTCGCATGAACACTCCGTCGTCCCGCTATCGCTCCGTCTTCACGCCCGGCCTGTTCGACGGCCAGGTCATCGTCGTCACCGGCGGCGGCTCCGGCATCGGCCGCTGCACCGCGCACGAACTCGCCGCGCTCGGCGCGCACGTCGTGCTGGTCGGGCGCAAGCAGGAGAAGCTCGACACGGTGAGGGCAGAGATCGAGGCCGCCGGCGGCAAGGCCGGCACGCAGGCCTTCGACATCCGCCAGGAAGAGGCCGTGCGCACGGCCGTGGCCGCCATCGTCGCCGCGCAGGGCCGCATCGACGGCCTGGTGAACAACGCGGGCGGCCAGTACATCACGCCGCTGCACGCCATCTCGGCCAAGGGCTGGGAGGCGGTGATCCACACCAACCTCACGGGCGGCTTCCTGGTCGCGCGCGAGTGCTACCTGCAGAGCATGCAGGCGCGCGGCGGCGCCATCGTCAACATCGTGGCCGACATCTGGGGCTCCATGCCCAACATGGGCCACAGCGGCGCGGCGCGCGCCGGCATGGTGAGCTTCACCGAGACGGCCGCCGCCGAATGGGCCGTGAGCGGCGTGCGCGTGAACGCGGTGGCGCCCGGCTACATCGCCTCCAGCGGCATGGACCACTACCCGCCCGAGGCCGGCGACATGCTGCGCGCCATGCGCAAGACCCTGCCCGCGGGCCGCTTCGGCACCGAAGCCGAGACCTCCGCCGCCATCGCTTTCCTGCTGTGCCCGGCGGCCAGCTTCATCAGCGGCACCGTGCTGCGCGTGGACGGCGCACGGCCGCAGGTGCGCATGGGCTGGCCGATGGAGCTGCCCGATGCGCAGGCGCAGCAGCGCGCGGCCGTGAAGCCTTTCGACGGCTTTCACCTGGCGCAGACGCCGCGCGTGTTCCAGGACAACTGAAGAACGACGACAGACGGAGACACCCCATGCACTACACCCACGAACACCTCGAGATCCAGAAGACCCTGCGCCGCTTCATCGACGAAGAGATCAACCCGCATGTGGACGAATGGGAAGAGGCCGAGATCTTTCCCGCGCACGAGGTCTTCAAGAAGCTCGGCAACCTCGGGCTGCTGGGGCTGAACAAGCCCGAGGCCTTCGGCGGCGGCGGGCTGGACTATTCGTATGCGATGGCCATGGCCGAGGCACTGGGCCACATCAGCTGTGGCGGCGTACCCATGGCCATCGGCGTTCAGACCGACATGTGCACGCCCGCGCTTGCGCGCTTCGGCAGCGACGCGCTGCGCCGCGAGTTCCTGGCACCCGCCATTGCCGGCGACATGGTCGGCTGCATCGGCGTGAGCGAGCCCGGCGCGGGCAGCGACGTGGCGGGCCTGAAGAGCCACGCGCGCAAGGACGGCGACGACTACCTCATCAGCGGCCAGAAGATGTGGATCACCAACAGCCTGCAGGCCGACTGGATGTGCATGCTGGTCAACACCAGCGACGGGCCCGTGCACCGCAACAAGTCGCTGGTGATGGTGCCGATGGACAGCCCCGGCATCGAGAAGGCAAAGAAGATCCGCAAGATCGGCATGAACTCGAGCGACACCGGGCTCATCTATTTCGACAACGTGCGCGTGCCGCAGCGCTACCGCATCGGCGAGGAGGGCCAGGGCTTCATCTACCAGATGCAGCAGTTCCAGGAAGAGCGGCTGTGGGCCGCCGCGAGTTCGCTCGAGTCGATGGAAGACTGCATCGCGCAGACCATCGAGTGGGCGCAGCAACGCCAGATGTTCGGCGCCACGCTGGCCGACCAGCAGTGGGTGCAGTTCAAGCTGGCCGAGCTCAAGACAGAGGTGGAGGCGCTGCGCGCGCTCACCTACCGCGCCTGCGACCTGCATGTGCAGGGCGAGGACGTGCTCGAACTCGCGTCGATGGCCAAGCTCAAGACCGGGCGCCTCACGCGGCAGGTGGCCGACACCTGCCTGCAGTTCTGGGGCGGCATGGGCTTCACGCTGGAAAACCGCGTGTCGCGCCTGTACCGCGACGGCCGGCTGGGCTCCATCGGCGGCGGCGCGGACGAGGTGATGCTGGGCATCCTCGCCAAGACCATGGGCATCGCCAAGCGGCCGCCGCGCGGCTGAGCACCGCCGCATGAACGCCGAACTGCAAGCCGACCGCGCGGCGCTCGCCGACACGGTGCGCCGCTTCGCCGAGAACGAGATCGCGCCGAACGTGCAGGCCTGGGACGACGCGGGCGAGTTTCCGCGCGCGCTGTACACGCGCGCCGCCGAGCTCGGCCTGCTCGGGCTGAGCTACCCCGAGGAGCTGGGCGGCACGCCCGCTTCGTATTCGCTGAAGCTGCCCGCATGGGTCGCGCTCGCGCGCCACGGCAAGAGCGGCGGCGTGCTCGCCAGCCTGTTCTCGCACAACATCGGCCTGCCGCCGGTGGTGCTGCACGGGAGCGACGCGGTGCGCCGCGAGGTCGTGCCGCCGGTGCTGCGCGGCGAGAAGATCGCGGCGCTGGCCATCACCGAACCCGGCGGCGGCTCCGACGTGGCCGCGCTGCGAACCACCGCGCGCCGGGAAAGCGGCGGCGGCGGCGGCAGCGATGGCGATCACTACGTGGTGAACGGCGAGAAGACCTTCATCACCTCCGGCATGCGCGCCGACTGGATCACCGTGGCCGTGTGCACCGGCGAAGGCCGCGGCGCGGGCGGTATCTCGATGCTGCTGGTGCCGGGCGACACGCCGGGCCTTTCGCGCACGCGCCTGGCGAAGATGGGCTGGCTGTGCTCGGACACCGCCACGCTGCACTTCGACAACGTGCGCGTGCCGGCGCGCTACCTGCTCGGCGACGAAGGCGCGGGTTTCCGCATGGTCATGGGCAACTTCAACGGCGAACGCATCGGCCTGGCCGCGGGCGCGCTGGGCTTCGCGCAGGCCTGCCTCGACGAGGCGCTGGCCTGGGCGCGCGAGCGCAAGACCTTCGGCCACGCGCTCATCGAGCACCAGGCGGTGCGCCACAAGCTGGTCGACATGCAGATGCGCATCGCCTCCACCGAGGCGTGGATCGAGGCCGTGTCCACCGAGGGTGATGCCCTGGAGGCTGCCGGGCGCTTCAACACGCCGGAGTGGGTGGCGCAGATCTGCATGCTGAAGAACCACGCCACGCAGACCATGCAGTTCTGCGCCGACCAGGCGGTGCAGATCCTGGGCGGCATGGGCTTCATGCGCGGCACGGTGAGCGAGCGCATCTACCGCGAGGTGAAGGTGATGATGATCGGCGGCGGGGCCGAGGAGATCATGAAAGAGCTGGCCGCCAGGCAGATGGGCTGGTAGGCACGGGGGCTCCAGCGGGGCCTTTATTCGCGCCGGGGCGGAACGCCGCCGCGCGCCGGGTGTCCAACGCTCCAGCACTCTCGCTGGGTCGCAGGAGACCGACATGCTCTCTTTCACCTCCGGCATTGGCGCCGTCGTCATCGTCCTGTTGGCGGTGCTGCTTTTTTGCGCAATCTGGATCTTCCGGGAATACGAGCGCGGCATCGTTTTCACCCTGGGGCGCTTCTCGAAAGTGTCGGGGCCCGGGCTGGTGCTCGTGATCCCGGGCATCCAGCAGGTGGTGCGCGTCGACCTGCGCACCGTGGTGCTCGAGGTTCCCACGCAGGACGTGATCTCGCGCGACAACGTGTCGGTGAAGGTCAGCGCGGTCGTGTACTTCCGCATCGTCGACGCCGAGAAGGCCATCGTCGAGGTGAAGGACTTCTTCAACGCCACCAGCCAGCTGGCGCAGACCACGCTGCGTTCGGTGCTGGGCAAGCACCAACTTGACGACATGCTCGCCGAGCGCGAGAAGCTCAACCTCGACGTGCGCGAATCGCTCGACGTGCAGACCGCCTCGTGGGGCATCAAGGTGTCGAACGTGGAGATCAAGCAGATCGACCTGACCGAGTCGATGGTGCGCGCCATTGCGCGGCAGGCCGAGGCCGAGCGCGAGCGGCGCGCCAAGGTGATCCATGCCGAGGGCGAGCTGCAGGCCTCGGAAAAGCTGTTCCAGGCCGCGCGCGTGCTGGCGCAGGAGCCGCAGGCCATCCAGCTGCGCTACCTGGAGACGCTCACCGTGATCGGCGCGGACAAGAACACCACCATCGTGTTCCCGCTGCCGGTGGACCTGCTCACGAGCTTCCTCGGGCCGCGCGGCTGATGCGCCTGGCAAGCCCGCCGCGGATCACGCACATCACGCACATCACGCAAACGGAAAACTGTTCTTCACCGGCGAGCCCGGCGGTGCATGGCGTTTCGCGCGCGGCGTGCTTACCATCGCCCGGACACCCCCAGCAGGAGCCCGCGTGATCTTCGTCTTCCATCTTCTCGACAAGCCCGATTCGGCCGCGCTGCGCACCGCGGTGCGCCCCGAACACAAGGCCTGCATCGCGCAAGTGGCCGAACGCATGGCCTTCGCCGGCCCGCTGCTGGCCGACGACGGCAAGACCATGCTCGGCAGCCTGCTGGCCATCGACTTCGACAGCCGCGCGGCCGCCGAGGCATGGCAGGCGAACGAGCCCTTCACGCGCGCCGGGCTCTACGCCAGCAGTTCGGTGCTTGCCTTCACGAACCTCTGGCCGCAGAAGGTCGGCTTCGCGCCCGCCGAATGAGCGAGCGCGCCGCCTCCATGTTCAAGCACATCGTGATGTGGGACCTGCGTGGCGACACGCCGGAAGAAAAAGCGCGGGCCCGCGACCTGCTCAAGCGCCGGTTCGAATCGCTGCGCGGTCAGATCCCCGGCCTGCTGCACCTGGAAGTGGGCGTCGACTCGAGCCGCGTGGGCTATGCCTGCGACGTGGTGCTCTACAGCGAGTTCGACAGCCAGGCCTCGCTCGACGGCTACGCCACGCACCCGGCGCACCTGCGGGTGCGCGAGGAGCTGGGTGACCTGCGTATCGCGCGGCACCAGGTGGACTACGCGGTGGACTGAGCCGCCTCGGCTTGTGCGAGTTCGACGCAGAACGCCCGCACCAGTTGCAGCGCGGGTGCCTCGGTGCGGCCTTCGAGGGTGACGAAGGCGAACTGCGCGCTGAGCCCCGCCGCGGGGTTCACCTTCAGCTCGGCCAGTTCCCCGTTGTCCTGCAATGCGCGCGTGGCCGCCAGCACACCGAGAAAGACGGCATCGGTGTTGCGCACCGCCTGCACCAGCGCGCCGATGTCCTCCGATGACACGTGCAGCCAGCGTTGCGGGCTGGCGTCGCTGCCGTAGCGCTCGACCAGGCTGCGCGCCACGTCGTCGCTCACCATCGTCGAGATCACCGGAAAGCGCGTGAGCTCGTCGAAGCGCACCGGCTTGCCGCGGCGCTGCGTCAACAGCGGATGGCCGCACCGGCAGACGAAGCCCGAGCGCATGGTCGGCAGCACGTCGATGTGCAGGTCTTCGCGCGGCGGCACCGCGCGGTAGGTGAGCACCAGCGCGTCGAGCGTGCGCGCGCGCAACGCCGCCAACTGGAGCTCCGGGCTGCCGCCATGCAGCTGCAGGCCCACGCGCGGATGGCGGCTGAGCATCTCGACCAGCAGCGGCCCCGAGAACAGCGCGCCGGGCGCCGCGCCGAGCCCCAGCCTCACGGAGCCGGCCTGCCCGTCGGCCAGCAGCGCGGCGGCGCGCTTGAGCTCGTGCGTTTCCGTCGAGATGCGCTTGGCGCGCGCCAGCACCATCGCGCCGAAGGGCGTGAGCTCGTTGCGCTTGCCGATGCGGTCGACCAGCGGCATGCCCAGCTCCTGTTCCAGCATCTGGATGCTGCGGCTGAGCGCCGGCTGGGTGAGGTGCACCTTCTCGGACGCGCGGCTGAAGGAGCCGGTTTCGGCCAGCGCGAGCAGGTGGTCGAGTTGTTGCAGGTTCATGGGAAGCCGTTGGTGGTCATATGCATGAGACGAACTCATGGTAATGACAAAAACAATGCATTGGACGGATGAAAGCCCGATTCCTAGCATCCAGCAACTCCCACTCTGGACGCAGGAATTCCCCATGAAACGGTTCGCTCGATGGCTCTGCACGCTGGCTTTTCTAGGCTGTGGCACTGCGGCGACGGCACAGGCGCAGATGCAGATGCAGATGCAGCCGCCTGCATTCCCCTCGAAGGTCGTCACGCTGATGGTCCCCTACCCGGCCGGCGCGGCCAGCGACTTCACCGCGCGGGCCTTGAGCGAGCCGTTCGGCAAGGCGCTCGGCGGGCCGGTCATCGTGGAGAACATCGGCGGGGCGACCGGCGCCATCGCCGCGGCCAAGGTGCTGGCCGCGCCCGCCGACGGCCACCACCTGTTCCAGGGCTCGCCCAACGAGCTGATCCTGTCGGGGCTGGTCAACAGGAGCACGCGCTACAGACCGGAAGATTTCCAGTGGATCGCGCCGGTGGCCACCTCGCCGCTGGTGCTGGTGGTCAACAGCAAGCTGCCCGTGCATTCGCTCGACGAGTTCGTGGCGCTGGCGCGATCGCGCAAGGACGCCCCGCTGAGCTACGGCACACCGGGCCCGGGCACGCTGTACCACCTGCTGGGCGAGCTCTTCACCAAGCGCACCGGCGCGCCCGTCACGCATGTGCCCTACAAGGGCGGCGCACCGATCATCCAGGACCTGCTGGGCGGGCAGATCGACTTCGCCTTCATGCCGTACCAGGCCTTCTATGCCGACTACGTGAAGCAGGGCCGCCTGCGCCTGATCGGTTCGCTCTCGCCGGGCAAGCCGCTGCCCGCACCGTTCGACGCGCTGCCCACGAGCGCGCAGAGCAAGGACATGAAGGAGTTCGACTTCGGCATCTGGACTTCGTACATGGTGCGCAAGGGCACGCCGGCGAGCGTGGCCGAGCGGCTCAACGCGGCCATCGCGACCGCGCTGAAGAACCCGCATGCGCGCGCGCAACTGGCGTCGCAGGCCAAGACCGTCTTCGAGCCGATGAGCCTGGAGGCGGGCGAGAAGTTCTACGCGAGCGAGATCGCGCGCTACCGCGAACTGGTCAAGACCATCGGCTACGAGTCGCCCTGACACCCCGTCCATTCCCGGAGACGCATTCATGAAGACGAGACACATCCACGGCCTGGCACTGCCACTGGCGTTCGCGCTGTCGCTCTCCGCTTGCGGCGGGGGTGGCAGTGGTGGTGGCGCGGGGTTCGGCGGCATCGCGCTGCCGCCAACCGCACCGGCACCGGCAGCGCCCCCCGCAGCGCAAGACCTCACGGTCGCGGTGACCGCCGAAGGAAAGGTGGCGGGCACCGCCAGTACGGACACGGTGGCCTTCCTCGGCATCCCCTACGCGCAGCCGCCGGTGGGCGATCTGCGATGGGCACCGCCCCAGCCGCCGGCCGCGCACGCCGCCACGTTGCAGGCCACGGCCTTCGGCAACGCCTGCCCGCAGGCGCCCGGCGCGGTGGCCGCGCCGATCGCCGAAGACTGCCTCCACCTGAACGTGTGGAAGCCGGCGGGCACGAAGCCCGGCGACCAGTTGCCGGTGGTCTTCTACATCCATGGCGGCGCCTTCACGCTGGGCTCGGGCGAGATGGGCCCCAGCCCGCTGGCCAGCCGCGGCGTGGTGGTGGTCAGCCTGAACTACCGGCTGGGCGCGCTCGGCTACCTCGCGAACCAGGCGCTGCGCGCGGCCAACAAGGACGGCAGCCTCGGCAACTTCGCGGTGATGGACCAGCTGGCGGCACTCGGCTGGGTGCAGAAGAACATCGCGGCCTTCGGCGGCGACGCGAGCAACGTCACGCTGTGGGGCACCTCGGCCGGCGCAACGCAGAGTTTCTCGCTGCTGCAGTCGCCCAAGGCCAAGGGACTGTTTCATCGCGCGGTGATGCAAAGCGGCGGCGCGGCCGAGTACTCCAACCCGAGCGTGGACACCTCGCTGGCCGTGGGCGACACCGCGGTGAAGAACCTCGGCTGCGACAAGCGTGCCGCGGCCGACGTCGTCGCCTGCCTGCGTGCCCTGCCCGTGTCGGCGCTGCTCGCGCAGGGCGGCCTGAAATGGCGGCCCACGGTGGACGCGCAGGTCCTCACGCAGGTGCCGGCGCGCGCCTTCGCGACCGGCAACTTCAACCAGGTGCCCGTGATGATCGGCGGCGTGTTCGACGAAGGCACGCTGTTCGTCGACACCAAGCTCAGCGCCGGCTACTACCCTCTGTACCTGCGCGGCCTGGCGCCGGCCGGCTACGACACCACGGCCATCGAGGCGGCCTACCCGATCGGCGACTACGCGGTGCCGGCACAGGGCGTGGCACGGGCCATGGGCGACGCGATGTACGCCTGCGGCAACAGCGCGCGGCGCGACGCGCTCGCGGCCTGGGTACCGGTGTACGGCTGGGAAATGACCGACCCGCAGCTGTCGTTGCCGTCGCCGAAGCCGGTGGGTTTCTACTACGGCACGGCGCACGGCATGGACAGCTACTACCTCACCGGCACGGTCGACGCGCTGCCCGGCTATCCGTACTTCGACCCCGGACGCGCCACGCCCGACGCCGCCACCACCGCGCAGCGCAAGGCGCTGTCGGCGCAGATGGTGGCGTACCTGCTCAACTTCGCGAAGAACGGCGATCCGAACAGCGACTCGAACAGCGACGCGCGCAACCTCACGACGCGCTGGCCGCGCTTCATGGGACCGGCGGACCGCGCGCTGATCGACTTCAGCTACCCCGCCGTCAAGACGTCGAGCAACGTGTTCGAGCACACGCACAAGTGCGACACGCTGTGGGGGCCGGGCGTGTTCCCGCCCCTGTACTGACGGCCATGAACACCCTTTTTGCAAGCTCTGCCTCTCCCACACGCACGCTCATGAACGAACCACACCCCGTCATCGACCACCTCCGCGCCCGCGAGCCCGAGATCGTGGGCTGGCTCAAGGCCTTCCTGCGCATTCCCAGCGTGAGCGCCGACCCGGCCTTTGCGCCGGGCATGCGCGAGGCGCGGCGCTTTCTGCTGGAGCGGATGGAACAGATCGGCCTGGCCGGCGTGCGCCTGCTCGACGGCGGCGGCGAGCCCGCCGTGTACGGCGAATGGAACGGCGCGCCGGGCCGGCCCACGCTGATGGTCTACGGCCACTACGACGTGCAGCCCGCCGACCCCGTCGAGCAATGGCGAACACCGCCGTTCGAGCCGACCGAGGTGGACGGCCGGCTCTACGGGCGCGGCACGTCGGACGTGAAAGGCTCGACCACCATCGCGCTCGAGGTGATCGCCTCGTTCCTTGCGATGCAGGGCGCGTGCCCCGTGAACATCAAGGTGTTTCTCGAGGGCGAGGAAGAAACGGGCAGCCCGTCGCTGCGCACCATCGTCGAGCGCCACCGCGCGCTGCTGCAGGCCGACGCGGTGCTGTCGGCCGACGGCGGCCGCGCCAGTGCGAGCGTGCCGACGCTCAACACCGGCGCCCGCGGCAACGCGCAGCTCGAAGTGCGGCTGCGCACCGCGCACAAGGACCTGCATTCGGGCCGCTACGGCGGCAGCGTGCGCAACGCGCTGCACGACATGGCGCGGCTCGTGGCCTCGCTGCACCATGCCGATGGCGGCGTGGCGGTTGACGGTTTCCATGACGGCGCCGTGCCGCCCACCGAACGGCAGCGCGCCGACACCGCGGCGTTTCCGTACGACGAGGCCGGGTTCTTCTCGGACGTGGGCGGCAGCGCGCACGGCGAGCCCGGCTACAGCGCGCGCGAACGCGTCACGCTGCGGCCCGCGCTCGACGTCAACGGCCTGTGGGGCGGCTACACCGGTGGCGGCGGCAAGACCATCGTGCCGTGCGAGGCGCAGGTCAAGCTCACTCCGCGCGTGGTCGAGGGGCAAGACCCGCGCGCCGTAGTCCGCGCCGTGCTGCGCCACCTGCAGGCCCATTGCCCCGCGGGCTGCACGCTCGACGTGGTGGCCATGAACGACGGCTCGCCCGCCTCCACACTGGCCCCCGGCCATCCGCTGGTGCGCGCGGCCGAGGCGGTGCTCGAGCGCGAAACGGGCCGCCGGCCCATCCACGTGCGGCTTGGCGCGAGCGTGCCGGTCACGTCGATCTTCAAGGAGATGCTGGGCATCGACACGCTGATGTTCGGCTTCAACCTGCCCGACGAAGACGTGCACGCGCCCAACGAGTTCTTCAGGCTGCAGTCGATCGGGGAAGGCACGCGGGCGTGGACACTGCTGCTGGCGGAACTGGCGACGCATTCGCCGGCGTCGTTCCATGCGGCGTAGCGGCGGCGACATGGCGGGGATCTCGGCCGAGGTCGATGGCTCGGCCCTCGTCCTTCGCCTTGGCCCTTCGCCCTTCGCCCTCCTCCGGAGGGCAGTAACATCCCGCCGTGATCCGCCGTCCCACCCTCGCCGGACCCTCATGAGAGAAAAGCAATGGTCCAGGGTGTCACCCCGAAATGGAGCACCCCGATGTGGAGCATCCTGGCCGATCTTTTCATCGGACTCTTCGAATTCATTGCCGATGTCTTCCTGTTCCGGAGGCTGCGCCGCACGCACGGCCGCCAAGGCCGCAGCGTCACCGAGGACACCCTGGCAGTTGCGCGCTTCGATTTCGTCACGCTCGTGCTCATCGCACTGGTGAGCGCCGCATTGATGCTCGTCCTGTCGTTCGGATTCGGCGTGCCGGCGGGCTGGAGCGTGGGCATCGGGATCACGGTGGGCGCGATCTGGGGCGTCTGGCGCTACCGGCAATTGGTTCACGAGTGATCGGGGCGATCGGGGAAGGCACACGGGCGTGGACGCTGCCGCGGGCCGAGCTGGCGAGGCACCCGACGGCCTCGCCTCACTCCTCGTTCCTCGCCGCGTAGCCGCGGCGGCGCTCAGCGCTCGGCGTCGTTGCCGCCTTCGCGCCCTTCTCGCTCTTGCGCGGCCTTCGCCGCGGCACGCAGCTTGTCCTTCTTGCTCGGCCGCGCGCCCTTCACGCCACCCGTGCCCGACGCGTCCACCACCGGCGGCGCCACCTCGGTCGGCTCGAAGCCCTCGACACGCTCGCGCGGCAGGCTCAGGCCCTGGCGCTTCTCGATCAGGCGGAAGTGCGCCTCGGTCGAGGCGCTCACGAAGCTGATGGCCAGGCCGCTTTCTCCCGCGCGGCCGGTGCGGCCGATGCGGTGGATGTAGTCGGTCGGCGAACGCGGCAGGTCGTAGTTGATGACCACGGGCAGCTGCGCGATGTCGATGCCGCGCGCCGCGAGGTCGGTGGCGATCACCACGTCCCAGCGGCTCTGCTTGAAGTCCGACAGGATGTTGGTGCGCGTGCCCTGTGCAATGTCGCCGTGGAAGGGCACGGCGTAGATGCCGTTCTTGTAGAGCTTCTCGGCCACGGTCTGCGCCGCATGCTGCGTGGCGACGAAGACCAGCACGCGGTCCCATTCGCCTTCGTGCTGCTTGAGCAGGTGGCGCAGCAGCTGCGTGCGGCGCACCGGGTCGACCTCGATCACGCGCTGCACGATGTTGGGCTCGGTGCCCGGCTCGCCCTGCACGTCGATCACGGCGGGTTCGCGCAGCATGCCGTCGGCCAGCGCCTGGATGGCGGGCGGGAAGGTGGCGGAGAACAGCAGGTTCTGGCGCTGCGCGGGCAGCAGCGCGAGGATGCGGCCGAGCTCTTCGGCAAAGCCCAGGTCGAACAGGCGGTCGGCCTCGTCGAGCACCAGCGTCGACACGGCGTTGAGCTTGAGCGCATTGTGGTCGGCCAGGTCGAGCAGGCGGCCGGGCGTGGCAACCACGATGTCGGCGCCGCCGCGCAGGCTCATCATCTGCGGGTTGATCGACACGCCGCCGAAGGCGACGACGATCTTCAGGCGCTCCGGCAGGTGCTGCGCCAGGCTGCGCATGGTCTCGCCGACCTGGGCCGCGAGTTCACGCGTGGGCACCAGCACCAGCGCGCGCACGCGGCGCGAGCCCTGCGCGGGCTCGGCCGCCAGGCGCTGCAGCAGCGGCAGGGAAAATGCGGCGGTCTTGCCGGAACCGGTCTGCGCCGAGCCCCGCACGTCGCGACCTTGCAGAATCGCGGGGATGGCCGCGGCCTGGATGGCGGTCGGCGCGGCATAGCCGCTTTCGGCGGCAGCGTGCACGAGCGCGGGCACCAGGCCCAGTGAATCGAATGGCATGTGAGCAGACAGAGAGAAGAACCCGGGTCGAAGAAGGAAAAGAAAGACGCAACGAATGTCGACGATGAAACAGCGCAATCAGGCGGGCAGCACCCTGGTCTATTCCACCGAGGCGGGCGGGCGCATGTGCCCCGGCTGCGGCGAGCCCGTGGCCCAGTGCCGCTGCAAGGAACTCAAGGCGCGCATGCCCGCCACCGACGGCATTGTCCGCGTATCGCACGAGACCAAGGGACGCAAAGGCAAGGGCGTGACCGTGGTGAAGGGCGTTGCACTTGACGCGGAAGGCCTCGTGGCGCTCGGCAAGCAGCTGAAAACGGCCTGCGGCTCGGGCGGCACGGTGAAGGACGGCGTGATCGAGATCCAGGGCGACCACCGCGAAACTGTGATCGCAGCCCTGGTGAAGCAGGGCCACACGGTCAAGCGGGCGGGAGGCTGAGCGCGCGATGAAACCCGAAGACCTGCAACGCCTGGTGACGCTCCAGATGCCTTTTGGCAAGCACAAGGGAACGCTGATTGCCGATTTGCCCGGAAATTACCTGACCTGGTTCGCACGCGAGGGTTTTCCCTCAGGAGAAATCGGCCGACTGCTCGAGCTGATGCATGAAATAGACCACAACGGGCTCTCGGATCTGCTCAAACCGTTGCGAAACCGCCCGGCGGGACAAGGTGTTTCTCAATAACACACGAATTTCCCACAATTTTTTCAATTCGCACTGGATAATCCGGCCCACGTGTCTGTGAGCTTTGTCTCCCGTGCACGTAATTCGGTGATCGGTCAGTTTCGCGCCACAGCGCACTTGTTTGTTGTGATTCTGGGACTCCATCGCTTTGTCTTGTTGGTTTGAATTAGGAGTCCCTCAATGGGCAAGAAACTCTACGTAGGCAACCTCGCCTACTCCGTGCGTGACAACGACCTGGAACAAGCTTTCGGCGAGTTCGGCGCAATCGTCAGCGCAAAGGTCATGATGGAACGTGACACCGGCCGTTCGAAGGGCTTCGGCTTTGTCGAAATGGGTTCGGATGCTGAAGCACTCGCAGCCATCGAAGCCATGAACGGCCACTCGCTGCAGGGCCGCGCCCTGACGGTGAATGAAGCTCGTCCGATGGAAGCTCGTCCCCCCCGCACCGGTGGTGGCGGCGGCTACGGCGGTGGTGGCGGCGGTGGCGGCTACGGCGGTGGTGGTGGTGGCGGCGGTTACGGCGGCGGCGGCGGTGGCCGCAGCGGTGGTGGCGGCGGTTACGGCGGCGGCGGCGGTGGCCGTGGCGGCTACTAAGCCCTCCCCTGCACTCCGAGAGCTTCGGCTCTCTGAATGAAAAGAAGCTCCTTCGGGAGCTTTTTTCGTTTCTGCGCCCTGTGCGAAAGCCCTGGTCAGCTGGCCCTAATGAAAACCCGGTAAGCAATAGTCCGTACAGCCGCGGTCAGCCAACGGTCAGCCGCGCAGAACGACCCTCACCCCTCCATACAAGAGGGGCGAGACAATGCGTATCAAGAGTCAGGCGGACTTCTTTTCAGGAGTCATGTTCACCAGCGTGGGGGGCGCTTTCGCGATAGGCGCGACCACCTACACCATCGGCGACGGGGCCCGCATGGGGCCGGGTTATTTTCCGTTGATGCTCGGCATCCTGCTGTCCATCCTCGGCGCGATCATCATGTTCCAGGCGCTGGTGGTCGAGACCACTGACGGCGACCCGATCGGCAAATGGGCCTGGAAGCCGCTGGCCTTCGTGCTCGGCGCCAACCTGGCCTTCGGCGTGCTGCTGGGCGGCCTGCCCAGCATCGGACTGCCGGCCATGGGGATGATCATCGCGATCTACGCGCTGACCATCATCTCGAGCATGGCGGGCGAGCACTTCAAGCTGCGCGACGTGCTGATCCTGTCGACCATCCTGGCGGCCGGCAGCTATGTGGCCTTCATCTGGGCGCTGAAGCTCCAGATCCAGGTCTGGCCCACTTTCATTTCGGGCTGAGGAGCACGCACCATGGACCTGATCCACAACCTTTCCATCGGTTTCGGCGTTGCCTTCACCTTCACCAACCTGCTGTACTGCCTGCTGGGCTGCATCCTGGGCACGCTGATCGGCGTGCTGCCGGGCATCGGCCCGGTCGCGACCATCGCGATGCTGCTGCCCGCCACGTACGCGCTGCCGCCCGTGTCGGCGCTGATCATGCTGGCCGGCATCTACTACGGCGCGCAGTACGGCGGCTCGACCACAGCCATTCTGGTGAACCTGCCGGGCGAGTCGTCGTCGGTGGTCACCTGCATCGACGGCTACCAGATGGCAAGGCAGGGCCGCGCAGGCCCGGCACTGGCCGCGGCCGGCCTCGGCTCGTTCTTCGCCGGTTGCGTGGGCACGCTGATCCTGGCCGCCTTCGCGCCGCCGCTGACCGAGCTGGCCTTCAAGTTCGGCCCCGCAGAGTACTTCTCGCTGATGACCCTGGGCCTGATCGGCGCGGTGGTGCTGGCTTCGGGCTCGCTGATCAAGGCGGTGGCCATGATCGTGCTGGGCCTGCTGCTGGGCATCGTGGGCACCGACGTGAACTCGGGCGTGGCGCGCTACAGCTTCGACATTCCCGAGCTGACCGACGGCATCGGCTTCGTGGTGATTGCCATGGGCGTGTTCGGCTACGGCGAAATCATCGGCAACCTCTCGCAGCCCGACGACGAGCGCGAAGTGTTCACGCACAAGGTGAAGGGCCTGTGGCCCACCAAGGAAGACTTCAAGCGCATGACGCCCGCGGTGCTGCGCGGCACGGCGCTGGGTTCGGCCCTGGGCATCCTGCCCGGCGGCGGCGCGCTGCTGGCCTCCTTCGCCTCGTATGCGCTGGAGAAGAAGATCAAGATGCGCCCCGGCGAAGTGCCCTTCGGCAAGGGCAACATCCGCGGCGTGGCGTCGCCCGAGTCGGCCAACAACGCCGGCGCGCAGACTTCCTTCATCCCGCTGCTGACGCTGGGCATTCCGCCCAACGCCGTGATGGCGCTGATGGTGGGCGCCATGACGATCCACAACATCCAGCCCGGCCCGCAGGTGATGACCAGCAACCCGGAACTGTTCTGGGGCCTGATCGCCTCGATGTGGATCGGCAACGCGATGCTGATCATCCTGAACCTGCCGCTGATCGGCATGTGGATCAAGCTGCTGACGGTGCCCTACAAGTTCCTGTTCCCCGCCATCGTGCTGTTCTGCGCGATCGGCGTGTACTCGACCAACAACAACACCTTCGACGTATGGATGGTGGCGGCCTTCGGCTTCATCGGCTACCTGTTCATCAAGCTGCGCACCGAGCCCGCGCCGCTGCTGCTGGGCTTCATCCTGGGCCCGATGATGGAAGAGAACCTGCGGCGCGCGCTGCTGCTGTCGCGCGGCGCGTGGAGCGTGTTCGTCACGCGGCCGCTGTCGGCGGGGCTGCTGGTGGCCGCGGTGATGCTGCTCGGGATCGTGCTGCTGCCCGCCATCAAGGCCAAGCGCGAAGAGGCATTCGTCGAGGAGTGAAGACGCCTTGCGGTCTTGCAGGAAGCCCCCATCCGGGGGCTTTTTTCATTCCGGCCTGCGAGCCTGGCGCCCCCGGCCGGGACCGCGCTTGGAGCTGCTACCGCAGGAACGCGTCGTAAGCCGTCTTCAGGATCAGCGCGCTCACCACCACGATGAACACCACCCGCACGAAGCCCGCGCCGTGCTTCAGCGCCACGCGCGTGCCCAGCAGGCTGCCGGCCACGTTGGCCACCGCCATCACCAGCCCGTAGTGCCACCACACGTGGCCCTTGGCGGCCAGCAGGATCAGCGCGGCCGCGTTGGTCAGCGTGTTGATGATCTTGGCGGAGGCCGAGGCGTTCAGGAAGTCGTAGCCCATCCAGCGCACGAACAGGAACACCAGGAAGCTGCCCGCGCCCGGGCCGAAGAAGCCGTCGTACAGCCCGATCGACAGGCCGATGGTGCAGGCTGCCAGCGTTTCGGCCCGGCCGCTGAAGCGCGGCGCGTGCAGCCGGCCCATGTCCTTGCGCGCCAGGGTGTAGAGCAGCACGCCCAGCAGGATGACCGGCAGCGCCCGGCGCAGGAAGTCGCCGGGGAACATGGTGACGCCCCAGGCGCCCAGCATCGCGCCGGCGAAACCGAGCAACGCGGCAGGCCACAGGGCACCCCAGCGCATCTGCACGCGCTGGCTGAACTGGGCCGCGGCGGCGGCCGTGCCCCAAATGGACGCACTCTTGTTGGTGCCCAGCAGGGTCGCTGGTGGTGCGCCCGGAAACACGGCAAACAGCGCCGGCACCAGGATCAACCCGCCTCCACCCACGATCGAATCGACAAAACCCGCGAGCAGCGAGGCACCCGTGACCACCAGCATTTCCATGGCGGCGATTGTCGCACCCGCAGAACTATCAAAAAGATAGCTGCATTCGCACGTGCGACAAGCGCAGGAGGCCGATTTCGCTTGAGGAAAATGCCTGCCGCGCACGCGGCGAGCGGGCATAAAAAAGGCGCCGACCAGCGGCGCCTTTCAAGTTTTGACCAGGCATCTCGTACGGAGCCTTTGAGCATTTTTCTTGTTGATCGGGAATTTGTCTCCTCGGACCCTCGGCAGTACGAGCAGGGCCCGTTCGCGAGTGGGCAGACTTTAGGGCGTGCACCGCGCCAGTGCATTGGGAATTACCCGCTTTGCCTTACGTTCGAAATGCATTTCGCGTACGAAAGTGTTTCCGAGCGTTAACGGCATGGCACGACTTGTGCACGTAAGGCCTCAGTCCGCAACTCGAAGAAGACAACCGCCATGGCCTTGGCTCCCCAAGCCTCCATCAACGCGGCAGACACCGCGTGGATGATGACCTCGACCGCGCTGGTGCTGCTCATGACGCTGCCCGGCATCGCGCTCTTCTACGCGGGCATGGTGCGCCGCAAGAACGTGCTGGCCACCATGGCCGCCGTGGTGGCGATCGCCGCGGCGGTGTCGCTCACCTGGTTCGCGGTGGGCTACTCGCTGGCCTTCACGCCCGGCTGGCCCTGGCTGGGCGGCCTCGGCCGGCTCTGGTTCTCGGGCTTCGAGTACCTGAAGGACGCGGGCCAGGTGGCGGTGAGCCACGTGGCGCCCAACATTCCGGAGTCGGTCTACGCGATGTTCCAGCTGACCTTCGCGATCATCACCACCGCGCTGGTGCTGGGCGCCTTCGTCGAGCGCATGCGCTTCTCGGCGGTGCTGTGGTTCGCGCTGCTGTGGAGCGTGCTGGTCTATGCGCCGGTCGCGCACTGGGTGTGGGAGCCGGGCGGCTGGCTCGCGCAGATGGGCGCGCTCGACTTCGCGGGCGGCTCGGTGGTGCACGTCAACGCGGGCATCGCGGGGCTGGTGTGCGCCTATGCGCTGGGCCCGCGCAAGGGCTACGGGCGCGAGGCCTTCGAGCCCTACAACCTGGCCTTCACCATGGTGGGCGCGGGCCTGCTGTGGGTGGGCTGGTTCGGCTTCAATGCGGGCTCGGCGGTGGCGGCCGACGGGCGCGCCGGCCTCGCCATGCTGGTGACGCACATCGCCGCGGCGGCGGGCGCCATGAGCTGGATGGTGGGCGAGTGGACCGTGCGGCGGCGCCCCTCGCTGCTGGGCCTGTGCTCGGGCCTGGTGGCCGGGCTGGTGGCCATCACGCCGGCGGCGGGCTTCGTCACGCCGCCGGCCGCGCTGGCCATCGGCGCCATCGCGGGGCTGGCCTGCTATTGGGGCGCCACGGGCCTGAAGCACCTGCTGGGGGCGGACGACTCGCTGGACGTGTTCGGCGTGCACGGCATCGGCGGCATCGTGGGCGCGCTGCTCACGGGCGTGTTCGCCGACCCTCGCATCTCGGGCGCCGGCGGCGACGTGCTGACCCAGGCCATTGCCGTGGGCAGCGTCGCCATCTACAGCGCCACCGGCACGGCGGTGGTGCTTCTCCTGGTGCACCTGCTCGTGGGCCTGCGCGTCGACGCCGAGAGCGAACTGGCGGGCCTCGATCTTGCACAGCACAGGGAACACCTGGGGAGTTGATCCACCGACGGAGGGAACCGCCATGCCATCCATGTCCGAAAGCGAACGCATCGCCCTCGCCGCCCGCCTGCACGTGGCGCTGCGGCGAAAGCACGGGCGCGTGACCGACACCGAGTGGATGGCGACCAACGCCGAGTACGCCGCCGAGATCGTGCGCATGACCCGCGCGCACGCGGCGGACACGAAGGACGAAGAGCTCTACCTGCTCGCCACACGGCTCGAGCAGGCGATGGAGCCGCTGGCCCGCGCGGCGCGGTTGGCGGCGCGGCAGCCGGACGGAAATCCGCCTACGCCGCCGCCGCGCTACGTGGGCGGGCTGCGCTGACTCTTTCTTGCTGGCGCATTGTTCAAGGTGCGCGCGTCTCGGGGCGTCAGCGCTCGACGCTGCCGTTCTCGCGGCGCCGCGTGCACCGCCCGGAACACCGCTCTTGACGGAACTCCCGAACCGGGACGCATCATTGCGCCGCGGAACCGGCAGGCGCTGACGCACGATGCGGTCGCGCCAGACCTGCGCGGAGCAGCATCGCATTCCCGTTACACCTTGACCGAGAAACCGTGGATCCAACGCCATAGAAGGCGACGGTTCAATGCCCAGTCTTGTGACCAAGAACTGTGCGGCTCCAGCGGCGGTCCGCGGAGATTCAGTTGATGCGCGCGTTCCTGAATTCCGTGTACTCAAAGCTGCTGCCCGTGAAATCAACCTGTTTGCCTCGGAGATCAATCGCTTCGACTCGCGTGCCGGTGCAGCCCAGCACGTCGACACCAGACCAATGGGCCGAATCGAAGTTCAGGTCGTCCCAGGTGCACAGGTTGAATTTGCAGGCGGTGAGTCGACTTCGGCGAAACTGAGATTTGGCAAAAGTGCAGTTGCTGAAGGTGCAACCTGTGACAACGACGCCCTCGAAATCACAAGCGCTGAAGACGCATTTGGTGAACTGGCATGTCGTCCACTCGGCTTGTTTGAAGGTGGTCGAAGCAAAGCTGCTGCCGCTGAATGTGCTGCCAGCAAACGTGATCAGGTTCAAATCCAGGCCCGCATAGGCATTGCTGTCGCTCTCACCGGTCACACCAGCCAACGCACCGCCGACACGTTTGCGCCACTTGTCATGGTTCAGGATGAGTTTTTCCGCGCTCATGTCACTCTCTCTGCTTCAAGATATTGAGATGTCATATGAGGCCGCCTCACACGCCCATTTCCGTGGAAACATCCCGACGGCCTTGTTGAAGGTGGCCGCTCGCAGTCGTGGGAGAAACCGCCGGGTCCATGCCCATCAACTTCTGTCGAACACGCGCCGATAACGCACATGACCGCCAAGTTCCCGGCGCGTCTTGTTGGTGACAAGGCGCACGGCGCCGCTGGTCACGAGGTCTTCCATCGCCAGCAACTGTTCGCGGTCGGCATCGGTGAGTTGAGGGAATTCGTCCGGATGGGTCTTCTGGTATTCCCATATGCGCCGCTCCAGTTCGGAAAGCGATCGCGCTTCGTCCATCGGTGGCAGCGGCCCACGGACAGCACCTGGAGGCAGGATGAGTGTCGCGCTCGTATCCTTTACCCACGCGATGTGCCGTCGGGTGATTTCGACCTTCTTCTCGATCTGCTTGATCTTCTCTTTGCGATCGAAGGCTGTCACCGGTCCTACCATGTAGAAGGAGGCATGCGAGTCGTGCACCAACTCGTCGAAGAAACGATTGGCGGCCGTCGGCAACTTGCTCGCAGGAGCGTTCGTAGAGAACTCCTGGTAGATGCGCAAGAAATCCTTTTGCACTGCTGAAAGAGCAGAAGTCCCGCCAGACAAAGGCTCCGTCCGCGCGAGATCGGCTTCCATTCTTTTTTGCCCGAGTGCGGCAGCCACGTCCGACGCAAAGTCGGCATCGCTTTCGCGCATGTCGATACGGTCCTGTTCGGAAGCACGCTGGTAGCTCGGGAGCTTGGGCACGCTGTTCATGTGCATCAGCCGCCAGCGCCAGTACAGTTGCATATGGCCGTGCTGTGCTGCCTCGATGCTGCCGCCCACGCCGCTGCGAGCGGACCATTCGCGGTAGGCATTGAACAGAACGATGCTCTCGTCATCCATTTCCAGATCGCTGGCGACTGCGGCACCGGCGGCACCAAGCGCCTTGAGCTTTTCGATACTCAACAGCGGCACTGCGCTAATGCGCGCCTCGTTGTACATGTCCAGCAACGGCATCTGAGACAGCAGCTTGGCACGCGCGCCCACGGCCTTTCCCTGGCAGCCCGGATCGTAGCCGCCGCCAACATTCGAGTGGGCGCCCGGGTATACCTTCTCGACGCAGTTGAGTGGGTACTTGTTGTCGCGCTGGCGGCCAGTCGATAGTGGAAAGTTGATGCGGATTTCATGCGCAGCGCACAGGTGCACCGTGCGCTCCACGCTGGGCGCAATGTCCAGCGTGCCGTTGGCCCACCCGCCAAGACCTCGCCAGAAGGGCGAGCTGTCTGCCAACCCGACAGAGGCCACAGAGTCGAACAGACCGAGAAACTGAACGCGAAACGGCACGTCCGCCAGCGTGTAGCCGCCGTTCTTTTCTCTCAGAAGCAGATGGTGCAAGAAGTGGCAGAACGCCCGCGCCTGCGCCGCACCCCGTGAGAAACCAAACACGGAAAGATTGACTTGCACCAGCTTCTTCGGTGGCTTGCTTTGCAGGGCCTTTTTCAGTTCCCCGAGCTTGCCACCGGGTTCGGCGTCCAGCCCGGTCGCACGGCCGACGAAGTACACCCGTTTTCCGGACATGTTGGGGCCGGCGCTTCCGACGTGCAGCGGTTGCTTGGTGGCCAAACGGCCCGCCTCCTCATTTTTTACCAGCGGCTCGCTCATGATGGACCGATGCATCGCATTGAGCAGTTGGATCAACGCCCAATTGATCCGTGCATCCCCACCTGTGGCCTTGGCCTTGCCGTCAGGAGTTTCCGTCTTCTCGCCGATCTCCGGAAAAGGAGTTCCGACACCGGGAACGTAGAACCGGTAGTAGCCCTCCTTGGCATTTCCTTGAAAGGCGTCGTGCAGCACTACTACATTGCTGTGGCTGCATTTGTTGAGAGCTTTTGGATCCCCATCCAAGACATCCAGTTGATCGCGCTTCTTGTTGTTATTGGTGCCGTCAAAGAAGATTCCGACATGAATCATCGATGCGCAAAGCGCAGTTTTGTCGCCACGTTCGATGCAGCTCACGGCCGCAGCACGTTGCACCTGCTCTTTAAGACTCAGGCGGCGGTCGCCTGGCAGAGCAGGCGGCATGAATTGAACTGACATTACTTGACACTCCCTGGTTTTCTATTTGCTGATTGAAGGCTTTTCCGGATAGGCCATGCCCGAAGGATGTTCTTCGTGCCCTAAGTCATAGTCGGAGACATAAACCTTGATCTCGTCGTTCGGCAAGAAGAACACTTGCACTACGCCTCCTTCTTTGCCATAACGCTCAATAGGAACTGTCTTGGCCAACGAACGGCGATCCAGACAGCATTCAATCGCCTCTTTGATACTCATTGCCTGAATCTTTTCGATTGGCACAGCCCAGTGTCCCGTGATCCAACTTACTTCGACAGTCAATCCAGGACTCCATTCAACGGACAACGATACGCAGCACGACAGCGATCCTCCCCCTCCATAGGGAGGCAGATTCGAGCCACGTTGGCCGTTCACGTAATAGTCCTGCACACCTTCACTGGTGAAGTTGTAGCCCGTGATTCCGACGACCATAGGTTCCGGCGGCTTGGGCTCGCATCCACTCGCCCCAGCCAATAGCAGCGCAGTCATTAACCCTCGAAGCAACCACCTCGCAAGCAGTTGAACCAGGGTTCTGTGATCCGGCGTCATAGACCCATTCCTTTCAGGATGCGGGCGGCGCGTTCCTCGGTCTGACGCTTGGCCAAGTTCCGCTGAAGATGCTCGATGGCGCCCCACTCGATGTCGCCCCAACGTTCAATGCGTTTGCCCAAAAGGGTCGCGCCTTCGCCCACATCGCGCCAGGTTTGTCCAAGTTCGTCCAGCGCTTCGAAGCCGTCAGGCGCCTCCAAGGCCAGTACTGCAAACATCACCTGATCCGTCAGCCGTACCAGTCCCAATGCCTCGGCGCGTTCCATGACTTTTCCCAGCCACGAATGCAGTTCGGCCGAAGTGCGGGGATCGCGCGAGTCGGGCAATGCGCGACGCACTTCCACATGCAGGATGTCGACGGCAGCGTCGGCAAGCAAGGCCGCGTACTGGGCATCGCTGATGCAGCACTCCTCTGTCGGAACGGAAGACGCAGGCCCGCCGTCCGATTGCGCGACGTGTACTGCGGATGCCCGGTCGAACCAGATCCACTCCTTGACCGCACCCTGCATGACGGCATCCTGCTCGGGAGAGAGGTGACTGATGAGGCTGCGTAATACGCGGGTGTCGCCGATGCGCAGGTACAGCGGCAATCCGTCTTCGGCAACGACACCGCTCAGCCAGGTCAACGTGTGGGTCAGGAGTGCCAATGAGTTGTTCGTGCGCACGAAGCTCAACCCAGGTCGCCCTGAAAGGACTGCGCGCAATGTCTCCGCCGAATCCTTTTCTATGGCACGCGACAAGGGCCACAGCAAAAGACCGAGCTCCTCGTAGTCGGCCAACGACGTGTTGTCGAAGGCGCGAATGGGATCGCCGTAGGCGGTTCGCAAATCTTCCAATCCTTGTGTGTCAAGAATGGCTCCGTCTGCGATGACCCATAGCGTGTCCCGGGGTGCTTCGATGGCAATCCTCTGATTCCAGTCCACGATGAATTGAATCTTTTCGCGCGGCAGAGCATCCTGCAGATACAGGCGCTCCATCAGCGACGCCCCAAGGGCGAAGCGGCGGCCAGGGCCTTGCGCAGGCATTCCTTGCAAACTGCTTCGGGAAACTTGAACTCCGGCAGGGGCAGGCTTCGAGGGCCGATCAGCGAATGGGTGGCCGCATGCTCGATCCATGCCCCCTTGGTCCCGTGCGTAATTCCTTGTGCCTTCCAGTGGGTGAAGCTGCCTCCGCCATTGACGATGACCTCTTCCTTGGCGGTGATCTCGATGCGGTTGGCGGTGAGGGTGATGTCCAGCTTGGCGAGCAGCTTGAGGTTTTTCTCCAGTGCCTGAATGTCAATGTCGCCCTGTGCGGCCACGAGGCGCATGCCGGCCTTGTAGGCAAACAACCGGATTGCGCCCTTCACGCTTGCCAACAAACTGGCGCCTGCGCTCAAACTGGTATGCCCGGCGCTGGTCAACGCAATGTGCTCGCCGCTGGCCACATGGGTGCTGCCGGGCGTGCTGGCCTCGATGCCGGCAGGACTCGCCAGCACCAGATGCGGCGCGCTCAGCTCCGGGAAGCCGCCCTGTTGGCTTGCCCCTTGGGCGAGCCCGGCAATGTCTTCGTTCTGCGATTTCAGGACTGCGGCAACATCGCTCTGGTCGCCGTCGGCGTCTTGTGCTCGGGCCTGCCGGGCTGCGTCGGCGAGGCTCTCGTGTTGTTCGCGCGCCTGCGTCAGCCGCGTCACCGTCTCGCCCAGATCCTTGGCGTGCTTGACTGCGTTGGTTCGCGCTTCGGTGGTGATGAGCAGACCGTCCTTGGCTCGAATCGCTCCATGCCCGTCGGTGCGCAACTCGAACCCTTCGCCTCTGGCATCTTTGCGCCCGGCGTTGTCTTCGATGCGTGTGATATGCCCGAGCGAGAGCTGGCTGTGCTGGTGATCGCTCTTGAGCTGAACCTGAATCCTCGAAGCCGTGTCATCCATCAGCAGGTGGTTGCTGCGACCCGCTGCGCTGTTGCCACCTTCCTTGCCGAGTTCCCGGCTGCGAAAGCCGCTGAGAGCCGACTGATCGGGCAATGCCCAAGGCGGCAGGTTCGCCTGGTTGTGCACACGGCCCGTGCAGATGGGCAGATCAGGGTCGCCGCCGAAGAAGTCGACGACCACTTCCTGCCCGATGCGGGGGATATGAATGCCGCCCAACTGGTTGCCCGCCCACGGCGAACTGACACGCAGCCAGCAGGTGCTGTGCTGGTTCTTCTGGCCAATGCGATCCCAGGGGAACTGAACCTTGATGCGGCCCAGCGCGTCAGTCCACAGGTTCTGTCCTTCGGGGCCGACGACCAGCGCGGACTGCGGACCACCGGTCTGCGGTTTGCTGCGCGTCGGTACAGGGCGCAAGGGCTCGTTGACCGGATGGGCCGTGAAGGCCACATGAACGCGCCATTGTTGCTGCCGGTCTTGAACCGCGTCCTTGTTCTGGCTGTCTTGCGCGACGTCCTCGACGACGAAGTGGGTGTCCAGGATCAGGTACTCGGCATTGGCTCTCTCGCGGGGATGCTTCGCCAGCCTGAAGGTACAGCCCGGCACCATGCCGCGCAGATTGCCGCGGCCCTCGGCACGCTCGCCATGTGTGCGCAGGGCCTGCATGCGCAGCAAGGCCAGTTGTCGCCCTTCGTCGTGGGGATCATTGGCCTCGGCGATGCCGGCGAGCGGCTGGGCGTAGTGGCTGCCTGCATGGGCCGAATGCCATTGGTAGACCTCGCCGTCGGCCAGCCCTGTGGGCCTCGGGGCCTTGCGGTCCACGCTCAGGTCGGCCCGCGGTCTCGTGTAGTCGTAGTCCCGGGTGCTGTACTGGCCGCTCGTGAGATGGCTGCGCGGAACGAAGCTGCTGATGTATTCGGCATCGGTTTTCCAGCCGGGCACGTGGTACTCGACCTCGCGGTATGCGGCACTGTCGGCCTGTTTGTAGGCGCCCATGGCATCCGAGAGGACCAGCCGGTGTTTGTCCTCGGCAGACTCGAAGTGGTAGCTGATTCCCCATTCTTCGCACAGGCGGCTGAAGAAGTCGAAATCGGACTCGTTGTATTGCGTCTGGAATTCGCGCTGGGGGTATGTCTCGAACAGGCGCTTTTCGACGGGGAAGGCATAGTCGGCCAGCAGCTCTTCGAAGATCTGGATGACGCTCTTGTTCTGGAAGATCTTGCAGTTGGCCGTGAGAGTGGCCCGATGCAGCCAGGGACGCAGCGTGAGCTTGTATTGGATGTGCCGGCCTTCTTCGCCCCACATGGCGGCATCGGTGATCAGGGCGTTGATCTGGCGCACGCCGGCGCCGATCTGGCCAGAGCTTCGACCGGCGATTCCGGGAAGCAGTGCGCCCGAGCCGTCGAGCTCGATCCGGCAACTGATCTCGCGGCCGACGAACGCATCGAGATCGAAATCGGCCGCGCCGCTCGCGGCAACGTTCAACGCATCGGGGGTCTTCAGCAGCAGTTCGTATTCGAAGAGGCTGTTGATGCCCTCTCGGCCCGACAAGCGAACAGGCGCCAGCGCAGGCTGGCCCAGCACAAGGGGAATCGCGGGCGATTGAACAGTGAGAGTTCGCAACATGGACCACTGACTGGTTGGTGATCCAGGAAGTTTGGAGCGCCCCCTCGTCGCAGCTTTGCGAACAATAGTCAATCAGCCTTCAACGCCGAATGCAACCCGAAGGAACGCGACAAATTCACGATGAACGAAACGCCGCGCGAAGACCGGGCGCCCCGTCGGCGTGATTGCGGCCCGTCCCGCCCCAGCTAATTCGCCGCCAGCGCCGCCTTGCGAATCGACTGCAGCGTGCTGCCCGGCGTGATCGCCTCCGGGTCCAGCAGGCAATGCAGGATGGCCGGCTTGCCGCTGGCGCGCGCGCGGGCCAGCGCCGGGCCGAATTCGTCGGTGCTGGTCACGCGCTCGCCGTGGCCGCCGAACACCTCGGCGTAGCCGCGGAAGTCGGGGTTCTTCAGCTGCGTGGCGCTGATGCGGCCGGGGTAGTGCTTCTCCTGGTGCATGCGGATCGTGCCGTACATGGCGTTGTCCAGCAGCACCACGATGATCGGCAGGCCGTACTGCACCGCGGTGGCGAACTCCTGGCCGTGCATCATGAAGTCGCCGTCGCCCGCGAACACCACCACTTCGCGCTGCGGCCACAGCCGCTTGGCCCCCACGCCGGCCGGCAGGCCGTAGCCCATCGAGCCGCTGGTGGGCGCCAGCTGGCTGGCGAACGCACGGAACGGCCAGAAGCGATGCACCCAGGTCGCGAAGTTGCCCGCGCCGTTGCAGAAGATGGTGTCGGCCGGCAGCACCTCGCGCAGGTGCTGCATGACCTCGCCCATCTGCAGCGGGCCTGGAATGCGGATGGGCGCCGGGTCGCTCCAGCGCACAAAGTCTGCGCGCGCGACGATCGTTTCCGGCTGCCAGACCGGCGTTTGCGCAGGGCGCAGCGTGGCCACGGCTTCGGCAAAAGCCTGCGGCGTGGCATGGATGCCCTGCGCCGGGCGGTAGAGCTTGCCGAGCTCGTCGGCGTCGGCATGCACGTGCACCAGTGCTTGCTTCGGTTGCGGAATGGCCAGCAGCTCGTAGCCCTGCGACGGCACCTCCGACAGCCGCCCGCCGACCAGCAGCACCAGGTCGGCATGGCGGATGCGCTCGAGCATGCGCGGGTTGCCGCCCAGGCCCAGGTCGCCGGCATAGCTGGGGTGCTCGGCCGACATCAGCATCTGGCGGCGGAACGAGCAGTACACGGGCAGCGAGTACGCGGCCGCGAAATCCGCGAACTGCTGCGTGGCCTTCTCCGACCAGCGGCTGCCGCCCAGGATGACGACCGGGCGCTGCGCCTGCGACAAACGCTGCTGCAGTTCGGTGATCTGCGCCGCGCCGGGGTGTGTTTCGGTGACGGCGTAGGGCAGCGCGTCGGCCACGGTGGCGGCCTCGGTCAGCATGTCTTCGGGCAGCGCGATCACCACCGGGCCGGGCCGGCCCGAGGTGGCGACGTGGAAAGCGCGCGACACCAGTTCGGGCACGCGCGCGGGGTCGTCGATCTGCACGACCCACTTGGCCATGGTGCCGAACACCGCGCCGTAGTCCAGTTCCTGGAAGGCCTCGCGGCCCAGCGCTTCGCGCGCGACCTGGCCGACGAACAGCAGCAGCGGCGTGGAGTCCTGGTGCGCGATGTGCACGCCGGCCGCCGCGTTGGTGGCGCCGGGGCCGCGCGTGACGAAGCACACGCCCGGCTTGCCGGTGAGCTTGCCCTGCGCCTCGGCCATCATCGTGGCGCCGCCTTCCTGGCGGCACACGGTCACGTCGATCGATGCGTCATGCAGCGCGTCGAGCACGGCGAGAAAGCTCTCGCCGGGCACGCAGAAGAGCTGCTGGACGCCGTGGGTGATGAGCTGGTCGACCAGGATCTGGCCGCCGGTGCGGGGTGAGGTCATGAGATTTCCAAGGGCGTGAAAGTGTGAGGTCTTGCGCCTTCCCCTCCCGGGGGAAGGCTGGGATGAGGGCAAGCGGCGTTCGATACGCCGACAGCAATTGACATGCCGCGAGCCCCCACCCCTGCCCTCCCCCGCAAGGGGAGGGAGAAATGCGGGGTCATTCGAGGGCGTCGCACGCGGCAATGATGCGCTGGCACGCCTCTTCCAGCTGCGACATCGACGTCGCATACGAAATCCGGAAATACGGCGCCAGCCCGAACACGCTGCCCGGCACCACCGCCACCTCGAAGTCCTGCAGCAGGTAGCGGCAGAAGTCGCTGTCGCTTTGCAGCAGCGTGCCGCCGCGCGTGCGCTTGCCGAGCACGCCGGCGCAGCTCGCGAAGGTATAGAACGCGCCCTCGGGCACGCGGCAGTGCAGGCCCGGCGCGCGGTTCAGCGCGGCCACCACGAAGTCGCGCCGCGCCTGGAAGTCGGCGCAGCGCTCGGCCACGATGCCCTGCGGTCCGGTCAGCGCCTCGATGGCCGCGGCCTGGCTGATCGACGAAGGGCACGACGTGGTCTGGCTCTGCACCACGGCCATGGCCGCGATGAGCGCGCGCGGGCCCGCGCCGTAGCCCACGCGCCAGCCGGTCATGGCATAGGCCTTCGACACGCCGTTGATGGTCAGGGTGCGCTCGCGCAAGCGCGGCTCCACGGCCACGGGCGTGGCGAACGCCAGGCCGTCGTACAGGATGTGTTCGTAGATGTCGTCCGCCAGCACCCACACCTGCGGGTGGCGCAGCAGCACCTCGCACAGCGGCTTCAGCTGCGCCGCGCTGTAGGCGGCGCCGCTGGGGTTCGACGGCGAGTTGACGAACAGCCAGCGCGTGCGCGGCGTGATGGCCGCCTCGAGCTGCGCCGCGTCAAGCCGGAAACCGTTGGCCTCGGCGCACGCGACGGACACCGGCACGCCGCCGCAGATCTGCACGATGTCGGCGTACGAGGTCCAGTACGGCGCGGGCAGGATCACCTCGTCGCCGGGGTTCAGGCTGGCCATCAGCGCGTTGAAGATCACCTGCTTGGCGCCCGCGCTCACGCTGATCTCGTCGAGCGCGAAGTCCAGCGCGTTGTCGCGCTTGAACTTCAGCTGCACCGCCGCCTTCATCGCCGGGCTGCCGTCGAGCACCGTGTAGCGCGTGTCGCCGCGCTCGATGGCACGCACCGCGGCCTCGCGCACGTTCTGCGGCGTGTCGAAGTCGGGCTCGCCCGCGCCCAGCACGATCACCGGACGGCCGGCGCGCTTGAGCGCATTGGCGTGGTCGGTGATGCGCAGGATTTCCGACACGCCGATGGCGCGCACGCGCTGCGCCGGCTGGAAGGCGATGGAGTCGGCGGTGTCCGGGGTCACTTGGCGTAGGCTTCCAGCGGCTTGTCGTTGGGCTCGGCCATCAGCTGCTTGAGCGCCGGGCTCATCGGCAGGTTCAGGCTGGTGTTCTTCGGCGGAATGGCGGCCACGAACCACTTGGTGTAGATCTTCTCGAGGTCGCCGTTCTTCATCATGCGGCGCAGCGAGTCGTCCACCGCGGCCTTGAAGGCCGGGTCGTCCTTGCGGAACAGCAGCGCGATGGGCTCGGAACCCAGCGCCTCGCCCACGATGCGGTACGACGCGGGGCTCTTCGAGTTGGCGATGATGCCGGCCAGCAGGTTGTCGTCGAGCACGAAGGCATCGGCGCGGCCCGACTCCATCAGCAGGAAGCTCTCGAGGTGGTCCTTGCCCAGCATGGTGTTGTAAGACACGTTCTGCGCGCGCTCGCGCTTGCGCAGCAGCTGCACGGCGGTGGTGCCGGTCGATGCCGACACGTTGCGGCCCGCGAGCTGCTCCAGCGTGGTGATGCCCGAGTCGACCTTGGTGGCCATGCGCACTTCGCTCACGTACGTGGTGAGCGCAAAGGCCACCTGCTGCTGGCGCGCGGTGTTGTTGGTGGTGGGGCCACAGCCGATGTCCAGCGTGCCGTTCTGCACCAGCGGAATGGTGTTCTGCGCCGTGACGGCCATGTACTCGAGCTTGGCCTGCGGCGCGATGTCCTTCAGCACGCGCTCGCACAGCTCCACGTGGTAGCCCACGTACTTCTCGCCGGCGCCCAGCATGTAGGCCATGGGCGGCGAGGCTTCGCGCACGCCGAGCACCACCTTGCCGCTGGTCTTGATCTTGTCGAGCGTGCCGGTGGCGGTCTGCGCGGTGGCGCCGAAGGCGAGCGCGAGCAGCGCGGCGGCAATGCCGGTCGTTGCGGCGGTCTTGAAGGGAATGTTCATGTTCTCTGTCTCCTGGTTATGGTTCTGGTTGCGTGAATGCATGCGGCCGCCCGCCCGCCACCGCGGCACAGTGCCGCGCGGCGGGTTCGGGCGAACCGGGAAGGCGATCAGTCGCCGATGTCGAAGGTCACGCCTTGGGCCAAGGGCAACGCGGTCGAATAGTTGATGGTGTTGGTGGCGCGGCGCATGTACGCCTTCCAGCTGTCGGAGCCGGCTTCGCGCCCGCCGCCGGTTTCCTTCTCGCCACCGAAGGCACCGCCGATTTCAGCGCCGCTCGGGCCGATGTTGACGTTGGCAATGCCGCAGTCGGAGCCCGCGCTCGACATGAAGCGCTCGGCCTCGCGCACGTTCAGCGTGAAGATCGACGACGACAGGCCCGCGCCCACCGCGTTGTGCCACTCGATGGCTTCGTCCAGCGTGCCGTAGCGCACCACGTACAGGATGGGCGCGAAGGTTTCGCGCAGCACCGGGCCGTCGTGCGACTTCAGTTCCACCAGCGCGGGGCGCACGTAGAAGGCGTCGTTCGTGCCGATGCCTTCCACGCGCTGGCCGCCATGCACCGTGGCGCCGATCTCGCGGCTTTCGCCCAGCGCCTTCTGCATGCCGTCGAAAGCCGCGCGGTCGATCAGCGGGCCGACCAGCGTGCCGGCCGCGCGCGGGTCGCCGACCTGCACGTTGCCGTAGACCTTGGCCAGCTTGGGCACCAGCGCGTCGTACACGCTGTCGTGCACGAACAGGCGGCGCAGCGTGGTGCAGCGCTGGCCGGCCGTGCCCATGGCCGCGAAGGCGATGCCGCGCAGCGTGAGGTCGAGGTCGGCCGAGGGCGTGACGATGGCGGCGTTGTTGCCGCCCAGCTCGAGAATGGCGCGGGCGAAGCGCGCGGCCAGCTTCGGCCCCACCTGGCGGCCCATGGCGGTCGAGCCGGTGGCCGAGAGAATCGGCACGCGGTGGTCGTCCACCAGCACCTCGCCGATGTCGCGCTGGCCCAGCAGCAGGCCCAGCAGGCCCTCGGGCGCGTCGCCGAAACGCGCGATGGCGCGCTGCGCGATGGCATGCACGGCCAGCGCGGTCAGCGGTGTCTTTTCGGACGGCTTCCACACCACCGAGTCGCCGCACACCAGTGCCAGCGCGGCGTTCCACGACCACACGGCCACGGGGAAGTTGAAGGCCGAGATCACGCCGCACACGCCCAGCGGATGCCAGGTTTCCATCATGCGGTGCTCGGCGCGCTCGGTGGCCAGCGTGAGGCCGTAGAGCTGGCGCGACAGGCCGACCGCGAAGTCGCAGATGTCGATCATTTCCTGCACCTCGCCCGCGCCTTCGGACGGGATCTTGCCGGCCTCCAGCGTGACCAGGCGGCCCAGGTCGGCCTTGGCGGCGCGCAGCTCTTCGCCCAGCAGGCGCACCAGCTCGCCGCGGCGCGGGGCCGGCACGTTGCGCCAGGCCTTGTACGCGTCGTGCGCGCGGCCGATGGCGGCGGTGGCGTCGGCCGGCGAGGTTTGCGGCACCTGCGCGACCACCTCGCCGGTGACCGGCGAGCGCACCGTCAGCTCGCCGCCGGTGTGGGCGGCACGGGGCACGCCGAGGCGCTCGAGCAGCTGTGCGACTTCGGTGGCTACGGGAAGGGAGGTGTGGGCTTCGGACATGGACGCGCTCCGGGAAGGAGGTGGAACAAGAAGGCAAAGGGGGTGTGGGACCCGGCCAATATCAGCGAATCCCGCGCGCTTGCCTAGTGAAAATATGGAAGGACTTGATGCGTTTGGCGAATGAACTCCGGGGTCACATCTTCATTCAACGCACGATGCATGGCGACCCACAGGCCACCCGCAAACCACCCGCAGGCCCCCTGCACAATCGGCACGTGCCCCGAACCCCGCCCGACCTATCGCCCAAGCCCTACTGGCTCTACCTGCTGGAATGCGAAGGCGGCGTGTACTACGCGGGCATCGCGCTCGACGTGGAGCAGCGCTTCTTCCAGCATGTCTTCGGGCTGGGCGCCAAGTTCACGCGCGCGCGGCCGCCGCTGCGCGTGCTGGCGGCCCGCGAGTACCCCGACAAGGGCGCCGCGCTGCGGGCGGAGATCAGGCTCAAGGCGCTCCCGCGCGCACGCAAGCTGGCCTTCTTCGACGCGTAGCCGGCCTTTCGGTCGAACTTCAGGCCGGCGCGTCCGGCAGGCTGATGCGCTGCGCCGCCGGCGAGCCCGCCAGGCTCTGCGCGGGCCGCCGCAGCGTCGCATCGAACGGGTTGATCCTCGGCCCGATGGCCGCCGCCTCGCGCTTGAGCAGGTCGACCACCGTCGGCATGCGGTCGGCGTTGAGCCGGTCGGCGATGGTGCCCACGCTCAGCGCCGCCACGGCGCGCCCTTCGCGGTCGAGGATCGGCACGGCCACGCCGGCCATGCCTTCGAGCAGGCCGGTGTTGCGCCCCGCATAGCCGTTCTGGCGCACGCGCTCGATCTCGGTGCGCAGGTAAACCTCGTCGTACACGCCGTACTCGCGCACCCGCGACAGGTTGAAGCGGATCACCTCCTCGCGCTCGGCCTCGGGCAGGAACGCCAGGATGGCCAGCGCGCCCTGCCCCACGCCCAGCGCAATGCGCCCGCCGATGTCGCCGGTGAACGAGCGGATCGGAAACGGCCCCTCGCTGCGGTCCAGGCAGATGGCGTCGAAGCCGCTGCGCGCCAATAGGAAGATGCTGTCGCCCAGGCTCGCGCACAGCCGCAGCAGCACCGGGCGGCAGATGGAGCGCAGGTCGCCGGGGTTGCCCGCGCTGGCCGCGAGCGCGAAGAAGTCGATGCTCAGGCGGTAGAGCTTGCTGCGCTCGTCCTGCTCGACCATGCCCTCGGCCATGAGCGACTGCAGCAAACGGTGCGTGGTGGCCTGGGTGAGGCCCACCGACCGCGCGATCTGGGTCACGCGGCCGCCCTCGGCCTGCACCGCGCCGAGCGCGCGGATCACCGAAAACACGCGCGGCACGCCGCCGCTGGACGCCGCCGTGGCCGGGG
Source organism: Variovorax sp. OK605 (assembly GCF_900115445.1). Classification (NCBI taxonomy): domain Bacteria; kingdom Pseudomonadati; phylum Pseudomonadota; class Betaproteobacteria; order Burkholderiales; family Comamonadaceae; genus Variovorax; species Variovorax sp. OK605. The sequence goes on from NZ_FOWL01000004.1 coordinate 401,594, forward strand.
TGCTCGCCGGGGTGTTCGCCAAAGTGCTTTCCATACCTTGCTCCTGCGGAATCAGATCCATTGCTTCAGGCCATCATATTCCATTGAATGGAATAAATTGAAGAAAGATTCTGATTAATGGAATACCCGAGGCGATCTGGCGCAATCGTTGCAATAGAGTGAATCGAAAGCAGCCAGCCGTCCATGGCCCGCACCAAGATGAACCGTGGTGCCTCCAGCCCTCTTTTCGCCCCCGCAGAAAGGCACCGTTCCATGTCATTCCTCCGGCTCACCGACGTGACCAAGTTCTACGGCACCACCCGCGCGGTCTCGGCCATGAACCTCACGGTGGAAAAAGGCGAGTTCGTCTCGCTGCTCGGCCCGTCGGGCTGCGGCAAGACCACCACGCTGCAGATGATTGCGGGCTTCGAGGCCGTGAGCAGCGGGCGCATCGAACTCGCCGGCAAGGACATCACGCACGCCAAGGCCAACACGCGCGGCCTGGGCATCGTGTTCCAGACCTACGCCCTGTTCCCGCACATGACGGTGGCCGACAACGTGAGCTTCGGCCTGGAAATGCGCAAGATGCCCAAGGCCGAGCGCACCGAACGCGTGAAGCAGGCGCTGGCGCTGGTGCACCTGGAGGCGCACGCCGCGCGCTACCCGCGCGAGCTCTCGGGCGGCCAGCGGCAGCGCGTGGCGCTGGCCCGCGCGCTGGTGATCGAGCCGCCGGTGCTGCTGCTGGACGAGCCGCTGTCCAACCTGGACGCCAAGCTGCGCGAGGAAATGCAGTTCGAGCTGCGCCAGATCCAGCGCAAGGTGGGCACCACCACGGTGATGGTCACGCACGACCAGAGCGAGGCCATGTCCATCAGCGACCGCGTGGTGGTGATGGAAGGCGGCTGCGCCACGCAGATCGACCATCCGCAGCGCGTGTACGAACACCCGAGCACGCGCTTCATCTCCACCTTCGTGGGCAAGGCCAACCTGCTGGACTGCCGCGTGTCCGGCAGCGGCGCCACGCGCACCTGCGTGGAAGTGGGCGCGCTGTCGCTCGACGTGGACGACACCGGCTTCAGCGTCGACGCCGCGGCGCTGCTCAGCGTGCGGCCCGAAAAGCTGCAGCTGGTGGCGCCGGGCCGCGGCCGGCTCGACGGCGAGGTGCAGGAGCGCTTCTTCCTCGGCAGCCAGTGGCTCTACCGCGTGGCCACGCCCGTGGGCGACCTCACGGTGCTGAGCCCCAACGACGGGCGCGAGGCGCTGGAAGAAGGCGCGCGCACCGGCATCGACTGGCCCGCGCACTGCATGCGGCTGCTGCCGGCGGACGCCGGCGCGGCCAAGGCGGTTGCCGCATGAGCACCTTGCAGAACAAGGCCACCCCGTGGTGGCTCTCCGGCCCCGCGCTGCTGCTGTTCACCGCGCTGCTGGTGGTGCCGCTGCTGCTCACCGCGGTGCTGTCGTTCAACGTGTACGACCCGGCCACGGGCCCGAAGGCCGGCGAGTTCACGCTCGAGCACTACGCGCTGGTGTTCTCCGACTCGTACTACCTGGGCATCTTCTGGCGCACCTTCTGGGTCTCGGGCCTGGTCACGCTGATCTGCGTGCTGGTCGGCGCGCCCGAGGCCTATGTGCTCAGCCGCATGCGCAACCCGTGGCGCTCGGTGCTGCTGCTGGTGGTGCTGGCGCCGCTGCTGGTGTCGGTGGTGGTGCGGGCCTTCGGCTGGAGCATGCTGCTCGGGCCCGAGGGCGCGGTGAACGGCCTGCTGCAACTGGTGGGCATCGGCCCGGTGAAGATCCTCTACACCAACGCGGCAGTGGTCATTGCGCTGGTGCACGTGATGCTGCCCTTCATGGTGATCCCGGTATGGACCTCGCTGCAGAAGCTCGACCCCGGCGTGGAGAACGCGGCCCTGTCGCTCAACGCCACGCCCTTCACCACGCTGCGGCGCATCGTGCTTCCGCAGGTGATGCCGGGCATTCTCTCGGGCAGCCTGATCGTGTTCGGCCTGGCCGCGAGTTCGTTCGCGATTCCGGGCCTGCTGGGCGGGCGCCGCCTGAAGATGGTCGCGACCATCGTCTACGACGAATATTTGAGCGAACTCAACTGGCCGCTGGGCGCCGCGGTGGCGCTGGTGTTGCTGGTGGCCAACCTCGTGGTCATGCTCAGCTACAACCGCCTCGTCGAAGGCCGCTACAAGAAAGCGCTGGGCTGAAGCGATGAACAAGAACGGCCCCATCGCGCTCGCGTTCAACGCGCTCGTCATCGTCTTCATGCTGGCACCGCTGGTGGTGGTGTGCATCGTGGCGTTCACGCCCGAGAACACGCTGACCATTCCGACCACCCACTTCTCGCTGCGCTGGTTCAAGGCGGTGTTCGCGCACCCCGACTTCATGCAGTCATTCTGGAACAGCCTGTGGCTCGCGCTGAGCTCGGCCACCATCGCCACGCTGCTGGCGGTGCCGGCCGGCATGGCGATCACGCGCTACGAGTTCCCGGGGCGCGACTTTCTGAACGGACTGTTCCTGTCGCCGCTGATCGTGCCGCACCTGGTGCTGGGCGTGGCGCTGCTGCGGCTGTTCGCGCTGGTCGGCGGCACGGGCAGCTTCGCCTGGCTGGTGATGGCGCACGCGCTCATCGTCACGCCGTACACGCTGCGGCTGGTGGTGGCGGCGCTGGTGGGCTTCGACCGCAGCGCCGAGCAGGCCGCACTCTCCTTGGGCGCGAGCCAGGCCACGGTGTTCCGCCGCATCACGCTGCCGATGATCCTGCCGGGCGTCACCGGCGGCTGGCTGCTGTCGTTCATCAACAGCTTCGACGAAGTGACGATGTCGATCTTCGTGACTTCGCCCAGCACGGTGACGCTGCCGGTGCGCATGTACATGTACGCGACCGAGTCGATCGATCCGCTGATGGCGGCCGTGTCGGCGCTGATGGTGGCGGTGACCGCCGCGGCAATGATCGTGCTCGACCGCGTGTACGGCCTGGACCGCGTGCTGGTGGGACGCAGATAGATGACGAAGACCTCCCTTGCCTTGCTGCACCGCGTGGCCGAGACCACCGGGCGCGACGCCGTGCCCTTCACGCTCGACGGCGCACCGGCCAGCGCCCTGGCCGGCGACACCGTGCTGACCGCCGTGCTCACCCAATGCGGCCAGCTGAGGCGCAATGAATTCAGCGGCCTGCCGCGCGCGGGCTTCTGCATGATGGGCGCCTGCCAGGACTGCTGGATCGCCACCGACGAAGGCGAACGGCTGCGCGCCTGCTCCACCTTCATCGCGCCCGGCATGGCGCTGGTCACCGGAAAGAACGGCGCATGACCGCTGCAAGCGAACTCCGTCCCGTGATCGTGGGTGCCGGCCCGGCCGGCGTGCGCGCTGCGCAGACGCTGGTGGCGCACGGCCTGCGGCCCGTGGTGATCGACGAGGCGCCGCGCGCCGGCGGCCAGATCTACCGCCGCCCGCCCGCGGGCCTGGCGCAGCGCACCGCGAGGACGCTCTACGGCTTCGAGTCGAAGCGGGCCGATGCGCTGCACGCGGCCTTCGACGGCCTGCGCGGGCGCATCGAGCACCAGCCCGACAGCCTCGTGTGGAACGCGCAGGACGGGCAGCTCGACGTGATGCACGGCCCCACGCAAGCCACCCGCCAGGTGCCCTACAGCCACCTGGTCGTGGCCACGGGCGCCACCGACCGCGTGCTGCCGGTGCCGGGCTGGACGCTGCCCGGCGTCTACACGCTGGGCGGCGCGCAGGTGGCGCTCAAGTTCCAGGGCTGCGCCATCGGGCGGCGCGTGGTGTTCATGGGCACCGGGCCGCTGCTGTACCTGGTGGCCTACCAGTATGCGAAGGCCGGCGTGGACGTGGCCGCGGTGCTCGACACCGCGCGCCTTGCGGACCAGATCGCCGCCACGCCCGCGATGCTCACGCAACCCGCGGTGTTCGCCAAGGGCGTGTACTACGTCGGCTGGCTGCGCGCGCACGGCGTGGCGCTGCACAGCGGCGTGCGGCCGTTGCGCGTGCTCGGCGACGACGCGCAGAGCCGCGTGACCGGGGTGGCCTGGCAGGACGGCAACGCCGAACGCACGCTGGCCTGCGACGCCATCGGCTTCGGCTACGCGCTGCGCTCCGAGACGCAACTGGCCGACCTGCTCGGCTGCCGCTTCGACTACGCGCCCATGCACCGCGCGCACCTGCCGGTGCGCGACGCGGCGGGCCGCGCGAGCGTGCCGGGCGTGTACCTCGCGGGCGATGGCGCCGGCATCATGGGCGCGGACGCGGCCGAATGGGCCGGCGAGCGCGCGGCACTGGCGCTGCTCGCGGACAACGGCGTCGCGATCGACACCGCGCGCGCGGCGCAACTCGAACGCCGGCTCGACCGGCTCACGGGCTTTCGCCGTGGCCTGGAGCGCGCCTTCCCGGTGCCGCAGGACTGGGCCGCGCACGCACCCGACGACCTCGTGGTCTGCCGCTGCGAGAACGTGACCGCGGGCACCTTGCGCCAGACCGTGGCCGTGAACGGCGCGAACGAGTTGAACCGGCTCAAGGCGCTGTCGCGCGTGGGCATGGGCCGCTGCCAGGGCCGCATGTGCGGCGTGGCCGCGGCCGAGATCCTCGCGCATGCCACGCAGCAGCCGCTGCAGCAGGTCGGCCGGCTGCGCGGGCAGGCGCCGATCAAGCCGATTCCGATCCGGCTCGTGCCGGCCGAAGGGAGCGGCACATGAGCACCCGCCCGTTCACCGTTCTTCGGTCCTGGTCTTGCCCCGGCCCCAACCCTCCCCCGGAAGGGGAGGGAGAAAGACAGGGAGCACCCGCATGAGCACGATCCAGAAACTGCGAACGGACGTCGTCATCGTGGGCGGCGGCATCGTCGGCGCCTCGGCCGCGCTCGCGCTGCGCCGCATGGGGGCCGCCGTGGTGCTGCTGGAGCGCGACCTGTGCGGCTCGCGCTCCAGCGGCGTGAACTTTGGCGGCGTGCGACGCCAGGGCCGCCCGGTGAGCCAGCTGCCGCTCGCGCAGCGCGCGCACCGCATCTGGGCCCAGCTGCCCGCGCTGCTGGGCACCGACGGCGAGTACATCCGCTCGGGCCACTTCAAGATCGCGCGCAGCGAAGCCGACATGGCCTCGCTGGAGCGCTACCGGGCGCTCAGCAGCGACTTCGACCTGGGCCTCGAACTCATCTCCGCCGCGCGCCTGCGCACGCAGTGCCCCTGGCTCGGCACGCGCGCGGTGGGCGGCTCGCTGTGCCTCGAGGACGGGCAGGCCAACCCGCGGCTGGTGTCGCCGGCCTTCGCGCTCGCCGCGCAGCGCGCGGGCGCGCAGGTGCTGGAGCGCCACAAGGTCGAAGAGGTGGCGCACGACGGCGAACTGTTCATGGTGCGCGCCGCGCATGCGCAAGGCACGCTCGAAGTGCAGGCCCCCGTGCTGCTCAACTGCGCTGGCGCATGGGCCGGCGCCATTGCCGCCCAGTTCGGCGAGACACCGCCGCTGACCTGGCGCAGCCCGCTGATGGCCGTGACCGAACCGGTTGCGCACTTCATGGACTGGAGCCTGGGCGTGGAGGGCGGCGGCATCTACTGCCGCCAGGTCGAACGCGGCAACCTGGTGATCGGCGGGGGCAACGGCCTCACGCTCGGCCCCGACCGCGCGCGCGCCGAGCGCGAGGGCATTGCGCTGCTCGCGCAGCAGGCCGTGGAGCTGCTGCCCGCGCTGCGCCATGCGCACATCATCCGCACCTGGGGCGGCACCGAGGGCTACCTGCCCGACCGCCAGCCGGTGCTCGGGCCCAGCCGCACCACGCCCGGCCTGTTCCACGGCTTCGGCTTCTCGGGCGCGGGCTTCCAGATCGGCCCGGCCGCCGGCGAGGTGCTGGCCGACCTCGCGCGCGACGGGCATACCGAGACCCCCATCGACGCCTTCGCCATCGAGCGCTTCGACACGCCGCCCGTTTCCCTGTCCGCCACGGTTTCCGCCGTTCCCACCGCATCCCCCACCTGAACTTGATTGGAGAGCATCACCATGTCCCGCACCGCCAAGTCCCCAACGTCCCTCCTCCTTCTCGCCGCGCTGCTCGCAGCCACCGGCGTCGCCAGCGCCCAGACCAGGACGCTCTACATCGGCATGAACGGCGGCACCATGGAGAAGGCGTACACGCAGTACGTGTTCCCGGCCTTCGAGAAAGCCTACGGCGCCAAGGTGGTGGTGGTGCCGGGCACCTCCTCCGACATCCTGGCCAAGGCGCAGGCCAACAAGGACAAGCCGCAGATGCACGTGATGTTCCTGGACGACGGCATCATGGTGCGCGCCATCGGCATGGGCCTGTGCCAGAAGCAGAAGCCCAGCCAGTCGCTCAGCGAGATCTACCCGGCCGCGCGCTTCAAGGACGACATGGCCAGCGGCGTGAGCCTGGGCATGACGGGCCTGGCCTACAACGCCAAGATGTTCAAGGAAAAGGGCTGGGCACCGCCCACCTCGTGGATGGACCTGGCCGACCCCAAGTACAAGGGCAAGGTGGTGTTCCAGTCGATGTCGTCCTCGTCCTTCGGCCTGCACGGCTTCCTGATGTTCAACCGCATCCAGGGCGGCAACGACAAGAACGTGGAACCCGGCTTCAAGGCCTGGCCCACCACGGTGGGGCCGAACGTGCTGGAGTACATCCCGAGCTCGGCCAAGCTGTCGGAGATGGTGCAGACCGGCGAGGCCGCCATCTTCCCGCTCACGCCCACGGCCGTGGCGGCGCTGAAGACCAAGGGCATTCCGGTGGAGTACGCGCCGCCCAAGGAAGGCGCGGTGGTGCTCATGGTGGGCCAGTGCGTGATTGCCAACAACAGCGAGCCCGAGCTGTCGCAGAAGCTCGCCGAGTTCCTGCTGAGCCCGGTGGCGCAGGCCAACGTGCTGCAGTACGGCGCGCAGATCCCGACCAACCCCAAGACCCCGGCCGAGGGTGAAGGCGCCGCGCAGGTGGCCGACATCAACAAGTGGATGAAGACGGCCGTGACCATCGACTGGGAAAGCATCAACGCGAACCGGCCCGCGTGGAACGCGCGCTGGAACAAGACCATCGAGCGCTGAACCCGCGCGCCCGAGCGCGCGATGGCGAGCGCTGCGGGCGCTGCGGGCGCCAGCTAGCGCGAGGTCTTCAGGTCGATGATCGTGCGCTGGTCGCGCAACGACGACTCGGAGCGCCTGAACATCGGCGTCGCGCCCTCGCGCTCGGTGGCCGCGGGCGGCGGCATGGCCATGGCGCGGGCCTTTGCGGACGCCTGGCTCGGCGCCTTGGCGCCCGCGACGATGCGGCGGAAGGTCGACATCACGGTCTTCTCGTCGTCGTCGAAGTCGCCGTGGTGCATGGCGCCCGAGGCGCTCTGCGAATCGTCCGGCTGGTTGTTCGGCGCGAGCACCAGCTCGGCGCCGAGCTTCTGGAAGGTCTGGCGCAGGTCCGCGTCGATCCAGCGTTCCATGCCCAGGATGGGCTCGCCCTCGCGGAACAGCGGAATGCGCGCCTCCTTCTCGAAGGCCGCCGACACCAGGTACAGCAGCGACTTGTTGTAGATCTTTGCGCAGTTGTCGTCGCGCTCGGTCTTGTCGCTGAGCGCGAACACGGCCATCTTGCCGAGCGTGCCCTTCTGCATCGCCGGCAGGTAGGCCGAACGGAACAGTTCCACCGTGCAGGCCGGTGCCCACAGCGTGCAGGTCTGCACCTTCAGGCCGCGGTCGTTGAGCAGCTTGACCACCGGCGCGAGCAGGATCGAGCCCGCGCTGTGGCCCACCATGTGGATCTCCAGGCCCGGCAGCTTCTGCGCGAGCGCCTTCAGGTGGTCGGCCACCAGCACCGCCGCCCCGCCAGGGCCACCGGTGGCCAGTGCGTTCTGCTTCATCTCGTCCCACGCCGACTTGCCCGTGAGCACGCGCGCCAGCGGCTCCAGCGCGTCGTCCAGCCGGTCGAGCATGAAGTCCTTGGTGGCGTCGAGGGCGCCTTCGGGCCGCCGGCGGCTCACCGTGTCCTTCAGGATGTTGGTGACGGTGGTCCAGTAGTCGGTGCGCCAGATGAAGGCCAGCGGGTACACGTTGCCGCCCAGCAGCGGCGGGCGGTACTCGGCCAGGCGCTGCGTGGCGGCCTGCTCGCTCACCAGCCCGCCGTGCGCGTAGAGCAGGATGCGCGGCTTGTCCCAGCCCTGGGTCACGCGCGGAATGTCGTCCTCGAAGATACGCGCGAGCTCGGCCTCGGTGCAGCCGTAGTCGCCGCCCGCCTTGAGCATGCCGTTGTTGCCCACGCTCACGATGTGCGGGCGCAGGTCGGCGAACGAGTAGGCGTTCGACTGCGCGGCCGCCGCGGCATGCACCGCCGCGATCGACTCAAGCCGGCGCAGCGTGACCGGCGCGCCGAGCCGCGCCACCCAGGTGTCGCTGCCGTTCTCGAGCCAGTCGTCGTAGCTGATGCGCGCGAAGCCCTGCCGGCCCCAGCCCACGCCCCACGAGTTCTGCAGCCAGAAGCCCTGGTCGTCGAAGGCCACGATGGCGAAGGCATGGCCGCCGGTGATGGTGGGCGACTGCGTGATGACGCCGTCGGCGCCGACGGCGTTCCAGCCCGCGTGCACGGTACAGGTGACGTACAGGATGCCGACCTCCGCCAGCGCGGAGTGCATGGCCACGATGTCCTTGTGGTTCACGCGGAAGTAGGCGCCCAGCGGCCGGCGCAGCGCGTCGGAGGTGCGCGCGTCGGTCAGGCCCTGCGGGTCGCTCTTCTTCGCGGGCTTGTAGGGGAACAGCGTCTCGGAACACACGCCGTGCTTGTGCCAGCCCTTCATCGCGCCGCGCGCGCTGGAGCCGCTGTAGTTCTCGCCCGGCCACTCGTCGTAGCGGCGCGCCAGTTCGTAGAACATGCGCGGGCTCACCGGCACGTTGTCGGGTATCACGCGGCGGCGCAGCAGCAGGTAGTTGGCCACCGTGGCCAGCCCGAAGCCGGTGCACGCGCCTTCGCTGCCCTGGTCGAGGATGGGCACGCCGTAGTCGATGTAGTCGCCCAGCGGCACGTGCGTGGGCACCTCGATGAGCGTGGGCGTGTACATGAGGTCGCGAAAGTCGAGCGTGTCGGGGCGCGCGTCGAGCACGCGTTTTGGCGTGCCCGCATCCGCGGCGGCGCCGGCTTGCGCCGAAGCCGGGCGCTTCTTCGCACGGCCCGTGGACGGCCTGGCCGCCACCGGTTCTTTCGCGGCCTGCGCCGCCGTGTCGAGGGCGATCAGCTCGGGGCCGCGTTCGAGCGCGTCGGCCGCTGCCGTGGCGGCGCGGGCCTTGGCGCTCCTGCCGGCACTTGCACCGGCACTTGCACCGGCACCTGTACCCGCGCGTGCCGAAGCCTGCACCGGCGCGCTCGCGCCCAGCACCTGCCTGGCCACCGCATAGAAGCGCTCGCGGTCGGCCGCGCCGTTCTGCCCGCCGTTGATGCGCTGCGTCACCTCCGTGAAGTTGCCCGCGTCGGCCAGCGCGTTGAGGCCCTTGCGTTCCCAGAACAGCCCCGCGATGGAGAAGCCGACCTCGGGCGTCGCGGCCTGGTCGGGGTTGCCCACCAGGTCCAGCCCCATCAGGTCGCCGAAGGTCTTGTAGTTGGCGCGCCCGGTGATCTGGATCGGCCCGCGCCCCTTGAAGCGCCGGCCGTCGCCGGGCTGCGTGTTGCCCAGCCTGCGCGCGAGGTCGCTGGGCGGCTCGTAGCGTTTCTGCGCGGCGGTCGGCCCCCAGATCTCCTCCATGAACTGCAGCTCGCCCGACTCGTGCGCCAGTTGCGCGAGAAAGGCCGCCATGCGCAACGGCGTGTCGATGCCGTGCGCGCTCATGGCGTCGTTGAGCGGCTGCAGGAACAGCGCGCGGCGGCGCTGCGAGGCGTTGCGCATGATCTGCGCAAGTTGGAGATCGGTCAGCATGGGAAGGGCTCCTTCGGGCGACGACGTGTCGCAAGCTGTGCGGCCCGCGCATCTTTCCGCTTGCGGGCGGCGAAAGAAATTCCACGAACTGCGTATGCCGAAGGTGGAGCCCGGCTGTAACGCTTCGTGCGCCGCGGTTCAGGGCGTCACGGGCCGTACGGCCTTCACGCGGTTCACGCGCTTCACGGGCTTCAAGGTCCGCGCGGCGCGATCTTCGCCAGCAGCACCGGCAGGCACAGCACGTACACCGCCGCGCCCGCGAGCCACACGATGCCCGGGAAGGTGGCGCGGTACGCGAAGTACAGCGGGCTGATCAGCAGCGGCCCGAGCACCGCGGCCAGGCTGGTGATGCTCGCGAGCACGCCCTGCAGCCGCCCCTGGTGGTCCTCGCCCACGCGCGACGACAGCGAGGAGCGCAGCGCCGGCGCGGCGACACCTCCCAGGCACAGCACCGGCAGCAGCGCGAGCGCCATCCAGCCGCGCGTGGCGAAGGCGATCAGCGCGTAGGCCGTGAAGTCGGCGGCGGTGCCGATGGCGATGGTCGCGCGCTCGCCCCAGCGCTCGGCCACCGGACCGGCCACGAAGGCCTGCATCAGCGCATGGAACAGCCCGAAGCACGCGAGCGAGAGGCCGACCATGGTGCCGTTCCAGGCGAACTTGTCCTCGCCGTAGATGACCCAGGTCGTGCCGGCGACCTCGCCCACCAGCACCAGCACCCCGAACACGCCGAGCATCGGCAGCAGCGCCGGAAAGCCCGCGGCCCAGCGCAGCGGCGCGAGCGGATGCAGCACGCCGCGGTCGAAGGGCTGCGCCACGAGCGCCGGCGGGCGCGACTCGCGCAGCAGCAGCAGGCCCGCCAGGAAGGTCAGGCCGTTGAGCACCGCGGCCGCGACGAAGGGCAGCCGCACGCCGTGGTCGCCGAGCACGCCGCCGATCGCCGGCCCGGCGATGAAGCCCAGCCCGAAGCACGCGCCCATGCGGCCGAACCAGCGCGCGCGCTGGTGCTCGGGCGTGAGGTCGGCAATGGCGGCCGAGGCCACCGCCATGCTCGCGCCGGTCATGCCCGCGACGGCGCGGCCCACGAACAGCATCCACAGCGAGGGCGCGAAGGCCATGAAGAGCGCGTCGATGGCCGCGCCCGCCACCGAGACGAGCAGCACCGGCCGGCGGCCGAAGCGGTCGCTGAGCGCGCCGAGCACGGGCGCGCAGAGGAACTGCATCAGCGCGTAGAGCGAGAGGAAGGCGCCGAAGCGCCAGCCGAGGTCGCCGGTGTGGCCGACCTCGCGCAGCAGGCCCGGCACGATCGGCATGACCAGGCTGATGCCGACGGCGTCGAGCGTGACAATCGCCAGGATCACGGCGTGCGCGTGGCGGCTGCTGCTCGCCGGAGCGGGTGGGGAATCGTTGAAATTTATCATTGATAAGGAAATTATCAGCGATAAATTCTGGCGTGTGAAGCACCCGCGCACGTCACCGTCCGCACCATCCACTCCGGCACACCCATCGGCACACCTACATCGGCATGAAACTGGACCGCGAAACGATCCTCGAGGCGGCGCTCGCGCTGCTCGACGAGGTCGGCATGGACAAGCTCAGCACCCGGCTCCTGGCCGAGCGGCTCGGCGTACAGCAGCCCGCGCTGTACTGGCATTTCCGCAACAAGCGCGCGCTGCTCGACGCGATGAACGGCGAGATCCTGCACCGCGCGCACGAGCGCAAGCTGCCGTTGCCCGGCGAGACCTGGGACGCGTTCCTGCGCGAGAACGCGCGCAGCTTTCGCCGCGCGCTGCTGGCGCGGCGCGACGGCGCGCGGCTGCATGCCGGCTCCGAGCCCGACCCGGGCGACCTCGACATGGTCGAGGCCCAGATCGCGGCCGTGGTCGGCTTGGGCGTGCCCGTGGTGCAGGCGATGACGCTGCTGATCGCGCTGGGCCGCTACACGGTGGGCTGCGTGCTCGAGCAACAGGCCACGCCGCCCGACGCGGCCGCGCAGCAGCAGGCGCTCGATGCCGCCGCGGCCTCGCGCCCGCTGCTGGCGGAGGCGTTCGCCAGCTACCGCCGGGCCGGGCCCGACGCGCTGTTCGAGATCGGCGTGGACCTGATGCTCGAAGGCGCGAAGGCGCGCCTGGCAGAGGACTCGCCCGAGGCGCCCGCCCCTACCCCACCCGCCCCCAAGCGGCGCAGCCCCGCGCCGCGCCGCTGAAGGCGGCTCGGCCTCAGCCCTTCACGAAGGCCAGCAGGTCGGGGTTGATCACGTCCGCGTGCGTGGACAGCATGCCGTGCGGGTAGCCGTCGTAGCTCTTGAGCGTGCCGTGCTTGAGCAGCTTGGCCGACAGCGGGCCCGAGTCCGCATAGGGCACGACCTGGTCGTCGGTGCCGTGCATCACGAGCACGGGCACGTCGATCTTCTTCAGGTCTTCGGTGAAGTCGGTCTCCGAGAACGCCTTGATGCACTCGTAGTGCGCGTTGGCCGCGCCCATCATCCCCTGCAGCCACCAGCGGTCGATCAGGCCCTGCGAGACCTTCGCGCCCGGCCGGTTGAAGCCGTAGAACGGGCCGGTGGGCACGTCGATGAAGAACTGCGCGCGGTTGGCCGCGAGCGCGGCCCTGAAGCCGTCGAACACCTCCAGCGGCAGGCCGCCGGGGTTGGCCGGCGTCTTCAGCATGATGGGCGGCACGGCGCTCACCAGCACCGCCTTGGCCACGCGGCCCGGCTTGGCGCGGGCCACATAGCGCGCCACTTCGCCGCCGCCCGTCGAATGGCCGATGTGCACGGCGTTCTTCAGGTCCAGGGCGTCGGTCAGTGCGGCGACGTCCGCCGCGTAGGTGTCCATCTCGTGTCCGTCCGCGGTCTGCGAGGAGCGGCCGTGGCCGCGGCGGTCGTGCGCGATCACGCGGTAGCCCTTGCCGACGAAGAACAGCATCTGCGTGTCCCAGTCGTCCGCGCTCAGCGGCCAGCCGTGGTGAAAGACGATGGGCTGCGCGTTGCGCGGTCCCCAGTCCTTGTAGAAGATGTTCGCGCCGTCCTTGGTGGTGACAAAGCTCATGGGAGATCCTTTCAAGTGGTTGGGAACCGGTGGCGCCGCGTGTTTGGGCGCTGCAGCCGCTGTTGAAGTACCGAAGGCGGACGCGGACACGATGCCGGCCGCACCCGCCAGAATACGGCGCCGCGATGCACCTGTCGTGTCTGCCGTGCCGGTCTCGGGGGTCGTGTGGGTGTCGGACATGCTTCTTTCCTGGCTGGGTTGTGCGCCGGCGAACGCGGAATTGCTGCGCCGGGCACGAGACTGTCGGCCAAACGGCGCGGCGCATCTTGAACAAAATGCCGGTGCCTTTCACGTTCTCACCGGCGCTCGACGCGCGGTGCGGGCCGGTCTAGAGTCGCCGTTCTTCCACCCTCAGCCGCAACCCCCATGACGCGCCATTCCGCTGCCCCGTTCCGCCGGACGGACTCCTCCGCCCGCCGCGGCGGGCAGGCCGCGCCATGAGCCCGCCGCCGTCGGACTGGTTGCTGCGCGGCGCCGGCAACGGCGGCCTGGAGCGCATCGAGGCCTTCTTCCAGGGCGACGCGTACGCCCTGCACCGCCACGACACCTACGCCATCGGCTGCACCATGGCCGGCGTGCAGTCGTTCACCTACCGCGCCTCGCTGCGCCACAGCCTGGCCGGCAACACGGTCGTGCTGCATCCCGACGAAGTGCACGACGGCCACGCCGGCACGGACGAAGGCTTTCGCTACCGGATGCTGTACGTGGAGCCGGCACGGCTGCAGCAGGCGCTGGGCGGTGTGGCCTTGCCCTTTGTCACGGGCGGCGTGTCCACCGACGCGCGCCTCGCCCACGCGGCGCGGGCGCTGCTGGACCACCTGGACTCCCCGCTGGAGGCGCTCGAGGAAGACGATGCGGTGCTTTCGCTGGCCCTCGCCTTGCAGGCCGCCGCCGGGTCGCCTGCACGCAAGGTGGCAGGCGACTTTCGCGCGGCACGGATCGCGCGCGAATTCATCCACGACGAGCCCGATCGCGTCGTCACGCTGGACGCGCTCGCCGCGGCAGCGGGGCGTGACCGCTGGAGCCTCTCGCGCGACTTTCGCGCCTTCTTCGGCACGAGCCCCTACCGCTACGTCACGCTGCGCCGGCTCGACCGCGCCCGCGGCCACATGCTGGCGGGCCGGCCGCTGGCCGATTGCGCGGCCCTGGCGGGGTTCGCCGACCAGAGCCACATGACGCGGCAGTTCGCGGAGGCCTTCGGCGTGACACCGGCGCGGTGGCTGCGCATCTTCAGGGCCGGGCACGACCTCACGAACGACGCACGATCGTTCAAGACGACCGGTGGAGGGCCTTCTAGAGTGCGGTTCGATTGAATCTTCAGGACCGCCAAGCGCCATGACACCGACCCACACCGTCCACACCATCCCCACGCCTGCTGCCCGCACCTACGCCAGCGTCAACCTCGCCCACAAGCTGTCGCTGCTGCACGAACACTGGTCGCAGCGCGTCGTCGCCGAGATGAACGACTACCAGTTCAAGATCGCCAAGCTGCAGGGCGACTTCGTGTGGCACAGCCACGCCGACACCGACGAGTGCTTCCTCGTCGTGGCCGGCGAACTGCGGATCGATTTCCGCGACGGCGCCGTCACGCTGCGCACCGGCGAGATGTTCGTGGTGCCCAAGGGCGTGGAACACAAGCCGTTCGCGAGCGGCGAAACGCACGTCCTGCTGGTGGAGCCGCGCGGCGTGGTCAACACCGGCGACGCGGAAAGCGACCGCACCCGAGCGAACGACGTGTGGATCTGACGCGGGCTCAGCGGTTGTCTTCGACGATCCAGCCCGCGGCCTTCTCGGCCATCATCAAGGTCGGGCTGTTGGTGTTGCCGCTGGTGATGGTAGGCATCGCGCCCGCATCGACCACGCGCAGGCCGTGCACGCCGCGCACGCGCAGGCGCGAATCGAGCACCGCCATCGGGTCGGCATCGGCGCCCATCCGGGTCGTGCCCACCGGATGGAAGATGGTGGTGGCGATGTCGCCGGCCAGCCGCGCCAGGTCTTCGTCGGTCTGGTACTGCACGCCGGGCTTCCATTCCTGCGGCTTGTATTTGGCCAGCGCGGGCTGCTCGGCGATGCGGCGCGTCACGCGCAGCGAGTCGGCCGCCACCTTGCGGTCTTCGTCGGTGCTCAGGTAGTTGGGCGCGATGGCCGGCGCGTCTTCGAAGCGCTTGCTCTTGATGCGCACCGAGCCCCGGCTGGTTGGGTTGAGGTTGCACACGCTCGCGGTGAAGGCCGGGAAGCTGTGCAGCGGATCGCCGAAGGCGTCGAGCGACAGCGGCTGCACGTGGTACTGCAGATTGGGCCACTCGCACTCGGGCGAGCTGCGCGTGAAGGCGCCGAGCTGCGAGGGCGCCATGCTCATCGGGCCGCTGCGCTTGAGCAGGTATTCGAGGCCGATCTTCGCCTTGCCCACCATCGACGAGGCCATCACGTTGAGCGTGGGGGCGCCGTCGATCTTGTAGACAGCACGAATCTGCAGGTGGTCCTGCAGGTTGGCGCCCACGCCCGGCGCGTCGAGCACCACGTCGATGCCGTGCTGGCGCAGCAACTCGGCAGGGCCCACGCCCGAGAGCTGCAGGATCTGCGGCGAGCCGATGGCGCCCGCGCTCAGCACCACCTCGCGCGAGGCGGTGGCGGTGGTCATCTCGGTGCCGTTCCACACCTCGGCGCCGGTGCAGCGGCGCGTGCCGTCGGGCAGGGTCTCGAACAGCAGGCGCGAGACCTGCGCGCCGGTCCACAGCTCGAAGTTGGGCCGGCCGTAGCAGGTCGGGCGCAGGAAGGCCTTGGCGGTGTTCCAGCGCCAGCCGTTCTTCTGGTTGACCTGGAAGTAGCCCACGCCCTCGTTGCTGCCGCGGTTGAAATCGGTGGAGTGCGGCACGCCGGCCTGCACCGCGGCCTCGGCGAAGGCGTCGAGGATGTCCCAGCGCAGGCGCTGCTTTTCCACCCGCCATTCGCCGCCCGCGCCGTGCATCTCGTTGGCGCCCAGGTAGTGGTCTTCGTGCTTCTTGAAGGCCGGCAGCACGTTCTGCCAGCGCCAGCCTTCGTCGCCGGTCACGTCGGCCCAGTGCTCGTAGTCGCGCGACTGGCCGCGCATGTAGATCATGCCGTTGATGCTCGAGCTGCCGCCCAGCGTCTTGCCGCGCGGATAGCGCAGCACGCGGCCGTTCAGGCCCGCGTCGGGCTCGGTGCTGTAGAGCCAGTCGGTGCGCGGGTTGCCGATGCAGTACAGGTAGCCCACCGGGATGTGGATCCAGTGGTAGTCGTCCTTGCGGCCCGCCTCGATCAGCAGCACGCGCTTGTGCTTGTCGGCGCTCAGCCGGTTGGCCATGAGCGAGCCCGCGGTGCCGGCGCCGATGATGATGTAGTCGAAGGTGTTGTCGTTGTCTCTCATCTTTTTTCTCAGGGTTTCACGGTCATGGTCTGGGCGGTGCCCTCGCCGAAAACTTCGGGTGCGTACATGGCCTCGGCGCGCACCGGCGGCAGCTTGAACTCGCCCGCGTTGTTCAGCCGCACGGTGTACTCCACGCGCCAGTTGCCGCGCGGCACGTAGCGGAAGTAGGCACGGTAGCTGTCGGTGGCGCGCTCGATGTAGCTGGGCCAGGCCCAGCCCGCGCCGCTTTCGTCGCGCTGCGCGAGCTTGCTTTCGCGGCCCAGGCCGCGCCCGAGCTGGCTGGCACCCGAAGGCACGGCGTCGCGCACCACCACCCAGGTCTGCTCGGCGGTGGATTCGAGGTCGAGCCGCACGCGGTAGACATCGCCCACCGACCACTGGCCCTTGCGCTTCTGCTCCACCGGCGTGACGCTGCGGCGCACCACGAGGCCGTTGGCCACGGGCTGCGCGTTGCGCACAGCGGCCAGCGTGCTGACGGTGGCCCAGGGCTTGCCGTTGCCTTCGTGGCGAAGCTGCAGCGTGCCCTGCGCCGCTTGTGCGGGCCACGGCAGCAGCATGCCCGGCGCCTTGGCGTCGGCCCATGCGGCATCGCGCGTGGTGCGGCCCAGCGTGGCGCGCGTGGCGCCGTCGACCGGACCGGCCTCGAACTGCTGCTGGAAGCGGCGCAGCGCCACCGTGCTCCAGGCGTTGCCGGTGGTGGTGCCCCAGCGGCCCGCGTTCTGCCGGCCGACCAGGCCCTGCGTGATGAGCGGTGCGTCGGCCTTCCAGGCCGCGTCGGTCTCGGCCCACTTCTGCGCCAGCAGCGCCATGCGCGCGGCGGTGCTGTCGCCGCTCCACATGAACCACCACCAGTGCAGCGCCGACTCGTCGCGCCAGCGCAGCCGCGTGCCCTGCACGTCGAAGCGGCTGCGCAGCTGCGCGCCGGCCTGCTGCAGTGCGGCGTCGCGTTCGGCGCCGGCGGGCATGGCCATGAGCGTGCGCGACCAGTCGACCAGCGACTGGGCCGAGAGCGCGTCGAGCGCCTTCGGCCGCACCACGATCTTCGCGCGTCCATGCTCCACCAGCGTGGCCTGCGCGGCGAGCTGCTGCGGCTCGAGGTCGTTGCGCGGCGCCCAGTCCTGCGCGCCCAGGCGGCCCTGCAGCAGGGCGTCGAGCGCGTCGAGCATGCGGCCGCGCTGCGCCTCGGGCACCGGCCAGTCCTTGGCGCGGGCCAGGTCGAGCAGCTGCACGGTGAGCATCTCGCTGCCTGCCAAGGTGGCCTCCGGGAAGTAGCGCGCCAGGCCCTTGCCGTCGAGGTACTTCGGCAGCTCGGCCATGAGCTTGTCCCAGCCCGCGCGGTCGTCGAGCGAGACGAAGCGCGAGCTCTGCTGCTCGAGGCACATGTACGGGTACTGCGCCATCCAGCGCATCGACTCGGCCAGCGCGGCGTCGACCAGGCTGGACTGCAGCGCGACGCGCACGCCGCCGGTGAGCGGCACCGCGTCGCGCGGCTGCACGACGGGCACGGCACCGGCGTCGGCCACCGCCAGCAGCGTCGATTGCCGCACGGTGGCGGCCAGCGCGGGCACCACGCGTTGGGCGATCTCCAGCGCGTCGCGTTCGCCACCGCCCTGCGCGCCGATGCGCCAGCGCAGCATGCCGGCACCCGCGGGCACGGCCACGGGCCACAGCACTTCCTGCGTCTGGCCGGGCGCGAGCTGCACGCGGCGTTCGATCTTCAGGCCGCGCGCGGCCAGCGCGTCGGCGGGCACCACGTCGCGCGCGCCCGGCCAGTCGCCGTCGGGCTCGACGGCCGCTTCGGCCTTGAGCACCACGGCCAGCGGACCGGCGCCGGTGTTGCGCAGGCTGAGCTTCTGCACGATGGCGTCGTCCGCGCGCAGCAGCTCGGGCAGGCCGCTGAAGATCTGCAGCGGCTGGGTGCTGGTGATCGTGGTCTCGCCCTGGCCGAACTGCGCCTCGCCCGCGCTGGCGATGGCGACGATGCGGAACTGCGTGAGCGCGTCGTTCAGCGGCACGGTGACGCGGGCGATGCCCCGGGCGTCTGTGCGCAGGTCGGTGCGCCAGAGGACCAGCGAAGACAGGTCGCTGCGCGGCGGGGGCGGTTCGTCGGCCCCGCCACCGGGCTTGGCGACGCGCATCGCTGCAACGGCGGCCGGTGCCGGCACGGCGCCGAACGCGCCGCGGTCGGCCTCGTCGTTGGGCTGGTGCTGCGGCTGCGGACCGGTCTCGACGCGGCGCAGCAGCCGGGCGTCGAGCGCCGTGCTGGTCACGGCGTTGCCGCGCGCCGCGAACATGACCTTGGCCAGCGACCAGGTGTCGTTGGGCTTGAGCGCCAGCAGGGCCTGGTCGACCGCCACCAGCGTGACGCGCGCGTCGGCCAAGGGTTGGCCGGCGGCGTCGCGCACCGTGACTTCCATCGGCACCTGAGAGCGCGGCCGCGCCACGGCGGCCGTGGGCCGCACGCCGACCGACAGCGTCCAGGCCTCGGGGCGCACCGGCACGTCGGCGCGTTGCGTGCTGGCGATGGGCTCGTCCTTGCCGGCGCCCTGCAGCGGGTACACATAGCGCGCGGCCAGGTGCACGTTGGGCGCGTGCTGCGCGGTGAGCGGCAGGTCGATGCGCTGCTCCATCGCGCCGAGCGCATGCACGCTGGCGGCAATGACGCCTTCGCGCTCGGTGGTGAGCAGCAGGTACGCCGGCAGGCGCTCGGGGCGCGCGACGACGAGCGCCGTGTCGCCGGGCCCGTACGACGGCCCGTTCTCCAGCTTCAGCGCGGAGCGCGCCGCGGCCTCCTGCCAGCCCAGCGCCCAGCGGTACTGCAGCATGGCCGTGCGCACGACGGCGCGGCTGTGCTTCAGGCTGGCGGCGCTGGCGTTGAACAGCCACAGCTCGCTCACCTGCTTGTGTTCCTGGGCTGCGGGCAATTGCCATTCGCACGACCACTGGCCCTGCGCGTCGGTGCGGGTGCTGCACACGTCCACCTCGGGGCCGAGGTCGGTGAAGCGCTGGCGGCCGCTGTTCCAGTCGCGCTGCACCGGCTTGACGCGCACGGTGACGGGCTCGTCGGCCAGCGGCCGGTCCTTGTCGTCGAGCGCGATGCCTTCCACGGCCTGCGCCCGGTCGCGGTCCTTCGCGCGCATGCGCAGCCCGAGCTTCATGCGGTCGGGCCACAGCATGGTGCCGGCGCCCACCGTCTGCGTCTCGCCGTTCGGGTCCTGGAACTTGAGTTCGGTCTGCAGCAGCATCGGCCGCTCCAGCGGCGGCGCCTTGAGCCGCAGCTGCGCCTTGCCGGCGGCGTCGAGCTTCGTGGATTGCACCGCGATGGCCGGCGGCGTGGTCAGCGCGGCATCGGCGTCTTCCTCGTAGAAGGTGTAGCCGGGGCGCGGGCCCTGCACGTCGCGCGTCCAGCCCTGCTGCACGGTCACCGGCAGGCCGGCGGCCGCGCCGCCCGCGAAGTAGCTCAGCCGCGCATCGACCACCGCGAGCTGCGCATCGCGCTCCCACAGCGCCCTGGCGCGCAGCTCGCTGTCGAACACCGGCGTGCGGAACTCCTCGACCTGGAACTGCGTGCTGGCCAGCTGCCGCCCGCCCTGCGACACCGCCGCCGTGTAGACGCCGAGCCTGGCGGCGACGGGAATCGTCCACTGGTGCGAGGCGCTGCCGTCGGCGCCCAGCGGCACGCTCGCGGTGTGCACCTTGTCGCTCCAGCCGTAGCGGATCTCCACGTCGAGCGTGCCCGCCGGCGGCAGCGCGAAGCCGCGGCTTTCGAGCAGCCGCACCACGTGCTGCATGCTGACCGTTTCGCCGGCCTTGAACAGGGTGCGGTCGAGCACGGTGTGGGCGCGGACGTTCTGCGCGCTGCGCCCGGCGTAGAAGCCGTTCCACCCGGGCGAGACCTGCATCAGCGCCATGTCGTCGCCGGCGCGCACCACCACCCAGGGGCTGTTGTTGCCGCCACCGCCGCCGAAGCGCGGCGCCACGGGGCGCGCGCTGTCGTAGCGGCACGCGAGCTTGCCGCGCAGGGCTTCGCCGGGCCGCGCCAGGCCCTGCGCATCGGTCTTGCCGCGCCAGAGCAGCTCGCGGTTGCACGCGTACACGGCCACGTCGGCACCGGCCACGGGCTTCGCGCTGTCGAAGGCGGTGACCCAGATCACCGACGCGCCGCCGTCGCTGAAGCTGGCGCCGGGGTTGAGGTTGGTGGCCTGCACCACCGCATAGCGCTGGCGCGGCGCGGTGTCGCGCGCCTGGCCGGCGGGCAGCGGGCGCGTGTCGATGTACTGCGCGAACGCGGCGCTGTCGGCGCGCACCACATGCAGGCCGGGCGCGGTGAGCGGCACGCCGACGAATTCCATCGCGCCGCCGCGGGTGTCGAGCGTCGAGGTGCGGGGCGCGCCGGCCCTGGTGTTCAGCTGGTCGGAGGGCCACTGGCCGTCCTGCTGGCCTTGCAGCAACTCGATGGCATAGGCCTCGATGCCCGCGCCCATCTCGCCGCCCAGGCGCCATTGCCGCAGCGGCAGCGACTTCTCGGCGTGGCGCACCGCGAAGGCGGCCACCGCCTCGGACTTGCCAGGTTGCCACGGCATCACCGCCAACGGGTTGGCCACGCCGAGGTACGGCGGCAGGCGCGCGAACTCGACGGTCTTCGGAAACTCCGCCGCATTGGCCAGCGGCCGGCCGAGCACGTCGCGGAAATCCTCGGGCAGCCGCACGGTGAACCGGGTGCCTTCGCCGAAGCCGTTCTTCGCGGGCGGCACCTGCAGTTGGCGCACCTCGTCGCGGCGCCACCGGTCGACGACGTCGAACGGCAGCTCCGCGCCCGACGCGTCGGTCAGCCGGAACATGCCGGCGCGGGCCGGACCGATGCCGCCCGAGAAGTTCAGCATGACCGGCTGGCGCGGGTCGCAGGCCTTCTGGCCCGCCGGGTAGTCGAGCACCGTGCAGGAGAGCTGGGCCGTGAAGCGGGGGCGCACGGTGTAGTTGAAGCGCTTCGGCTCGGCGTTGCCGGCGCCCGCCTGGCTCAGGCGAAGCTGCGCGCCTTCGGGCAGCGGCTGCGCGCAACGCAGCCCGAGCGCATACGAAGTGCCCTTCGGCGCGGCGCGCACGGCCACCGCCAATGCATCGCCGGTGACGGCCACCGCGGGCTGGCGCAGCACCTTGTCGCCGTCGCGCTGCTCGCAGCTGAAGCCCGCGGCCAGCGCCTGCGGATCGCCGGTCGGCTGCGGGTCGATGTGCTGCAGCAGGAAGACCTGGTCGGGCGCGACTTCCGCGCCCTCACCGGGGTAGGAGGCAAAGAAACCGTAGGGGCCGGCAACGAAGCTGGCCGCGGGCGGCGGGGTCACCGCGTCGCCCGCCAATGTCTTGAGGCCGGGCTTGAAGACGACGTTGCAGCGCGTGCCGCCGCGCACGTCCTTCGCGAACTCGAAGGCCCAGGCGCGCGGGCCGATCCAGCGCGCGCGGCCTTCGGGGGTCTGGGGGGAACATTGGAGCGTGGCGGGCTCGGCGCCGTCGCTCTGGCCGAGGGGCACCATGTCGGCGTCGAAGCGCACCGACACCTGCCGCACGTCGCGCGCCTCGCCTTGAGGGCTCACGCCCAGCACGCCGGCCGCGTGCAGCGGCGGCGCCGCGAACGCCGCGGCGAACGCGGTCGCAAGGGCCAGCAGGCGCCACGGCGCGCCGCCGGCAGGCAGGGGGAAAGTCTTGTTCTTCGTGCGGTTCGCGGCCATCGTCTCCTCGCTCCTCTCTGGGTGTTCTGGAATTGGACCTAAAAGGCGTCCATGTTTCTAACTGTTCATTGCGAACTCTACGAAAGAAAAACTTCAGAACCGCAGGAGAAAGGAAAACCCGGCCCGGCACTGCACCGGGTCCGGGGGCCGCGCAAGCGGACGGGCCTGGCTTACTTCGCCGTGGGCATCACGAACTCGGCGCCCTTGCCGATGCTCTCGGGCCAGCGCTGCATGACCGACTTCTGCTTCGTGTAGAAGCGCACGCCCTCTTCGCCGTAGGCGTGCATGTCGCCGAACAGCGAGCGCTTCCAGCCGCCGAAGCCGTGCCAGGCCATGGGCACGGGAATCGGCACGTTGATGCCGACCATGCCCACCTGGATGCGGCGGCTGAACTCGCGCGCCACGTTGCCGTCGCGGGTGAAGCAGCTCACGCCGTTGCCGAATTCATGCGCGTTGACGAGGTCGACGGCGTCCTTGAAGTTGGCCACGCGCACGCAGCCGAGCACCGGGCCGAAGATCTCTTCCTTGTAGATGCGCATCTCGGGCGTGACGTGGTCGAACAGCGTGCCGCCCATCCAGAAGCCGTCGCCGCAGCCTTCGCCGGCCTTGCTGCCGTCGAAGCCGCGGCCGTCGACCAGCAGCTTCGCGCCTTCCTTCTCGCCCAGGTCGATGTAGCCCGTGATGCGCTCGTGCGCGGCACGCGTGACGATCGGGCCCATCTCGGCGGCGAGGTTGGTGCCGTTGAGCACCTGCAGCGCACGAGTGCGCTCGACCAGCTTGGGAATGATCTTGTCGGCCACGTCGCCCACCAGCACCGCCACCGAAATGGCCATGCAGCGTTCGCCGGCCGAGCCGTAGCCCGCGCCGATGAGGGCGTCCACGGTCTGGTCGATGTCGGCGTCGGGCAGCACCACCATGTGGTTCTTCGCGCCGCCCAGGGCCTGCACGCGCTTGCCGTGGCGCGCGCCGGTTTCGTAGATGTAGTTGGCGATGGGCGTGGAGCCCACGAAGCTGATGGCCTTCACGTCGGGGTGCTCGAGCAGCGCGTCGACGGCGACCTTGTCGCCCTGCACCACGTTGAACACGCCGTCGGGCAGGCCGGCTTCCTTCAGCAGCTCGGCCATGCGCAGCGAGGCGCTCGGGTCGGTCGGGCTGGGCTTGAGCACGAAGGTGTTGCCCGCGGCAATGGCCACCGGGAACATCCACATCGGCACCATCACCGGGAAGTTGAACGGCGTGATGCCGGCGACCACGCCCAGCGGCTGGCGCAGCGTCCAGTTGTCGATGCCGGTGGAGACCTGGTCGGTGAAGTCGCCCTTGAGCAGCTGCGGAATGCCGCAGGCGAACTCGACGATGTCGATGCCGCGGCTGACTTCGCCCTGCGCGTCGGTGAAGACCTTGCCGTGCTCGGCGGTGATGAGGTGGGCCAGTTCGTCCTTGTGCTCGTTGAGCAGCTGCAGGAACTTGAACATGACGCGCGCGCGGCGGATGGGCGGCGTGTCCGCCCAGGCCGGGAAGGCGGCCTGCGCGGCGGCCACCGCGGTGGCGACCTGCGCGGCATCGGCCAGGCCGGCCTTGCCGGTGACCGCGCCGGTGGCGGGGTTGGTCACGTCCTGCGTGCGGCCGGAGGTGTTGGCGGCGGGCTTGCCGGCGATGAAATGGTCGATGGAGGTGGACATGAGAAGGGCTCTCGCAGGCGAAGGGATGGGAGGGATGCGGCCAGTTTAGGCAGCGAGCCGGCCCTCGCCTAGTCACGAGGCTTGAACTTATTGTTCATCCTGGCGAACAATGCAAGCATGAAACCTCAAAATATCGAGGCGCTGTGGACGCACCTGCACTGGCTCACGGTGCTCGCGCAGCAGGGCAGTTTCACGGCCGCGGCGCTGCGCCTGGGCGTGAGCAAGGCGGCCATGAGCCAGCGCATTGCCGAGCTCGAACGCGCGGCCGGCGCGCCATTGGTGCAGCGCACCACGCGCAGCGTGCGGCTCACGGAGGCGGGCCAGCGGCTGGTGGACGACATGCGCGGGCCGTTCGAGCAGATCGCCCACAGCTTTGCCGGCGTGCGCGACCTGGCGGGCGTGCCGCGCGGGCTGGTGCGGGTGACGGCGCCGGTGGCCTTCGCGCGCCAGCAGCTGGTGCCGCGGCTGGCCGACTTCCTGCGCGCGCAGCCCGAGGTGCGCATCGAGCTCGACCTGTCGGACCGGCTCAGTTCGCTGGCCATGGAAGGCTTCGACCTGGCCATTCGCCACACGGCCGCGCCGCCCGACACGCACGTGGCCTGGACGCTGTGCGAAACCCGCTCGGTGCTGGTGGCGAGCCGCGCCTACCTGCGACGGCGCGGCACACCGCGCGAACCGCAGGCGCTGGCCGACCACGACTGCCTGCACTACCCGCGCGCGCAGGACACGCCGACCTGGCATTTCGAGGCGAAGACGTCTGCGCCGCGCATCACGGTGCCGGTGTCGGGCCCGCTGGTCGCCAACAACAGCGAGGCGCTGCGCGACGCCGCCCTGAGCGGGCTGGGCATTGCGCTGGTGCCCGACTTCAGCGCCCAGTCGGCGCTGCAGTCGGGCAAGCTGCAGCAGGTGCTGCCGCAGTGGCGCTCGGTGGGCGCGTTCGGCGAGCGGCTGTATGCGATCCGGCCCTACGCCACCCACGTGCCGCAGGCGGTGACGGCCTTCGTCGGCTGGCTGCGCGCGACCCTCGCGGCGGGCTTCGCGGCCTGAAGCGGCGCTCCGGCCAACATGAAGAACGCATGAAGAAAATGGCGGCAGCCGGCCCGCGGGCAGGGATTCTGAAAGGAAACTGAAAAAACGGCGTGGCGCCCTACGCAAACGAAGGGTCTGCGACACATGACGCACGGATGCACCCGGTTACGATGCGCGCTTCCCCCTGCTTTTTTTGTTAACTTTCCCTCTCCTTTCTCTCTCGTCCGCCCTATGTCCCCTGCCACATCGCCTGCCGACGCCTCAGCCGCCGACAGCGCGTGGCCCCGCGTCGGGCAGCGCGAGCAGGACGGCCGGCAGTGGACGGTGGCCAGCGGCCGCTGGACCACGCTGGCGATGTCGTCCAAGCCGGCCTGGCAGGCGCTGTCAAAAAGCCTGAAAGACGCGCCCGCCGCCGACGATCGCGCCTGGGACCTGCGCCCGATCGAGCAGCTCGACCACATCGGTGCGCAGCTGCTGTGGGAACACTGGCGCCACCAGTGGCCGGCCACGCTCGAGATGTCGCCCCAGCACAAGGCGGTGCTCGACCAGGTGGCGCAGTACACCGTTTCCACGCCGGCCGAGCCCGCGCCCTCGCTGAACGAGCGCATCCGCGCGTTCGCGCACCACGGGCCGCGCGCCATGTTCGTCATGCGCGACCTGACCGGGCTGGTCGGCCAGCTCGCGCTGGACATCGGCACGCTGATCCGCGCGCCGCACCGCGGGCCATGGCGCGACTTCTCGGGGCACCTCTACCAGTTCGGCGCCACGGCGCTGCACATCACGGCGCTGGTCGGCCTGCTGATCGGCGTGGTGCTGGCCTACCTGATCTCGCAGCAGCTGCGCCAGTACGGCGCCGAGAGCTTCGTGGTGAACATCCTCGGGCTGTCGCTGGTGCGCGAGCTCGGGCCGGTGCTGGCGGCCGTGCTGATCGCAGGGCGCTCGGGCTCGGCCATCACGGCGCAGATCGGCGTGATGCGGGTGACGGAAGAACTCGACGCCATGCGCGTGATGGGCATTCCGCACGGCTTTCGGCTGGTGATGCCGCGCGTGCTGGCGCTGGCCATCGCGATGCCGCTGATCAGCCTGTGGACCTCGATGGCCGCGCTGGCGGGCGGCATGATGGCGGCCGACGCGGCGCTGGACATCTCGCCGGCCTACTTTCTCTCCGCGCTGCCGCGCGCGGTGCCCATTTCGAACCTGTGGCTGGCCATGGCCAAGTCGGCGGTGTTCGGCGTGATGATCGCGCTGATCGGCTGCTACTTCGGCATGAAGGTGAAGCCCAACACCGAGAGCCTCGGGCGCGGCACCACCTCGTCGGTGGTGACGTCGATCACCGCCGTGATCCTGGTCGATGCGTTGTTCGCCGTGCTCTTCAAGGGCATCGGTTTCAGGGCCTGACACCATGAGCATGCCCGTGCGTCCCGACACCGACGCCACCGTGGTGGACATCCGCGGCCTGTGGACCGTGTTCCAGACCGCCGACGGCGAACAGGTGGTGCACCGCGACCTGCAGCTGCACATCGACCGCGGCGAGGTGCTGTCGCTGGTGGGCGGCTCGGGCACCGGCAAGACGGTGCTGCTGCGGCAGATTCTCGGGCTGGAAAAACCCACGCGCGGCAACGTCGAGGTGCTGGGCCAGGAGCCCGGCGAACTGAGCGCCTCGGGCGCGGCCAACGTGGGCATGCTGTTCCAGCACGGCGCGCTGTTCTCGGCCTTCAGCGTGCTGGAGAACATCGCCTTTCCGCTGCGCGAGCTCAAGCTGCTGCCCGACGAGCTGATCCGCCACGCGGCGCTGGTGAAGCTGCAGATGGTGGGCCTGGGCCCGCAGCATGCGAACAAAAGCCCGTCGGACCTGTCGGGCGGCATGATCAAGCGCGTGGCGCTGGCGCGCGCGCTCATCATGGACCCGCCGCTGCTGCTGCTGGACGAGCCCACGGCCGGCCTCGACCCCGAGGCCTCCGACAGTTTCTGCGACCTGCTGCGCGGCCTGCACCGCGAGCTGGGCCTCACGGTGGTGATGGTCACGCACGACCTGGACACGCTGTTCGACCTGAGCACCCGCATCGCGGTGCTGGCCGACCAGAAGGTGATCGTCTCCGGCGCGGCGCGCGAGGTCATCGCGTACCCGCATCCGTTCATCCACGAATACTTTCTCGGCGGGCGCGGCCAGCGCGCCCTGGAAGCGCTGCATGACAAACCCGCCGGCGCCCCCGACGCATCCGGTACACAAGAGACGCAGCCCGCCCCGCAGGCGGGCCGCTGAAAGGTAGGTAGCCACCATGGAAAACAAGGCCCATGCCCTCGCCGCCGGCGCCTTCGTGCTCGGCTTGATCGCCGCGCTCGTCGCGCTGGTGATCTGGTTCACGCGCGACAACACCGTGCGCAACGTCTACGAGCTGTCCACGCGCGAGGCCGTCAGCGGCCTGCAGCCGCAGGCCATGGTGCGCTACCGCGGCATCGCGGTGGGCAAGGTGACCTCGATCGACTTCGACCCCAAGGTCGCGGGCAATGTGCGCGTGCGCATCACGGTCGACGAGCGCGTGCCGCTCACCACCTCCAGCTTTGCCACGCTGAGCTACCAGGGCGTGACCGGCCTGGCCTTCATCGCGCTGGACGACAAGGGCGAGTCGAAGGTGGCGCTGAAGCCCGACAACGACGACCCGCCGCGCATTCCGCTCAAGCCCTCGATGCTGGCGCAGCTGCAGGACCGCGGCGAAGCCATCATCAACCAGGTGGAAGAAGTGACCAAGCGCGCCAACCAGCTGCTGAGCGACCCCAACCAGAAGCGCGCGGCCGATGCGCTGGAGAACATCGCGGCCGCCTCGGCCAGCGCCAACACGCTGCTCAAGACGCTGGACAACACCGTGAAGACCGGCCTGAACCCGGCGCTGACGAAGCTGCCGGACACCATGGCCTCGGTGAAGAAGGCGGCCGGCGACGTCTCGCGCGTGGCCAACAACTTCAACACCACCGTGGGCCGGCTGAACGCGCCCGACGGCCCGGTGGAGCGCCTGAGCGACGGCACCAAGGCGCTTGCGCAGGCGGTGGATTCGTTCAACGCGGCCACGCTGCCGCGCGTGAACCGCGTGGCCGACGACACCTCGCACGCCGTGCGCCGGCTGGGCCGGGCGGCGGACAGCATCAACGACAACCCGCAATCGCTGCTGTTCGGCAACGGCGGCGCGGCGGCGGGCCCGGGCGAACCGGGTTTCAGCGCGCCGGCCGCGGCGCGGCCCTGACAGCGGACCCCGGGAGCGCAGGAGCACCGACCATGAACACCATCCGATCCCTGACCACGCCGCTGGCCCTCGGCCTCGTGCTGCTGGCCGCCGGCTGCGGCGCGCTGCCCGACAAGCCCCAGCGCGCCACCCTGTACGACTTCGGCCCCGGCGTGCCCGCGGCATCGGCCACCGGCACGACCGTGGCCAATGCGGCGCCCGCCACGCTGCCCACGCTGGCGCTGGCCGAGTTCGAGGCCAACGCCCGGCTCGACGGCACGCAGATCCTGTACCGCCTGGGCTATGCCGACGTGAACGAGTTGCGCCCCTACGGCCAGTCGCGCTGGAGCCTGCCGCCCGCGCAGCTGCTGCGCCAGCGGCTGCGCGACACGCTCTCCGAGCGCCGCATGGTGCTGGGCCCGGAAGAAAGCGCGACCATCGCGCGCGGCAAGGGCGAGGTGCCCGACATGCTGCGCATCTCGCTCGAGGAGTTCAGCCACTACTTCGACTCGGCCAGCGCCAGCACGGGCCTGGTGCGGCTGCGCGCCACGCTGGTCCGCAGCAGCACGGGCGGCGACCGCGTGCTGGGCCAGCGCCTGTTCACCGTGCGCCGCCCCGCCCCCAGCGCCGACGCGCCCGGCGGCGTGAAGGCGCTGATTTCGGCCAGCGACGGCGCGGTGGCCGAGGTGGTGCAGTGGGTGGACCAGTTGCAGCGGCAACAGCCCAGGCAGTAACCTGCGCCCACCTGAATTCATCTGAACCCCGGAGGCGCTACCCCATGAACGCAACGCGCATCGTCGGCATCCTGCTGATCGTGGCGGGCATCGCCGCCCTGGCCCTCGGCAGCTTCAGCTTCACCAAGGAAACCCACCAGGCCAAGCTCGGCCCGCTGGAGTTCTCGCTGAAGGAGAAGGAAACGGTCAACCTGCCGGTGTGGGCCGGCGTGGCGGTGATCGCTGTGGGCGGGGCGCTGCTGCTGTTCGGCGGCAGGAAAAGTTGAAGCGCTGACTAGCTTGAAGCGCGCTTGAAGGGCTGAAGCGCTTCAGCCCAGGCCCGCCAGCAGCTTCGGCAGCAGCTCTTCCGAGGTTCCGCGCAGCACCGCCGAGGCCGCATCGTCCAGGTGCGGCAGCGGCTCCACATTCAGCGTGACCAGCCGCGCGCCATGCGACAGCGCGGTCTGCGGCAGTTCGGCCGCCGGGTAGACGACGGTGGTGCTGCCGACCACCATGAACAGGTCGCACTCCTGCGCCGCCACCTGCGCGTCGAGCAGCACGCCGGCATTGAGCATCTCGCCGAACATCACCACGTCGGGCCGCGCATGCGAGCCGCAGCGCAGGCAACGGTGAAAGGGCCACGGGCCGCTGCGGTTGCCGCAATGGTCGCAGCGCCAGCGGCGCAGCGAGCCGTGCAGCTCGAGCACGTCCTGCCCGCCGGCCTGGGTGAGCAGGCCGTCGACGTTCTGCGTGACCAGCCGCGTGGCCGGGCGCAACCGCTGCAGCTGCGCCAGCGCGGCATGGCCCGGGTTGGGCAGCGCCGACTCGATCACCGACAGGCGCTGCGCCCAGAATCTGGTGAAGCCGGACGGGTCGCGCGCGAGGTCTTCGGCATGGGAGAACTGCAGGGCGTTCTGGCTTTTCCAGAGGCCGTCGGCGTCGCGGTAGGTCGGAATGCCCGAGGCGCGCGACAGGCCCGCGCCCGAGAAGACGACGGTGCGCCGCGCGTTGCGCAGCAGTTCGATGGCGGTCTGGAGGGAAGAGGAAAGATCGGGTGTGACTGGCGTCATCGCTCTGGTCTGGGGGAAATCGCCGAGGCTCAAGCTGGGGTGGGGGAAGCCGGGGAAGCTGGGGAGGTGGGAGCGGGGGCGCCCAGGCGCTGCGACACGGTGTCCGCGCAGGCCTTGAGCGCGCGGGCGATCTCGCCGTCCCACGCGGTATCGAAGATGGCGGCCGAGCCGATGGCGGTCACGGCCAGCACGATGGCGCCAGTGTGGTCGAAGACGGGCGCGGCCATGGCGCTGACCCCCTCGATGACCTCGCCGTCGGAGCGGCTGATGCCGTGCGTGCGCACTTCCCGCAGCTGGCTTTCGAAATCGCTCCACGACGGCAGCGGCTGCACCGGCGGCATGCCGGCGGGCGGTGGCGGCTCGGCCTTGCGCTGCTTCTGGCGCTGGCGCTCTTCCTCGAGCAGCCGGCGCACCACCTCGGCGTCGAGGTAGGTCGCGAACACGCGGCCCGAGGCGGTGTTGGTCAGCGAGAACACCGTGCCGTGGCGCATGTTCACGTGCACCGGCGAGGGCGACTCGGCCGTGCGCACGATGGTCGCGCCGCGCGCGCCCCACACGGCCAGCGCCACGGTGTGGCCGATCTGCTGGGCCAATTGCGCGATCAGCGGGGTCGCGATGTGCACCGGGTCGGCCTGCTGCAGGCTGATGAGCCCCAGTTGCAAGGCAAGCGGGCCGAGCAGATAGTGGCCGCTGGCGCGGTCCTGCTCGATCAGGCCCAGGCGCCCGAAGCTGACCATGTACGGATGCGCCTTGGCGGGCGTCATGTCGGCCTCGCGCGCGAGGTCCTTCAGCGCCATGGGGCGGCCGTGGTGCACCAGCGCGCGCAGCAGCTGTCCGCCGACTTCGATGCTCTGGATGCCGCGCTGGGCGCGGTCGGTGTCATTGGCTGCCATGGCCCGCCCGTCGTTCGTTCATGAAGAAGGGATTAGACATTAACTGATCCGAAGCTTACACTGCGAAAATTCGTTCAGAGCAAATTCATTCGCGTTAGACGAATTACTTTCGAACCGATTCAGATCCATCCCACCCTGCGACCCCACCGGAGACAACGATGAGCCAAACCAAGAAATTCGCCAGCCAAGCCGACATGGAAGAGAAGAAGGTCACCTTCAGCCAGATCTCGGAACATGCCTGGGCCTACACCGCCGAGGGCGACCCCAACACCGGCATCATCATTGGCGACGACTGCGTGCTGGTGGCCGACACCCAGGCCACGCCCGCCATGGCCGCCGACGTGGTGCGCCGCATCCGCGAAGTGACGGACAAGCCCATCCGGTACGTGGTGCTCACCCACTACCACGCGGTGCGCGTGCTGGGCGCGGCCGGCTACTTCGACAAGGGCGCCGGCCACATCCTGGCCAGCCAGGACACGCGCGACCTGATCGTGGAGCGCGGCGAGGAAGACAAGGCCAGCGAAATCGGCCGCTTCCCGCGCCTGTTCCAGAACGTGGAGAGCGTGCCCCCGGGCCTGACCTGGCCCACCATGACCTTCACCGGCAAGATGACGCTGTGGCTCGGCAAGCTCGAGGTGCAACTGATCCAGCTGGGCCGCGGCCACACCAAGGGCGACACCGTGGTCTGGCTGCCCCAGGAGCGCACGCTGCTGTCGGGCGACCTGGTGGAGTTCGGCGCCACGCCGTACGCCGGCGACGCCTACTTCAAGGACTGGCCGCAGACGCTGGACAACATCGCCGCGCTGAAGCCCGCCGCGCTGGTGCCGGGCCGCGGCGCCGCGCTGACCACGCCGGCCGAGGTGGCCGAGGGCCTGACGGGCACGCGCAACTTCATCTCCGACGTGTACGCCAGCGTGCAGGAAGGCGTGAAGGCCGGGCGCGACCTGAACGCGGTCTACAAGGACACCTACGAGAAGCTCAAGCCCAAGTACAGCCAGTGGGTGATCTTCGACCACTGCATGCCGTTCGACGTGAGCCGCGCGTACGACGAAGCCTCGGGCCATGCGGACCCGCGCGTGTGGACCGCGCAGCGCGACATCGACATGTGGAAGGCCCTGGAGGGCTGATCGGCATTCGCTCCCTCCCCTCCGGAGGAGGGCAGGGATGGGGGCGGACGGCCTCGAGCGCCGCGCGGCATTGAAGGCCGCTTGCCCCCATCCCAGCCTTCCCCCGGAAGGGGAAGGAGCAAAGACAGAAGACACAAGAGACACGGAGACAACACGTGATCGACTATCAAAGTCTGCGCTTCGACTACCGCCACCATGCCGACCAGGACGCGGCCACGCCCGCGCGCCACCCGGTCGTGATCGTCGGCGCGGGCCCCGTGGGCCTCACGCTGGCCATCGACCTCGCGCTGCGGCAGGTGCCCGTGGTGCTGCTGGACAACGACAACACGCTTTCCAGCGGCTCGCGCGCGATCTGCTTCGCCAAGCGCACGCTGGAGGTGTTCGACCGCCTGGGCTGCGGCGACCGCATGGTCGACAAGGGCGTGTCGTGGAACGTGGGCAAGGTGTTCTTCCACGACGAGCAGGTCTACCGCTTCGACCTGCTGCCCGAGCCCGGCCACGAGCGCCCGGCCTTCATCAACCTGCAGCAGTACTACGTGGAGGGCTACCTGGTCGAGCGCGCGGCCACGCTGCCGCTGATCGACCTGCGCTGGAACCACAAGGTGACGGGCATCGAGCAGCGCGACGACGGCGCGGTGCTCACCGTGGAAACGCCCGACGGCAACTACCTGCTGCAGGCCGACCACGTCGCCGCCTGCGACGGCTCGCGCTCCAACCTGCGCCAGCTGCTGGGCCAGGAGGCCAAGGGCCGCGTGTTCCGCGACCGCTTCCTGATCGCCGACATCACCATGGACGCGCAGCTGCCCACCGAGCGCCGCTTCTGGTTCGACCCCTCGTTCCACCCCGGCCAGAGCGTGCTGCTGCACAAGCAGGCCGACGGCATGTGGCGCATCGACTTCCAGCTCGGCTGGGACGCCGACCCGGTGGAAGAGCGCAAGCCCGAGAACATCACGCCGCGCGTGCGCGCGCTGCTCGACAGCATCGGCTTCACGGACGTGCAGTTCCAGATCGGCTGGGCCAGCGTCTACACCTTCGCCTGCCAGCGCATGGAGCGCTTTCGCCATGGCCGCGTGCTGTTCGCGGGCGACTCGGCGCACGGCGTGTCGCCCTTCGGCGCGCGCGGCGCCAACTCGGGTGTGCAGGACGCGGACAACCTCGCCTGGAAGCTCGCGGCCGTGGTGCAGGGCCAGGCGCCCGACGCGCTGCTGGACACCTACGCCAGCGAACGCGAGTTCGCGGCCGACGAGAACATCCGCAACTCCACGCGCGCCACCGACTTCATCACGCCCAAGAGCGAGGTCAGCCGGCTGTTCCGCGACGCGGT
Source organism: Variovorax sp. OK605 (assembly GCF_900115445.1). NCBI lineage: Bacteria > Pseudomonadati > Pseudomonadota > Betaproteobacteria > Burkholderiales > Comamonadaceae > Variovorax > Variovorax sp. OK605. The sequence goes on from NZ_FOWL01000004.1 coordinate 434,695, forward strand.
GCTGGCGCTCACCAGGCGCCACGCCTTTGCGCGCACGCTGGTCAACAGCGGGCGGCTGTCGGTGGCCACGGTGCTGCGCGATTCGCCGCTGAACACCACCGATGCCGACACCTTCGCCGGCGCGATGATGCCGGGCGCCGCGGCGGCCGATGCGCCGGTGGCGCGCGCCGACGGCAGCACCGGCTGGCTGCTGCGCGAATGCCATGTGGCGCGGTTCACCGCGCTGGTGTTCGGCCAGGGCGAGGCCGCCGAGCGCAGCCTGCAGGTGCTGCAGACCAGCGACCTGGCGCTGCACGTGGTGCGCGTGGAAGGCGGCGGCGCCGACGGCCAACTGGCCACCCAGCGCTACGACGCGCAGCCCGGCACCGTGTACCTGCTGCGGCCCGACCAGCACGTGTGTGCGCGCTGGCGCCGGCCCACGGCGGCGAACATCCGCGCGGCCGCCGACCGCGCACTGGCCAAGGCAACCCCATGAGCGCCATGCAGCAACACCTGATCACCACGCCCAACCTCGAGGCGCCCGACGACTTCTACGAGGCGCTCATCGAGGCGCACCAGGGCCTTTCCACCGAGGAAAGCCACGCCTTCAATGCGCGCCTTGTGCTTGTGCTGGCCAACCACGTCGGCGCGCTGGCCGTGCTGCGCGAGGCCTTCGACGCGGCGCGCGCCGGCTGAGCAGCCCGCACAGACACATGCACGTCCAACCTCATCGCGATTTTTTCGAAAGAGAAAGCACATGACCCAAGCAACCCCTGCTTCCGAGCGGCGCTACCAGAGCGGCTTCGGCAACGAGTACGCCTCCGAGGCCGTGCCCGGCGCCCTGCCCCAGGGCCGCAACAACCCGCAGCGCGGCCCCTTCGACCTGTACACCGAGCTGCTCTCGGGCACCGCCTTCACCGCGCCGCGCCACGAGAACCGCCGCACCTGGCTGTACCGCCGCCAGCCCTCGGTGGTGTCGGGCCGCTACCAGCCGTACGCGCAGGCGCACTGGAGCACCGGCGCCGACCGCGAGATCGCGCTGCCGCCCGAGCCGATGCGCTGGCACCCGATGCCGCTGGACGGCGCGGCCGAGGCCGACTTCATCGACGGCATGCACACCGTCGCGGCCAACGGCGATGCGGAGTCGCAGGTCGGCATCGGCTCGCTGATGTACGTGGCGGGCCGCTCGATGGAGCGCCGCGCCTTCGTCAACGCCGACGGCGAAATGCTGCTGGTGCCCCAGCAAGGCCGCCTCGTCATCACCACCGAACTCGGCGTGCTTGAAGTGAAGCCCGGTGAAATCGCCGTGCTGCCGCGCGGCATGGCGTTCAAGGTCGCATTGCCTGATGGGCTCTCGCGCGGCTACGTGTGCGAGAACTACGGCGCGCACTTTCGCCTGCCGGAGCTGGGCCCGATCGGCTCGAACGGCCTGGCCAACGCGCGCGACTTCCAGGCGCCGGTGGCGGCCTTCGAGGCTGAAGAAGGCGCCTACGAGATCGTCAAGAAATTCGGCGGCCGCTTCTGGCAGGCGCCGATGAAGCAGACGCCCTTCAACGTGGTCGCCTGGCACGGCAACCTGTCGCCGGTGAAGTACGACACGGCGCACTTCATGGCGATCGGCTCGATCAGCTTCGACCATCCCGATCCGTCGATCTTCACCGTGCTGACCTCGCCCAGCGACACGCCCGGCACGGCCAACTGCGACTTCGTGATCTTCCCGCCGCGCTGGATGGTCATGGAGAACACCTTCCGCCCGCCCTGGTTCCACCGCAACCTCATGAGCGAGTTCATGGGCCTGGTGCTGGGCGAGTACGACGCCAAGCCGGGCGGTTTCAAGCCCGGCGGCGCGAGCCTGCACAACTGCATGGTGCCGCACGGCCCCGACGAGGAAGCCTTCGACAAGGCCACCCGCGCCGACCTGAAGCCGCACAAGCTGGACAACACGCTGGCCTTCATGTTCGAGAGCCGCTACCGCTTCATTCCGACCAATTTCGCACTCCAGAGCCCCGCGCTCGACGCCGACTACGCCGACTGCTGGGCCGGCCTCAAAGATCAATTCAAAGCATGAAGAACGCATTCACCCTCACCCGCCGTGCAGCGGCCGTCGCGCTGCTCGCCGCACCTTTCCTTGCGCATGCGGCGGACTACCCGACCAAGCCCATCCGCTTCGTCGTGCCCTACAGCCCCGGCGGCACCACCGACCTGGTGGCGCGCACCGTGGGCCAGAAGGTGTCGGAGAAGCTGGGCCAGCCGGTGCTGATCGACAACCGCGGCGGCGCGGGCGGCAACATCGGCATGGACGCCGTGGCCAAGGCCGCGCCCGACGGCTACACCATCGGCTTCGGCGCCATCTCGACCAACGCGCTGAACCCGCACATCTACAAGTCGATGGCCTTCGACCCGCGCAAGGACTTCACCGCCATCAGCCTGCTGGGCACCTCGACCATCGTGCTGGAAGTGCCGGCGGTCTCGCCCATCAAGACCGTGCCCGAGCTGATCGCGGCCGCCAGGAAGAACCCCGGCATGCCCTACGCCACCGCGGGCGCCGGCACCTCGATGAACCTGGCCGGCGTGATGTTCGCGCAGATGACCGGCACCGACCTCGTGCACGTCGCCTACAAGGGCAGCGGCCCGGCCATCACCGACATGCTGGGCAACAACATCGGCGTGATGTTCGACAACCTGCCGGCCTCGCTGCCGCACATCCAGTCGGGCAAGCTGCGCGCACTGGCCGTGGCGGGCCCCGCGCGCTCGCCCTCGCTGCCCGACGTGCCGACCATGGCCGAAGCCGGGCTCAAGGGCTATGCGCTGGACCCCTGGTTCGGCGTGTACGGCCCGGCGAAGCTGCCGGCGCCGATCGTGAAGGCGCTGAACGAGGCCTTCGTGGAAGCGCTCGCCATGCCCGACGTGAAGGCCAAGCTGCAGCAGGCCGGCTTCTCGCCGCGCGGCTCCACCGCGCAGGAACTGACCACGCTGAGCGAGACCGAATACAAGCGCCTGGGCGATGTGGCCAAAAAGGCCGGCATGACGGCCGATTGAACCGATTCACAGAAAGACATCCATGACCGCACTCAACGCCACCCATGACCCGAAGCTGCGCAGCTGGGTCGCCTCGGCCAATGACGCCGGCACCGACTTCCCGGTGCAGAACCTGCCCTTCGGGCGCTTCCGCACCGCGGGCAGCAGCGACGCCTTCCGCATCGGCGTGGCCATCGGCGACCAGGTGCTCGACCTGCGCGCCACCGGCCTCGTCGACACCGACGACATGAACGTGCTGATGGACGCCAGCGTGAAGGACCGCCAGGCCCTGCGCGCCGCCATCTCCGCGGGCCTGGCCGAAGGCAGCGACAAGCAGGCCGCATGGTCGAAGGCGCTGCTCGCGCAGGCCAAGGCCGAGATGACCGTGCCTTGCCGCATCGGCGACTACACCGACTTCTACACCGGCATCCACCACGCCACCACCATCGGCAAGCTGTTCCGCCCCGACCAGCCGCTGATGCCCAACTACAAGTGGGTGCCCATCGGCTACCACGGCCGTGCGTCGTCCATCGGCGTGAGCGGCCAGAGCTTCAAGCGCCCGCAGGGCCAGACCAAGGCACCCGATGCCGCGTCGCCGAGCTTCGGCCCGTCGAAGCGGCTCGACTACGAACTGGAGCTGGGTTTCCTGGTGGGCCGCGGCAATGCGCAGGGCGAGCCGATTGCCATCGGCGAGGCCGAAGACCATCTGTTCGGCGTGACGCTGCTCAACGACTGGTCGGCGCGCGACCTGCAGGCCTGGGAATACCAGCCGCTGGGCCCGTTCCTGTCGAAGAACTTCGCCAGCACGCTGTCGCCGTGGATCGTGACGACCGAAGCGCTGGCGCCGTTCCGCGCCAGGTTCGAGCGCCCCGCCGGCGACCCGCAACCGCTGCCCTACCTCGACTCGGCCGCCAACCGCGAGAGCGGCGCGCTCGACATCACGCTCGAAGTGCTGCTGCAGACCGCGAAGATGCGCGCCGAAGGCGTTGCGCCCGTGCGCCTCACGCGCGGCAACACCACCGAAGCCGCCTACTGGACCGCCGCGCAGCTCATCACGCACCACACGGTGAACGGTTGCAACCTGCAGCCGGGCGACATGCTGGGCTCGGGCACGCTGTCGGGCCCGAAGCCGGACGAAGCGGGTTCGCTGATCGAGCTGACGCTGGGTGGCAAGCAGCCGATCACGCTGCCGAACGGCGAGAAGCGCACGTTCCTGGAAGACGGGGACACGCTGGTGATGCGCGGGTACTGCGAGCGTGCGGGCGCGGTGCGCATCGGGCTGGGTGAAGTCGCGGGGACCGTGGTCGCCTGAGGCTTCGGTACGGTTCCCTTTCCCCGCGTTGCTCCCTCTCCCTCTGGGAGAGGGTCAGGGTGAGGGCAGCGGCCTGGCACCATCGCGCGGACGTCATTGCCGCTCACCCTCACCCCAACCCTCTCCCCAAGGGGAGAGGGAGCAAGACAACTCGGCACCGTGATTCAACGCGCGGTCCCCCCTCCCGCGTTGTTCCCTCTCCCTCTGGGAGAGAGTCATGGTGAGGGCATCGGCCTGGGAACATCGCGCGGACGTCATTGCCACTCACCCTCACCCCAACCCTCTCCCCAAGGGGAGAGGGAGCAAGACAATTCGGCACCGTGATTCAACGCGCGGTCCCCTCTCCCCGCGTTGTCCCCTCTCCCTCTGGGAGAGGGTCAGGGTGAGGGCAGCGGCCTCAAACATCGCGCGGACTTGATGGCCGCATGCCCCCACCCTCCCCCGGGAGGCGAGGAAGCAAGACGAATCAGGGCGCGGCCGCCGGCGTTGCAACAGGCGACGGCCACGCCACTTCGCTTGCCACGCGCGGCTTGCCGATCGGCGCGGTCGCCTTGCCGATCTTCATCGCGGCCAGGTCGGCCTCGCTCGGGTACTGGTTCGCGAGCCAGTAGTCGAACACGCGGCGCGCAATGGGCGCCGCGGCACCGGCGCCCCAGCCGGCGTTTTCCACGATCACCGCAATGGCGATCTTCGGGTCGTTCACCGGCGCGAAGCCCATGAACAGCGCGTGGTCGCGCTGGTGCTCTTCGAGCGCGCGGGCGTTGTACTTGGTGTTCTGCGCCTGCGTCACGGCCTGCGCCGTGCCGGTCTTGCCGGCCGCCTGGTAGAGCGCGCCCGCGAACACGCCGCGCGCCGTGCCGCTGGTGACCACGCTGGTCAGGCCTTCGCGGATCACCGAGATGGCCGCCGGCGTGTAGCCGAGGTTTTCCGCCGGCACCGGCGGCAGCGGCACCACCTGCCCGCTCACCGTGTTGCGCGTGGCCAGCACCAGGTGCGGCCGGTGCTTGATGCCGCCGTCGGCCACGATGGAGGTGGCCTGCGCCAGCTGCAGCATCGTGAACGCGTTGTAGCCCTGCCCGATGCCCAGCGAGATGGTTTCGCCCGCGTACCACTTCTTCTGCTCGGGGCGCTTGTAGGTGTTGCGCTTCCACTCGGTGCTGGGCAGCACGCCGCGCACCTCGCCGCCCAGGTCGATGCCGGTGATCTGGCCGAAGCCCAGCGGCTTCATGGAGTCGTGGATCAGGTCCACGCCCATCTCGTTGGCCAGCGAATAGAAGTAGATGTTGCTCGACAGCTGGATCGCGCGGCGCATGTCCACGCCGCCCAGGTTGCCTTCGGGGCTGCCGAAGCGGTGGCCGCCGAAGTTGAAGAAGCCGGGGTCGTTCACCACCACGCTGGGGCCGCGCTTGCCCGTCTGCAGCGCCGCCAGCGCCATGAAGGGCTTGTAGGTGGAGCCGGGCGGGTAGGTGCCGCGCAGGGCGCGGTTCAGGAGCGGCTTGTCCAGCGACTCGGTGAGCGCCGCCCAGCTCTCGTTGTCGATGCCCTCGACGAACAGGTTGGGGTCGAAGGTGGGCTTGCTCACGAAGGCCAGCACTTCGCCCGTCTTGGGGTCGATGGCCACCACCGCGCCGCGCCGCTCGCCGAACATGTCTTCCACCAGCTTCTGCAGCTTGATGTCCATCGACAGCATGACAGTGTTGCCGGGCGTGGCCGGATGGCTCGCCAGGCGGCGCACGGCGCGCCCGCCGGCCGAGGTCTCCATCTGCTCGACGCCGGTCTGGCCGTGCAGCGTCTTCTCGTAGCTCTGCTCGATGCCGAGCTTGCCGATGTAGTCGGTGCCCTTGTAGTTGGCCTGTTCTTCCTCGTCCCAGTCTTCCATCGCGACCTTCTCGCGCTGGTTGATGCGCCCGATGTAGCCGAGCACGTGCGAGGCGAGTTCGCCCTGCGGATAGTTGCGGAACAGCCGCGCCTTGATTTCCACGCCCGGGAAGCGGTAGCGCTGCGCCGCGAAGCGCGCGACCTCTTCGTCGCTCAGGCGGGTGCGGATGGGAATGGAGTCGAAGCTGCGCGAGTCTTCGCGCAGGCGCTTGAAGCGGCGGCGGTCGCGCGGCGACACCTCGAGCACCTGGGTCAGGCTGTCGATGGTTTCATCGACGTCGGCCACTTTCGAGGGCGTGATCTCCAGCGTGTAGGCCGAATAGTTGGAAGCCAGCACGATGCCGTTGCGGTCGAGGATCAGGCCGCGGTTGGGCACCACCGGCACCACGGCCGTGCGATTGCTCTCGGCCTGCTCGGCCAGGTCTTCATGGCGCGTGACCTGCAGGTAGATCAGCCGCGCGCACAGCAGGCTGAAGGCGAACAACACCGCCATGCCGATGACGATCACGCGGCGCTTGAAGCGCGCGAGGTCGGCGGCGACGTTGCGGATTTCGGTCATGGCGGTGGGAGCTTAGGCGCGTGCAAGTGCTTTTGGCAAATGCACATGCACAAGGCACATGCAGGCAGCAGATGCGGGCAGCAGGGCTTAGAGGGGGCGGTTCTCGTCCGGTTCCGGCGTGCGGCGCTGGGGGGCAAGTAACAGTGCTGTTGCCAGAGGCCACAGCGCGGCCTCGATCGCGGGCGAGACCAGCACCGTCCAGCCGGGGAACACCCCGCCGCCGATCATGCGCGTGACCACCTCGATCAGCTGCGACAGCGCGAACAGCGGCAGCACCTGCAGCGCCTGCGAGAGCACCGGGTACCACAGCAGGCGCCGGTGGATGGTGATCGCGAAGAAGCCCAGCGTGGTGTAGGACAGCGCATGCTGGCCGAGCATGGACGACTGGTGCACGTCCATGCACAGGCCGAAGACGAAGGCCGCGCCGATGCCCACGCGCGAGGGCTGGTGCACGCCCCAGAACACGATCACCAGCGCCAGCAGGTCGGGCATCCAGACCGCGCGGCCGATGGGAACCATGTTGACGAGCAGCGCCACCACGAGGCTCGACCACATGAAGAAGGGGCTGACGGGCAGCAGCAGCTGCTGCTGGCCTGGTCGCTTGATCACCGGCGTTCCCCCTGCTTCTTCTCGTTCTTGCCCGCGCCGGGCTTGCCTTCGGGCCGCTTGCGCGGCGTGGCCGCGGGCGCGGCGGGCGGCGGCGCGGCCGGGTTGCCCGTGGGGGCCAGCACCAGCACGTAGCGCGCGGCCATCACATGGGCCAGCGGCACGCAGTAGATGCGGGCGAAGGCCGAGTCGGCGCGCCGTTCGATGCGCTCGATCTTGGCCACCGGCAGGCCGGCGGGGTAGATGCCGTCGACGCCGCTGGTGGAGAGCAGGTCGCCCTCCTGCAGGTCGGCGTTGGCGGCCATGAAGCGCAGCTCCAGCCCGCCGCCGTGCGCCGAGGCGTCGCCGAAGGCCACGCTGCGCACGCCGGTGCGGGTGTTCTGCACGGGAATGGACAGGTCGCGGTCGATCACCAGCGTGACCTCGCTCGTGAACGGCAGCACCTGCGTGACCTGGCCGAGCACGCCGCGCGAATCGATCACCGGCGAGCCGGGCGCCACGCCCTGGGCGAGGCCCTGGTCGATGACGATCTTGCGGGTGTACGGGTCGGCCGCGTCGTAGAGCACCTCGGCGGCGCGGCCCGGCGTGGTGGTGGTCTGGCGCAGCTCGAGCAGCTCGCGCAGGCGGGCGTTGTCCTGCGCCAGCGTGTCGGCCTGCGCGGCGCGTTCGGCCTGCATCATGAGCGCCTTGCGGGCGTCGTCCTCGTTGCGCTGCGCGGTCTGCAGGTCTTCGAAGTAGCGCCCGCCGCCCAGCACCGCCTGCACCGGCTTCAGCGCCATCCATTGCACGGGGTAGAGCACCGCGCCGAGGCCCGCTCGGATCGGTTGCACGATGTGGAAGCGGGCGTCGGCCACCATGAGGAACAGGGCCAGCGCGCCGAAGAAGATCAGCTTGCTGAGCGCCGACTGCCCCTGGTTGAACAGGGGGGGCGCTGTGCGATCGAGCGTGCCCAGAGGCATGAGTTCAGACCCGGCGGTGGTGCGGAATCAAATAACAAAAAGCCGGCCTGCGCAAGCAGAGGCCGGCGATGAGGACGGGGGTCCGGTCACTCACTCGTGAAGATGCTTCCGAGACGGTCCATGCGCTCCAGCGCGATGCCGCAGCCGCGCACCACGCAGGTCAGCGGGTCTTCGGCCACCAGCACCGGCAGGCCGGTTTCCTCGGCCAGCAGGCGGTCCAGGTCGCGCAGCAGCGCGCCGCCGCCGGTCAGCATCATGCCGCGTTCGGCGATGTCGGCGCCCAGTTCGGGAGGCGTCTGCTCGAGCGCGTTCTTCACGGCCGAGACGATGTTGTTCAGCGGATCGGTCAGGGCTTCCAGCACTTCGTTGCTGCTGATGGTGAAGCTGCGCGGCACGCCTTCGGAAAGGTTGCGGCCCTTGACTTCCATTTCCTTGACTTCGGAGCCCGGGAAGGCCGAGCCGATGTTCTTCTTGATGACTTCGGCCGTCGGCTCGCCGATCAGCATGCCGTAGTTGCGGCGGATGTAGTTGATGATGGCTTCGTCGAAGCGGTCGCCGCCCACGCGCACGGAGCCCTTGTAGACCATGCCGCCCAGCGAGATGACGCCCACTTCGGTGGTGCCGCCGCCGATGTCCACCACCATCGAGCCCGAGGCTTCGCTGACGGGCAGGCCGGCGCCGATGGCCGCGGCCATGGGTTCCTCGATGAGGTAGACCGAGGTGGCGCCCGCCGCTTCGGCGGCGTCCTTGATGGCGCGGCGCTCGACCTGGGTCGAGCCGCAGGGCACGCAGATGATGATGCGCGGGCTCGGCGTGAGCAGCGTGCGCGGGTGCACCATCTTGATGAACTGCTTGATCATCTGCTCGGTGATCACGAAGTCGGCAATGACGCCGTCCTTCATCGGGCGGATGGCCTCGATGTTGCCGGGCACCTTGCCCAGCATGGCCTTGGCCTCGCGGCCGACGGCCTGGATCACCTTCTTGCCGTGGGGGCCGCCTTCGTGGCGGATCGCGACGACCGAGGGCTCGTCCAGCACGATGCCCTTGTTGCGGGCGAATATCAGGGTGTTGGCGGTGCCGAGGTCAATCGCCAGGTCGGTGGAGAAGTACCGACGGAAAGCTCCAAACATGTGCGGAATCCTCTGAGCACGGCCTGCGCACCGGCAGGTCGTCGCTCTATTTTTTGGGTCGTTTGACGGGGTGGATTGATCGTTTTTGGCGCAAAAGCCGGCGTGTTCGCGGGGGTTGCGGCAAAGGCGGGATAATACCCGAATCCCCTCTGATTCCTGTATTAGCACCCGCTTCGGCGTGCGATTCCCCCGCTTTTTTGGGCCGTCCCGTCATATGTCACTTTCCGCATCCGATATTGCGCGCATCGCCTCGCTGGCGAGGCTGCAGCTTGCCCCCGATGAAAGCGAGCGCATGCTCAACCAGATCAACGGCTTCTTCGACCTGGTCGAACGCATGCGTTCGGTGGACACCGCCGGCGTCGAGCCGCTGGCCCACCCCGTGGCGGCGCTCGAAGACATCACGCTGCGCCTGCGCGACGACGTGGTCAGCGAGCCGAACAACCGCGAAGCCAACCAGAAGAGCGCCCCGGCCGTCGAAGCCGGCCTGTTCCTCGTGCCCAAGGTGATCGAATAATGAGCAGCAGCGGCGAATTGCATCAATTGAGCGTGGTCGCGCTGGCCAAGGCGCTGGCCGAACGCAAGGTCTCGGCCGTCGAGGCCTCGCAGGTTTTCCTGGGCCGCATGAAGGCCCACCAGTCGCTGGGCACCTTCGTGGACGTCAATGAAGAGGTCACGCTGGCCCAGGCCCGCGCCGCCGACGCGCTGATCGCCGCCGGCAACGCCCCGGCGCTGGCCGGCGTGCCGATTGCGCACAAGGACATCTTCGTTACCGCCGACTTCGCCACCACCGCCGGTTCGAAGATGCTGGCGGGCTACCGCTCGCCGTTCGACGCGACCGTGGTGCGCCGCCTGGCCGAGGCCGGCGCGGTCACGCTGGGCAAGCTGAGCTGCGACGAATTCGCCATGGGCTCGGCCAACGAGAACGTCGCCGTGCCCGCCGTGGGCCACGACACCGCCGTGCCCGTGCAGAACCCCTGGAACCGCGAGCGCATTCCGGGCGGCTCGTCCGGTGCCAGCGCGGCCGCCGTGGCGGCGCGCCTGGCGCCCGCGGCCACCGGCACCGACACCGGCGGCTCGATCCGCCAGCCGGCGTCGTTCTGCGGCGTCACCGGCATCAAGCCGACCTATGGGCGCGCCTCGCGCTACGGCATGGTGGCCTTCGCATCGAGCCTCGACCAGGCCGGCCCGATGGCCCGCTCGGCCGAAGACTGCGCGCTGCTGCTGTCGGCCTTCTGCGGCCCCGACCTCGACCGCGACTCCACCTCGATCGACAAGCCCGCCGAAGACTTCAGCCGCTCGCTGAACGACTCGCTCGAAGGCCTGCGCATCGGCGTGCCGAAGGAGTTCTTCGGCGAAGGCGTGGCACCCGGCGTGCGCGCGGCCGTGGACGCGGCGCTCGCGCAGTACGAGAAGCTCGGCGCCAGGCGCGTCGAGGTGAGCCTGCCGCGCACCGAGCTGTCGATTCCCGTGTACTACATCCTCGCGGCCGCCGAAGCATCGAGCAACCTGAGCCGCTTCGACGGCGTGAAGTTCGGACACCGCGCCAAGGACTATTTCGACCCTGCGAGCAAGAAGAGCCCGCTCACGCAGATGTACGAACGCACGCGCGCCGAAGGCTTCGGCGACGAGGTGAAGCGCCGCATCATGATCGGCACCTACGTGCTCTCGCACGGCTACTACGACGCGTACTACCTGCAGGCGCAGAAGGTGCGCCGCATGATCGCCGACGACTTCCAGCAGGCCTTCAGGCAGTGCGACGTGATCGCCGGCCCCGCCGCGCCCACCACCGCGTGGAAGCTCGGCGAACACGGCGACGACCCGGTGGCCGACTACCTGGCCGACATCTTCACGCTGCCCGCCTCGCTGGCCGGCCTGCCGGGCATGAGCGTGCCGGCAGGCTTCGACGACGGCATGCCCGTGGGCCTGCAGCTGATCGGCAACTACTTCGGCGAAGCGAAGCTGCTCAACGCAGCGCACCGCTTCCAGCAGGCCACCGACTGGCATGCACGCACGCCGGAGGGCTTCTGACATGAGCGAGACCGTGAACACATTCGAAGCACAACAACAGGGCCGCCCGACCGGCCCGCTGGTGCGCGGCTATGAAGTCATCATCGGCTTCGAGACGCACGCCCAGCTGTCGACGAACAGCAAGATCTTCAGCCGCGCCTCCACCGCCTTCGGCGCCGAGCCCAACACGCAGGCCTGCGCCGTCGACCTGGCGCTGCCCGGCACGCTGCCCGTGATGAACAAGGGCGCGGTCGAACGCGCCATCAGGCTCGGCCTGGCGCTGGGCTCGCACATTGCGCCGCGCAGCGTGTTCGCGCGCAAGAACTACTTCTACCCCGACCTGCCCAAGGGCTACCAGATCAGCCAGTTCGAGATTCCGGTGGTGCAGGGCGGCACGGTGTCGTTCTTCCTCGGCGAAGAGCAGAAGACCGTGCGCCTGGTGCGCGCCCACCTCGAGGAAGACGCGGGCAAGTCGCTGCACGAGGACTTCATCGGCCAGAGCGGCATCGACCTGAACCGCGCCGGCACGCCGCTGCTCGAAATCGTGACCGAGCCCGACATGCGCTCCACCGCCGAGGCCGTGGCCTATGCGAAGGAGCTGCACAAGATCGTGACGTGGATCGGCATCTGCGACGGCAACATGCAGGAAGGCAGCTTCCGCTGCGACGCCAACGTGTCGGTGCGCAAGCCCGGCGACAAGCTCGGCACGCGGCGCGAGATCAAGAACCTCAACAGCTTCAAGCACATGCAGCAGGCGATCGACTACGAGATCCGCTGGCAGATCGAGGAGATCGAGGACGGCCGCAAGATCGAGCAGGCGACCGTGCTGTTCAACGAAGGCACCGGCGAGACGCGTGCGATGCGCGCCAAGGAAGACTCGGCCGACTACCGCTACTTTCCCGACCCCGACCTGCCGCCGCTGGTGATCGCTGCCGACTGGATCGAACGCGTGAAGGCCGAGATGCCCGAACTGCCGCGCGCCATGGCCGAGCGCTACGTGAGCACGCACGGCCTGTCGGCCTACGACGCAGCGCAGCTCACGCAGAGCGCCGCGCTGGCCGGCTACTTCGACGAAGCCGTGAGCGCGGGCGCCACGCCCAAGCTCGCGAGCAACTGGATCACCGGCGAGATGGCGCGCCGCCTGAACGCCGCCGAGATCGGCATCGAGGCCGCGCCCGTGAAGGCGCAGCAGCTGGGCCAGCTGGTCAAGCGCATCGCCGACGGCACGCTGCCGAACAATGCCGCGCGCCAGGTGTTCGACGCCCTGTGGACCGGCGAAGGCAGCGATGTCGACGCGATCATCGAGGCGAAGGACCTGAAGCCGATGGCCGACACCGGCGCGCTCGACACGATCCTCGACGAGGTGATTGCGAAGAACGCGAAGAACGTCGAGGAGTACCGCGGCGGCAAGGAAAAGGCGCTGAACGCCCTGGTGGGCCAGGTCATGAAGGCCAGCGGCGGCAAGGCCAACCCGGCGCAGGTCACCGACCTGCTGAAGGCCAAGCTGGCCGCCTGATCGAAGGAAAAAAGCCTGGGCCTTGCGCAAGGCCCAGGCGGGCTCAACCGGGGGGCATCTACGACCCCGTCGGCCTCAGCGCGGGTTGCCGCCGTTCTGCGGCGTCCACAGGCCCTTGAGCCGCGTGCGCTCTTCGTCGAAGCGCGCATTCACCCGCTTCTTCTCTTCTTCCTGCTCCGAGATGAAGCGGTTCTGCACGGCCACGCTCTGCGTGTTGTCCTCGAGCTTGCGGCGCACCGCGCCGGGCGCCTTGGTCGGGTCCTGCTTGTAGAACTCCATCTCCTCGTCGATCTTCTTGCGGTCTTCGCCCAGTTCCGCAATGCGCTTGCGCGCCGCCTGGCTCACCACGTCGACCTGCGCCAGCGCCTCGGTGCGCTCGCGGTCGTGCGTGGTGGCGTTCGGGTAGCGCACCAGCAAGGCCCGCTCGCGGCGGCGCTCGTCGGTGATGCGCGCCGCCTGCACGGCGGCTTCACGGGCGCGGTCTTCGCGCTCCTGCAGCTCGCGCGCCGTGTAGGTCGGCTCGATCTTGCGGCGCACCGAGCCGCTCGGGTTCAGCTCGCGCTGCTCGCGGTCGCTGCACTCGGCAATGGGCCGGTCGGCCGTGAGCGTGCGCCCGCGCGCGTCGGTGCAGGTGAAGATGCCGGCGCCCGCGCCTTCCAGTTTCTGCGTTTGCGCATGCAGCGCGCCGCAGAAAAACAGGGACGAGGTTGCCAGGAGCGTGAACGCCGCCGCCAGCAGGCGAGCCGGTTTGCCGTGGTCGCGTGCGTGCATCGGGCTGTGCCTCAGCTGGCGCCGTAGCGCGTGCGGTAGGCCAGCACGCGCTCGTGGTGCGCGCCCAGGTCGGCCGCGGCATTGCCCGAGAGGTAGCTCAGCAGGTCGTCCAGCGTGGCGATGGCGATCACCGACAGGCCGAGCTGGTTGCGCACGTACTGCACGGCGCTGTGGTTCACGTCGACACCGTTCTCGGTGGCCTTCTCCTGCCGGTCGAGCGCGATGGCCACGGCATGCGGCGTGGCACCGGCGGCCTGGATGGCGGCGATCGACTCGCGCACCGCGGTGCCGGCGGACATGACGTCGTCGACGATCAGCACGCGGCCCTGCAGCGGCGCGCCCACCAGGTTGCCGCCCTCGCCGTGCGCCTTGGCTTCCTTGCGGTTGTAGGCAAAGGGGTAGTTGCGACCGCGCCGCGCGAGCTCCGCGGCCACCGTGGCGCCCAGCGGAATGCCCTTGTAGGCGGGGCCGAAGATCATGTCGAATTCGAGCCCGCTCTCGATCAGCCGGTCTGCATAGAATCCGGCCAGACGGGCGATCTTGCCGCCGTCGTCGAAGAGCCCCGAATTGAAGAAATAAGGACTCATTCGACCGGCTTTGGTCTTGAATTCGCCGAAGCGCAGCACGCCGGCATCCAATGCGAACTGGACGAAGTCCTGTGCGACCGCGCTGCTTTTCTCACCATCTACAGCCATCGGAAATTCCTTGTGTTCAAACTGACCAGTCTCAATCTCAATGGCCTGCGTTCGGCCGCTACCAAAGGCGTGGCCGACTGGGTGGCCGAACTTGCGCCGGATTGTATTTGCATGCAGGAGATCCGGGTCCAGGCCAGCGACATCGAAGGCCGTTTCGAGGAGATGGCCGGCCTCAAGGGCCATTTCCACTTCGCCGAGAAAAAAGGATACGCCGGCACCGCCGTCTACACCAAGCACGCACCGAGCCAGGTGGTGGTGGGCTGGGGCGACGCCGAGTTCGACGCCGAGGGCCGCTACCTCGAGCTGCGCTTCGACACGCCCAAGCGCAAGTTCTCGGTCATCAGCTGCTACTTCCCCAGCGGCAGCTCGGGCGAGGAGCGCCAGCAGGCCAAGTTCCGCTTCCTGAAGGGCTTCTTCCCGCACCTGCTGGCGCTCAAGAAGGAGCGCGAGTTCGTGCTGTGTGGCGACATCAACATCGCCCACCAGCAGATCGACCTGAAGAACTGGCGCGGCAACCAGAAGAACAGCGGCTTCCTGCCCGAGGAGCGCGCCTGGATGACCCGCCTGCTCGACGCCGGCACCGACGGCGCGGGCCTGGTGGACGTGTACCGCATGCTCAAGCCCGAGACCACCGCCGACGCCTACACCTGGTGGAGCAACCGCGGCCAGGCCTACGCGAACAACGTGGGGTGGCGGCTGGACTACCACCTGGCCACGCCGGCCATCGGCGCGCTGGCCCGCACCGAGCAGATCTACAAGACCGTGAAGTTCTCGGACCACGCGCCGATCACGGTGGACTACGACTTCACGCTGTAAGCCGGCCCTTCAGCCGCGCCCCCGGCCTCGGCCCAGGCTTCAACGCGACAGCGCGGGCAGCGCCTTCTCCAGCGTCGCCACGAAGGCCTGCATGGCCTCCGTTTCGTGTGCGCCGCGCTTGGCGATGCGGTAGAAGTCGAGCCCGACCTTCGGCTTGGTCAGCACGTCGGTGCGCACGCGGTGGCGGCGGCAGGCCGCGAGCGCGAAGGTGGGCATCACGGCCGTGCCGAAGCCGGCCTCCACCATCGAGATCAGCGTGCCGAAGAAGTTGAAGGCCGGACGCTGCGCGTCGGCCAGGCCGATGGCGCCCAGGTGCTGGTCGATCACCTTCTGGATCGGGTTGCCCGGCGGCAGGCCGATGAGCTCGTCACCGCGCAATGCCGACCACGGCGCCTGGCCGAAGGCCGGGGTCGCACGGCTTGCATCGCCGTCGTTGCCGCCATTGCCACCATCGACCGGCGCCACCCGCATCAGGTGAAAGCGCCCGACCGGCGTGCGTTGCAGGCCTGGCGCGGCCTTGAAGAAGAAACCCAGCCCCATGTCGGCGTCGCCCGCCGCCACCATGGCCTCGACGTCGCGCAGGTCGGCGTCGAACAGGCGCAGGCTCACCTGCGGGTGCGCCGCGTGGAAGCTGTTGAACACGCGCGGCAGCAGATGCGACGACACCAGCGGCGTGGCCGCGATGCGCAGCGTGCGGCGCGCCGCCTCGCCCGCCGCGCCCAGCTCGGCCGCCACGTCGTCCAGGTCGGTCACCAGCCGCTCCACCACCGGCAGCAGCCGACGGCCTTCCGGCGTGAGGCTCACCACGCGCGTGGTGCGGTCGAACAGCCGGCAGCCCAGCTGCTTTTCCATCTCGCGCACCAGGATGCTCAGCCCCGCCTGCGTGATGTGCGCCTGCTCGGCCGCGCGCGTGAAGTTGCCGATGCGCGCCACGTGCAGGAACGCGCGCATCTGGCGGGTCGACAGGTTCATAAGGATTCATGATAAATCCATATCACATCTAAATTTCCCAAATGGTTTATCTGCGTTCCTAATCCGGCCCGAGACAACCCCGGGCGCAACGCGCGCATTCACCATGAGCAAAGAAGTCATCATCCTGGGCGCCGGCATCGGCGGCCTGACCCTGGCGCTGAGCCTGCACCAGGCCGGCATCGCCTGCCGCGTGTACGAGGCCGTGCCCGAACTCAAGCCGCTGGGCGTGGGCATCAACCTGCTGCCGCACGCGGTGCGCGAACTCACCGAACTCGGCCTGCTGCCCGCGCTCGACAAGGTCGGCGTGCGCACGCAGGAGGCCGTGTTCTTCACCGAGCACGGCCAGCTGGTCTTTCGCGAAGCCGCGGGCCAGCACGCGGGCTACGACTGGCCGCAGTTCTCCATCCACCGCGGCGACCTGCAGACGCTGCTGTACGAAGAGACGCTCAGACGCCTGGGCCCCGACAGCGTGGTGTGCGCGCGCCGCTGCACCGGCGTCGAGCAGGACGCGCAAGGCGTCAGCGTGCACTTCGCCGACGCGCCCTCGGTGCGCGGCGCGGTCGCGGTCGGCTGCGACGGCATCCACTCGGCGCTGCGCAAGCAGCTCTACCCGAACGAAGGCGCGTCGCGCTATTCGGGCGTGAACATGTGGCGCGGCACCACGCGCTGGAAGCCCTTCCTCTCGGGTGGCAGCATGGTGCGCGCGGGCTGGCTCACGGTCGGCAAGATGGTGATCTACCCGATCCGCAACGACATCGACGCCGAGGGCCACCAGCTCGTCAACTGGGTCGCCGAGATCCATGCGCCGCAACCCGCGCTGCGCGACTGGAGCCGCGCCGGCCGCCTCGAGGACTTCCTGCCGGCCTTCGCCGACTGGCACTTCGACTGGCTCGACGTGCCCGCGCTGATCCGCGCGTCCGACACCATCCTGGAGTACCCGATGGTCGACCAGGACCCGCTGCCGCGCTGGACCCACGGGCGCCTCACGCTGCTGGGCGACGCCGCGCACCCGATGGTGCCGCGCGGCTCCAACGGCGCGGGCCAGGCCATCATCGACGCGCGCTTCCTCGCCGGCGCGCTGAAGGACATGGGCGTGGGCCCCGCCGCGCTCGAGGACTACGACCGCGTGCGCGTCAAGGCCACCACCGACGTGGTGCTGACCAACCGCAGCAACCCGCCCGACACCATCCTGCGCGAGGTGTACGAACGCGCGGGCGGCAAGCGTTTCGAGAAGATCGAGGACGTCGTGCCCGTCGCCGAGTTGCAGGCCATCTCGGACAACTACAAGCGCGTGGCCGGCTACGACCCGGTCGCACTGAAGGCCCGGCCTTCCTTCCTTTGACATTCGAACATTCCCGGAAGAACACGGAGACAACGACATGCGTTCAATGCGCTCACTGACCAAGACCCTCGCCACCCTGCTCGCCGCCGCCGGCATGGCCACCGCCGCGCACGCCTGGCCCGACCAGCCCATCACGCTGGTGGTGCCCTACACGCCCGGCACCGGCATCGACCTCGTGGCACGCCAGCTCTCGGCGCGCCTGCCCGCCCTGCTGGGCCAGCCGGTGATCGTGGAGAACGTGGCCGGTGCCAGCGGCAACATCGGCAGCGAGCGCGTGGCGCGCGCCAAGCCCGACGGCTACACGTTGATGGTGCAGGTCAATACGCTGGTGATGAACCGCAGCCTCTACAAGTCGCTGAGCTACGACCCCGTGGCCGACTTCGCGCCGGTGTCGCTCACCTCGTGGGGCACGCTGCTGCTGGTGACCAACCCGAACGTGCAGAAGGTCACGTCGGTGCAGCAGATGGTGAGCGCGGCCAAGGCCGCGCCCGGCAAGCTGACCTACGCCACGCCCGGCGTGGGCACGCCGCACCACCTGTCGATGGCGCTGCTGATGCAGGGCACCGGCACCGAGATGCTGCACGTGCCCTACAAGGGCACGGCCGGCGCGGTGACCGACCTGCTGGGCGGGCGCATCGACTACATGTTCCTGCCGGTGCACGTGGCGCTGCAGCACATCCAGGTCGGCAAGCTCAAGGCCATTGCCACCGGCAGCGGCAAGCGCCTGGCGCAACTGCCCGACGTGCCCACCCTGGCCGAGGCCGGCGTGACCGCCGACAACGTGGACATGTGGTACGGCGTGCTCGCGCCGAAGGGCACGCCGGCGGACGTTGTCGCGCGCCTCAACACCGAGATTGCGAAGGTGCTGAAGCAGCCGGACGTGGCGAAGTCGTTCGAGTCGCAGGGCATGGTGCCGGCCAGCTCGACGCCGGCGGAGTTCGGCGCGCTGATGAAGAAGGATGCGGACCGCTGGGCCAGCGTGGTGAAGCGCGGGAACATCACCGCGGACTGAGCCCGGTCTTTTCCTTTTGTATTTTTCCCTCCCCTCCCGGGGAGGGCCGGGGTGGGGGCACGACGGCTTTTGAGAAGGTTGCTGCCTGTGCGTAGGCCGCTTGCCCCCATCCCAGCCTTCCCCCGGAAGGGGAAGGAGCAAGACCCCTCAGCGCGACGCCGGGCCCTTGCCCGCATGCCGCGCCAGATGCACCTGGTGCAGCGTGATCTTGCGCACCTCAGCCTGGCTGGTCTCGATGTGCGCGCGCAGCAGCATCGCGGCCTGGTCGCCGCGGTTCGCGCGGATGGCCTTCAGTATCTTCGCGTGTTCGTCGTAGGTGGCGTCGATGCGCGGCTGCTTGGTGAAGTCGAGCCGGCGGATGATGCGGATGCGGTCCGTCACGTCGCCGTGCACGCGCGCCATCTCGGCATTGCCAGCGGCCGCCACCAGCGCGCAGTGAAAGGCCTCGTCCCACTGCGCCACCTGCGCCATGTCGCTGCTGCGCTGCGCCGCGGGCACCAGCCAGATGTCGGCCAGCGTGTCGAGCAGGCCGCGGTCGATGTGGCGATCGGTTTCGCACAGCCGGTGCACGGCGGTGGTCTCCAGCACCATGCGCAAATCGTAGAGCTGCTCGAACTGCTCGAAGTCGAAAGGCAGCACGCGCCAGCCGCTGCGAAACAGCACCTCGACGAAGCCTTCCTGCTGCAGCCTGAACAGCGCCTGGCGCACCGGCGTGCGAGACACGCCGAGCCGGTCGCTGATCTCGTTCTCGGTGAAGCGATCGCCCGGCACCAGGATGAACTCGGCCACGTCGCGCTTGAGCTGCGCGTAGACCTCGTCGGCCCGTGTGCGGAAAACCGTCGCGTCGACAGTGGGGGCGACGGCGGCGGCGGCGGGGGCTGAAGGTTCGGGACGGGGTCGGACGGTAGACACGGGTGGGATGTTAGTCGTTGGCGCCGTGGTCACGACGGCGTGTTCAGCGCACCAGGCGCATCCAGTGCATCCAGTGCGTTCAGCAGCGCGGCGCTCGGCGCGGTCCAGCCGACGATGCCGCCCTGCGCGCGCACCATGTCGAGCGTGGCCGCCTTGAACGCCGGAAAGTAGCTCTCGGTGCAATCCTCGAGCAGCAGGCTGTCGTAGCCGCGGTCGTTGGCTTCGCGCATGCTGGTCTGCACGCACACCTCGGTCGTCACGCCGCCGAACAGCAGGTGCGTGATGCCGCGCTGCCGCAGCAGGTCGTGCAGCCCGGTGGCGTAGAACGCGCCCTTGCCCGGCTTGTCGATGACGACCTCGCCGTCGACCGGCGCCAGCGCATCGATGATCTGGTTGCCCGGCTCGCCCGTCACCAGGATGCGGCCCATCGGACCCTCGTCGCCGATGCGCAGCGTGGGGTTGCCGCGGTTGCGCTTGGCGGGCGGACAGTCCGACAGATCGGCGGCATGCGCCTCGCGCGTGTGCACCACGAGGCCGCCGGCCCGGCGCCAGGCGCGCAGCGCTCGCTGCGTGGCCGGCACGATGGCCTCCAGCAGCGACACGTCGTTGCCCAGCGTCTCGCCGAAGCCGCCGGGCTCGATGAAGTCGCGCTGCATGTCGATGAGCACCAGCGCCGTGCGGGCGACGTCGAATTCGTAGGGGAAGGGGTTGGCTTGCTCGATGCGCATGGTGCGGCTCGCTGGTTGTTTCAACGCGAATGCGGCGCTCAGGCCGCGGCCCTCGCGACATGCGCGGGCTCGTGGTGCCCGCCACCCATGTGCGCGCCGATCACATGCCGCTCGGCGCCCGCGGCCGGCGTCTCGAACACGATCTGCCCCTCGCTCATCACCACGATGCGGTCGGCCAGCTCCAGCAGTTCGTCGAGGTCTTCGCTGACCAGCAGCACCGCCCCGCCCTTCTCGCGCACCTGCACGATGCGCGAGTGGATCTCCGCAACGGCCGCGAAGTCGAGACCGAACACCGGGTTCGCGGCAATCAGCACGTTGATGTCGCCCGCCAGTTCACGCGCCAGCACCGCGCGCTGCACGTTGCCGCCGGACAGGCTGCGAATCGGCGCGCCCTCGCCCTGCGTCTTCACGCCGTACTCGGCGATCCATTCGCGCGCCCGGCTGCGCCAGTACGGAAAGCTCAGCACGCCGCCGCGCGACAACGGCGGCCGGTCGAAGTCGCGCAGCGCCATGTTCTCCGCCACGCTGAGATCGCCGACGCAGGCATTGCGCAGCGGCTCCTCGGGCAGGCTGCGCACCTTGAGCTCGCGGTTCTCCGCGCGGTGCGCGCCGTAGGGCCGGCCCATCACCGTGACCTTGCCCGCCAGGCGCGGGCGTTGGCCGACGAGGGCTTCGACGAGTTCGCGCTGCCCGTTGCCCGACACACCGGCCACGCCGAGGATTTCGCCGGCGCGCACGGACAGGCTCAGGTCGTGCAGCGCCAGCGTGCCGCGGTCGCCCTGCGCCTTGAGGCCTTCGACCTTCAGCGCGACAGGCGCATCGGCAGGCAAGGGCTTGCGGCTGACCGGTGCCTGCGAAGACGACTGCGCCTGCTCGCCGCCCATCATGGCCTGCGCCAGTTGCGCCGGGCTCGTGTCCACCACGCGGCAGTGGTGCACCGCCTTGCCGCGCCGCAGCACCGTCACGCTGTCGGCATACGCCATCACCTCACGGAACTTGTGCGTGATGATCAGCACCGTGCACAGCCCGCTGCGCGCGAACTCGCGCACATGGCCCAGCACCTCGTCGGCCTCCTGCGGCGTGAGCACGGAAGTGGGCTCGTCGAGGATCAGCAGGCGCGGCTTCAGGTAGAGCTGCTTCAGCAGCTCGAGCTTCTGCTTCTCGCCCGCGGCCAGCTCCGAGGGCCGCACGTCGAGGTCGAGGCTGAACGGCGTGGTCGCCAGGAAGGCCTCGAGTTCCGCGCGCTTGGTCTTCCAGTCGATCAGCGCGGGCGTCTTGCCGCCCGCGAGCAACAGGTTCTCGGCCACCGTCATGCCCGGCGCCAGCGTGAAGTGCTGGTACACCATGCCGATGCCCAGCGCGCGCGCCACGATCGGGTTGGCGATGTCCTGCTCGCGCCCGTCGATGAGGATGCTGCCCTCCTCCGCGCGCTGGAAGCCCGCCACGCACTTCACCAGCGTGCTCTTGCCCGCGCCGTTCTCGCCCAGCAGCGCATGCACCGTGCCGGGCTCGACGCGCATCGTCACGCTGTCCATCGCGGTGAAGGCGCCGAAGCGCTTGGTCAGCCGGTAGGTGTCGAGCGCGAGTGCGCCGCTGCCCATGGGCAGGCCGCCGATGGCGTGGGGAGAGATTGCGCTCATGGCATTCATGGCGTTCAGCCCAGCGTGGCCAGCAAGGCCCGGGAGGTGGCGTGCGCGCCGAACACGCCGCCCTGCATCGTGACCATCTTCAGCGCCGCCAGGTGGTTGCCATGGTCCGTCGCAGCGGTGCAGTCCGACAGCAGCAGGCACTCGAAGCCGCGGTCGTTCGCATCGCGCATCGTCGTGTGCACGCACACGTCGGTCGTGATGCCCGCCAGGATCAGGTTCTCGATGCCGCGCGTGCGCAGGATGAGTTCCAGGTCCGTCGCATAGAACGAGCCCTTGCCGGGCTTGTCGATCACCACCTCGCCCGGCAGCGGCGCCAGCTCCGGAATGATTTCCCAGCCCGGCTGGCCGCGCACCAGGATGCGCCCGCACGGCCCGTCGTCGCCGATGCCCACGCCGTTCGCGCCGATCTGCCGCGAACGCCAGCGCTTGTTGGCCGGCAGGTCGCCCAGGTCGGGCCGGTGGCCTTCGCGCGTGTGGATGATGTGATAGCCCAGCGGGCGCAAGGCGGCCAGCGTGCGCGCGATGGGCTGGATCGGCGCCTGCACCAGCGACAGGTCGTAGCCCATCACGTCGACATAGCCGCCCTTGCCGCAGAAGTCGGTCTGCATGTCGATCACGATCAGCGCGGTGTTGTCGGGCCGCAGCGCGCCGTTGTACGGCCAGGCGTAGGGCTCGGCCGCCACGTGGCGCTCGGTGGTGTTGGCGATGGTGGTGGTCATGGTTTTCGCGTCATCCCCGGTAGTTGCGCTCGGGCGGCGCGAAGCCGCAACTGGTGCCGTCGGTCACCTTCACCTCGGCGCTCCACGGCAGCTTGTAGGTGCCCGCGGCCATGTCGCGCATGTAGGTGTACGGGCAGTCCTGTGCGCCGCCCTTCACCGCCACGTAGCCGCGGTGGTACAGCTGGTAGATGTTGTTCTCCACGCCCCAGCCGGTGCGCGCCTCGCGCACCAGGTCGGGCCGCAGCTCGGCGGTGACGATCTCGTCGACACGCCCGCCGCCCTCGGCCAGCACCGTGCCGTCGAAACGGCAGAACATGCCCTCGCCCATCGAATCGAAGCTGCCGTCGCTGCCGCTGAGGCACACGCTCGCGGTGTAGGCCAGGTTGCAGAAGGCGTTGGCCTGGTTGGTGATCTTCCACGCATGGCGGATGGGCGCGGTGTAGCCCGCGGTGCGCAGGATGATGTCCGCGCCCTTGTACGCGGCCTCGCGCGCCATCTCGGGGAACATGCCGTCGTGGCAGATGATGAGCGACAGCGTGCTGCCGTTGGGCCCTTCGCACACCGGAATGCCGAGGTTGCCCGGCTCCCAGGGCTCCACCGGCACCCACGGGTGCAGCTTGCGGTAGTAGAGCTTGACGGCGCCCTGGTCGTCGATGATCAGCCCGCTGTTGTACGGGTTGCCGCCGGGGTTGGCCTCCATGATGGAGAAGCAGCCCCAGATGCGGTGCTCGATGCAGGCCTGTTTGAAGGCCGCCACCTCGGGGCCGTCGAGCGTGCACATGATCTCGGGGCTGGTGTCCATCGACAGGCCGTGCAGCGCGTACTCGGGGAACACCACGAGGTCCATCGTGCCCTGGTTGCGGCGCGCCTTGCCCACCATGTCGCAGATGCGCCGCGTCTGCGCGGCCAGGTCGGCCGGTGTCTTCACGTTGGGCAACTGCAGTTGCACCAGGCCGACGACCACGCCGTGCGCCGATTTGTTGAGACCTCCGAGACCGCTCATGGCATTCAGCTCCTTGTCGATGAAAGTTCGCCGGGGCTGCCGACGGCCGCGCTGCCCGGCTTGCAGGTGAACACCAGGATCACCAGCGTGAGCACGTAGGGCACGGTGTTGAAGAGGTGGTAGCCCCAGCCGATGCCGATGGACTGCAGCGCCGGCCCGATGGCGCCCGCGCCGCCGAACAGCAGCGCCGCACCCACGCAGCGCAGCGGGCTCCAGCGCGCGAAGATCACCAGCGCCACGGCGATCAGGCCCTGGCCGCTGGAGATGCCTTCGTTCCAGCTGCCCGGATAGAACAGCGTGAGCGACGCCCCGCCAAGGCCCGCGATGAAGCCGCCCGCCGTGGTCGCCGCGATGCGCAGGCCCGACACCGAATAGCCGAGCGCGCGCGTGGCCTGCGCAGAGTCGCCCGCCATGCGCACCAGCAGGCCGGCACGCGTGCGCGCGAAGCCCCACCACAGCAACACCGCGAGCGCCACGCCGATGGGCACCAGCGCGTTGAGCTGCAGCGCCGAGCGCACCACCGTGTTGTCGCTCCAGAAGCCCAATGGAATGGCGGGAATCTGCGGCGCCTGCGGCTGGATGAGCGGCTTGCCCAGGTAGAAGGCGAGCCCCGTGCCCAGCAGCATCAGCGCGATGCCGGTGGCCACGTCGTTCACGCGGTCCAGCGAACACAGCAGGCCGTGCAGCAGCGCGAGCAAGGCGCCCGCCACCGCGCCGATCAGCACGCCGAGCCAGGCCGAGTCGGTGAGGTACGCGCCGCCGAAGGCCGCCATGGCCGACAGCACCAGCACGCCTTCGAGCCCGAGGTTGATGCGGCCCGATTTTTCGGTGAGGCACTCGCCCAGGCTCACGAACAGGAACGGCGCGCCCACGCGCAATGCGCCGCCCACGATGCCCGCCACCAGCGCGATCCATTGGTCGGCGGTCATGCAAGAGCACTCCTGTCGTAATGCTTCGCCTCGGGCAGCATCCGGTCGCCGAACTTCTTCCAGTTGACCGTGCGCAGCCCTTCGCTCGCAAGGATCAGCACGAAGGCGATGCCCTGCAGCACCAGCACCGACGCGTCGGGCAGGCCGACCCGGCGCTGCAGCAGGCTGCCCGCCGCGCCGAAGCCGCCGAACAGGATGGCCACCGGCACGATGGCCACCGGGTTGTGCCGCGCGATGAACGACACCAGGATGCCCGCGTAGCCGTAGCCCGCGATCAGCGAGGCATTGGCGTTGGTGTGCACCGCCGCCACTTCGACCGCGCCCGCGAGCCCCGCGCATGCACCGCCGAGGCCGCAGGCCGAAAGAATGAGCCGCGTGGCCGGCAGGCCCACCAGCTGCGCGGTGCGCGGGTTGCCGCCCACCACGCGCACCGAGAAGCCCGAGGCCGTGGCGCGCAGCCACCAGCCCAGCCCCAGGCACGCCACCACGCCGATCGCCAGGCCCCAGTGCACGTCGGAACCCCCGATGCCGCCGATCAGCATGCCCTCGTTCAGCGCATAGGTGGACGGCTTGTTCAGGCTCGCCGGATCGCGCAGCGGCCCTTCGACCAGGTGCTTGAAGATGCCGATGGCGATGTAGGCCAGCAGCAGGCTGCTGATGGTTTCGTTGATGCCGCGGAACTGGCGCAGCCAGCCCGCGAGCATGATCCACAGCGCGCCGGCCACCGCCCCCGCGATGCACACGGCGACCGTGCCGACGACGTTGCCGGGCAGCGGCACCGCATGCGCGAGCGCCGCGCAGGCCAGCCCGCCGAACACCAGCGCGCCTTCGCCGCCGATGATGATCAGCCCGGCGCGCGCGGGCAGCGCCACGCACAACGCGGTGAGCATCAGCGGCGCGGCGCGCTGCAGCGTGTTCTGCCAGGAGAACCAGTCGCCGAACGCGCCCTTGAACAGCGTGGTCCACACCTCCACCGGGTCGACCCCGGCGAAGGCCACCACCAGGCCGAACAGCAGCAGCGCCGCCGCGATGGCGAACACCGGCAAAGAGAATTCCTTGAGTGCGTGGCGCATGATTTTTCAGTGAAATCGGCCGCCGCCGGGCCACCCCAAGGCGGGCCGAGCCTCCCCCTCGGGGGGTGGCGAAGCACACGCAGCGGCAAGCCGGGGGGCTGACATTTCTAGACGGAGCCGACCACGCCTTCGACCAGGTAGTTCATCTTCTCGAGCTCGAGGTCGGTCTGCTTGAGCACCTTGCCCGCCGGCACCACCACCGCGCCCTTGTTGTCCTTGATGCCGTCCTTGAAGATGTCGAAGCTGCCCGCGATCATCTTCGCCTTGATGTCGTCGGCCTGCTTCTTCGCGGCGTCCGGCACCATGGGGCCGTAGGCCGACATCTTCACGTAGCCCTCCTTCAGGCCGCCGCGCAGGAAGTTGGGATGCGGCTTGCCGGCCTGCGCGGCCTCGATGGTGGTCTTGTACGCAGTGAGCCAGTTCCACTCGGCCCCGGTGAGGTAGGCGTTGGGTGCCAGCTTGGCCTGGCTCGCGTGGTAGCCGCAGACCATCTTGCCGCGCTTGGCGGCTGTCTCGACCACCACCTTGGGGCCGTCCACGTGCATGGTGAACACGTCGCAGCCCTGGTCGGCCAGGCTGTTGGTGGCCTCGGCCTCCTTCACCGCCATCGACCAGTCGCCCGTGAAGATCACGCTGCAGGTGATGTTCGGCTTGACCGAGCGCGCACCGAGCGTGAAGGCGTTGATGTTGCGCAGCACCTGCGGAATGGGCTTGGCCGCGACGAAGGCGATCTTGTTGCTCTTCGTCATGTGCGCGGCGATCACGCCATTGAGAAACTGGCACTCGTCGATGTAGCCGAAGAAGCTGCCCACGTTCTTCGGGTGCTTGCCTTCGGTCCAGAGGCCGCCGCAGTGCGAGAAGCGCACGTCGGGGTTCTTCGGCGCCACGGCCAGGATGTGCGGATCGAAGTAGCCGAAGGACGTGGGGAACAGCAGCTTGGCGCCGTCCTGCGAGATCATGCCGGCCATGGTCTTCTGCACGGCGGCGGTCTCGGGCACGTTCTCTTCCTCGACCACCTTGATGCCGGGGAGCTTCTTGATCTCGGCGGCGGCCATGGCGTGCGCCTGGTTGTAGCCGTAGTCGTCGCGCGCGCCGACGTAGATCACGCCCACGGTCAACGCTTTGGCCTGCGCACCGGCCAGGGCGCTCCAGCCCCCGAGCGAGCCGGCGGCGCCCAGCGCGGCCAGGGCCTTCAGGGAATCACGGCGGTTGAATTGACTGGTCATCACGTACTCCGTTCTTGGAAACAGTTGGGGTGGGTGCAAGGAAATCGTGGCCTCAGCCCAGCAGGCTGACGTGCGCCGAGACCACGCGCCAGCCTTCGGGCGTGCGCATCCAGGTCTGGCTCTGGCGGCCGGTGCGCCCGGCGCCCTCGCGGCGGAACTCGCAGTTGGCGGTGGCGAAGTCACGGCCGTAGCTGGTGATGACGGTGATGAGCAGCTCGCGCGCCAGCCCCTGCGACGGGCGCGAGGCGCGAAAGGCGCGGATCTCGTCGCAGCCGTACAGGTTCTCGGTGGCGCCGTAGCGCAGCGTGGTCGGGCTGTTCCAGAACAGCTCGTCGAGCACCTCGACCTTGTTGTTGACCAGCGCGTCTTCGTAGCGCGCGAAGGCCGCCTTCACTTCGGCCAGCACGTCGGGCAGGTTGATGTCGCTCGCGTTCATGCGGGGGTCTTCTCCGGGGTCAGCGCGGCGACGGGCGCATGCGCCACGCCGGCCGCTTCGAGCGCCGCGGCCACGCGCAGCACGAGGTCTTCGCGCCAGGGCGCACCGATCACCTGCACGCCGATCGGCAAGTTGGCGTGCGCGCCCCACACCGGCACCGCGCACACCGGCAGGCCGATGCACGAGAAGGGCTGGGTCAGCAGGCCCATGTTCGGGCGCACCGGCAGCGGGTGGCCGTTGACCTCGAAGGTCTCGGCGCCGATGGGCGTGGCCGCGCTGGGCGTGGCCGGCGCCAGCAGGATGTCGTAGCGGCCGAACAGCCGCGCCACCGCTTCGGCATAGGCCAGGCGCACGCGCTGCGCGCGCGACACCCAGGCCGCCGGCAGCAGCGCGCCCGCGAGGAAGCGGTCGCGCGAGAGCGGCTCGAAGTCGTGCGCGCGGCGGCGCAGGTCGGCCAGGTGCAGCGCGGCGCCTTCGGCGTTGGTGATGAGGAACGCGGCGGCGCGCCCCGCCTCGACCATCGGCAGCTCGACGCTGCCCGGCGAGACGATCGCGCCCAATGCCTCGGCCACGCGGTCGACGGCGGCCGACGCCTCGGCGCCCGCGCGCTCGCGGAAGTAGCCGCCGAGCACGCCGACACGCAAGCCGCGCGTGCCGTGGCCCAGCGAAGGCGACACGGGCTCGGCGGCGCGCTGCGCGCAGCCGGGGTCGTGCGGGCCGCCCGCTTCTTCGGGCCCCTGCATCGCGTCGTACACCCGCGCCAGGTCGCGCGCCGAGCGGGCGAACGGGCCGAGGTGGTCCAGGCTCGACACGAACGGAAAGCTGCCGGTGCGCGGCAGCCGCCCGAAGGTGGGCTTGAGGCCGAACACGCCGCACAGCGAGGCCGGCACGCGGATCGAGCCGTTGGTGTCGGAGCCCAGCGTCAGCGGCACCTGCCCGGCCGCCACGGCCGCACCCGAGCCGCCCGAGGAACCGCCCGCGATGCGCGTGAGGTCGTGCGGGTTGCGCGTGGGGCCTTCGTGGCTGTTCTCGGTGGTGAAGCCGTAGGCGTATTCGTCCATGTTGAGCGCGCCGACCAGCACGGCGCCCGCGCGCTCGAGCCGGCGCACCAGCGCGGCGTCGGCGCGGGCGGGCGCGGTCTGGTGTTCGATCTTCGAGCCGGCGAGCGTGGGCAGGCCGGCAATGTCGAACAGGTTCTTCACCGCGAAGGGCACGCCCAGCAGCGGCAGTTCGCGGGTGCGCGCGCCGTTGGCCGAGGCGAGCGATGCATCGACCTGCGCGGCGCGGCGCAGCGCGCGCTCGGACAGCACCGAAGTGAAGGCGTTGACCCGGTCGTCGGTCGCGTCCACGCGCGCCAGGCTGGCCTGCACCAGCGCGGTGGCGCTGGCGGTGCCGGCGCGCACCGCATCGGCCATGGCGCAGGCGTCGCGCCCCAGCAGCTCGGCGGCGCTCATGCTTCTTTCTCCTCGGGCGCGACGGGCGCGAAATGCACGGCGGATTCGGCCGACATCGACAGCGGCACGGCCTCGATCAGTGCGGCGAAATCGGCGGCAAGCGCGAAATAGCGCAGCACGCCGGGCCGGTGGGCGGGCGACAGCGGCAGTTCGAGCGCCGCGGCGGCGGCGGCTACATAGCTTTCGATCTGTGTGGGGGTCATGGTCATCGCGTTGCTCCTGCTGAAGGCGCCCTAGCGGCGAACCTCGCGCTGGAAGATGTCCAGGCTGAGCTTCTTCATGGCGACGAAGCTCTCGGTGCTCAACGTCTCCACGGTGCGCGGGCGCGCATCGCCATAACGCAAGATCTCGGCCACCCTGGTGGGCCGCTTGGTGAGCAGCAGCACTTCGTCGGCGAGGTACACGGCCTCTTCCAGGTCGTGCGACACCAGCAGCATGGTGGTGCCGGTCTGCATGAACACCTCCTGCAGCTTCTCGCGGATGAAGAGGGTCATCTCGAAATCGAGCGCGGAAAACGGCTCGTCGAGGAACAGCACCTCGGGGTTGGGCGCCAGCGCGCGCATGATCGACGCGGTCTGCTGCTGGCCGCCCGAGAGCTCGTACGGAAAGCGCTTCAAGTCGAACTTCACGTCGAAGGACGCCACCAGTTCTTCCATGCGGCGGTCGACCTCGGCCTTGCTGCGGCCTTCGAGCTTCAGCGGGTAGGCGATGTTGTCGATGGTGCGCATCCACGGGAACATCGCCTCGCGGTAGTTCTGGAACACGTAGCCGATCTTGGTGTCCTTGCGCTGCTTGCCGTCGAACAAAATCTCGCCCGCGTCGATGGGAATCAGCCCCGCGATCATGTTGATGAGCGTGGACTTGCCGCAGCCGTTGGGGCCGAACACCGAGACGATGGCCTGCTTGGGAATGTCGAGGTCGAAGTTCTCGTACAGCGGCCAGCCCGCGAAGTACTTGGTGAGCCCGCGGATGGTGATGTGCGTGCCGGCCGGGCCGGGCCTGAACGCGGGCTTGGGCACGTCGGCGTACACCGGGCCGTTGATGACGATCTCGGGCGTGACTTTCATCGACCGCTCCAGTGCACGATGCGGCGCTCGGCAACAAGAAAAAGAATGTTGAGCGCATAGCCCAGCGCGCCGGCCGCGAGGATGGCCGCGTACATGCTCTTCACGTTGAGCACCTGCTGCGCGTCGATGATGCGGTGGCCCAGCCCGGTGTCGGAGCCGATGAACATCTCGGCCACGATGACGATCACCAGCGCCATCGACACCGCGGAGCGCAGGCCCACGAAGCTGGGCTGCAGGCTCTCCCAGATCAGCACGTCCTTGAAGACCTGCCAGCGCGAGGCGCCCATGACCTTCGCGGCCATCACGCGCTGCTTGCGTGCGTTCATCACGCCGTAGGCGCTGTTGAACACCACGATGAGCAGCGCGCCGAAGGCCGCGATGGCGATCTTGTTGACGTCGCTCACGCCGAAGATCAGCAGGAACAGCGGGATCAGCGCGGAAGAAGGCGTGGAGCGGAAGAAGTCGATCAGGAACTCCACGCTGCGGTAGGCCTTCTCGTTGCTGCCGAGCAGCACGCCCAGCGGCACGCCGACCACCGCCGCGATGAGGAAGGCCTGCAGCGTGCGCCACACGGTCATGGCGAAGTCGGTGAGCAGCGGTCCGCCCGCGAGCCCCGTGATCAGCGCCGCGATGGTGTCGGCGGGCGTGGGCAGAAGAATGGGCTTGATGAAGCCCAGGCGCACCACCAGGTCCCACGCGATGAACAGCACCACGGGCCCGATGAAGGGCAGCAGCCGGTCGCGCAGCGGCGTACGGGGCACGGCGGTGGCGGCACCGGCGGCCGGCGGGGTCCACGGCGCGGCCGTGGTCGGGCTTGCGTCGGCCATGCTCAGGCCTTGTAGAGAAGGCCGTCCACCGCGACCTTCTTCTCGAAGATGCCCTTCTCGGTGAACAGGTCGTAGAACTTCTGGAAGTACGCCACGTCGCTGGGCTTGAACTCGTTGTAGAGCATGTACGACGCGAGCGGCACTTCGGCCGTGAGCTTGCCTTCGATGGCGGTGTAGCCCTTCATGAACTGGCGCGCTTCGTCGGGCTTGGTGCGCACCAGCTCCACGCCGCGCGCATAGGCGGCGATGTACTTCTTCGCCACCTCGGGGTTCTTCTTGATGAACTCGGTGGTGAGGCTGGCCGCGCCGCCGTGCCACGGCGCCATCGGGTCGCCCAGGATGTATTTGGCGACCACGCCGGCCTCGATGACGCGCGTGGTGCCGTTCATGCGGCCCACGGTGCCGGTGGGCTCCAGCGTGTAGCAGGCGTCGACCTGGCCCGCCACCAGCGCGGCCACGTGCTGGCCGATGGGCAGCTCGCTCACGCTCGCGCCCTTGGCGCCGGCGCGCTCCAGCATGGTCTTGCACAGCGTGACGTTCTGGATGCCGGGGCCCGAGGCGACCTTCTTGCCGGCCAGCTCGGCCATGCTCTTGATGGGGCTGTCCTTGGCGACGATGAACTCGTCGAGCACGAACTTGGCGTTGCTCGGGTTGGTGCAGAAGATCTTGAAGAGACCCGGCTGCGCGATCTCGCCGATGGCGAGGTTGGCCGAGCCGGTGCCGTTGGCGCTGCCGTCGCAGCGCCCGGCGAGCATGCCTTCCATGACCTGCTGGGCGCCGGCGAATTTCAGCGGCTCGACGTCGAGGCCGGCTTCCTTGAAGTAGCCCTTGTCCACGGCCGCGAAGAACGGCAGGCCGGCGGCCACGGGCCAGAAGCCGATGCGCAGCTTGGGCGCGCCCTGCGCGCGCACCATGGCGGGCGCGGCCAGCACGGCCAGGCCCGCGGCGCCGGCCTGCAGCAATTGGCGGCGGCGGTGCGATGCGGATGGTTTGTCTTGGGTGCTCATCGGGGCTCCTGGGTCAAGGTCAAAGAGAAGAAGGAGAAGGAGAGAAAGAAGAAGGGGTGGCGCGGCTCGCGACGTAGGCACGCCAGCCGCCATGCGAAGTCACGTCCTGCGCGCCGGCCAGTGCATGGCCTTCGCAGATGAAGCCCTTCACCCAGCTGCCGTCGGCCAGCTCGACGCTGCCGAGGCCCAGGGGCGGCGGGATCAGCGCGAGGAAGCTGCCGACCTGCGCGAGGGGCACGGCCCAGACTTCGAGCGCGATGGCGGCGCCTTCACTGCCTTTATTGCCTTCACTGCCTTCAGCCACGCGCTGCAGGCCCGGCTTGGGCGGCACGGTGCCGGGCAGCGCATGCAGGCGATAGGCCGGCGCGGTGGTGGTGGCGCGCAGCAGCGTGGCGCCGCGCTCGGTGAGCTGGCTGTTGAGCGGCATGCCCGACAGGTGCGCGCCGACGACGGCGATCGGCAGCAGGTCGGCACCCTCGGCGGCGAGCCCCGGAATGGCGCGCATCGCCGGCAGCGGCGTGCCCGTTGCGCCCTGCGGGAGGCCGGTGGAGTGATGAAAGCGCTGACCCAGATCGGCCAATGCCAGGTCGCTGCCGCAGGGCCCGATCAGCGTGATGCCGAACGGCAGGCCGTCGGCGCGCAGGCTGCCGGGCACCGAGAGCGCGGCGTAGTCGAGCAGGTTGACGAAGTTGGTGTACGCGCCCAGGTTGCGGTTGAGCACGACCGGGTCGGCGCGCATCTGCTCGCGCGTGTAGTGCGTGGGCGCGGTGGGCACCACCAGCACGTCGATGTGGCGCCACATGGGCTCGACCTGCTGGGCGATGGCGCGCAGGCGGGTCTGGGCGTCGAACACGTCGGCGGCGGTGTAGCCCTGGCCCTGGGCGAGGATGCCGCGCACGGGCTCGATCACCTCTTGCGCATGGGCGTCGAAGAACGGACGCACCGCGGCGTAGCGCTCGGCGACCAGTGCGCTTTCGTACAGCAGCGCGGCCGCCTCGGCCAGCGGCGCGTAGGGAATGGTGACGGGCGAGCCGCCCAGGGCCAGCAGCCGCGCGGTGGCGTCGTTGAAGGCCTGCTCGGCGGCGGTGTCGCCGAAGAAGCTCAGCGTGTCGGGCACGCCGAAGTTGAAGCGCGCGGGGAGTGGCTGGCGGCGCAATGGCAGGTCGCGCGAGAAATCCCGCGAGTACGGGTCGCGCGCATCATGGCCGGCGGCGGCCAGCAGCACGTCGACGGCGGTGGCGACGGTGCGCGCGAAGATGGAAACGCAGTCGGCGCTCTGCGCCGCGGGCACCACGCCGAAGGCGCTCAGCAGCCCGCGCGAGGGCTTCAGCCCGACGATGTTGTTGAGCCCGGCCGGCACGCGGCCCGAGCCGGCGGTGTCGGTGCCGAGCGCGAAGTCGACCTCGCCGGTCGCCACCACGTAGGCCGAGCCCGAGCTGGACCCGCCCGAGACATAGCGTGCGTCGAAGGCATTGGGCACCTCGCCGTACGGCGAGCGCGTGCCGTTCAGGCCGCAGGCGAACTGGTCGAGGTTGGTCTTGCCGGCCAGCGATGCACCGGCTTCGAGCAGGCGCTGCACCACGGTCGCATGAACCGAGGGGTGCCGCTCGAAGGCCGGGCAGGCGGCGGTGGTGGGCACGCCGGCCACGTCGATGTTGTCCTTGACCGCGAAGCGCAGGCCGGCGAGCGGCAGGGCGAAACCGAGGGCATCGCCGGCCCGTGCGTGCGCGACGGGTTGCGCGAACTTCGCGATCCAGGCGGCGGCAGGCGATCCGTTTTCTTCATGCACCATCATCAGGCATCCAAACTTGTGTACAAGTCGAGATGCAAGCGGCGTGCCAGCGGGAATGGGTGTTGGATTGGCTCCTTCCTCTCCCGGGGGAAGGCTGGGATGGGGGCTGGGCTTCGGTCAGGCGCCGTGGTTGTTCGAAGGCCGTCATGCCCCCACCCCTACCCTCCCCCGGGAGGGGAGGGAGAAATGCAGGCAGCCTGCGATGCACGACGTGTGTCTTGCTCCTCCCCTTCCGGGGGAAGGCTGGGATGGGGGCAGGCCTTCGATCAGGCGCCGTGGTTATTCAAAAGCCGTCGTGCCCCCACCCCTGCCCTCCCCCCGGGAGGGGAGGGAGAAATGCAGGCAGCCTGCGATGCACGACGTGTGTCTTGCTCCTCCCCTTCCGGGGGAAGGCTGGGATGGGGGCAGGCCTTCGATCAGGCGCCGTGGTTATTCAAAAGCCGTCGTGCCCCCACCCCTGCCCTCCCCCCGGGAGGGGAGGGAGAAATGCAGGCAGCCTGCGATGCACGACGTGTGTCTTGCTCCTCCCCTTCCGGGGGAAGGCTGGGATGGGGGCAGGCCTTCGATCAGGCGCCGTGGTTATTCAAAAGCCGTCGTGCCCCCACCCCTGCCCTCCCCCCGGGAGGGGAGGGAGAAATGCAGGCAGCCTGCGATGCACGACGCGTGTCTTGCTCCTTCCCCTTCCGGGGGAAGGCTGGGATGGGGACAGGCCTTCGATCAGGCGCCGTGGTTGTTCGAAGGCCGTCGTGCCCCCACCCCGCCCTCCCCTGGGAGGGAACGGAGAAAGGCAAGCAGCCTGCGATGCACGACGTGTGTCTTGCTCCTTCCCCTTCCGGGGGAAGGCTGGGATGGGGGCGAGCCTTCGATCAGGCGCCGCGCTTATTCGAAAGCCATCGTGCCCCCACCCCTGCCCTCCCCCGGAAGGGGAGGGAGAAACTCAGCTCTTCCTGGCGTCGCGGTAGAGCTTCTCCACCTTCGGCAAATTCGCCTCCAGCTTCGCAATGCGGTCCGGCCCGGTCGGGTGAGTCGACAGGAAATTCAATCCGCCCTGGTTCTTGGAGGCCGTGGCCATCTTCTGCCACAGCGACACCGATGCCTTCGGATCGAAGCCCGCGCGCGCCGCGAGTTCCAGGCCCACCAGGTCGGCCTCGGTCTCGTCGCTGCGGCTGAACTTGAGGGTGATGAGCTGCGTGCCGGCGCGCGCCGCCAGGTCGCCCACCTGGCCCAGGCCGAGCAGCTGCGCACCGATGGAGAGCGCCGCGCCGGTGCCCGCGCTCTTGGCCATGCGGGCGCGCGCGTGCTCGCGCAGCGCGTGGGCCATCTCGTGGCCCATGACCATGGCGACTTCGTCGTCGCTGAGCTTGAGCTGCTCGAGGATGCCGGTGAAGAAGGCGATCTTGCCGCCGGGCATGCAGAAGGCGTTGATCTGCTTGCTGCCGATCAGGTTGACCTCCCACTTCCACTCGCGGGCACGTGCGTTCCACGGCGTGGCGAAGGGAATGAGGCGGTTCGCGATGGCGCGCAGGCGCTGCAGCTGCGGGTTGCCGTCGCCCGCCAGCGCGCCCTTGGCGCGCGCCTGTTCGAGCAACTGGCCGTACTGCTGAACGCCGGCCGCCTCGATCTTGTCGGCGGGCACGAGGTTGCGCGCCATCGAGGCATTGCCGACGTTGACCTGCGCCAGCGCCGCGCCGCTCAGGGCCGTGCCGGCCACGCCGGCCGCGGCCAGCAGGAAGGCCCGCCGTGGATTCCAGGGCGACGCCGCGGCCGGCGCGGCGAATTCGGAGCGATCGCATCGTATGCACATAGGGGCCGGATCATAGGAACAAATGAAGACAAACGGCGCCCCGATGGCCCCCGTCACTCATGGACAATCCCTCACCCATGTCCGCATCGCCTGCAGAAACCCCCACCTCCTCCACCCCGCCCTGGCGCGACGCGCTGAAGGTCTACCTCGAACCCGCCACGCTGCGCATGCTGGCGCTGGGTTTCTCGGCGGGGCTGCCGCTGCTGCTGGTGCTGGGCACGCTGAGCTTCCGGCTGCGCGAGGCGGGCATCGACCGCACCACCATCGGCTACCTGAGCTGGGTCGGGCTGGCCTACGGCTTCAAGTGGGTCTGGGCGCCGCTGGTCGACCGGCTGCCGCTGCCGCCGCTGACCACGCTGCTGGGGCGCCGGCGCGGCTGGCTGCTGCTGGCGCAGGGCCTGGTCGTCGCGGGGCTGGTCGGCATGGCCATGAACGACCCGCGCCTGGGGCTCACGCCGCTGATCTGGT
The DNA here is from genome assembly GCF_900115445.1 of Variovorax sp. OK605. Taxonomy (NCBI): domain Bacteria; kingdom Pseudomonadati; phylum Pseudomonadota; class Betaproteobacteria; order Burkholderiales; family Comamonadaceae; genus Variovorax; species Variovorax sp. OK605. The sequence continues at coordinate 470,361 of NZ_FOWL01000004.1, forward strand.
GCGCGCTGCTGGTGGCCTTCGGCTCGGCCACGCAAGACATCGCGCTGGACGCCTTTCGCATCGAATCGGCCGAATCGCGCAAGCAGGCCGCGCTGGCCGCCGCCTACCAGACGGGCTACCGGCTCGCCATGATCTGGGCCGGCGCGGGCGTGCTGTGGGTCGCGGCCTGGGCCGAGGTGGCGCCGGCCGTGGCCGCCACGGGGGCCGCGGCCTACCAGAACGGCGCCTGGAAGACGGCCTACCTGGTGATGGCCGGCTCGATGGCGGTGGGCGTCGTCACCGTGCTGCTGTCGCCCGAACCGGTGCAGCGCGCGCTGCCCAAGGCGAAGAACGCGGCCGAATGGCTGCAGGGCGCGCTCATCGAGCCTTTTGCCGACTTCATCCGCCGCTACAAATGGCAGGCCGCGCTGATCCTCTCGCTGATTGCCATCTACCGCATCAGCGACGTGGTGATGGGCATCATGGCCAACCCGTTCTACGTGGACATGGGCTTCACCAAGGACGAGGTGGCCACGGTCAGCAAGATCTACGGCGTGGTCATGACGCTGGTGGGCGCCTTTGTGGGCGGCGTGCTGTCGATGCGCCTGGGCGTGATGCGGGTGCTGATGCTGGGCGCGGTGCTCAGCGCCGCCAGCAACCTGCTGTTCGCCTGGCTGGCCTCGCGCGGGCACGACCTGACGGCGCTGATCGCCGTGGTCTCGGCCGACAACCTGGCCGGCGGCATCGCCTCGGCGGCCTTCATTGCGTACCTGTCGAGCCTGACGAACATCAGCTACTCGGCCACGCAGTACGCCCTGTTCAGCTCGCTGATGCTGCTGCTGCCCAAGTTCATCGCCGGTTATTCGGGCGTCTTCGTCGACGCCTACGGCTACAGCACCTTCTTCATTGCCACCGCGCTGCTGGGCGCGCCGGTGCTGGTGCTGGTGGCGCTGGCGTCGCGGCTCACGACCACCCGCGGCGACCCGCACGGACGTCGGGAAGACGCGGACACCCTATAGGACAAGGCCGACGCCGGGCGCCCCGCGCAACTGGTAGGCTGTTCGCGTTTACATTCGTTTCCTGACGTTTTTGATACTTTTCTGCGCTTCGCGCGCCTTGCCAGCCAGCCCAACTACAAGATCGTGCCGTCCCGAATCTCTCCTCTCCAAATCACCGCCTACACGGCGACGTCCGCCGTCGGTGTCGGCAAGGAAGCGCTGGCCGACGCGCTGGCGCAGTCGCGCAGCGGCCTGCGCGCCAACGACTTCGGCGACGCGCCGCTGCCGACCTGGATCGGCCGCGTCGAGGGCGTCGAGGACGTGCGGCTGCCCGAACCGCTGGCCCACTGGGATTGCCGCAACAACCGGCTGGCCTACATGGGCCTGCAGGCCGACGGCTTCATGGAAGCGGTGGCTGCCGCGCGCGAGAAGTACGGCGCCTCGCGCATCGCGCTGATCCTGGGCACCTCGACCGCCAGCATCGGCGAGACCGAGCTGGCCTACACGCAGCTCGACGCGCAAGGCAACTTTCCGCCGAACCAGCGCCGCGCCGCGGTGCACACGCCGCATTCGCTGGCCATGTTCACGCAGGAGCTGCTGGGCATCAGCGGCCCGAGCGAAACCATTTCGACCGCCTGTTCCTCGAGCGCCAAGGTGTTCGCCTCGGCCGAGCGGCTCATCCGCCTGGGCCTGGCCGACGCGGCCGTGGTGGGCGGCGCCGACACGCTGTGCGGCAGCGTGCTGTTCGGCTTCAACTCGCTGGAGCTGGTCTCCACCGAGCCCTGCCGCCCGTTCGACGCCCATCGCAACGGCATCAGCCTGGGCGAGGCGGCGGGCTTCGCGCTGGTGGAGCGCGTGCAGACCGGCGCCGACGCCGCGCCGCTGCACCTGCTGGGCTACGGCGAGGCGAGCGACGCGCACCACATGTCCACGCCGCACCCCGAGGGCCTGGGCGCCGAGCGCGCGCTCGACGAGGCGCTGGCACGCGCGGGCCTCGCGCCGGACGCCATCGACTACATCAACATGCATGGCACCTCGAGCCAGAAGAACGACGAGGTCGAGGGTGCGCTGGTGGCGCGCCGCTTCCCCGCGCGCACGCACGCCAGCTCGACCAAGGGCTTCATGGGCCACACGCTGGGCGCGGCGGGCATCGTCGAGGCGGTCGTCAGCCTGCTGGCGATCGAGCGCGGCCTGATGCCGGGCACGGTGAACACGCGCACGCTGGACGAAGGCTTCGGCCCGCAGATCCGGCTCGAACCGGCGCGCGGCGAGGTGCGCTACGCACTGAGCAACTCCTTCGGCTTCGGCGGCAACAACTGCTCGCTGGTCTTCGGCAAGGCGGCATGAGCGCCACAAGCCAGATGAGCGACATGAACACCACCGCCCCCGTGCCCCCCACCCTCTACATCGAAGGCCCCGCCTTCTGGACCCCCACCCTGCCCGGCTGGGACGCAGCCAGCGCCGCCTTCCGCGGCGAAGGCGCGCTGGCCGACCCGCCCGCCAAGCGCCCCGCCCCGCAGGTGCTGGCCCCGGCCGAGCGGCGCCGCGCGCCCGACACCGTGGCGCTGGCGCTCGAAGTGGCGGCCGCCGCCATGGCCGCGTCGGGCCGCAACGCCGCCGACGTGCCCTGCGTGTTCACCTCGGCGCACGGCGACCTGTCGATCAACGACTACATGTGCGGCACGCTCGCGACCGACCCCAAGGTGTTGTCGCCCACCAAGTTCCACAACTCGGTGCACAACGCGGCCGTGGGCTACTGGACCATCGGCACCGGCTGCATGGCGGCCAGCAACGCCGTGTCGGCCTACGCGCACAGCTTTGCCTCGGGCCTGCTCGAGGCGGCCGTGCAATGCGCGGCCGACCAGGAGCCGGTGCTGTTGGTCGGCTACGACACGCCCACCGTGGGCGCGCTCACGTCCGTGACCGACAGCCGCGGCCTGCTCGCGGTGGCGCTGGTGCTCGCACCCGCGCCCACCGAGCGCACCGTGGCGGCGCTGCACTGGTCGATGGCCAGCGGCGCCGATGCCGCGACCGAGGCCACGCAGCCGCGTTCGGACGCGGCGAAGTCGCTCGCCGGCATCAACCCGATGGCCGACGCGCTGGGGCTCTTCGAATCGCTGGCGCATCTCGGCAAGGAGCCCCCGGCCCCCGTCGACCTGCCGCTGTCCCCCACCCTTTCACTTCGGCTGCAGCTGCAGCCGCTCAACCGGAGCTGACCATGACCGACACTGCGCCCGACACCTTCGACGCAGTGATCATGGGAGGCGGGCTGGCGGGCCTCACGCTGGCGCTGCAGCTGCGCCAGCGCTTCGCCGACCTGCGCGTGCTGGTGCTGGAGCGCCGCGCGCACCCGGTGCCGCATGCGGCGCACAAGGTGGGCGAGTCGTCGGTGGAGATCGGCGCGCACTACTTCGACACGGTGCTGGGCCTGAAGGCCCACATGGACGAGTCGCAGCTGCGCAAGTTCGGCTTTCGCTTCTTCTTCAGCGAAGGCCGCAGCGACATCGACAACGTCACCGAGATCGGCGCGAGCCGTTACCTCTCGGTGCCCAGCTACCAGATCGACCGCGGCATCTTCGAGAACTTCCTGGCCGAGGAGGCCGCGCGGCGCGGCGTGCGCTTCGTCGACGGCGCGCTGGTGCGCCGCATCGACCTGGCCGACGACCCGAAGGCGCTGCACGCGATCGAATGGACCCGCGGCGAGCACACGCACCATGCGCAGGCCCGCTGGGTGATCGACGCCTGCGGGCGCGCCGGCATGCTCAAGCGCAAGCTGGGCCTGGCCGAGGCGAATGCGCACGACGTGAACGCGGTGTGGTTTCGCATCGGCGAGCGCATCGCCATCGACGACTGGAGCGACAACGCCGAGTGGCGCGCGCGCTGCGACCCGCAGGCGCGCTGGCTGTCCACCAACCACCTGGTGGGCGCGGGCTACTGGGCCTGGCTGATCCCGCTGGCCTCGGGCTCGCACTCGGTGGGCATCGTGGCCGACCCCAGGCTGCACCCACTGGACACCATGGACACCTTCGACAAGGCCATGGCGTGGTTCGCCACCTACCAGCCGCGGCTGCACGAGGCACTGAAGGACAAGCGCCACCTGCTGCAGGACTTCGCGTTCCTCAAGCACTTCTCGCACGGCTGCAAGCAGGTGTTCTCGGGGCGCCAGCGCTGGGCCATGACGGGCGAGGCGGGCCTGTTCCTGGACCCCTTCTATTCGCCGGGCAGCGACTTCATCGCCATCGGCAACACCTACATCACCGACCTGATCGCGCAGGACCGCGCCGGCCGGCCGCTGGAGGCGCGCGCGCAGCTGTACGACCAGCTCTACCACTCGTTCTACGAAAGCACGCTGGCGCTCTACCAGGACCAGTACCCGCTGTTCGGCGACCCCGAGGTGCTGCCGGTGAAGGTGATCTGGGACTACGCCTACTACTGGGGCGTGCTGTCGCAGATCTTCTTCCAGCAGCGCCTGACCGACCTGCACGCGCTGGGCGGCCTGAAGAACGAGATGCAGCATTGCCAGCGGCTGAACTTCGCGGTGCAGAAGCTGCTGCGCCACTGGTCGGCCGCCAGCAGCCGCGCCAACCCGGCCGTGATGCTCGACCAGGCCGCGATGCCGTGGTTCGCCGAACTCAACCGCAGCCTGCGCGACAAGCTGGACGACGCGGCCTTCCGCGCGCGCATCCGCGCCTCGACCGTGCAGCTGCGGCAGCTGGCCGGTGAAATCCTCGAGCGGGCGCGCGCCGCAGACGCTGGCGTGGACGCCGGCGAGCTGCCCGCGTTACTCGCGGAGAATCTCGACCTCCCTCCGGTGGCCACTGGACAGGGCGCTATGCTTTTCGCAGCGAGTCCCGTTGACATGGCCGCCTGAGGTTTACCCAACTTTACGGAGCGTTCAAGCCTGCTTGCTCCCTGTGGACGACCATGAAGCGCATGAGCACCCCCCAACTCCTGATGATCGAAGACGACGCCCGCCTGGCGCAGATGGTGGGCGAGTACCTGACGCAGTCGGGTTTCGCCTTCAACCACGCCGGTGACGGCACGAGCGGCCTCGAGCAGCTGCAGCAGCACGCGCCCGACCTGGTGATCCTCGACCTGATGCTGCCCGACACCGACGGGCTCGAAGTCTGCCGCCGCATCCGCGCGCTGCCCGGCCCGCTGTCCAAGGTGTCGGTGCTGATGCTGACCGCCAAGGGCGACCCGATGGACCGCATCATCGGCCTGGAGATCGGCGCCGACGACTACCTGCCCAAGCCCTTCGAGCCGCGCGAGCTGCTGGCGCGCATCCGCGCCGTGCTGCGCCGGCGCAGCGAGAACGCCACCGAGAGCGAAGCCTCCACGGTGATGCGCTTCGGCACGCTGGAGATCGACCGCAACGCGCGCACCGTGTCGGTGGCCGGCGCGCTGGCCGACCTGACCTCCTACCAGTTCGACCTGCTGGTGGCCATGGCCGAGCGCGCGGGCCGCGTGCTCACGCGCGACCAGATCATGGAGGCCGTGCGCGGGCGCGAGCTCGAGGCCTTCGACCGCTCCATCGACGTGCACATGGGCCGCATCCGCGCGGCCATCGAGGTCGACGCGAAGAACCCCAAGCGCATCCTCACGGTGCGCGGCGTGGGCTACGTCTTCGCCAAGCAGCAAGACTGAGGGCTGCCGATGCTGCGCAGCTTCTATTCCCGGCACCTCTACGTGCGCATCTGGCTGGCGGTGGTCGCCGGCGTGGTCATCCTCACGCTGATGGCCAACTGGATCGTGCGCGAGGCGGCCGAGGCCGAGCGCGAGCGGCTGGCGCCGGTGCCGCGCAACGTGGTGGTGCTCGACGAGCAGGACAAGCAGATCGGCACGGGCACCGCGCTGCGCGTGCCGGGCCAGGGCCTGGAGTTCGACGTGACGCTCGGCGACGGCAAGGCGGTGACGCTGCGCGTGGCGCCGCGCGAGCGGCCCGGCGGCACCGGCGGCTTCGCGCCATGGCGCACGCCGTTCGGGCTGGGCTGGATGATCGCCCTGGTGGGCGTGGCGGTGGCGCTGGGCGTCTACCCGATCGTGCGGCGCATCACGCAGCGGCTGGAATCGCTGCAGCGCGGCGTGCAGCGATGGGGCGAAGGCGATCTCTCGGCGCGCGTGACCGAAGAAGGGCAGGACGAAGTGGCTGATCTCTCCAAACGATTCAACGCGTCGGCGGAACGCATCGAGAAGCTGGTGCGCTCGCACAAGTCGCTGCTGGCCAACGCCTCGCACGAGCTGCGCTCGCCGCTCACCCGCATCCGCATGGGCCTGGAGCTGATGGGCGAGCGCCCGAGCCAGTCGGCGCGCGAGGAAATCTCGCGCAACATCGGCGAGCTCGACCAGCTCATCGACGAGATCCTGCTGGCCAGCCGGCTGGACGCCAGCGAGGCCGACGTGGGCACCGTCGAGGCGGTCGACCTGACCGGCCTGGCCGCCGAGGAGTGCGCGCAGGTGAACGCCGAGCTCGACCTGGCCGCGGGCACCGACAACGCCAACCTCACCGTGCCGGGCGTCTCGCGCCTGCTGCGCCGGGCCATCCGCAACCTGCTGGAGAACGCCCGCCGCTACGGCGCCGGCGAAATTTCGGTGGAGCTGGGCAGCGCCAACGGCTATTCGACGGTGCGCGTCAACGACCGCGGCCCGGGCGTGCCGCCGGCCCTGCGCGAACGCATCTTCGAGCCCTTCTACCGGCTGCCCGGCGCCAGCGAGCGCAACGGCGGCGTCGGCCTGGGGCTGGCGCTGGTGAAGTCGATCGCCGAGCGCCACGGCGGCACGGTGCGCTGCGAGGACCGCCCCGGGGGCGGCGCGAGCTTCGTGATACGGCTGCCTGCGGCTTCGGTGGCCTCGGTAGCCTCGGGGGTGGCGCGCGGCCACTGAGCGTCCCCCGCCCCACCGGGGCTGGTCAGGTTGGCGCCACGGTGCCCACCTAAAATCCCGCCCCTATGCAGAGATCGCACATCGTTCGGCCCGCGGCCATGTTCTGGGGGCTGGTGGTGTTCATGCCGGTCGGCGTCACCTACCTTTCAGCCCTGCTGCTGCTCGCGACCATGCTGCTCGCCGGCGGCTACCGCGAACGCTATGCGCGGCTGCGCGCCAACCCGCTGTGGTGGCCGGTGATGGCCTACCTGGCCTGGATGCTCGTCGTGCTGGCCGTGCGGCCGCACTACCCCGAGACCCCCTCCAACCTGTTCCACGGGCTGCGCATCGGCCTGACGATGCTGATGGCGATGGCGCTCGCGCGCGAGGAGGCCATCTGGGCGCTGCGCGGCTTCCTGCTGATCGCGGCGCTCAACGTGCTGCTGATCGTTCTCTACTACGCCATCGGCTTTCCGGTCTGGTCGCCGCTGCGCGCGGTGGTCATGGAGGTCGGCAACAAGTCGATCAGCAACGCGCTGCTGTTCAGCGTGGTGGCCGCCACGGCCGCCGTGTGGGGCATTGCGCAGATCGCCGCGCACAAGCCGCTGCGCGCCATTCCCGCCTTTCTGCTGATGCTGGGGCTGGGCCTGGTGGTGGCACTGCCGCTGACCTCGCGCACCTCGGTGCTGGCGCTGCTGCTGGTGATTCCGGCGGTGTGCGTGCACCAGTGGCGCAGCCACCTGAAGATGCTCGTGGGTTCGCTGGTGCTGGGCGCCGTGGTGCTCGGCGCGGGGCTCTACCAGCTGCCGCAACTGCAGCACAAGGTGGAGACCGGCGTGCAGGAACTCGAGGAGGCGCAGGCCGGCGCGGTCTTCAAGGGCAGTTGGGTCATCCGCTACTACATGTACCGCGACACCGGCCTCATGATCGCCGACCGCCCGCTCACGGGCTGGGGCATCGGCGGCTGGACCGAGCAGTGGCACAAGCGCGGCCCCGCGCTCTTCGCCGACTCGAACATGCCGCACAACGACTTCCTGTGGGTGGGCGCGCAGGGCGGCCTGCCGGCATTGCTGAGCCTGCTGGTCATCATGGTGGCGGCCGTGTGGCAGGCCTGGAAACGCCCGGACATGGCGGGCCGCTACGCGCTGGCGGCCACGCTGATCGCGCTGATCGCCTCGAGCGTGAACTCGGCGCTGCGCGATGCGCAGATCGGGCTGGCGCTGCTGTGGATCGCCATGGTCTACCTGCGGCTGGCGCAGGAGCGGTTCGACCCGGACCCCTGGCACGACCTGCTGCCGAGGCGCCTGGCGGGCAAGATCTCCAACCCGGGCTGAATCCGCCTGTCGTGCGGTCGCTGCGCCCTGCACAGGGAGTCGCAGTGTCGACCGCAGCGCCGATATCAGTGCCGATATCAGTGCCGATATCAGCGCCGATATCAGCGCCGATATCAGCGCCGCGTGCAGCCTCAACCGTTGGTGTTGTTGTTGCCGCCTGCGCGCCTGGCCTCGGCCGCCGCGTACTGTTTGCCCGCGAAGCCGACGAAGAACCAGATCACCGCCGCGTGCAGCGCTGCCACGAAGAGCAGCACCAGCGCCAGGAAGGGCGCGCCGGCGAAACGGCTGATCGCGAACGTGACGACGACCTGCATGAGGACGTCGATGGCGAGCATGCCGAGGATCGCGCGCTTTTTCTCGTCAGGCGTGAAGTAGCGCCCGTTCTTCTTGGCGAAGTCCATGCAGACCCAGGTCACGGCCGTGAGCAGGGCCGCGACGTTGCCGCTGGTGTTGGACGCGGCTCCCGCCAGGTGCAGCGCGACGGCCACCACGGCCAGCAGCACCAGGTACGCCGCCGCGAAGCGGCGCAGGAGCGCGGGGAGCGTCAATGCCGCGACGACACCGTCTCGCCGGCCTTCAGGCGGTACACCGTGCCGCAGTACGGGCACTTGGCTTCGCCGGTGCGCGCCACGTCGAGGTAGACCTTCGGGTGGTTGTTCCAGAGCTTCATGTCGGCCTTGGGGCTGGGGCAGAACACGCCGCCTTGATGATTGAGCTCCTTGGCCAGGAGTTCGACGACTGCATTGGTGGACATGGGATTCAGACTTTCGTGAGCCAGTGGGCGTACTTGGGATTCTTGCCGTTCACGATGTCGAAGAAGGCAGACTGGATTTTCTCGGTGATCGCGCCGCGCGAGCCGCCGACGCCGCGGTTGCCGATCTCGACGCGGTCGAGTTCGCGGATGGGCGTCACTTCAGCGGCCGTGCCGGTGAAGAAGGCCTCGTCGGCAATGTAGACCTCGTCGCGCGTGATGCGCTTCTGCACCAGCTCCAGGCCCAGGTCCTTGCACACGTGCAGGATGGTGTTGCGCGTGATGCCGTTGAGGGCGCCGGCCGACAGGTCGGGCGTGTACACCACGCCGCCCTTGACCACGAAGATGTTCTCGCCCGCGCCTTCGGACACGAAGCCGCTCGCGTCGAGCAGCAGCGCCTCGTCGTAGCCGTCGTCCAGCGCTTCCATGTTGGCCAGGATCGAGTTGGTGTAGTTGCTCACCGTCTTGGCCTGCGTCATCGTGATGTTGACGTGGTGGCGCGTGTAGCTCGACGTTTTCACGCGGATGCCGCGCTTCATGCCTTCCTCGCCCAGGTAGGCGCCCCACGACCAGGCCGCGACCATGGCGTGGATCTTGTTGCCCTTGGGGCTCACGCCAAGCTTCTCGGAGCCGATCCAGATCAGCGGGCGCAGGTAGCAGCTTTCGAGCTTGTTCTCGCGCACCACCTGTTTCTGGGCCTCGTTGAGCTGTTCCTGCGTGAACGGAATCTTCATGCGCAGGATCTTGGCGCTGTTGAACAGGCGCTCGGTGTGCTCGGCCAGGCGGAAGATGGCCGTGCCGCCGTCTGCCGTCTTGTAGGCGCGCACGCCCTCGAAGGCGCCGCAGCCGTAGTGCAGCGTGTGGCTCAGCACGTGGATCTTGGCGTCGCGCCAGTCCACGAGTTCGCCGTCCATCCAGATCTTGCCGTCACGGTCGTCCAGCGAGGGGGGGATCGAGCTCATTTCCTGATTCCTTTGGGGAGCGGTGTGGGGGTGCGACCCGGGGGAAGTCGCAAAAGCTTTCGATTTTACGGCGGCGGGATTCCCGAGGTGCCCGACAATGATTGGTTGTCCAAACCAGTGGAAAAAGGGTTCCCGTGTCCGTATTCAAGAACGTCATCGTCTATCGCATCGAACCTGCCTGGTCCCAAACACTGGCCGAGGCGGAAGAAGGGCTCGGCAAGCAGCGCTTCGTGCCTTGCGGCCCCTCGCAGGAAAAGTCCGCGGGCTGGGTCGAGCCCCGCGGCGAGGCCAACGGCCCGCTGGTGGAGTCCATCGACGGCCAGTGGCTGGTCGAGTACATGGTCGAAAGCAAGCAGGTCCCCGGCTCCGTGGTGCGCCGCAAGCTCGACGAGCGCTGCGCCAGCATCGAGACCACCACCGGCCGCAAGCCCGGCAAGAAGGAAAAGAAGGAGCTCAAGGAAGACATCACCCTGGAGCTGCTGCCCATGGCCTTCACGCGCAGCGCGCGCGTCACGGTGTGGATCGACAAGGCCGAGAACCGCCTGGTGATCAACAGCGGCAACGCCTCGCGCGCCGACGAAGTGGTCACCAGCCTGGTGAAGTCGTTCGACGGCTTTGCCGTGGCGCTGGTCAACACGCAGATCGAGCCCGCCGCCGCCATGGCCAACTGGCTGCTCACGCAGGAGCCGCCGGCCGGCTTCACGATCGACCGTGAGTGCGAGCTCAAGGCCTCCGACGATTCCAAGGCCGTGGTGCGCTATGCCAAGCACCCGCTGGACATCGACGAGGTGAAGCAGCACATCACCGACGGCAAGCGCCCGACACGCCTGGCCATGACCTGGGACGACCGCGTGTCCTTCGAGCTCACGCAGGGCATGCTGATCCGCAAGATCACCTTCCTCGAAGGCACGGGCGACGGCGCCTCGGGCGGCAAGAAGGAAGACAACTTCGACGCCGACGTGGCCATTGCCACGGGCGAGCTCGGCCAGCTGGTGCCGGCGCTGCTCGACGCGCTGGGCGGCGAGGCGGCGTTCTCGGCGGCGCTGCCGGACGAGGCGGCCAAGCCTGCGGCTGCAACTACCGCTGCTGCTGCTGCGAAATCGAAGGCCCCGAGCGACGAGCCCGAGGAAGAAGACGCGCCGTTCTGACGCGCCTTCGAGCAGACCGCCAGGCTGAGCTTGAGGCTGAGCTTCAGGCCACCAGGTAGGTCTGCGCCAGCCGCACCCAGCAGGCGGCGCCCAGCGGCAGCACGGCGTCGTTGAAGTCGTAGCCGGGGTTGTGCACCATGCAGCCGCCGAACTCGCCCTCCCCGTTGCCGAGCATCAGGTAGCAGCCCGGCAGCGCGGCGAGCATCCAGGCGAAGTCCTCGCTGCCCGCGAAGCCCTTGGGCGCCTGCGTGAGCACGTTCTCCTCGCCCACCAGCTCCGCGCACACCTGCGCGGCCAGCAGCGTCTCGGCCGCGGTGTTGACCACCGGCGGCACCAGCTGGCGGTAGTCGATCTCGGCCTCCACGCCGTGCGCCTGCGCGGTGAAGCCCACGATTTCGCGGATGCGCTGCTCGACCAGCGCGCGCGTCTCGGGCCGCGCCGCGCGCACGTTCAGGCCCAGCGTGACCGACTGCGGAATCACGTTGTGCGTGGCGCCGCCGCGAATGAAGCCGACCGACACCACCGCCGTGTCGTCGGGCGCCACGTTGCGCGCCACCACCGTCTGCAGCGCAGTGACCACCGCAGCGGCGGCGGCGACCGGGTCGCGCGCGCGGTGCGGCATGGCGCCGTGGCCGCCCACGCCCTTGAGGGTGACGTCGGCCACGTCGGACGACAGCGTCACCGGCCCCGTGACGGCCAGCATCGTGCCCACCGGCACGCCGGGCGCGTTGTGCAGCGCGTACACCGCATCGCAGGGGAAGCGCTCGAACAGGCCGTCTTCGATCATCGCGCGCGCGCCGCAGAGGTTCTCTTCGTCGGGCTGGAAGATCAGGTTCAGCGTGCCGTCGAAGTTGCGCGCCTTGGCCAGCGCCTTGGCCGCCGCCAGCAGGATGGCCGTGTGGCCGTCGTGCCCGCAGGCGTGCATGCGGCCCGCGTTGCGGCTCGCGTACGGCAGGCCGGTGGCCTCGGTGATGGGCAGCGCGTCCATGTCGGCGCGAATGCCCAGGCGGCGCGTGCCGTGGCCCAGCTTCAGCTGCGCCACGATGCCGGTCCTGCCGATGCCGGTGTGCACTTCGTAGCCCCAGCTGCGAAGAAGGTTGGCGACGAGTTCGCTGGTGGCGCTGACCTCGAAGCCGAGCTCCGGGTTGGCGTGGATCTGGCGGCGGATGTCGACGAAGGCCTGCGTGTCGACGTCGGCCTGCGGCAGCAGGCGCGACAGGATCTTGTGGGTCTGGGGGCTGAGTTGGCGGGTCATGGAAAGAGGTCCGTTTCAGATAGGTCCGTTGCAGCGATTCAGGCGGCCTTGCGTTCGCGCAGGCTCAGCAGCGCGCCCAGGCTCAGCACGCCGCACACCATCATGTAGAAGGCCGGCGCCATCGGGTTGCCGGTCTTCGCGAGCAGCCAGGTCACGATGAACTGCGAGGAGCCGCCGAACACCGTCACGCCCACGCTGTAGATCACCGAGATGCCGCTGGCGCGCACGCCGGCCGGCAGCATCTCCAGCAGCATCAGGAACATGGGCGTGGTGCCGATGTTCACGCTCGCGGTCAAGAGCGCCGACAGGGCCAGCACCAGCGGCACGCTCGGGTAGTGGCTGATGAGCCAGAACACCGGGTACACGGCGAGCACGCTGAACAGCAGCGAGCCGATCACCAGCGGCTTGCGGTTGGGCAGCCTGTCGGCCAGGCGCCCCGCCACCAGCGACACCACGAACAGCGTGATGCCCGTGACGCAGCCCGACAGCAGCGACAGCGACGGCGGCATGTGCAGCACGCGGATCATGTAGGTGGGCATGAAGAACACCACCAGGTACATGGTGGCCGTGCCCGCGGTGGTGGCCAGGATGCCCTTGAGCACCGTGGGGCCGTGCTCGCGCAGCAGCCGGCCGACCGGGCTCGACTCGTGGCTGTCGGCGGTGTGCGTCTCTTCGAGATTCGCGCGGATATACAGCCCCACGGGCGCGATCAGCAGTCCGAGCAAAAACGGCAGGCGCCAGCCCCAGCTTTCGAGCGAGGCCTGCGGCAGCGCGGCGTACAGCGCGGCGCCGGTGAGCGCGCCCAGCAGCGCCGACACGCCCTGGCTCGCAAGCTGCCAGCTCACGCGAAAGCCGCGGCCCTTCACGCCGCCGGCTTCCATCAGCATCGAGGTGGCCGCGCCCACTTCGCCGCCGAGCGAGAAGCCCTGCAGCAGCCGGCCCGCGACGATCATCAGCGAGCCGAACACGCCGGCCGATGCGTAGCTGGGCGCGAAGGCAATGCACAGCGTGCCGAGCACCATGAGGCCGATGGTCAGCGTCATGGCGGCCTTGCGGCCCTTGCGGTCGGCGTAGTTGCCGATGATCACGCCGCCCAGCGGGCGCATCACGAAGCCGATGCCGAAGGTGGCCACGGCCAGCAGCAGCGAGCCGTAGGGGCTGTCGGAGGGAAAGAACAGCTTGCCGATCAGCAGCGCGAAGAAGCTGTAGACGGTGAAGTCGTACATCTCCAGCGCGTTGCCCAGCGAGCAGGCCGCGATCAGGCGGAACTGGCTCTGCCTGGGCTTGCCGCGAACGGAGGCGGGCGCGGCGCTCGGCGGTGAAGAAGCCCCGATCGGGCTTGCGGGCAATGCGGCTTCGCTCATCTAATGTGTCTCCACGAACAGGTTGCGCAGGATCGGACGACCCCTTTGCGGCGGAGTATTCAGGCAAAGCGCGGCAGCGCAGAATCACAAATTTTCATGCCGATAACCAAATGGAATCCCCGTCATAAAGAGGCGCTGGAGACCATCGGGACAAGTACCAAGGCGGCGCACGCGCGCCCCTTTTTCGAGAGCACGCAGAAAGAACGGCACCACGATGAAGCTGCAACAGTTGCGCGTCCTGCTGGCGGTGGCACAGCACGGCAGCATCCATGAAGCCTCGCGCAGCCTCCACACCACGCAGCCCGCGCTGTCCAAGACCATCTCCGAGCTGGAACGCGAACTCGGCGTGACGCTGATGTCGCGCTCCACGCGCGGCGTGAGCCTCACGGCCTACGGCGTGGCGCTGGTCAAGCGCGCGAGCCTGGTCGAGCAGGAACTGCGGCATGCGCTGGAAGACATCGAGGCGATCCGCGGGCACGACGAGGCGCAGCTGAACATCGGCTTCACCGCGGTGGCGTCGAGCGGGCCGCTGCCCGATGCGATGGCGTCGTTTCGCCAGCGCTTTCCGAACGTGGCGATGCGCGGCTTCGAGCTGCGCCCGCAGCAGATCTTCGAGGGCCTGCGCGAAGGCCGGCTCGACCTGGGGCTGATCTCGACCTGCAACGGGCCGGGCACCAACGTCTTTCAGTGGGAGCCGCTGTTTTCGGTGGCCATGCACCTGTCGGTGCGCGCGGGCCATCCGCTGCGGCGCGTGCGCAAGCTGCAGCCGCTGCTGGACGCCGACTGGCTGGTGCTCGACCCGATCGACGACGCGGGCAGCCCGCTGGTCAGCACGATGCAGATGCACGGGCTGGAGATGCCCAGGCGCATGGTGCAGAGCGCGTCGAACCTGCTGGGGCTGCAGCTGGCCACGCAGACCGACATGATCAGCATGTGGTCGGACTTCGTGTTCCACGGCGCGGGGCCGCTGCGCCTGCAGCCCGGCTTGCTGGAGAAGCTGCCGATCACGGACGAGCTGCCCGATTTCGACGTGTTCCTGGTCTACCGCTCGGCCGACCTGATGACGCACGCATGCGCCGAGTTCGCGAAGGAAGCGCGCCACCAGGCCAAGGCGAACCCGCCGTGGCGGCTGCCGCGGCGCAAGGCCGGGGCCGGGGCCGGGGCCGGGGCCGGGGCCGGGGCCGGGGCCGGGGCCGGGGCCGGGGCCGGCTGAAGCAGGTCAGGCCGCGGGGTTCTGCGTCTCTTCGTCGGCCGCGTTCTCGGGCCGCGTCATGGTCCAGCTCTGCAGCTTGCCGCCCACGAACACGGCGTCGACATACGAATCGCCGCCGTCGGTCCAGCGGTAGTGCTCGGGCTGCTCGTCCTTGGGCGAGCGCAGTTCGCCGAGGGCGCGCGTCATCGCGATCACGTGCATCAGCGTTACTCCGGGCTTGAGCTTGGCGTTGAGCATCACGGCGCTGCCCACGTAGCCCACGGGCCGTTCGGCGGCGCGCTTCAACACCTGCATGGCGCGGTTGAAGTGCAGCAGCAGGAACATGATGATCGCACCGCCGGCCAGGGCGACGCCGCCCCAGCCGCCGCTGCGCCAGGCCAGCCCGAGAAGAAGGATGGCACCGACGGGCACCAGAAATTTCTTGAAATTCATGGCGCGCATTGTCGCCGCCCCGACGTGTGTCACGAAGTAGCGGCCCCGACTACCGCCGGGGGCGCAGGACGGTACTCGGCGCCAAAGACGCATGGCCCGGGAGCGCCAGCGGGCACATTTCGCTTCACGGGCATCAGCCCGGGCCACTGAAAAGCGTATGACCATTCCGCGTTCCGTCACTTTCGTTCGTCTCACCCTCGCCGCCGCGCTCGCCGCCACCGCATTGAGCGGCTGCTACGTCGTCCCGCTCGGACAACCCGCTCCCGCCGTACCGTCTTCGCAGTCGTACGCCGTGGCACCGGGCCCGATCGCACAGACCTTCAACGCGCGGCTGTACCCGTCGAACACCGAAGCCGCGCGCTACGGCGCCGTCGCCGGCACGGTCACGAACGACATGAACGGCCGCGGCCACTTCAACGCGCAGATCGGCGGTGAACAGTTTCAGGGAGAGGCAACACGGGTCGCAGGCTCGCGGGGCACCGGCGTGGCGAATGCCACCGGCAGCCGCGGCGGCAACCTGAGTTGCCAGTACACGATGAACTCGGCCACGTTGGGCAGCGGCCAATGCGTGCTCAACGGCGGACCGGCGTTCACGATGCACATCGGGGGGTAGGAGGGAGGGTAGGCCCGGCGCGCGGATGTGCGCCGGGTCATTTTTTGCCGGCCTGCCGGCAACGGATCAATCGAGGCGGCGGACCACGTCCATCGCCTCTTCGATGCGGTCGACGGCGTGGATCGTCAGCCCTTCGATTTCCTTCGCGCCCTTCCTGGGCGCGTTGGCCTTGGGAACCACCGCCACGCTGAAGCCCAGCTTGGCGGCCTCGCGCAGGCGCTCCTGCCCGCGCGGCGCCGGGCGCACCTCGCCGGCCAGGCCCACTTCACCGAACGCGATGAAGCCCTTGGGCAGCGGCTTGCCGCGCAGGCTCGAGGTGATGGCCAGCATCACGGCCAGGTCGGCCGCGGGCTCGCTGATGCGCACGCCGCCCACCGCGTTCACGAACACGTCCTGGTCCATGCAGGCCACGCCGGCATGGCGGTGCAGCACGGCCAGCAGCATGGCGAGGCGGTCGCGGTCCAGGCCCACCGACAGGCGGCGCGGGCTGGGGCCGCCGTTGTCGACCAGCGCCTGGATTTCCACCAGCATCGGCCGCGTGCCTTCCAGCGTGACCAGCACCACGCTGCCGGGCACCGGCTCGGCGTGCTGGCTCAGGAAGATGGCGCTCGGGTTGGTCACGCCCTTCAGGCCGCGCTCGGTCATGGCGAACACGCCGATCTCGTTGACCGCGCCGAAGCGGTTCTTGATGGCGCGCACCAGGCGAAAGCTCGAGTGCGTGTCGCCCTCGAAGTACAGCACCGTGTCGACCATGTGCTCGAGCACGCGCGGGCCGGCCAGCGCGCCCTCCTTGGTCACGTGGCCCACCAGCACCACGGCCGTGCCGCTGGTCTTGGCGAAGCGCGTGAGGTGCGCCGCGCATTCGCGCACCTGCGCCACCGAGCCGGGCGCGGAGGTGAGCTGGTCCGAATACACGGTCTGGATCGAGTCGATCACCGCGATCGCCGGGCGCGTGGCGTCGAGCGTGGCGATGATCTTCTCCAGCTGGATCTCGGCCAGCACCTGCACCTGCGAGTGATCGAGCCCGAGCCGCTTGGAGCGCAACGCCACCTGCGAGCCGCTCTCTTCACCGGTGACGTACAGCGCGTTCTGCCCCGCGCGCTGCAGCGCATCGACTGCCTGCAGCAGCAGCGTCGACTTGCCGATGCCAGGGTCGCCGCCGATCAGCGTGACGCCGCCCGAGACGATGCCCCCGCCCAGCACGCGGTCGAGCTCGTCGAGCCCGGTGGGCGTGCGCGCGACATCGGTGGCTTCGATTTCGGAAAGCGTCGAGAGCTCCGATGCGCCCGCGAGCGACGCGAACTGCGTGCCGAAGCGGTTGTTGGCCGCGCCGCCCGCGCCCGCCACCTGTTCGACGAGGGTGTTCCATGCACCGCAGCTCGGGCATTTGCCGAGCCACTTGGGGCTGGTGCCGCCGCATTCACTGCAGACGAAAAGTGTTTTGTCCTTGGCCATCCGTCGAGTTTAGGTGTCCGCACAAACCCTGATGACTGCGGCCTAGGAAAGCTTCGGCGAATCATTTAACATGTTAAGTAATTTCAAAGAGAGACTTGCCTTGAGCACGACATTCACGCACCGCAATTTGCCGCGCCTGCTGCTGCAGGCCCGCGAAGCCGTGATGGCCCACACCCGGCCCAGCCTGCGCGAGCACGCGCTGTCCGACCAGCAATGGCGCGTGCTGCGCGTGCTGGGCGAACACGGCGCGGTCGACACTGGCCGTGTGGCGCGCGAGGCCTTCATCCTCGGCCCCAGCCTCACCGGCGTGCTGGCGCGCATGGAGCGCGACAACCTCATCACCCGCGCGCGCGATCCGGCCGACCAGCGCCGCACCGTGGTCGAGGCCACGGCGCACGGCATGAAGCTGGTGAAGCGGCTGTCGACCAGCATCGAGGCGCACTACGACTGGATGGAAGAGTCCCTCGGCAAGGCCAAGCTCACGCAGCTCTACGGGCTGCTCGACGAACTCATCGCACTGGAGCAACCCTCATGAGCAGCGCACCGCATTTCATTCCGACGGGCACGGTGTACGGCACCCTGCTGAACTTTCGCGCCGAGGTCGAGGCGCTCGCGCCGCAGATGACGCAGCCGCCCTACAAGGCACCGCCGAAGGCGCCCGTGCTCTATGTGAAGACGGCCAACACCTGGAGCCCGCACGGCAGCGCCATCGCGGTGCCGGCCGGCGTGCCCGAGGTGGAAGTCGGCGCGAGCATCGGCATGGTGATCGGCGCCGAGGGCGACGTCGAAGGCTTCGTGCTGATGAACGACCTGTCGATCCCGCATGCGAGCTTCTTCCGCCCGCCGGTGAAGTTCAAGTGCGTCGACGGCTTCCTCGGCATCGGCCCCGTGCTGCGCGACGCGCAGGAGGTGGCCGACCCCGCGAGCTTTCGCGCCGAGGTGCGCATCAACGGCGAACTGAAGCAGTCGCTCGACTTCTCGCAGCTCGTGCGCCCCGCACGGCAGCTGCTCGCCGACGTGGGCGATTTCATGACGCTCGCGCACGGCGACGTGCTGCTGCTGGGCTGCGCCCCGGGCCGGCCGCTGGCGCGCGCCGGCGACCGCATCGACATCTCGGCGCCCGGTTTTGAAACCCTCGGTAACACGCTGGTCGACACGCCGGTGAAGGAAGCCGCATGAAGCACGCACGCGTCATCTTCGAAGGCCGCGAACACACCGGCACCGCCCACGAGTTCAACGGCCAGGCCGACGCCGCCGTACGCCTGGACGACGGCCGCGTCGTGCCGCAGGCGCAGCTCACGTGGCTGCCGCCGCTCGCGCCCACGGCACGGCCGCGCACCATCCTCGCGCTCGGCCTGAACTACGCCGACCACGCGAAGGAACTGGAGTTCAAGGCACCGGAAGAACCGCTGGTGTTCGTGAAGGGCCAGAGCGCGCTCATCGGCCACCGCCAGCTCACGCACCGCCCGGCGGGCGTGCAGTTCATGCACTACGAATGCGAGCTCGCCATCGTGGTCGGCAAGACCGCGAAGAACGTGAAGCGTGCCGACGCCTACGGCTTCATCGGCGGCTACACGGTGGCCAACGACTACGCCATTCGCGACTACCTGGAGAACTGGTACCGCCCCAACCTGCGCGTGAAGAACCGCGACACCTGCACGCCGCTGGGGCCGTGGTTCGTCGATGCGGCCGACGTGCCCGACCCGATGGCACTGGCCTTGCGCACGACAGTGAATGGCAAGGTCACGCAGCAGGGCAACACGCACGACATGATCTTCGACGCGCCCTTCCTCATCGAATACTTCAGCCGCTTCATGACGCTCTCGCCGGGCGACCTGATTCTCACGGGCACGCCCGACGGCGTGGTCGACTGCCAGCCGGGCGACGTGATCGTCACCGAGATCGACGGCATCGGCGCGCTGGTCAACACCATCGCGGCGGCCTGAGCCACACGCCACCACACGCCACCGCACACAACTGCCACGCAACTGCCGCGCCGCAACGCGCAACCGAAGCGCGCGACAGCGCACTTCCTCCCTTGCCACATTCACAACCCGATCAGCGGAGACAACACGACATGATCAACGGCAAAAAGCTCCTCCACGTCACGGCCGCCGCATTGGCGCTGGCCGCCTCGGCTGCTGCGTTCGCGCAGGCCACCTACCCCGCCAAGCCCGTGCGCTGGGTGGTCGGCTACCCGGCCGGCGGCGGCACCGACTTCCTCGCGCGCACCGTGGGCGCGCAGGTCTCGCAGCAGCTGAACCAGCCGGTGCTCGTGGACAACCGCCCCGGCGCGGGCGCGATCATCGCGTCGGAGAACGTGGCGCGCTCGGCCGGCGACGGCTACACCGTGTTCTCGGCCGACAACGGCGTGCTGGTCTACAACCCCGCGCTCTACAAGAAGCTGCCCTACGACGCCGAGAAAGACTTCGCGCTGGTCGGCATGATGGGCCGCTCGCCGCTGATCATCACGGCCGCGCCCAATGCCGGCATCGCCGACGCCAAGGCGCTGCTGGCCGCGCTCAAGACCTCGCCCGGCAAGTACAGCATCGCCACGCCGGGCACCGGCAGCCCGCACCACCTGGCGCTCGAGCTGTTCCAGCGCGAGGCCGGCGTGTCGATGCTGCACGTGCCCTACAAGGGCGGCGCGCCCGCGCTGCAGGACCTCATGGGCGGCCAGGTCGCGCTGATGATGCTCGACCTGCCCAGCGGCGTGAGCGCGGTCAAGGCCGGCAAGGTGATTCCGTTGCTGGCCATGTCGGCCGAGCGCGTGCCGCAGCTGCCCAACATCCCCACCGCCAAGGAGCTCGGCTTCGCCAGCGTCGAGGCCTACACCTGGCAGGGCCTGGTCACGCCCGCGGCCACGCCGAAGGAGGTGCAGGCCCGGCTGGGCACCGAGCTGCAGAAGGCCATGGCCGAACCGGGCGTGCGCCAGAAGCTCTACGACGCCGGCTGGGAAGCCCGCCCCGCCGACGCCACCGAAATGACGCGCTACACCGACGCGGAACGCAAGAAATGGCACGCCTTGATCAAGGCGCGCGACATCAAACTCGACTGACCCCGACCGGACACTTCTTCATGCAACAGATCAACCATCTCATCGGCGGCAAGTCCGTCACCGGCAAGGACTACTTCGAAACGGTCAACCCGGCCACGCAGGAAGTGCTGGCCGAAGTCGCCTCGGGCGGCGAGGCCGAGGTGAACGCGGCCGTGGCCGCCGCCAAGGAAGCCTTTCCCAAGTGGGCCGGCATGCCCGCGCCCGAGCGCGCCAAGCTGATCCGCAAGCTGGGCGACCTGATTGCGAAGAACGTGCCCGAGATCGCGCAGACCGAAACCAACGACTGCGGCCAGGTCATCGCCCAGACCGGCAAGCAGCTGATTCCGCGCGCGGCCGACAACTTCTACTACTTCGCCGAGATGTGCACGCGGGTGGACGGCCACACCTACCCCACGCCCACGCACCTGAACTACACGCTGTTCCACCCGGTGGGGGTGTGCGCGCTCATCAGCCCGTGGAACGTGCCCTTCATGACGGCCACCTGGAAGGTCGCGCCGTGCCTGGCCTTCGGCAACACGGCCGTGCTGAAGATGAGCGAGCTGTCGCCGCTCACCGCCGCGCGCCTGGGCGAGCTGGCGCTGGAAGCCGGCATTCCGCCCGGCGTGCTGAACCTGGTGCACGGCTACGGCAAGGAAGCCGGCGAGCCGCTGGTGGCGCACCCCGACGTGCGCGCCATCTCGTTCACCGGCTCCACCGCCACCGGCAACCGCATCGTGAAGAGCGCCGGGCTGAAGAAGTTCAGCATGGAACTGGGCGGCAAGAGCCCGTTCGTGATCTTCGAGGACGCCGACCTCGACCGTGCGCTCGACGCGGCCGTGTTCATGATCTTCAGCAACAACGGCGAGCGCTGCACGGCCGGCTCGCGCATCCTGGTGCAGCAGTCGATCTACGCGGACTTCGCCGCCAGGTTCGCGGAGCGCGCCAAGCGCATCACCGTGGGCGACCCGCTGGACGAGAAGACCATCGTCGGTCCGATGATCTCGCAGGCCCACCTGGCCAAGGTGCGCAGCTACATCGAGCTGGGCCCGAAGGAAGGCGCGACCCTGCTGTGCGGTGGCCTGGATGCACCGTCGAACCTGCCCGACCGCGTTCAGCGCGGCAACTACGTGATGCCCACGGTGTTCGCCGACGTCGACAACCGCATGAAGATCGCGCAGGAAGAAATCTTCGGCCCGGTCGCCTGCCTGATCCCGTTCAAGGACGAGGCCGATGCCATCCGCCTGGCCAACGACATCGCCTACGGCCTGAGCAGCTACGTGTGGACCGAGAACATCGGCAAGGCGCACCGCGTGGCCGCCGCCGTGGAGGCCGGCATGTGCTTCGTCAACAGCCAGAACGTGCGTGACCTGCGCCAGCCCTTCGGCGGCACCAAGGCCTCGGGCACGGGCCGCGAAGGCGGCACCTGGAGCTACGAGGTGTTCTGCGAGCCGAAGAACGTGGCGGTGTCGCTGGGCTCGCACCACATTCCGCACTGGGGCGTGGCGTGAGCCAGGCCCCAAGACTCTCGCTGGGGTGTGGCGTGAGCCAAACCCCAAGACTCTCGCTGGGGCGTGGCGTGAACACGCGGCGTCGCACGCTGCTGCAGGGCGCGGCCGCTTTCGCCGCGCTGCCTTCGCTGGCACGCGCGCAGGCCGCATGGCCCAGCAAGCCGATCCGCGTGATCGTGCCCTTCACCCCCGGCGGCACCACCGACTTCGTCGCACGCCTGGTGGGCGTGGAGCTGTCGAAGGCGCTGGGCCAACCGGTCATCGTCGACAACAAGCCCGGCGCGGGCACGGTGATCGGTGTCGACGCCGCCGCCAAGGCCGCCGCTGACGGCTACACCTTCGTCTGCGTGGCCAACAGCTTCACGGCCAACCAGACGCTGATCCGCAAGCTGCCCTACGACACGCAGAAAGACCTGCGCCCGGTCGCGCTCATGGGCATGTCGGAGCACGTGCTGGCCACGCACCCGAACAGCGGCCTGAAGACGCTCGCCGACCTGCGCAACCAGGCCAAGGCCAAGCCCGGCACGCTGAGCTTCGCCTCCTTCGGCAACGGCACCTCGGCCCACCTGTCGGGCGAGATGCTCAAGCTGCAGATGGGCCTGGACATCGTGCACGTGCCCTACAAGGGGCAGGGCCCGGCGCTCACCGACCTGCTCGGCGGGCAGGTGACGATGATGTTCGGCAACTGGCCCGAGTTCCGCAGCCATGTGCAGAACGGCAAGCTCATCGCATTGGGCATGGCGACCGCGCAGCGCTCCCAATACGCGCCAGCCATACCCACACTGGCGGAACAGGGTGTGCCCATCGAGTCCAATTCGTGGAACGGCCTGCTGGCCCCCGCCGGCACGCCCGACGCCGTGGTGCAGCGCATGAACGCCGAGGTGAACCGCGTGCTGGCCGGGCCGGTGGTGACGCAGGCCTTCCACAAGGGCGGCATCGCGTCGCTGTCGGGCACGCCGGAGCGCTTCGCGGCGTTCATCCAGAGCGAGATCGCGAAGTACGGCGACGTGATCCGCAAGGCCAACATCCAGGTCGAGGGCTGAACGATGAGCCTCTATGCGATGCAGAAGTTCCTGTTCGCGCTGAACCGCGAGCAGGACGTGCAGCGGCGCTACGCCGAAGGCGGCGACGCGCGCGCCACATTGCTCGGCGGCTACGACCTCAGCGACGAAGAGCGCGAGGCCATCGACAGCGGCGACATCGGCAAGCTCTATGTGCTCGGTTGCAACGGCCAGTTGCTGATGCACTTCGCGCCGCTGCTGGGCATCGCATGGGCCGACTACCTCGAAGCCATGCGCGAGGGCGTGCGCAAGTACGGCCCGGTGCGCGCGGGCATCTATGCAATGACAACCGGCACCAACGAGAAAGTGGCAGGCGTATGAGCCTCGTATTCGCAGGCGTGTGCAGCCACGCCCCCGGCATCACCGGCCGCGCGCACCTGGCCGACCCGGCGGTGAAGGACGAGTTCCACGCGCAGTTCCACCGTTTCGGCGAGGCCATGCGCGCGACCAAGCCCGACGCGGTGATCGTGATCGCGGCGGAGCACTTCGCGAACTTCTTCATGAACAACATGCCGGCCTATGCCATCGGCATGGCCGACAGCTACGAAGGCCCCATCGAAGACCCGAAGTGGCTGGGCATCGGGAAGCACACCATCCCCGGCGACGCGGCGCTCTCGCAGCGCCTCATTCGCGAGGTGATGCAGACGGTGGACGTGGCCTACGCGGAAGAATGGAAGTTCGACCACGGCATCATGGTGCCGCTGAACTTCCTCACGCCGAACTTCGACACCAAGGTGATCCCCGTGAACATCAACTGCCAGGGCCCGCCGCTCACGCCGCTGCACCGCGCATGGGCCTTCGGCGAAGCCTTGCGCCGCGCCTGCGACAAGGCGCCCGAGCGCATTGCGCTGGTGGGCACCGGCGGCATCTCGCACTGGCCGGCCACGCCCGACTCGGGCAAGGTCAACGCCGAGTGGGACGCCGAGTTCATGCGCCGCTGGTGCGCCAACGACCGCGAAGGCATGCTCTCGCAGGACGACTACGGCGACGAGGCCACCTACCGCGAAGCGGGCCAGGGCGGCTTCGAGATCCGCACCTTCCTCAGCGTGGCCGCGGCCGCGCGCGGCAAGGGCGAGATCTTTCACATGAAGGCCATTCCGATCTTCGCGGTGACATGCACGGCCGCGACCATGTCGGTGGAATGAACGGAGAACGACGATGCCCCACCTGGTGATTCTGTACACGCCCAACATCGAGGCCGAGACCGACATGTCGGCGCTGTGCCGCACGCTGGCCGACACCATGCTGCAGCAGCACGACGAGGCCGGCAAGCCGGTGTTCCCCATCGGCGGCACGCGCGTGCTGGCCTACCCCGCCGCGCACCACGCGGTGGCCGACGGCAAGGCCGACTACGCCTTCGTGTACCTCAACATCCGCATGGCCGCGGGGCGCTCCGAGGCGGTGAAGAAGAAAGCCGGCGACGAACTGCTGGCCGACGTGCGCGCGCATTTCGCGCCCATCTTCGACCGGCGCCCCATCGGCATCACGCTGCAGATCGACGAAAGCCCCGGGCAGGTGTACGACGGCAAGCACAGCAACCTGCACCCCCTGTTCAACAAGAACTGAACGAACCGAACCCATGCTCTCCCAAGCCACCATCGCCCAACTGGCCGCCGAGCTGCACGAAAGCGAGAAGTCGCGCGTGCAGGTCGAGCATTTCTCCAAGCGCTTCCCAGAGATGACCATCGAGGACGGCTACGCCATCTCGCGCGAATGGGTGAAGACCAAGATCGCCGAGGGCCGCACGGTGAAGGGCCACAAGATCGGCCTGACCTCGCGCGCCATGCAGCAGTCCAGCCAGATCGACGAGCCCGACTACGGCACGCTGCTGGACGACATGTTCTTCGAGCAGGGCGGCGACATCCCGTTCAAGCGCTTCATCGCGCCGCGCGTCGAGGTGGAGCTGGCCTTCGTCCTCGGCAAGAAGCTGCAGGGGCCGAACGTGACCATCTTCGACGTGCTGGCCGCCACCGACTACGTGGTGCCCGCCATCGAGATCATCGATGCGCGCATCGAGCAGTTCGACCGGAACACCAAGGCCATGCGCCGCGTGTTCGACACCATTGCCGACAACGCGGCCAACGCCGGCATCGTGATGGGCGGGCGCCCGGTGAAGCCCGACGCGGTCGACCTGCGCTGGGTGAGCGCGCTGCTCTACAAGAACGGCGTGATCGAGGAGTCGGGCGTGGCCGCGGCCGTGCTCAACCACCCGGCCACCGGCGTGGCGTGGCTGGCCAACAAGCTCGCGCCGTGGGACGAATGCCTGGAGGCCGGCGAGGTGGTGCTGGGCGGCTCGTTCACGCGCCCCACCACCGCCCTGCCCGGCGACACATTCCATGCCGACTACGGCCCGCTCGGGTCGATCGCCTTCCGCTTTGCATGAAGCTCGCCCCCAGGCTTCGCGCACTTCGTGTCGCTTCGCCAACCCCCTACCGGGGGCAACACCAGCGGCCCGGCAAAGCCGGTTCCGCGGTGTTCCACGAATGAAGACAGCACCCTTCCATCTACTGGACTGAACAATGCAAACGCCCCTCAACACCTTCAAGCAGGCCCTGCAGGCCGGCAAGCCCCAGATCGGCCTGTGGGTCGGCCTGGCCGACGGCTATGCGGCCGAGATCCTGGCCGGCACCGGCTACGACTGGCTGCTGGTCGACGGCGAGCACGCGCCCAACGACGTGCGCTCGGTGCTCGCGCAGCTGCAGGGCATCTCCAGCATGTGGTCGGCCCAGCCCGAAGCCGAGCGCTCGCACCCCATCGTGCGCATTCCGGTGGGCGACACCACGCTCATCAAGCAGTACCTGGACATCGGCGCGCAGACGCTGCTGGTGCCCATGGTCGACACCGCCGAGCAGGCCGCGCGCCTGGTGCAGGGCATGCGCTACCCGCCCGAAGGCATCCGCGGCATGGGCAGCGCGCTGGCGCGCGCCTCGCGCTGGCAGGCCTACCCCAACTACCTGCACGAAGCCAACGCGCAGACCTGCCTGCTGGTGCAGGCCGAGACGGTGGAGGCGATGAAGAACATCGACGCGATCGCGGCCACGCCGGGCGTGGACGGCGTGTTCATCGGCCCGGCCGACCTGTCGGCCTCGATGGGCTTCGTGGGCCAGCCCAACCATCCCGAGGTGCAGGCCGTGATCGCCGACGCCATCGCGCGCATCCTCAAGGCCGGCAAGGCGCCGGGCATCCTGTCGACCACCGAGGAGCAGGCGCGCAAGTGGCTCGCGGCCGGTGCGCTGTTCGTGGCAGTGGGGGTGGACACCATCGTGCTGGCGGCGGCGGCCAAGGAATTGCTGGCGAAGTACAAGAACCGCACGGCCAACCCTGGCTCGCCGGGCTACTGAGCGGCGCTCGAACAGCGCGCTCACGGCAATGCATGCTAGATTTGACGTACGTTAAATTCATCGTACTTCAATGAAAATCAACCCAGGCGGCGCGCTGGCGCTCGAAGACATCGTGGGCCGGGACACCTTGGTGGCCGAGGTCATGGACATCCTCGAAACCCAAAGCCTGCAGCTCGTCGCCGAACGGCGCATGGGCAAGACCCACGTGCTCAGCAAGCTCGAAGCGCAGCAACGCGACGGCTGGGTGATGGTCAAGCGCGACCTGGAAGGCGTACGCAGCGCCAACGAGTTCGTCCAGTACGTGATGGCCGACCTGCACCCGCTGCTCAGCAAGGTCAAGAAGTTCAGGGAATGGCTTGCGGGCATCGGTTCGGAAGCCGCGGGGCTGAAGATCGGTCCGGTCACGCTCCCGAACTTTGCGGCCAAGACGTGGAAGCAGGGTCTGGTCGATACCCTGGCCCACCTGGGCGAATCGGCGCAGACGCAGTGCGTGGTTTTCCTGTGGGACGAACTGCCCATGATGCTGCAGAACCTCGCGAAGACCGCACCGCAGGACGCGATGGAACTGCTGGACGTGCTGCGCAGCATCCGCCAGGAAAACGCCAAGGTCCGGATGGTGTTCACCGGCTCGATCGGCTTGCACCACGTCGTGCGGCACTTGAAGCAGCAAGGCTATGTCAACGCGCCGGTCAACGACATGGCCACGATGGAGGTGCCGCCCCTGGCGCATGCCGATGCGGTGTCCCTCGCGCTGCAGCTGTTCCAGGACAACCGCATTGCCATGGCCGAAGACGCCGTGGCCGGCGTGGTGGCTGCAGAGGTCGACGACATCCCGTTCTACATCCACCATGTGCTCAGCAAGCTCAAGGCCAGGCACGCGGGGTCGGCCTACCGCGTGACGGCCGATGACGTGCGCAAGGAAGTGGCCGATGCCATCCGGTCCGCGCTCGACCCCTGGCATCTGAAGCACTACGAGGAACGAACGCGCGAGTACTACACCCACGATCGCACGGCATGCCACGCGTTGCTGGACGCGGTGGCGTCGACGGCAGGTTCGATGTCCATGCAGTCCGCCATCAACCGTGCCAAGAGCGTTGTTCCGGCGCTGGACCGTGAAAGCTGGCTCGAGCTTACGCACCTGCTCGAGCGCGACTATTACTTCGTGCGCCACCCGGACAGTGGGGAGCTTCGGTACAAGTTCAGCATCGTGGCGCGTTGGTGGCGCTGGCACCGCGGCGTGTCCGTGACGGAAGGCGGTGTCGCATGACGAAGAAGAATGCGCCTTCCGTCGTGCCCACGCCAATGACGCAGAAGGCGCTCTATCTCTCGCATTTCACGCCGAGCATGATGCAGCCCGACACGCTGCAGCACATGCTGGTTCAACGCCAGCCATTGATCGACGCGTGCTGCGACGATGTCGTGCACAGCGTGACGACACGCGCCAAGCACCACTACCTCTTCGTCGGCCCGCGCGGCATCGGCAAGACCCACCTGATCTCGCTGCTGCATCACCGGCTTTCGACGTCGAAGGACATTCAAGAACGAGGCTTGATCGCATGGATGCGCGAAGAAGAATGGGGCGTGACCAGTTTCTTCGAACTGGTGCTACGCATCTTGCGTACGCTGGACCAACAGGTTCCAGCACTGGGCATCGCGGCGCGAACGGCGCCGTTGTATGAGCTGACGCTCAAGCAGGCGGAGTCGCAAGGCACGTCGCTTCTGTTGGAGGTGCTCGGCAACAAGACGCTTGTCGTGCTGATGGAAAACCTGGACGACCTCTTCGATCAGCTTGGCGATGCCGGCCAGCGCCAGTTTCGGGCGTTCATCCAGAACCACCCGCAACTCGTTCTGGTCGCCACGACACCCGCCCT
Source organism: Variovorax sp. OK605 (assembly GCF_900115445.1). Taxonomy (NCBI): domain Bacteria; kingdom Pseudomonadati; phylum Pseudomonadota; class Betaproteobacteria; order Burkholderiales; family Comamonadaceae; genus Variovorax; species Variovorax sp. OK605. The sequence goes on from NZ_FOWL01000004.1 coordinate 498,545, forward strand.
GTTCGCTGGCGTGAGCCTTCAGAAATCGCCGTTCTACGGCTTCTTCGATATCCAGGCATTGAAGGAATTCAGCCTCGAAGACGTCGTCGATCTGCTGAAGAAGATCGCGGTGGAGCGCGGCGACAACGCGTTGACCGAGTTCATGGAAACACGAGAGGCTCGTGCTCGCATTCGCGCGGTGCACCACCTCGCGGAGGGCAATCCGCGCATCTACGTGATCCTTGCGCAATTCCTGAGCCGCGAGGCGCTCGACGAACTGGTGCAGGCAGTGATGCACACGCTGGACGAGCTCACGCCCTACTACCAGGCGCGCATGAAGGAGCTTTCGGGGCAGCAGCGGAAGATCGTGGAATACCTCGTGAGCTATCGCGGCGCGGCGCCGGTCAAGCAGATTGCAAAGGCCTGCTTCATCACGCCCCAGACCTGCTCGGGACAGCTCAGGCAGCTGCGAGAAAAGCGCTATGTGCACTCGATCGAAGCAGGACGCGAGAGCTTCTACGAGTTGACCGAGCCGCTGATGCGGCTTTGCATGGAAGTGAAGCAGCAGCGAGGCGAGCCCGTCGGACTGTTGGTGGAGAGTCTGCGCATCTGGTATGCCGAAGCCGAACTGCGCGAAGGGCTCGACCGTGCCGAAGGCAAACGGGAAGTCGATGAGCACCATGGCTCGGGCGAGCGGATATTCGATGCACTTGCCGAACCGGCAGTGAGCGCCGAATTCGAAAAGATCGTTCTGCGCGTGATGCAAGCGGCGTCCGCGTGGAAAAGAACCGGCGATGAAAAGCATCTCCTGGTACTGCCAAGGGAAGAACGCGCCCTGGCAGTGAATCTCAAGACAGACTGACCTCATGCACTGGAGCCTCTCGATGCAACGCACCCCCCTGGCGGCCCTGGCCGCGGCAGCCACCTTGTTCCTCGCCGCCTGCGCGCCCATGGGCGGCGGCAAGCCGGGTACCACGGCCACCACGGCCACCACGGCCCAGCAGGAAGCCAACCGCCAGGCCGTGCTCGCCTTCTACGAGAAGGGCCTGAACCAGAAGGACGCCGACGCGGCGCTGCAGTACGTGGGCAACCGCTACGTGCAGCACAACCCCACGGCGGCCGACGGCCCCGAGGGCTTTCGCAAGTTCATCGCGTTCCTGCGCGAGAAGTTTCCGAACTCGCGCAGCGAGATCAAGCGCAGCTTCGTCGACGGCGACTACGTGATCCTGCATGTGAACGCGGTGCGCGAACCGGGCACGCGCGGCAGCGCCATCGTCGACATCTTCAAGCTGGAGAACGGGAAGATCGTCGAGCACTGGGACGTGGTGCAACCTGTGCCGGAAGCGGCCGCGAACAACAACACGATGTTCTGAGCCTCCTTTTCAAAATCTGCCAGCCCACGCCAGCCCGATGACCACGCCCACCGACCCGAACAAGCGCTTTCGCTCCGCCACCATCCGCGAGGGCACGATCCGCGCGACCACGCGCAGCTTCCTGCACGCGCTGGGCCAGGACGACGAGGACATCGCGCGCCCGCACATCGGCGTGTTCCACACCGGCGGCGAGATGAGCCCGTGCAACCTCAACCTGCGCGAGCAGGCGCAGCACGCCAAGACCGGCATCTACGCCGGCGGCGGCACGCCGCACGAATGCCCGGTGGTGTCGATCAGCGACGGCCTGACGATGGCGCACTCGGGCATGCGCTTCTCGCTGATCTCGCGCGAACTCATCGCCGACAGCGTGGAGGCCTCCACGCGCGGCCACCAATGGGACGGCATCTTCGCCATCGGCGCCTGCGACAAGAACCTGCCGGGGCTGATGATGGGCATGGTGCGCTGCAACGTGCCCAGCGTGTTCGTGCACGGCGGCTCGGCGCTGCCGGGGCAGATGCCCGGCCCCGACGGGCGCGACCTCAACGTGGTCGACACCTACGAGACCATCGGCAAGGTGCTGGCCGGCACGGCCACGCCCGACGAGCTCGACGCCATGAGCCGCGCCTGCCTGCCCACGGCCGGCGCCTGCGCGGGGCAGTTCACGGCCAACACCATGGGCATGGTGTCGGAGGCGCTGGGCCTGGCGCCCATCGGCTCCAGCATGGTGCCCGCCGTGTTCAGCGAGCGCGCACCGCTGATGCGCCGCGCCGCCAAGACGCTCATGAAGGCGGTGATGGGCGACAGCCCGCTGCCGCGCGACATCGTCACGCGCAAGGCACTCGAAAACGCCTGCGCCGTGGTGTCGGCCACGGGCGGCTCGACCAACGCCGCGCTGCACCTGCCGGCCATCGCGCACGAGGCGGGCATCAAGTTCCACCTCGACGACGTGGCCGAAGTGTTCGCGCGCACGCCGCTCATCGCCGACCTGCGCCCGGGCGGTCAGTACCTGGCGCGCGACGTGTTCTACATCGGCGGCGCGGGCGTCATCCTGCGCACACTGCTGGAGCAGGGCTTCCTGCACGGCGACGCGCTCACCTTCACCGGCCGCACCATGGCCGAGGAACTGGCCGGCGCGCTGGCACCCGACGGCCGCGTGGTGCGCGAGGCCGGCAACCCGATCACGCGCGACGGCGGGCTGGCGGTGCTCAAGGGCAACCTGTGCCCCGACGGCGCGCTGCTCAAGACCGCGGGCCTCAAGGGGCTGGTGTTCCGCGGGCCGGCGCGCGTCTTCAACTCCGAGGAAGAGGCGCAAGCGGCAGTGCAGAACCGCCGCTATGAGCCGGGCGACGTGATCGTGATCCGCAACGAAGGCCCCAAGGGCAGCCCCGGCATGCGCGAGATGCTGGGCATCACCGCGCTGCTCTACGGCCAGGGCATGGGCGACAAGGTGGCGTTGCTGACCGACGGGCGCTTCTCGGGCGCCACGCGCGGCCTGTGCATCGGTTATGCGGGGCCTGAAGCCGCGGACGGCGGCCCCATTGCGGCGCTGCGCGACGGCGACGTGATCGCCATCGACGCGCGGGCCGAAGCGCGCAGCATTTCGGTGGAGCTGACGGCGGAAGAAATCGCGTCGCGCCTTGCCGGACGTGAGGTAAACGCGGGGGCGCCAAAAGGCGGTTTGTTGGAAAAATACGCGCTCACCGTGCGCCCTGCCCACCAGGGCGCCGTGACCCACTCGGGCGCGGTCACCTGGCTGCGCGACGAGTCTTGACCCTCCACAACAACCGTCCGGAGAGAGACACCATGAGCTTCACGCGCCGCCAGATCCTGCAGACCACCAGTGCCTCGGCCTTGATGGCCGGCCTGGGCCAGAACGTCTTCGCGCAAGCGATGAACATCGAGACCGCCACCATCGTCACCGGCTTCGCGGCCGGCGGCACGTCGGACACGACCTGCCGGCGCCTGGCGCTGAAGCTCAGCCCCGAGTACGCGAAGACGGCCGTGGTCGAGAACCGCACCGGCGCGGGCGGCCAGATCGCCGTGAGCTACGTGAAGGCCCGCCCGGCCGACGGCAGCACCATCCTGCAGACGCCGACCTCGATCCTCACGATCTACCCGCACATCTACAAGAAACTGCCGTACGACCCGATGGTCGACATCACGCCCGTGAGCCTGGCCTGCATCTTCGACTTCGGCTTTGCCGTGGGCCCGGCCGTGCCGGCCAGCGTGAAGACGGTGCCCGAGTTCCTGGCCTGGGCCAAGGCCAACCCCGAGGGCGCCAACTTCGGCTCGCCGGCCGCGGGCTCCACGCCGCACTTCATCGGCGCGCTGCTGGGCAAGAAGGGCGGCGTCGAGCTCAAGCACGCGGCCTACCGCGGCACGCAGCCGGCCATGCTCGACCTGCTGGGCAGCAACATCTCGGCGGTGTCGGGGCCCATCGGCGACATCACGCAGCACCTGCAGTCGGGCAAGGTTCGCATCCTGGGCGTGTCGGGTGCCAAGCGCAGCCGCTTCGCGCCCGACGTGCCCACCTTCGGCGAACAGGGCCTGAAGGACATGGCGCACAGCGAGTGGTTCGCCTTCTTCCTGCCGGCCAAGGCCTCGCCGGAGCTGGTGACCAGGCTGAACACGGCCATGAAGAACGCCCTGGCGCAAAAGGACGTGATCGACGGCCTCGGCACCTTCGGCCTGGAAGCGATGTCTTCCACGCCGGCCGAGCTGACGGAGCTGCTGAAGAAAGACACCGCCAAGTGGGCGCCGATCGTGAAAGAGGTCGGCTTCACCGCGGAAGGCTAAACCCATGAAGGAACTGCAATGAACACACTCGCCACCCCCGCGCCGTCGTCCACGTCGGCGCTGGTCCATCCCTCGATCCATCCCGACGAGCGCGCCGCGCGCGAGGAGCTCGCGGCCTGCTACCGCGTGTTCGCGATGCTGGGCTGGGTCGAGATGATCTACAACCACATCACGGTGCGGCTGTCCGACAGCGTGACCGGTGGCGAGAAGCAGTTCCTCATCAACCCCTTCGGGCTTCACTACAGCGAGGTCACGGCCAGCAACCTGGTGAAGATCGACCTGCAAGGCAAGGTGCTCGACGGCTCGACGCACAAGGTGAACCCGGCCGGCTTCGTGGTGCATGCGGCCATCCACGACGGCCTGCCGGGCGCGCACTGCGTGATGCACACGCACACCACCGCCGGCGTGGCCGTGGCCTGCCTGCAGGGCGGCCTGCAGCAGACCAACTTCTACACCGCGCAGCTGCACGGCATGGTGGCGTACCACGACTTCGAGGGCATCACCATCCACGCCGACGAAGGCCCGCGCCTGCTCAAGAGCATCGGCGAGCGCAACGCGGTGATCCTGCGCAACCACGGCCTGCTGGCCTGGGGCCAGACGCTGCCGCAGACCTTCGCCATCCTGTGGACGCTGCAGCGCGCCTGCGAGATCCAGATGGCCACCTTTTCGATGGGCCAGGCCATTCCGGTGAGCGAGGAAATCGCCCGGCGCTGCACGCGCGACGCGCTGCAGTTCAGCCCCGAGCACGGCGCCGGGCAGGATGTGTTCAATGCGCTGGTGCGGCAAGTGGACCGCATCGACCCTTCGTACCGCAACTGAACCTGAAGCGACAGACCCCATGAAGATTTGCATCTACGGCGCCGGCGCCATCGGCGGCTGGATCGGCGTCAGCCTGGCGCAAGCCGGCGAACGCCTCAACGTGGTGGCGCGCGGCGCCACGCTCGACGCACTGCAGCGCGACGGCCTCAGCCTGATGCGTGGCGACGTTCGCACGCGCGTGCCCGTCAACGCGGTGGCCGACCCCACTGAGCTCGGCGTGCAGGACCTGGTGATCATCGCCGTGAAGGCGCCCGCGCTGGCCGGCGTGGCCGAGCGCATCGGCCCGCTGATCGGCGCCGACACCCTCGTGCTGGTGGCCATGAACGGCGTGCCGTGGTGGTTCCTCGAAGGCGGCTTCGGCGGCGAGATCACGGGCCACCGGCTCGCGGCCGTCGACCCCGAAGGCGCCATTGCGCGCGCCATTCCGTCGCGCAACGTGATCGGCTGCGTGGTGCATTGCAGCTGCTCGCTCGACGCGCCGGGCGTGGTGCGGCACCACTTCGGCAACGGGCTGATCGTGGGCGAGCCGTCGGGCGAAGCCACGCCGCGCGTGCAGAAACTGGTCGAGCTGCTCAGGAGCACCGGCATCGACACCACGCTGTCGCCGCAGATCCAGAAGGACGTGTGGTTCAAGCTGTGGGGCAACATGACGGTGAACCCCATCAGCGCGCTCACCGGCGCCACCACCGACCTGATCATGGGCGACGACTACGTGCGCGGTTTCATCTCGGCCGTGATGCTGGAGGCCAAGGAAATCGGCCGGCGCATCGGCATCGAGATCACGCAGAGCCCGGAAGACCGCCACGCGGTCACGCTGAAGCTGGGCGCGTTCAAGACCTCGATGCTGCAGGACGTGGAGGCCGGCCGCTCGGTGGAGCTCGACGCGCTGGTGACCGTGGTGCGCGAGCTCGGCGAACTGACGGGCGTGGCCACGCCGTTCACCGATGCGCTGCTGGGGCTGGCGCGGCTGCGCACGCGCCAGCTCGGGCTGTACTGAAGCCCGGACGGATCGCTCAGGCGCTGGGTGCGGCAGGCCTCATCCAGTCGGCCGCGAAGGTCTGCAGCGCCGTCGCCACCCATTCCTCCTCGTCGTCCGACAGGGTATGGAACGGCACGCCGATGCGGTCCTTCGCATGGTCGTCGCCGAGTTCGGCGCGGATGCGCTTGTGGGTGCCTTCCACGTTGCTCGGCGTGCGCGTCACCACCACCTGCGCACTTTGTCGTTGCAGCGTGAAGCGGAAGTGGAAGCTGCCGACCTCGACCCGCACGCGCTGGATGTCGATGTGCAGCCGGTCCTCCAGCACCGTGAAGTACATGAAGTCTTCCGGGTCCTCGGGCGTGCCGAAGCAGTCGAGGGACGTGCCGGCGGCGCTGCCGTGGCGCGCGAGGATGCGGGCCAGGTTCGCGGGATCCCTGATGTCCATGGTTGAAGCAGTTCCAGACGGATTGGCGCTCGACAGGCGTGGGGCAGCTCGCACAGGCCCGCAGCCCTTGAAAGGGCTGCGGCGGCGCGCAGTCACCAGAACTTTTCAGGCGTGGCGGCCAGCGCGGCGGTGCAGGCGGCCACGGCCTTGGCGCGCTCCTCGCGCAAGCGCTGCCAGTTGTCGGCCTGCCACTGGGCCCACGCGACGGGCTCCGACTGGTAGAAGCATTCGGCCGGCGGGCGCATGAAGCCCGCGCGGCCGAGCTGGGCACCGAACTTCAGGCGGAACAGCTCGTCGGACCCCAGCAGGTTCTCGTAGACCAGGTGCCACGGCCCCGGCAGCAGCGGCGTGTCGGCCTGCGCCTGGACCTTGGCCGCCTCCGCGATCTCCTCGGGTGTGGAGCCGTCCGTGAGAGCCAGGGCGTGCGCGGCTTCGGCGCGCTTGCGGTAGATGCCGGTGGCGACCTTGCCGAGCGCGTCGGTCAGGTCGCTGATGGCCGGGTTGACGCCCAGCGGGTCTTGCTCGAGCGCCGCGAGCGTGGTGCCGCCGAGGTCGTCCTTCGAGAAGCCCTGCGCGGCCATGCCACCCGCCAGCACGGCGAACGCCACGTTCAAGGCAACCTGTCCCGCGGCGTGGCCGACGGTGTCCTCGCGGCGCACCACGCGAAGCTTCTCGATGCCCGGCTTGTAGACGCCGAGCTTGAAAAGCACACGGGTCTGCGGCAAGGCGGGTGCGGATGCAGCTACGGGCTCGGCGGGCGCCTGCGCGGCGGGAGCCTCCGTGGCGAGCGTGGCCGGCGCCGCCGCATCCGGCTCGGCGTGGGCCACGAAGCTCAGCGCGGCCAGCGCGATGCCGCAGGCGTGCATGGCGGCACGTTGTTTTTTCTTCGAGATCATGTGAACGGAATTCCTCCGGCGCGGATTGTCTCCGCACCGCACCGCACCGGGCGGGGCCGCCTGCTCACCCGCGCCGCAAGCGCGTCAGGCCAGCGCGCGCCGGATCGCCGCCACGGCCCGCAGCGTGCGTGCCGTGGCGATCGCATCGATCGGCTGGTTCTGCGACGACAGCTTGGCGATGACCAGTTCGTTGCGCGGATCGACGAACAGGTGCTGCCCGTGGATGCCCATGGCGAACAGCATGCCCGGCGCGTCGTCGACCACGTACCAGCCGTTGCGGTAGCGCATGCGCATGCCCGCGAAGCCGGCGGCGAACTCGCCCTGGCGCCAGGCCTCGGCATCGCCGCCGTGCCACGTGTTGTCGATCCAGTCCGCGGGCACCACGGCGCGGCCGTCGACGCCGCGCCCGCCCTGCGCCACCATCCAGCCCACGCGCGCGAGGTCGCGCACCGTGGCGCACAGGCCGCCGGTGCAGCGGGCGGCGCCCTTCGGGTCGACGGTGATGCAGGCGGCGTCTTCGGCGCCCAGCGGGACCCACAGGCGCTCGCTGGCCAGCGTGGCGAACGGCTGGCCCGCGGCGCGCTCCATGACGAGGCCGAGCAGGTCGGTGTTGGCCGAGGTGTACTTGAACGGCCCGCCGTGCGGCGCGTGCATGGCCGCGGTGGTCTCGAAGAAGGTGCGCAGGTCCGACTGCGAGCCGCCGGGCGGCGCCGGGTCCCAGCCGGTGGACAGGCGGTAGGCCTCGAGCGCCTGCGCGTCCATGACCACGCCGGTGCGCATGTCGAGCAGCTGCTGCACGGTGGCGCCTTCGAAGGCGGTGCGCGCGAGCTCCGGCACGATGTCGGACACCGGCGCCGCCACGTCGAGCAGGCCCGCGCCGTGCAGCGTGCCGGCCACCAGCCCCACGACGGACTTGGTCGCCGACATGAGGATGTGCGGCGTGTGCGCCGTCATGCCGCTGTCGTAGAACTCGTGCACGACGCGGCCCTTGTGCATGACGACGAAGCCGTCGGTGCGGGTGAGCTGGTGGAACTCGGCCAGATCAAGCGCGGCGGGTTCGGCGGGCTCGGTGGGGAATGGCGTGGCGCGGGCCGGGTCGTTGGCGATGTCGGCCACGGGCACGATCTCGCGCACATGCTGGAAGGCCCAGGTGCTGTGCGGCCGGCTGCGCCAGTTGCCGTGGTTCGCGGCGGCGGGAAGTTCTGCGTCGGTAGATTGGTCCATGCCCCTAGTCTAGGGAGCGCGGGCTTCGCGATCCATGCGCGGGGCGCCCGGATTCTTCGTCGATCGTTCGCGCGTCGGCAGCGTGACCCACCACGCGGACGCCACGATCAGCAAGCCGCCCGCCCAGCCCCACGGCCCGACGCGCTCGCCGAAGCCGTACACCGCGATCAGCGCACCGAACACCGGCTCGCTGCCCATCAGCAGCGACACCCGGCTCGGGCTGGTGCGCGAGGCGGCATGGTTCTGCGCGAAGAAGGCGAACACGGTGCACAGCAGCACCAGGTAGGCCATGCCCCACCAGAACGAGGCGGTGGCCGGCGGCAGGTGCCATGCGCCCTGCGCGGGCGAAGCCACCAGCGAGACCAGCGCCGCGCCCAGCGCCATCACGCCCGCCTGCACGGCCGTGAGCGTCAGCGCCGGCAGCGTGTGCCGGCCGGCCAGCCGGCGCGTGAGGCAGACCATGACGGCGCGCAGGAACGCCGCGATCACCATCAACCCGTCGCCCCAGCCCACCGACATCTCGGCTGGCGAGGTGGCTGAAAGCATCGCCGCGCCCAGCGCCGACAGGCCCGCCGCCCAGAACATGCGCCGCGCCGGGCGCTGCCGCAGCAGCCACCATTCGACGAAGGGCGTGAACGCGACGCACAGGCTGATGAGGAAGGCGGCGTTGCTGGCGCTGGTGAGCGACACGCCGAAGGTCTCGCACACGAAGATGGCCAGCAGGTTGGCGCCCAGCAGGCCGCCCACCGCCAGGCCCTGGCGCCGCCCGGCGTTGCGCGCGCCGAACAGCGGCCCGAGCGCCGGCAGCAGCACCACGAAGGTCAGCCCGAAGCGCAGCGCGATGAACTCCAGCACCGGCAGCTGCTGCGTCGCCTGCTTGGCCACGGCATAGCTGCCGCCCCACACCGCCGCCACCAGCAGCAGCATGAGTTCGGCCCCGCCGATGCCGGCCCATTTTCTTGACGCCATACTGTCGCCCGCTTCCCAACAACGAAGAACCCATGAAGAAGGACGGATTGTTCGGGGCATCACCCGGGCCGAACAGCCGTCGGCCGGAACAGGACTATTGCGCCGTGGGAACGAATTCATTTCTCAAAGTGCTGCCGGAGATGGTGACCTTCGTGCGGGTCGCCGAACTCGGCAGCTTCTCGGCCGCGGCCGACCTGCTGGGCATGACGCCGTCGGCCGCGAGCCGGCAGGTGAAGCGGCTCGAAAAGGAAATCGGCGTGCAGCTGCTGCAGCGCACCACGCGCCAGCTGCGCCTGACAGAGGCCGGCACCGAGGCTTTTGCGCGCTGCCGCGAGCTGGTGCTGGCGGCGCAGGGCGCGATGGACGTCGGCCCGCAGTTCGCCAGCCGGCCCGGCGGGCTGGTGCGCATCAGCGCGCCGAAAGCCTTCGCGCGGCGCGTGCTGCACCCGCACATCTTGGTGTTCCTGCAGCGCTACCCGGAGGTGGACGTGCAGCTCATCGTGAGCGACCGCGACGTCGACCCGATCCGCGAAGGCGTCGACCTGGTGGTGCGGCTGACCACCGAGCCGCCCGAAGGGCTGGTGGCGCGCCCGCTGATGGCGGTGGAACACATCCTGTGCGCGACGCCGCGCTACCTGGCACGGCACGCGGCCATCGCGCACCCGGACGACCTGCTGGCGCACAGCTGCCTGTCGCTCGGCGAGCACGAGCGCGACAACCACTGGCGGTTTCGCAAGGACGGGGAGCCGGACGCCGAGGTCATCGTACGCGGGCGCTACATCTCCAACCACAGCGAGGTGCGGCTCGAAGCCGCGCTGGCCGACCTGGGCGTGGCCTGCGTGCCGGCGTTCATGGCGCGCGAGGCGCTCGATGCGGGCGAGGTGGTGCGCGTGCTGGCCGGCTGGGCGTTCCAGGGCAACTACCACGGGCATGCGTACATCCTGTACCCGCCGAACCGCTTTACCGCGCCCAAGTGCCGGGTACTGGTCGACCACCTGCGCGAGGCGCTGGCAGGCGGCTGAAGCCGTTCAGCCGCGCAGGGCTTCGGCGCGCAGCAGCAGGTCGTTGGCTTCCTGCGCGTTGCGCTTGTCGAGCCGCGCGGCCCACGCCCTGAAGTGATCGAGCTCGCCCAGTGCGGCGTCGAGCGCCAGCACGTTGCGCCACTGCATCTTGCCACCCAGGCACCAGCTGTCGTCGCCGGCCACCGCGTCCCTGGCGGCCGCCATGCCCGCGAAGCGCTCGAAGAAGGGCACGGCCATGCCGCGGACCGCGGTGGCCATCTCGGACACCAGGGTGGCGTCGGGCGGCGTGCCGATGTGGACGCTCCAGTTGCCGCGGCCCGGCCCGGGCATCGGCAGGTTCTTCATGGACGCGCGGTTCAGCGAGTACTGCACGATGTGCGGGCCGGCCTGCAGCCCGAGCTGCTTCGCCACGGCCTTCGCGGTGCCGTAGCTGCAGCCGAAGTGAAAGGCGACGTCGACAAAGGGCGAGTGGCGCATCGCGCCGCCCAGGGTGACGAGGTTCTCGCCCGCTTCGGTGGCCGCGCGCAGTTCGAGCGCGGACTTGTAGAAGCGGTAGCCGGGCCCGAGGGCCTCGGCGAGTTCGGCGCCCAGCGCCTGCAGGTATTTCTTCGCGTCGCCCGACATGCAGCGCGTGGCCCCTTCAGTGCGTCTTCAGCAGCACGCGCACCGCCTCGGGCAGCGAGTGGACCTGCGGCATGAAGTGGTCGAGCAGCGCGCCCAGCGCCACCGCGCAGACCACCGCGCCCAGCAGCGGCTTCCAGGTGAGCCGCACCGCCGCCATGAGCCAGCCTTCGCGCGCCACGCGCACCGCGGCGCGCGCCGACACGTACGAGAACGCCACCTCGATCGCCACCGCCAGCAGCGCGTCCCAACTGAAGTACAGCAGCACCAGCGAGCCCGCGCCCAGCACCACGGCCGTGCAGAGCAGGAAGATGGCGACCACCGGCACGACGATGACCGCGCCTTCGTCGGCGGCGCCCGCCACGTCGAGCGCGCCGCTGGCGATGTCGGTCAGGCCGCTGCCGCCCTCCCCGCCACCACCGCCGCCACTGCCACCACCGCCGCTGCTTTCACCGGAGTTCACGTGGCTGTGCGAGCCGCCACCGCTCCGCCCACTGCCGAAGTCCATGTCGGGCGCGTCGAGGTCGGCGTTCAGCTCGCGCCCCTCGACCAGCCGTTTGGCCCACCAGCGCAGCACCAGCAGGTAGCCCAGGTAGCCCACGCCCAGCGTGAGGAAGTAGCGCACCGCCAGCGAGTCGACGTGCAGCAGGTGCATCTGCAGCGCCGACACGCACCACATCAGCAGCAGCGTGAAGCTGCCGATCAGGATGCCGTGCGTGCGCAGGCTGTAGTTGCGGTGCAGGTCGCGCTCGACCTGCGTTTCCCAAAGGCGCACGGAGCGCCAGTTGGAGAGGACCTTCATTCGCCGGTCAGTCGCCCGTCATTCACCGTCATTCAACGTCGGCAGGCGCGAACGGCACGCGCTGCGCCACGGCGCACATGAGTTCGTAGCCGACGGTGCCCGCCGCGCGTGCCACCTCGTCGATGGGCAGCACCGCGCCGGTCTTCGCGGACTTGCCCCACAGCGTGACCTCGCTGCCGAACTTCGCGTCGGGCACGCCGGTGAGGTCGACGGTGATCATGTCCATGCTCACGCGCCCGACCATGCGGGTGCGCGCGCCGTTCACCAGCACCGGCGTGCCGGTGGTGCAGTGGCGCGGGTAGCCGTCGGCATAGCCGACCGCGGCGACGCCGATGGTGAGCGGGCCGTCGGCGGTGAAGCTGGAGCCGTAGCCGATGGTGTCGCCGGCCTTCAGCGTCTGCACCGAGATGAGCTGGGTCGCGAGTGTCTGGGTCGGCTGCAGCTGCCAGTGCGCCGCGTCGTGCTCGGGGAAATCGGGCGCGCTGCCGTACAACACGATGCCGGGGCGCACCCAGTCGCCGCGCGTGATGTCGGCGTGGCGCAGCGTGGCGGCGCTGTTGGCAATGGAGCGCTCGCCCGGCAGGTCGCGCGTGACGCGCTCGAAGGCCTCGACCTGGTGGGCGATGCCGCGCGTGCCGTCGGCGTCGCTGAAGTGGGTCATGAGCGAGATCTCGTCGACCTGCGTCAGCGCGTTCAGGCGGGTCCAGGCGGAGCCGAAGCGCTCGGGCGTGAAGCCCAGGCGGTTCATGCCCGAGTTCATCTTGAGGAACACGCGCTGCGGCTTGAGCGTCTTGTGGGCGGCGAGCATGTCGATCTGCTCGTCGCAGTGCACGGTGTGCCACAGGTCCAGCCGCGAGCACAGCTCCAGGTCGCGCGCATCGAACACGCCTTCCAGCAGCAGCACCGGGCCGCGCCAGCCGAGGGCGCGCACGCGCTCGGCCTCGGCCAGGTCGAGCAGCGCGAAGCCGTCGGCGCCGCGCAGGCCCTCATAGACCCGCTCGATGCCATGGCCATAGGCATTGGCTTTCACGACCGCCCAGACACGGGCGTCGAGGGCCGAGCGGCGCACCCGGTCGAGGTTGTGGCGGAGGGCGTCGGTGTGGACGGTGGCGAGAATGGGGCGCGGCATGGTGCTCAGCGAGGGTTCGGGGAAAATGCAGACCACGTTTTAGCATCTTCGGGAATGGGGTCGAACACCGTGGGGATGCCCAATTTGACGTCGCACCCCCGTGCTATAACCGCCCATTCGCCCACCACGCGACACTTTTTCACTACCGCCAGCAGACCCTCTGGCCAGCCAGCCCATCGATGAAGCGCGGTTTCTACACGATCATGTCGGCCCAGTTCTTTTCGTCACTGGCCGACCAAGCGCTTTTCGTTGTTGCCGTCGACCTCATGCGAAGTTCCGGCGCGCCCGAATGGCAGCGCGCCGCACTGGTGCCGATCTTCGCGGTCTTCTATGTGGTGCTGGCGCCGCTGGTAGGCGCCTTCGCCGACGCCTTGCCCAAAGGCAAGGTGATGTTCATCAGCAATGCCATCAAGGTGGTCGGCTGCCTGATGATGCTGTTCGGCTCGCACCCGCTGCTGTCCTATTCCATCGTGGGGCTGGGCGCCGCGGCGTACTCGCCGGCCAAGTACGGCATCCTGACCGAACTGCTCCCCGCTTCCCAGCTGGTGAAGGCCAACGGCTGGATCGAGGGGCTGACCATCGCCTCGATCCTGCTGGGCATCGTGCTCGGCGGCTCGCTGGTGGGGCATGCCGTTTCCAGCAAGCTGCTGGCCTTCGACTTCCCGTTCATCGACACGGGCATCGACTCGCCGGCCGAAGCCGCGATCTCGGTGCTGATCTTCGTCTACGTGCTGGCGGCCTGGTTCAACACCCGCATCCCGCACACCGGCGTGGAAATGCGCCCGCTGCGCTCCAACCCCGAGCACGGCATGGTGCGCAACATGGTCGCGCTGCTGCCCGACTTCTGGCACTGCAACTCGCGCCTGTGGCGTGACCGCCTCGGCCAGATCTCGCTGGCCACCACCACGCTGTTCTGGGGCGCGGGCGGCAACCTCAAGTACATCGTGCTGGCCTGGGCCTCGCTGGCGCTGGGCTACAACACCACCCAGGCCTCGGCGCTGACCGGCGTGGTGACCATCGGCACGGCCGTGGGCGCGGTGGTGGCGTCGATGCGCATGCGCCTGGACATGGCGACCCGCGTGATCCCCATGGGCATCGCGATGGGGCTGATGGTGATCTGCATGAACTTCATCGGCAACGTCTGGCTGGCGGTGCCGTTCCTGATCATCCTGGGCGGCCTGGGCGGCTTCCTGGTGGTGCCGATGAATGCGCTGCTGCAGCACCGCGGCCACAACCTGATGGGCGCCGGCCGCTCCATCGCCGTGCAGAACTTCAACGAGCAGGCCTGCATTCTCCTGCTGGGCGGCTTCTACAGCGTGTGCACCGGCCTGGGCCTGTCGGCCTACGGTGCCATCAGCGCCTTCGGCCTGGTGGTGGCGGGCTGCATGTGGCTCATCAAGCGCTGGCACGAGAACAACCTGAAGAAGTATCCTGAAGAGGTCGAGCACCTGCTGGCCATTGCCCGCAGCGACAAGCATCACTGACCTCGCGCGCCCGCGTTGGTGAAACGCCTGGCGCTTCCAACGCGTCCGGCCCCCACCCTTTTCCAACGCCCCATGCCCGCGCTCGCCCTGATCTTCAACGCCTTCGTCTGGGGCGTCTCGTGGTTTCCGTTCCGCCAGATCGCGAGCCACGGCCTGCATCCGCTGTGGACCACCTGCCTGATCTACCTGGCCATTGCCGTGCTGATGGGCCTGGTGCGCCGCAACGCCTGGAAGGGCTTCGCGGCGTACCCGATGCTGGTGGTGCTGGGCTTGGCGGCCGGCTTCACCAACGTGGGTTTCAACTGGGCCGTGACGCAGGGCGACGTGGTGCGCGTGGTGCTGCTGTTCTACCTGATGCCGCTGTGGAGCGTGCTGCTGGGCTGGCTGCTGCTGGGCGAGCGCCCGTCGGGCGGCGCGCTGGCGCGCGTGGCGCTGGCGCTCACCGGCGTGGTGGTGGTGCTGAAGGCGCCGGGCACCGACTGGCCCGTGCCCTCGAGCCTGCCCGACTGGCTGGGCGTGGCGGCGGGCTTCGGCTTCGCGGTGACCAACATCGCGCTGCGCCACCTGCGGCATGCGCCGGGCGAGTCGCGCGCGCTGGCCATGTTCTGCGGCTGCACCTTCCTGGCGGGCACCGCGGCGCTTACCGGCACCGCGATCGGCGCGATCGATTCACCGATGCTCGCGTCGCCGGGCTGGCTCGGCTGGGCCGCGCTGCTGGGCACCGGCTTCGTGATCGCCAACGTGTGCCTGCAGTACGGCGCGGCGCGGCTGGCGGCCGCCGCCACCTCGGTGATCATGCTGTCGGAGGTGCTGTTCGCCAGCATCTCGTCGGTGGCGCTGGGCGCGGCCACCATGGACCCGCGCATCCTCGTGGGCGGCGCGCTGATCGTGCTGGGCGCGGTGTGGTCGGCGTTTGCGCGAACGACCGTGCGCGGCGATGATCGCGCCTCCAGCGCCACTTCCGCTCACTGAGGACACCCCATGACCACCGTCTACGACTTCGAAGCCAACCAGATCGACGGCAAGCCGGTGAAGCTCTCGGCCTTCAAGGGCCAGGTGCTGCTGATCGTGAACACGGCCAGCAAGTGCGGCTTCACGCCGCAGTTCGCCGGGCTGGAGGCGCTGCACGAGAAGTACGCCGGCCAGGGCCTCACGGTGCTGGGCTTTCCGTCGAACCAGTTCGGCTCGCAGGACCCGGGCAGCAACGAGGAAATCGGCGCCTTCTGCACCAAGAACTACGGCGTGAGCTTTCCGATGATGGAGAAGATCGACGTCAACGGCGGCAACGCCGCGCCGCTGTACCAGTGGCTCACCAAGGAAAAGCCGGGCCTGCTGGGCAGCACGGCCATCAAGTGGAACTTCACCAAGTTCCTGGTCGGGCGTGACGGCACGGTGCTCAAGCGCTACGCGCCGCTGGACACGCCCGCCTCGCTCACGCGCGACGTGGAAGCCGCGCTGGCCGCCGCCGGCTGACACCTCGGCGACCTCGGCGACCTCAGCGCCGGTTCGCCGGCCCGGTGCCCGTCACGCGGCGCTCCCACAGGTCGAGGTCGTTCAGCCACCACAGCAGCGCCGGGTCTTCCACCGGCGAGGTCAGCAGCTGGTACACCGGCGGCGCGCGCATCGCCGCCGGCAGGCGGTGCAGGCATTCCATTTCCGACGGATGCACCACGTACAGCACCGGCAGCCGCCGGCCGGCCGCGTCGTTCACGTCGAACAGCGACGACACCGTCTTCAGCGCGCCGGCGTGCAGCCCCAGCACCACGGCGTCGAACTGGTGGCCCGCCTGGATCGCCTCGATCACGTCGCGCATTTCCTCGAACGCGACGTGGTCCGCGCCGACGTTCGACAGCGAGTTGCCGGTGCACAGGCGCTGCAGCGCGTCCGAGTCGACCAGGGCGACGCGGCAGACCAACTGAGTCCAGCCGTTCATCGCGTTCATGGCGTTCGTTGCGTTCATGGCATTCATTGCGCTCGCGCCCCCGCGGCGACGGCGATCTCCACGCGCCGGTTGGGCTGCAGGCAGCGCAGCAGGGCGGGCGATGCGAGCGTGCTGCGGGTGCCGCGGCAGTCGACCACCAGCGGCTCGCGCTTGCCCATGCCGACCGTGCGCACCCGCTTGCGCTCGATGCCTTGCTGCACCAGCAGGTCGCGCACGGTGTTGGCGCGCTCCAGCGAGAGCGCGTCGTCATAGGCATCGCTGCCGAGCCGGTCGGTGTGGCCTGTCACGACGATGGCATCCTGCGCGCCGGCGTCGCGGCGCAACTCGTCGGCCAGCCGCTCGAGGCGCGCGCGGCCCGCGGGCAGCAGGTCGGTGAGCGATGCGCCGTCGAAGCGGAACAGGCCGTCGGTCGCGAGGGTGCGCTTGCGCGGGGTGCCATCCGTTGTGGCGGCCACGGTGGGCACGGGCGCAACGGCAGCAGCGGCAGTGGGAATCGGCACCGCGGCCGGCGGTTGCGCCAGCAGCGCGCAATCGGGGTCCTTCCACCATCCGCCGGTGGACAGGCCTTCGCTGTCGAAGCGCACCATGTACTGGCAGGTCACGTACGCCGGGCTGTTGCTTGTGCCCATGCCCGGGCCTCTGCCCATGCCCGGGCCTCTGCCCATGCCGTTCCCCGTGCGGAAGTGGAAGAGGTAGTTCCACTCGCGCACGCCCCACAGGCTTTCGCTGAAATGCGGCCAGCCCAGCAGACCGCGCATCTGGTCCTTGCCCATGCCGGGGCGGATGCGGTCGAACACGCCGGCGCCGGGAAAGGCGCCCTGCTTCCACCGGGCACTGTCGGCCGCGGGAAAGTCCGCGGGCTTGGGCGCCGCCGGCTGCGCCGCCACGGCGCGCGCCTGGGCGCCCTGGTCGATGGCCGCGCCGGGCGTGGCGCAACCCTGCATCGCCGCCACGAAGGCAGCCATGGCCACCATGGCTGCGGCCCGCCTCGTCGTCGCGTTCGTCATCTGCTTGCGCATCGCTGCCCTGTTCAATTGAAGACCCACTCGGCGCCGACCGTGGCGGCCGCGCCCGCGCGGCTCACGCCCACGCCGCCGGTGAGGCTCCATGCGTTGTTCTCGGAGGTGCGGCGAAAGCTCACGCCCACCGCGCTTTCGCCCTTGAAGGTGCCGTAGCCGATGCGCATCACCGTCTTGCCGGGCACGTAGGTGCCGGGCATCTGCACCGCCATGGCGGCGGCCACGCCGGCGTAGGCGTTGCGCGCCACGGTGCGCAGGTCGCTGCCGAGCGCGTTGACGCGCGCGTCGGTGTAGGCCGTGCCGGCGGCGCTGCTCTGGTTGAGCTGCTGCACGTTGACGGCGTCGGTGGGCGCCACGCCGTTCGCCACGTTGTGCACCGCGACCGGCCCGCTGGCGCCGCCGTTGCCCATGGTCACGCTGGTGTAGTCGACCGTGCCGTCCACGTGGGTGTCGTAGCGCACCGCGCCTTGCTGCACGGCCTGCAGCTGGCGCACGTTCACCGCGTCGGTGGCCTGCGTGCCGCCGGCCACGTGGGTGATCTGCCGCTCGTTGCCCGCGGAGCCCACCGACACGCCGCCCTGCGTGGACAGCACCGAGACGCTGGAGAACAGCTCCTTCTGCCCGTTCATGCCCGCGCGGTCGGCCACGGCGCCGTTGCCCAGCGCCACGGCGTTGCCTGCCGCGGCGGTGGCGACCGCGTTGGCGCCCAGCGCGATGCTGCCCGCGCCGACGGCCTGCGCGGCGCTGCCCGTGGCAATGGCGCTCGCGCCCAGCGCGATGGCCTGCGGCCCGATGGCCACGCTTTCCGCGCCGGCGGCCTGCGAGTCGGCCGCCTGCGAATTGGCGTGGAAGTACTTGATGCCGCCGCCGCCCGTCTGGATGTTGTTGATGGCCTGGTTGGTCGCGTACAGCTGGCTGCCGTTCACCGCGTCGGTGCTGTTGGCGCCGAGCTGGCCGGCCGCCACGTTGGTGACCTGTCGCTCGGCACCCGCGCTGCCCACGCTCACCACGCCCACGGGGTTGGCGCCCGCGAAACTGTAGGCCTGGCCCTGGATGGTGGTTCCGGCCGTCGGCGTGGCGGCGGCGGTGGTTGCGCCGTTGCCCAGCGCCACGCTGTTGCCGGTGGTGGCGGTGGCGCCGGTGCCCACGGCCACGCTGTTGTTGGCGTTGACCACCGCGCCGGAACCGACCGCGGTGCTCTCGGTGCCGGTGGCGACCGGTGCCAGGTAGGTGGTGGTCTGCGAGCCCGTGACCCACTTGCTGCCGGCGATCACGACCTGGCTCGACACGGCCTGCAGCTGCGCGACGTTCACCGCGTCGGTGGGCGCCGTGCCCGCCGCCACGCCGGTGATCTGCCGGTACTGGCCGTTGGCCACGTCGCCGACCGAGACCGCGCCGAGCGTCAGGGCCATGGTGGCCAGGATGGACGCCTGCTGCGCCGCCGACGCGCCCAGCGGCACGAAGCCCGCCACGCCCGCGTCGGTGGACGCCACCGAGCCCAGGCCCAGCGCCACGCTGCCCACGCTGCTGGCCACCGTGCGCGAGCCGAGCGCCACCGAATCGGTGGCCTGCGCGCCTGCGCCGTAGCCGATGGCCACCGCCCGGTCGGTGCCCGCATAGGGCGTGGAGAAGGTGCCGATGCTGATGCTGTCGTTGGTGGTCGCGCCGCCGCCCGGGCCGGCATTGGTGCCGAGCGCCAGGTTGCCGTTGCCGCTGGCGCCCTGGCCCGCGTTGCTGCCGAAGGCGTAGTTGCTGTCGCCGCTGGAGTCGTTGCCCGCGTTGCTGCCGATGAAGGCGCTGTCGCGGCCCGCCACGTTGTTGCCCGCCGCGTAGCCGATGGCGACGATCCCCGCGGCGCTGTTGGTGCCGCTGTTGGCACCGGCGATGTAGCCGATGTAGACGTTCGCGAAGTTGCCGCCGCTTCCCGTCGTGCCCTGCCCCGCGCCGGTGCCCACCGACACGCTGCCCTGCCCGTAGGTCTGCGCGTCGCGCCCGATCGCGATCGACTCGATGGCCGGCACCTGCGCGCGCAGGCCGATGGCGATGCTGTTGCCGGCCGATGCGCTCGCACCGGAGCCCACGCTGACCGACTGCGCGCCGCTGGCGACCGCGCCGGTGCCGATGCCCAGCGCCGAGGCGCCCGTGGCCTTGGCGCCGTCGCCGACCGCCAGTGCGCTGTCGGCCTGCGCCTGCGCGTTGGCCCCCAGCGCCGTGGCGTTGATGCCGTTCGCGTTCGCGCTGTCGCCCGCCGCCAGGCTGCTCTTCTTCAGCGCCTGCGTGTTCGCGCCGAGCGCCGTGGCGTTGATGTCGCTGGCGCTCGCGCGGTCGCCGGCGGCCAGCGTGCTGGTGGCCACCGCGGTGGTGTTGGCGCCGATGGCGGTGGCGTTGGTGCCGAAGGCCTGCGCCACGTTGCCGATGGCCGTGCTGCTGACACCGCCCGCGGTGGCGACGGCGCCGACGGCGGTGGCGAACACCGCGGTGGCATTGGCCGTGTCGCCCAGCGCCACCGCGCTGACCCCGGAGGCGTTGGCGCCCGGGCCGACGGCCATGGCGTTGGCGCCCGTGGCGCCCGAGTTGGCCTGCGTGGAGTTGCCCACGGCGGTGCTGTTGACGTGGAAGTACGGCGTGTCGTCCACGCTCACCCAGCGCCCGCCCTTCCAGGTGACGAGCCCCGCCGACAGGCCGTTCGCGCCGCTGGAAGCCAGCGTGTTGAATACCACCATGCCCTCGACCGGCGTGTTGCCGGCCAGGGTCCAGGTGGCGGCGTCGGTCAGCGCCACGCGCGGCATCAGCAGGCCGCGCTGCGTGCTGTTGAGGTCCACCAGCGCGCCCGGCGCCGGGTTGGCGCCGGGCACGCCGGTGCCGTCGTTGATCTGGACCTGTGCCTGCGCGCCGCCCGCGGCGATCAGCAGCGCCCCAACCCCCATCCCCACCAGCGCGCGCACCCCGCGGGCCCCCTTGCCGCGGCTCCCCGCAACCTCGGAAACGGCGACCCACGTACCCGCCTGCTCGCTCCATACGGAGCGATACGTCTCGTTCATTCGGCAATCCCTCGGCTTCGAACCACAACCGCCCGTGAACCATCTTTTCTTGGGCCGGGCGGGGGCGGTTTCCGCACGGCTGTGGCTCTGCACAGGCGGCGGATGATGTCGAGGGGGTCCCCGGCGCGAGGGGCGGCTGCGAGGTTTGGTCAGGTTTCAGGAAACCTTTTCCGTCTATTTGTGAATTTCTTTACTACAACGTCAGCAACCGTGAACGCCGCCCCAAGCGCTGGCGCTTAGATTCGTTGGACTCCCGCCGCCAACGAACGCACGCATGCGCATCGCCATCCTCGAAGACGACCCCGGCCAGCTGTCGCACCTCGTGCGCACCCTGGAACAGCTGCTCACGGTCGGCGACACCACGGTGGCCTGCATCGCCTTCTCGGACGGCGCGATGCTGCAGAACGTGCTGCGCCGCGAGAGCTTCGACCTGCTGGTGCTCGACTGGAACGTGCCCGGGCTGGAAGGCGTGCAGCTGCTGAAGTGGCTGCGCACCTGGCAGGCCGACCGGGTGCCCGCGCTGATGCTGAGTTCGCGCACGGCGGAGCAGGACGTGGTGCAGGCACTGGGCTTCGGTGCCGACGACTACATCGTGAAGCCGTTCCGCCCGCTGGAACTGGGCGCGCGCGTGCAGCGCCTGCTCGCGCGCCGCGCGCCGCTGCTGCAGGCCGACGCGCAGCGCTTCGGCCGCTGGGAGTTCGAGCGGCGCACGCACAGCGTGCTGGTGCACGGTGAGCACGGCGAACACGGCGAAAGTGCGCCGCCGCAGCGCCACGCGCTGAGCGACCGCGAATTCAAGCTCGCGCTGACGCTGTTCCAGCACTTGGGCGGCATCGTCTCGCGCGCCCACCTGCTGGAAAGCGCCGGCTACAGCACCGAGGAGCTGCCGTCGCGCACGCTCGACAGCCACATCTATCGCCTGCGCAGCAAGCTGGGCCTGGACGCCGAGCGGGGCCTGAGCCTGCGCACGGTGTACGGCCGCGGCTACCGGCTGGAGGCGCTGCAACCGCAAGCGCAAGAGGTGACCGCCTGATGGACTCCGCCGCGCGCCTTTCACCAGGTTCACCAGGTTCACCAAGTTCACCAGGCCTGGTGCTGCGCGCCGGGCTGCTGCTGGCCGGCGCCTGGTTCGCCGCATCCGCCACGCTGGCGCAGCAGGCCGCACCCGCCCCCATCGCCACGCCCCCCACCAACCTCACGCCGCACGTGGTCCAGCCCGGCGAAACGCTCTGGGGCATTTCCGGCCAGTACCTGCAGTCGCCGCAGCGCTGGCCCGAGGTGCAACAGCGCAACCAGGTCGGCGAGCCGCGGCTGCTGCAGCCGGGCCGGCTGCTCTACTTTGCCGACGGCCGCCTGGTGCCCGACGGCACGGCGGTGATCGCGGCGGTGGAAGGCCAGGCCTGGCGCCGCCGCCCCGGCGGCGCCGAGCAGCCGGTCACGCCCGGCATGGCGGTGCAGGCGGGCGACGTGCTGGCCACCGGCGGCGACGCCTTCGTCACGCTCGGCCTGCCGGGCGGCAGCCGCACCGTGCTGCCCTCGCGCAGCACGATCGAAGTGCAGGCGGTGGACGCGCGCACGGTGCGGCTGCGGCTGATCGAAGGCCGCGTCGAATCGCAGGTACGCAAGCAGCGGCCCGACCAGCAGTTCGAGATCCGCGCGCGGTCGATGGGGCTGGGCGTGCGCGGCACCCACTTCCGCGTGCGCGACGAAGGCGGGCAGATCACGGGCGAGGTGATCGAGGGCGAGGTGGTCGTGAGCCAGGACATCACCGCGAAGCACGAGCTGGTGCTGCGCGCGGGCCAGGGCGCGGTGCTGCCGGACAACGGCAGCGCCCAGGCGCAGGCGCTGCTGCCCGCACCGCAGCTCGCCCCGCAGACCGCCGCCGAGGCCGGCGCGCGGCGCGACCGCACGCTGCGCATCGTGCCGGTGGCCGGCGCGCAGACCTACCGGCTGCAGCTGGCGCGCGACGCCGGCTTCCTGCAACCGGTGCACGAACAGCGCGGCCCCGGCCCGGCGTTCACCGTGCCGCCGGCGGTTGCCGCGGGCCCGGTGCAGGTGCGGGTCACGGCCTTCGACGCCGGCGGGCTCGAAGGCCTGCCGGGCGACAGTGCCGTCTCGCTGCCCGCATCGCCGGCGGCCGGTGCCGGTGCCGGTGCCGTTGCCGTTGAGGGCACGGCCACGCCGATGCCCGACGGCCGCGTCGAGATCCGCTGGCCGGGCGTGCCGGGCCGGCGCTACAGCTTCGAACTCTCGCGCAGCGCGGACTTCGCCTTGCTGCTGGTCGACGCACCCGCCGTCCATGCCGCCGGCATGACGGTCGGACCGTTCGTGCAGGGCGGGCGCTACCACTGGCGGGTGCGCGAAGACGGCAGCGCGGCCGCGTTCACCGGCAGCTTCGACCTGCCGGCGCGTTGATCCGCCTGTCCGCCTGTCCGCCCATCCGCCGATCCGCTGATCTGCCGAGCCCCTCCGACGCGATGCGCGCGCGCCTGGTCATCGAACGCCTGCTGATGGCGCTGCTGCTGCCGCTCGTGCTGCTCGCGCTCGCGCAGCGGCCGGGGCTGCTGCAGCTCGATGCGTCCATCCACGACCGCATGCTGGCGATGGTGTCGCCCGAGGCGGCGCCGGACATCCTGATCGTCGCCATCGACGAACGCAGCCTGAACGAACTCGGCCGCTGGCCGTGGCCGCGCGACACGCATGCGCGCCTGCTCGAGCGGCTGGCCGCCGCCGCGCCGCGCGCCGTGCTGCTCGACCTGTTCCTGACCGAGCCCAGCGCCAACCCCGCCGACGACGCGCAGCTGGCGCGGGCGATGGGGCTGCTGCCGGTCTACCTGCCGCTGCTGCATGCGAGCCCGATCACGCCGACGCCAACGCCAACGCCAACGCCGAAGTCGACGTCGACTTCGACGTCGACTTCGAACGCGGCGAACGCCTGGCCCGGCTTCCTGCCCCCACTGCCCGCCTTCGCCGCGCAGGCCCGCGGCGTGGGCCATGCCGGCCTGACACCCGACGCGGACGGCGTCGCACGCACGCTGTACCTGCGCGAGGGCTTCGCGGGACGGCTGCAGCCGTACGTGGGCGCGCTGGTCGCGGGCCGCGTGCCGGCGGACACACCGGCGGGCGATGAGGGCCCGGAGAGCACGGCGCAGGGCCACTGGCTGCGCGAAGACCCGCTGCGCCTGATGTTCGCCGGCCCGCGCGGCAGCTACCGCACGGTGCCGTACGCGAGCGTGCTGCGCGGCGAGGTGCCGCCCGAGTTGCTGCGCGGCAAGCTGCTGCTGGTCGGCGCGACCGCGCCCGGCCTGGGCGACCAGGCGCTGACGCCCAGCGCGGGCTTTGGCGCAGGTTCTCGCGGCGTGCTGCCCGGCGTCGAGGTGCACGCCAACGCCATCGACGACCTGCTGCACGGGCGCAACGTCGGCGAGTTCTCCCCGGCGGTGCGCGCGCTGTGGACGGTGGCGCCGCTGTGGCTCGCGCTGTGGCTGCTCGTGCGCATGGCGCACCACGCGCTGCCGATCACCTTCGGCCTGGCCGCGGGCTGCCTGCTGGCCAGCGCCGCGGCCATGTCCGGCGGCCGCTGGTGGCTGCCGCCGGCGGCGCCGATGTTCGGCCTGTTCGTGCTGTACCTGCTGTGGAGCTGGCGCCGGCTGGAGTCGCAGTTCGCGTACTTCCGCGTGCGCGCGCAGGCGCTCGACGCGCTGCCCGCCGGCGCGTTCGAGGTGCTGCCCGCGCTCGCGCCCCCCGTGGCCGACCCCGTCGCGCGGCCCAAGCAGGCGCTCGACCGGGCCATCGCGCGCGTGAAGCGCATGCAGGTGCTGATGGACGAGGCGATGCACACCATGCCGGTGGCGATGCTGATCTGCGACGACGAGGGGCGCATCGGGTCGGGCAACGCGGCGGCGTTCCGGTTGCTGGGTGCGAGCGGCGATGGGAGCGGGACGCTGCAAGGCGCGTCGTTGCAGGCGCTGGTCGCGCCGCTGGCGGAGCCGACCGCGGCAACCGCCGGCCCTGCGGGCGCGCACTGGACCGACCGCCTGCGCGGCGAATACACGACGCCCCAGGCGCGCGTGTTCCGCCTCGAGGCCGCGCCCTTCGGCGGGCCCGCCGCGCAAGACCGCGCCTGGGTCATCGTGCTGCCCGAACTCACGGCCGAGCGCGAGGCGCAGCGCCAGCGCGACGAATGGCGCCGCTTCCTGTCGCACGACCTGCGCAGCCCGCAGGTGACCATCCTGAGCCTGCTGTCGATGCACGACGCCGCCACGCCGCCGGACGCCCTGCTGCGCGCCATCCGGCGCGAGGCCGAGCGCACGCTGTCGCTCGCCGAGGGCTTCATGGACTTCACCGAGGCCGAGTCGGACGACTACCGCTTCGCCGAGACGCACGTGGGCGCGTTGCTGCTCGATGCGCGCGACCAGGTGTGGCCCTACGCGCAGGCGAACGGCGTGCGCATCGAGGCGCAGCTCGGCGAAGCTGGCGAGACCGGTGGGGCCGGTGGGGCCGGTGGGGCCGGTGGGGCCGGTGGGACTGGCGACATGGTCGTGCGCGCCGACGGCTCGCTGCTGACCCGCGCCGTCGTCAACCTGCTGAACAACGCCGTGCGCCACAGCGCGCGCGGCAGCTGCGTGACGCTAGGGGTGGCGCGGGTCGAAGGCGCCCTGCGGATCACCGTGGCTGATCAGGGCACTGGCATGACGCCGCAGCAACTGCAATCCCTGCTGAACGCGCCGCGCGGCCAGCGGGCGACAGGCACGAAGGACGACAGCGCCGGCTCATCGCGGGGGGTGAGCGCCGCGCGCGGCATGGGCCTCGGGTTCTCCGTGGTGCGCGCGGTCGTGCACCGCCACGGCGGGCGCATTGAGGCGCGCAGCGCGCCCGGCGAAGGCAGCAGCTTCTGGCTGGTGCTGCCCGTGGCCTGAGGTCGAAAGCCGAGGGGGCCGGAAAGCGGAGGCCCGGGACTGGCTTCTAGAACCTGAACTCCGCCGTCTTAGCGCCGCCGCCGACCGTCACGGTCTGGCTCTTCACCGCGCCGCCGGCAGCGGCGGCGTCGATCACGTAACGCCCGTTGGGCACGTCGACCAGGCACACCGGGCCGGTGGCGCGGAAGGCCAGCGCGGCGGCGTTGTTGGCGTCGCCGCCCTTGATGGTCACGTCCACGTTGGCCATGTAGGCGCCGTCGGCGCGCGCGAACAGCAGCGCGAGCGGATGCTCCTTCATGGCCGAGCGCATGGCCGCCGACTCGTCGGAGCCGATGCCGCCGCACACATAGCGCGCAGAGCCCGCGCCCTGCCAGGGCGGCATGGCGCCCTGCGCCTGCGCAGGCACTGCGGCCATCGCGCCGGCCGCGCACGCGCAGGCCAGCAGCGCACGGCGCAGCGCGGGGGAAAAGAGGGGTGCGACAACAGGGGACATGGCACGGGCTCCTTGCAGATTCGGTGCGGCCATGATGCGCCGCTGCCCGCCGTTGCGCGAGTCGGACCAACCCCCTCCCGGTTGTGCGATCAGGCCGCGTCCAGCGCGGCGTCCAGCAGCTCGACCCAGTGCCGCACGGGCGTGTCGCCGCTGCCGCTTTGCAGGTGCGTGATGCAGCCGATGTTGGCCGACGCGATGGCCGCGGGCTGCAGCTGCTTCAGGTGGCCCAGCTTGCGGTCGCGCAGCGGGTACGCCAGCTCTGGCTGCAGCACCGAGTAAGTGCCCGCCGACCCGCAGCACAGGTGCGATTCGTTCATGGCCACGCGCACGTCGAAACCCAGCGCGCGCAGGTGGGTCTCGACGCCGCCGCGCAGCTTCTGGCCGTGCTGCAGCGTGCACGGCGGGTGGTAGGCCACCACGCCGGACGGCGCCTTCACGCGGGCCTTGAGCGCGGGCACCAGGTCGGGCAGCAGCTCGCTCAGGTCGCGCGTGAGTTCGCCGATGCGCGCGGCCTTCAGCGCGTAGGCCGCGTCGTGCTGCAGCAGGTGGCCGTACTCGCGCACGGTGACGCCGCAGCCCGAGGCGTTCATGACGATCGCCTCGACCTCGTTGCGCTCCACGAAGGGCCACCACGCGTCGATGTTGGCGCGCATCTGCGCCTTGCCGCCGTCCTGGTCGTCGAGGTGGAACTTCACCGCGCCGCAGCAACCGGCCGCTGGCGCGATCACCGCCTGGATGCCGGCCGCGTCGAGCACGCGCGCGGTGGCGCTGTTGATGTTCGGCATCATCGACGGCTGCACGCAGCCCGCGAGCATCAGCACCTTGCGCGCGTGCGTGGCGGTGGGCCAGGCGCCGGCCTCCTGCCTGGCGGGCACCTTGGCCTTGAGCGCCTCGGGCAGCAGGCCGCGCACCGCCTGGCCGACCTTCATGGCGGGGCCGAAGAGCGGGGACGGCAGGCCCTCCTTCAGCAGCCAGCGCTTTGCGGATTCGGCAGCGGGACGCGGCACTTTCCGGTCGACGATCTTGCGGCCGATGTCGACCAGATTGCCGTACTGCACGCCGCTCGGGCAGGTGCTTTCGCAGTTGCGGCAGGTCAGGCAGCGGTCCAGGTGCATCTGCGTGCTGCGCGTGGGCGCCTGGCCTTCGAGCACCTGCTTGATGAGGTAGATGCGCCCGCGCGGGCCGTCGAGCTCGTCGCCGAGCAGCTGGTAGGTCGGGCAGGTGGCGGTGCAGAAGCCGCAGTGCACGCACTTGCGCAGGATGGCTTCGGCCTCGCGGCCTTCGTCGGTGCCCTGGAATTCGGGAGCGAGCTCGGTTTGCATGTCGGTTCTTGTTCTTTGTCTTACGTGGGGGCGAGCAGGCGGCCACGGTTGAAGAGGCCGTGGGGGTCGAACTCGCGCATCAGCGCGCGCTGGATGCGTTCGACGGGCGCGCTCATGGCGTCGAAGCGCGGCACGCCGTCTTGCGCATCGGCATCGGCGTTCGCATTCGCATTCGCACTCATGGCCGGCCGCCGGAACAGCGTGGCGTGGCCACCCGCCGCGCGCGCGATCTCGCGGATGCGTGTGGCCTGTTCGGGCGCGGCCTTGTACCAGCGCTGGCCGCCGTGCCATTCGATCAGCGGCGCGGCGCCGTCGAGCGCGAGCACCGGCGCGGTCTGCGGCACCGACAGGCGCCACAGCGCGTCGGGGCCTTCGGCGGTGGCGAACCACGGCAGCTGCTGGTCGCGCAGCGATTGCCAGTCGGCCGCGGCGCGCGCGTTGTCCTTGCGCTCGCCGCCGAGGTGCGCGCATGCCGCTTCCACGGCCGCGACGGCGCCGCGAAGCCGCAGGTACAGCGCGCCCGCGCCGGCGTGTTCGAACCAGCAGCTCGCGTTCAAGGGCAGCGGCCGGCCGCCCCATTCGTTGAGCAGGCGCAGGGCGTCGGCCTGGCCGCACGCGAATTCGAGCGTGGCCTCGGCGGGCGGCACGGGCAGCACCTTGAGGCTGACCTCGGCGATCGCGCCCAGCGTGCCGAGCGAGCCCGCGAGCACGCGCGACACGTCGTAGCCCGCGACGTTCTTCATCACCTGGCCGCCGAAGGTCAGCACCTCGCCGCGGCCGTTGACCAGCGTGGCGCCGAGCACGTAGTCGCGCACCGCGCCGACGCTGGCGCGCGCGGGGCCGCTGAGGCCCGCGGCGACCATGCCGCCCACGGTGCCGGTGCCGGTGCCGGTGCCGTCGCCGTTCCCGTGGCCGCCGAAGCGCGGCGGCTCGAACGGCAGGCACTGCCCTTTCTCGGCCAGCGCGGCTTCGAGCTCGGCGAGCGGCGTGCCGGCACGCACGGTGACGACCAGTTCGCTCGGCTCGTAGCTCGTGATGCCGGTGAGCGCGCGCATGTCGAGCAGCTCGCCTTGGGGCGTTTCGCCGTAGAAATCCTTGGTGCCGCCGCCGCGGATGCACAGCGGCGTGGCGTCGGCGGCCGCGGCGCGGATGCGCTCGGCAAGGTCGTGGAGTGCGGTGTCCATGGCCATCAGAACCTCGGAAGATCAGGATGCTGCAGCTTGCCGCCGCGCACCACCTGCTTGCCGTATTCGGCGCAGCGCTGCAGCGTGGGAATCACCTTGCCGGGGTTCAGCATGCCCTCGGGATCGAAGGCCCGCTTGACCCCGAACATCTGCTCGTTCTCGCTCGCGGTGAACTGCACGCACATGCTGTTGAGCTTTTCCACGCCCACGCCGTGCTCGCCCGACACGGTGCCGCCCATGGCCACGCTGGTCTCCAGGATGTCGGCGCCGAAGAGCTCGCAGCGGTGCAGCTCGTCGGGGTCGTTGGCGTCGAACAGCACCAGCGGGTGCAGGTTGCCGTCGCCCGCGTGGAACACGTTGCAGCAGCGCAGGTTGTATTTCTTCTCCATCTCCTGGATGGCCAGCAGGATGTCGGCCAGCCGCTTGCGCGGAATGGTGGAGTCCAGGCACATGTAGTCGGGGCTGATGCGGCCCGAGGCGGGGAAGGCGTTCTTGCGCCCGCTCCAGAACTTCATGCGTTCCTCTTCGCTGTTGCTCACCGCGATGGCGGTGGCGCCGCAGCCGCGCAGCACGGCGGTCATGCGGCCGATTTCCTCTTCGACCTCCTCGGGCGTGCCGTCGGACTCGCACAGCAGGATGGCCGCCGCGTCGAGGTCGTAGCCCGCGCGCACGAAGTCTTCGACCGCGGCGGTCATGGGCTTGTCCATCATCTCCAGGCCCGCCGGAATGATGCCGGCCGCAATCACCGCGGCCACCGCGTCGCCGGCCTTTCGCACGTCGTCGAAGCTGGCCATGATGCAGCGCGCCAGCTGCGGCTTGGGCACCAGCTTGACGGTGACCTCGGTGGTCACGGCCAGCATGCCTTCGCTGCCGATGACCAGCGCGAGCAGGTCGAGCCCCGGCGCGTCGAGCGCGTCGCCGCCGAACTCCACGGGCTCGCCCTCGGCCGTGAAGCCGCGCACGCGCAGCACGTTGTGCAGCGTGAGGCCGTACTTCAGGCAATGCACGCCGCCCGAGTTCTCGGCCACGTTGCCGCCGATGGTGCAGGCGATCTGGCTCGACGGGTCGGGCGCGTAGTAGAGGTTGAACGGGGCCGACGCCTCGCTGATGGCGAGGTTGCGCACGCCGCACTGCACCACGGCCGTGCGGCTCACGGGGTCGATCTTCAGGATGCGGTTGAACTTGGCCAGCGACATCGTGACGCCCATGGTGTGCGGCATGGCGCCGCCCGACAGCCCGGTGCCCGCGCCGCGCGCCACCACGGGCACGCCCAGCCGGTGGCAGGTCTTGAGCACGGCGGCCACCTGCGCCTCGGTCTCGGGCAGCGCCACCACCAGCGGGCGGGCGCGGTAGGCGGTGAGACCGTCGCACTCGTAGGGCGTGGTGTCTTCGGCGTGCCAGATCAGCGCGTGAGCTGGCAGATGGGCTTGGAGCGCACGCACCACCTGGGACTGGCGCTCTGTTTTTTGTAGCGAATCTTGCTGCGTGGGGGTGAGCGGCGCATTCATGCGGCGACCTCTTTTCTTCTGTTCGCGGGGTGTCCCGGAGTATCTGGTGGCTCTGCGCACTCTACGGACATTGCGGCCGCCGCGGGTTGAAGGATTTTTGCCGGGTGCTTGAGAGAACTTCGCGCCCCGGCCCTCCCTGCCCGTCCCTGCCCTTCGCTTCCTCTATCTCAGGCTCTGCTCGAGCCAGTCGGCGAAGGCCGCGCACTCCCAGCGCTCGAGCGTGCCCGGCTGCCAGCAGATGTAGTGCCGGTGCGGCGAGGGCACGGCCTGCTCGGACAGCGCCACCAGCCGCCCCGACTCGAACCACGCCGCGCCCATCTTCTGACGCACCAGCGCCACGCCGAAGCCGCTGGCGGCCGCGTCGTACACCAGCCCCAGGTCGTTGAACTGCGAGCCCATGAGCGGCTCGGGCTGGTCGAGCCCGCAGCTCGCGAACCAGGTGCCCCAGGGTTCGAGCGGGCTGCGGATGAGCCGCGCGCTGGCGATCTCGGCCGCGGTGCGAAACCCCGTGAACGGCCCGAACTCGTTGAGGTAGCTCGGGCTGCAGGCGGGCACCACCTGCTCCTGGAGTACCAGGCGGTGCTCGCAGTCGGCGTAGCCGCCGGGGCCGTAGCGCACCTCGAGGTCGGCCTGCTCGGCCGTCACGTCGAGCAGCGGAATCGACACCTGCAGCACCAGCTCGATGTCGGGGTAGATGTTGCGAAACAGCTCCAGCCGCGGCATGAGGAACTGCCGGCTGAAGGTGGGCGTGACGGCAATGCGCAGCCGCGTGGCGCGCTGCGCGGCGTTGGCGCCGAGCGGCGTGGCCTGCAGCGCCGCGAGCCCCGTGCGCACGTTCGCCAGGTAGGCCGCGCCGTCGGCCGTGAGGCTGAAGTCGCTGCGCCCGAAGAGCTTGAAGCCGACGTGCGACTCGAGCTGCCGGATGCGGTGGCTCACCGCGCTGGGCGTCACGCAGAGCTCGTCGGCCGCGCGGCCCGCGTGCCGCAGCCGGGCCACGGCCTCGAAGGTCAGCAGGCACTGGATCGGCGGAATGTGCTGCAGGGCCATGTCCGGTGGCGGGCCCTCAGTCTTCGAAGAAGTTGACCGGCAGGCCGGGCGTGTCCACGCGCATCGAGATCACCGAGCCCGAGGCCGGGCGCTGTTCGATCTCGGCGGCGGGCCGGCCCTTGCGGGCGCTGGTGACGAACAGCGTCTTCAGGTCGTCGCCGCCGAAGCACGGCATGGTCGGGCACTGCACCGGAACAGGCAACGCGGCCACGATCTCGCCCGAAGGCGCGAAGCGCAGCAGCTGCGCGCCTTCGAACATCGCCACCCAGTAGTGGCCCTGCGCGTCGACGGTGGCGCCGTCGGGGCGGCCCTGGTAGCCCAGCGGCGCCCCGGTGGTCCAGCCCTCGCGCTTGGCGTCGAACTGGTGGAACACGCGGGCGTGCGAGAGCGAGTTGCCTTCGGCGTCCCAGTCCCACGCGCACACCACGTGCGCGGCGGTGTCGGCCCAGTAGAGCGTGCGCGCGTCGGGAGAAAACGCGAGCCCGTTGGCGGTGGTGGACTCGTTGGCCATCTGCGTGATGGTCGGCGAGATGCCGGTGCCGGTGCGCGCGTCGAGGCAGTAGAGCGCGGCGTTGGCGCGGTCCTTGGCCTCGTTGAGCGAGCCGCCCCAGAAGCGCCCGAGCGGGTCGCACTTGCCGTCGTTGAAGCGCATGGTGCGCACGTCGTGCTCCACGCGCGCCATGGCCACCAGCTCGCCGCCCCACGCGCGTGCGCGGTAGATACCGTCGCGCAGCGCGATCACGAGGCCGCCGCTGCGCGCGGGGGCCATGCAGCCGGGCTCGGTGGGCAAGGCCCAGCGCTCGACCGTGGCGGCCGAAGAGCCGACGTCGCCGCGCGTGCGCAGCACCGCGCGACCGGGAATGTCGAGCCAGTAGAGCGCGCGTTCTTCGGGGTGCCAGAACGGCGACTCGCCGAGCTCGCAGAGGCTGTCTTCGATGGTGGTCCACATGGTGTCGCGATTGTGCCCCCGGCCATGAAAGCGACGGGCAAAAAAAAGCCCGCTGGCGCCGGAGCGCTCGCGGGCTGAACATCCAAAGGAGACCTCGCTTGAAAAATCGTTACGAAGAATTCTTCTTGTAAATGTGCAGAAGGGGTGGGTGTTGTTGTCGATTGCGAGGCGGCCCGAAGGCAGCCCCGCAAAGGCAGATCAACGGTTGTAGGCGGTCTCGCCGTGCGAGGTGATGTCGAGGCCTTCGCGCTCTTCTTCTTCCGACACACGCAGGCCGATGGTCAGGTCGGCGATCTTGTAGGCAATGAAGGCCACCACGCCGGACCAGACGATCGTGAGCGCCACGCTCTTGATCTGGATCCACACCTGTGCGCCCATGGCGAAGGTGTCGGGCGTTGCGCCACCGGTGCCGCCGAGGCCCTTGGCTGCGAACACGCCGGTCAGGATGGCACCCAGGATGCCGCCCACGCCGTGCACGCCGAACACGTCGAACGCGTCGTCGGCGCCGAGCATGCGCTTCAGGCCGCCCACACCCCACAGGCAGACCAGGCCGGCCAGCAGGCCCAGCACGATCGAACCCATCGGGCCGACGAAACCGGCGGCAGGCGTGACAGCCACGAGGCCGGCCACGGCACCGGACGCAGCGCCCAGCATCGAGGCCTTGCCCTTGTGCAGGCTTTCACCCAGGATCCACGACAGGGCCGCGGCGGCGGTGGCGAGCACCGTGTTGATGAAGGCCAGGCCGGCAACGGCGTTGGCTGCACCGGCCGAGCCGGCGTTGAAGCCGAACCAGCCGACCCACAGCAGCGAGGCGCCGACCATGGTGAGCGTGAGCGAGTGAGGCGTGAACGCTTCCTTGCCGTAGCCGACGCGCTTGCCGACCATGTAGGCACCGACCAGGCCGGCCACACCGGCGTTGATGTGCACCACGGTGCCGCCGGCGAAGTCCAGCGCGCCGTCCTTGCCCAGCAGGCCGCCGCCCCACACGATGTGGGCGATCGGCACGTAGCTGAAGGTGAACCAGATCACCGAGAACAGCAGCACGGCCGAGAACTTGGCGCGCTCCGCGAAGGCGCCGACGATCAGCGCCACGGTGATGGCCGCGAAGGTGCCCTGGAAGGCGACGAACACGTATTCGGGAATCGTGGTCAGCGCGCCGAAGGTCTCCTGCGTGATGCCCTTCATGAAGATCTTGTCGAATCCTCCGAAGAAGTTGCCGTCACCCGAGAAGGCCAGGCTGTAGCCGTAGATGGCCCACAGGATGCTGATCAGCGAGAAGATCACGAAGACCTGCATCAGCACCGACAGCATGTTCTTCGAGCGGCCGAGGCCGCCGTAGAACAGCGCCAGGCCGGGGATGGTCATCAGGATCACGAGCAGCGTGGAGGTCAGCATCCAGGCGGTGTCGCCGGAGTCGATCTTCGGTGCCGGAGCAGCGGCAGGCGCCGCGGCTGCCGCAGCGGCGGGGGCCGCGTCGGCTGCAGCTGGTGCGGCCGGGGCCGCGGGAGCGGCTGGCGCCGCGGCAGCGGGTGCCGAAGCGGCAGGCGCTTCGGCCGGGGCAGCGGGCGTTTGTGCAAGGGCGGCGGTGCCGGCAGCCAGCACACTCAAACCGAACGCAAGAGAGACAAGCAGTTTTTTCATAATCGTTGTTCTTTCGGGCCTGGACTCGATCAGAGGGCTTCGCGGCCCGTTTCGCCGGTGCGGATGCGAACGACCTGTTCGAGGTTGTAGACAAAGATCTTGCCGTCGCCGATCTTGCCGGTGCGGGCAGCACCCTCGACGGCCTCGATCACGCGATCGACGAGGTCGTCGGAGACGGCCGCTTCGATCTTGACCTTGGGCAGGAAGTCGACCACGTACTCGGCGCCGCGGTAGAGCTCGGTGTGGCCTTTCTGGCGACCGAAACCCTTGACCTCGGTGACGGTGATCCCCTGCACGCCGATGGCCGACAGTGCTTCGCGCACCTCGTCGAGCTTGAACGGTTTGATGATGGCTGTGACCAGCTTCATGAGTTTTCTCCTTCGGATGGAAATGAAACGGTGCGGCAGCGTGGGCCGCACCTCGTTGTTCTGTGGCTTACAGCGTCTTCGTCAGCGTGAGGATGAAGCGCGCCTTGTTCGGCGAGTAGGTGGTCTGGCCGAAGGTGCCGAAGCCGTAGTCCACGCCCGGGTTGCTCACGGCGAGGTACGAGCTCTTCTTGTTCGCGCCCTGCACCGAGCCGGTCAGCGACAGGCCGTTGCCGAAGTCGTAGCTGGCACCGACGTTGTAGTCGACGTAGCTCTTGTAGCCCAGGCTGCGGATGTCGCTGGACATGTTCGTGTAGCCCACTGCTGCCTTCAGCGTGACCTTGGGCACGATTTCCTTGCTGTAGGCCAGGTTCAGGTAGCCGGTGTTGGTGCCCTTCAGGCCCGAGCCGGCCTTGTTGCCGGCGTAGCCGAAGTAGTCCTTCGACACGGTGTGCGAGTACTTGGCGGTGAACGAACCGAGGGTTTCGTTGGCGTAGGTGCCCGCGACATACAGCTCGGTGGTGTTGCCCGAGGAGTTGCCCGGGTAGATGTAGGTGAGCGCACCGACGTCCATGTCCAGCGGGCCGGCCTTGAACTTGTAGCCACCGTACAGGTCCATCTCGATGCTGTTGCCCTTGAGCCAGTTGACGCTGGAGTTCCAGCTGCCCACGTAGAAGCCGCTGTCGCCGAAGGCGTAGTCCAGGCCGCCCTGGATGGCCGGCTTGAAGCCCTTGGTCTTGGCGTAGTCGTTCTTGCCCAGCATGTCCTGGTCCTGGCCGCGGAACTTGTAGTTCGTGGTCAGCGAGATGTTCCCCGTGAGGTTCGGTGCGGGGGCGGGTGCGGCCGCTGCGGCGTCGGTCGTGGCCTGCGCCAGGGCGGCGCCCGAAGCCGTGAGGGCGGTGGCCAGAACGATCAGCGCCTTGGCGGCGGTACGGTGCGTCATCGGGTAACTCCTCGCAAGTGGTGTGTTGTTGGGACCTGGAAGGCTCAAAGCAGGGAGCGTGCCAAACTGCACAAATACGGCCGTGCAAGACGGCGGACGGCCCTTTCCGTGAGAGCCAAATCGTTACAACCCTCGTTGCGAGTGGTTGCAGTTGCACGAGGCGCTGCACCACGGCGGCGCGCCCACCAACGGCGCACCATCTTGGGGAGAGGGAGAAGAATGAGTCTGTCTTTGGTGCAAAGCCGCGCTTTGCTGGGGCTGGAAGCGGCCAGTGTCACGGTCGAGGTGCATCTGGCGAACGGCTTGCCCAGCTTCACGCTGGTCGGGCTGGCGGAAACCGAGGTCAAGGAGGCGCGCGAGCGGGTGCGCTCGGCCATCCAGAACGCGGGGCTGGAGTTTCCGAACAACAAGAGGATCACCGTCAATCTGGCACCGGCAGACCTTCCGAAGGACTCCGGCCGCTTCGACCTGCCCATTGCCCTGGGCATCCTCGCGGCCAGCGGGCAGATCGACAACGCCCGCCTCGCCGGCCACGAATTCGCCGGCGAACTCTCGCTGTCGGGCGAGCTGCGGCCCGTTCGCGGTGCATTGGCGATGGCGCTGGCGCTGCACACGCGCGGCGTGGCCACCAGGTTGGTGCTGCCCATGGACAGTGCGCAGGAGGCCGCGCTGGTGCCCGGCGGCGAGGTGTACGGCGCCGCGCACCTGCTGGACGTGGTGCGGCAGTTCGTTGCCGGCCACGACGCGGCGGCGCAGCAGGCAGAACCTGCCGCGGACGACAACCACGACGGCTGGGCACGCATCGAGGCCGCGGCCGGCGCGCCCGCGCCGCGCTATGCCGACCTGTGCGACGTCAAGGGCCACGCCGGCGCCAAGCGCGCGCTGGAGATCGCGGCGGCGGGCGGCCACAGCCTGTTGATGGTGGGCGAGCCGGGCTCGGGCAAGTCGATGCTCGCGCACCGCTTCGCGGGCCTGCTGCCGGCCATGAGCGTCGACGAGGCACTCGAAAGCGCCGCCGTCACCAGCCTCGGCGGGCGCTTCGCGGCCGAGCGGTGGATGTGCCGGCCGACCTCGGCGCCGCACCACACCTCGAGCGCGGTGGCGATGGTGGGTGGCGGCGCACCGCCGCGGCCCGGCGAGATTTCACGGGCGCACCACGGGGTGCTCTTTCTCGACGAGTTCCCCGAGTTCGCACGCTCCGCCCTCGAAGCGCTGCGCGAACCGCTGGAGACCGGCGCCATCACCATCTCGCGCGCCGCGCGCAGCGCCGAGTTCCCGGCGCGCTTCCAATTGATCGCGGCCATGAACCCGTGCCCCTGCGGCTACCTGGGCTCCGCGCTGAGGGCCTGCCGCTGCACGCCGGCCCAGGTGTTGCGCTACCAGGCCAAGCTCAGCGGCCCGCTGCTGGACCGCATCGACCTGCACATCGAGGTGCCCGCGGTGTCGGCGCAGCTGCTGCTCGACGCACCGCCGGGCGAGTCGACCGACAGCATCCGCGCGCGCGTGGTCGCTGCGCGCGCGCACGCGATGCAGCGCCAGGGGCATGCCAACCAGGCGCTGCAGGGCGGCGCCATCGACAGGCACGCCGCGCTCGACGCGGCGGCGCGCCAGTTCATGTTCAACGCGGCGAACAAGCTGGGCTGGTCGGCGCGCAGCACGCACCGTGCGCTCAAGGTGGCGCGCACCATCGCCGACCTGGCCGGGGCCGGCACGGTGCAGGGGGTTCATGTGGCGGAAGCCGTGCAGTACCGCCGGGCGCTCGGGCGCGTGCAGGGCAAATGAGGCGCTGCCTCAACGTCCGGTGAACGAATAGCGCTGCGCCGTGCGCGCATAGCGCTTGAGCGCATCGACCGCCCCGATGGCTTGCGGCCCCACCGCTCCCTGGTAGACGTTCAGCGCGCCTGACAGCAGCAGCGTCGCATCGGGCGGCGCCACCTCCATGGGCAGGCGGCTGCGCAGCGTTTCCACCGTCTCGCCCGGCACCGCGCCTTCGAGCAGCCGGGTCCACGCGGGCATCAGGTCGGGGCTGCCGGTGGCGACGGCCAGCAACGTCATCAGCGCGCGGTAGTCGCCCGAGGACAGCAGCGTCAGCCGCTCGCTCGTGAGCCCCGCCTTGACGAGGCGGTACACGTTCATGAAGCGCAGCACGCGACGGGGCGACAGGCCGATGAACGGCGCGAGCTCGTTCATGTAGCGCGACTCGTCGCCGTCGATCGACAGCGTGCGCGTGTCCAGCCGCTCCAGCGGCGGCGCCGCGGGCACGAGCACGGGCGGCACACCCGGCTGGTCGGACGGAATCAACCGGTGCTGCAGGAAACCGCGCGCGCCCTCGGCGTCGAGCGGGCGCACCCAGTAAGGCACCTGGAAGATCTTCTCCAGGTAGTCGGAAGCGCTGATGGCGTCGCGATCACGGGCGCGGTCGGCGGGGCCGGCGGGGTCGGCGCCGTCCTCGCGCCTGTCGGCGACCAGCAGCGCGGGGTACTGCGCCGCGAGCGACTTGCGGATCCACCGCACGTCGACCGCCACCAGCACCACGAACAGCTCGAAGGTCAGCAGCAGGTGCACCGCCTGCAGCACCTCGACGACCTTGTCGGGCGCGCAGCGGTCGAGGTCGTCGATGTACAGCACGATGCGCTCGAACGCCGGCGCCGGCGGCGCCGTGAACGCGGCGGACGCCACCAGCGTGCGGATCTCGTCGGGCGTGAGCACGCGCCTGTCCTTGCGCACGAGCGCCGCGATGCGCTTGCGAAAGGCCGCCTGTTCGCGCGCGATGGCCTCCGGCACCGGCGCCCCCACGGCGGCCACGCCGGCGGCCAGTTCCTCGAAGTCCTTGCGCACGCTGGCCACCAGGCTCAGGTGCCGGGCGTACTGCCCGTCGGCGGCGCGCGCCCGCACGAAGCGGATGAGCCGGCCCGCGCCGGTGCCCGATGCGTAGTCGAGCGTGGCGCGGGCCAGCCGGTCGCTCGACGCGTCGACCAGCGCCTTGGCTTCCTCGACGTCGGCCGTCGCGCGGGTGAGCGCGCTCTGCCGGTCCTTCACGGCCTGCGCCGGCGCCTGCAGCCGGGCCTCGACCACGGCGTCGAGCGCGGCCTTCGACTTCTCCAGGCGGCCCAGCGCGGCGCGCGAGATGCGCAG
The DNA here is from genome assembly GCF_900115445.1 of Variovorax sp. OK605. Taxonomy (NCBI): domain Bacteria; kingdom Pseudomonadati; phylum Pseudomonadota; class Betaproteobacteria; order Burkholderiales; family Comamonadaceae; genus Variovorax; species Variovorax sp. OK605. Next base: position 536,591 of record NZ_FOWL01000004.1, read on the forward strand.
CACGCGCGCACCCAGCGCACTCAGGCCCGCCAGCGCGCCGCCGAGCGCCAGGATGCCTTCGTGCAGCCCGCCCAGCGAAGGCATCCGCTGCACCATCAGGCCGGTCGCGGCCATCACCACCAGCGGCGCGACGAACACGGCAAGCACGAACAGCCCGACGAAGCGCCACTTCTGGAACTGGTTGAGCAGGCTCGAGCCCAGCAGGCGCGCCCGCCCCGCTTCGTCGGCCAGCGCGCACGACAGGCGCTCCAGGTCGCGCGCGCCGTCTTCGATGCGGCCGAGCCCCAGCGTCTCCAGGCTGTTCTTGAAGGCCCGCACCTCGGCGGCGTCGGCGGCCGGGTCGCCCAGCGCCGCCTTGAACGCCTCCCAGTAGGCCTCCGCGGACACGGTGGCGGTGCGCCGCTGGGTGTTCAGCGCCAGCTCCGCCTGCTGCAGCCGCTCGATGGCGTCGCGCTGTTCGCGCCGGCGCCGCACCAGCTCTTCGGCCGCCTCCAGCGTCAGGGCGCGCGCGGTCGACAGGTTGCCCAGCGCGGCGTCGGCCTGCTGCGCGCCGCCCTTCTCTCGGATCCATCTGTCGAGCTCGGTGAACAGGTGGTCCACCAGGCTGGCCCAGAGGTTGGTCTCGGCGTAGTGCCATGCGTTGAAGCGCACCTGCACGATGTTCCGGTGGAAGGCCGTGTCCTCGGCCTCGGGCGCCTGCGGCGAGGTCTTGCCTTCGGCCAGCAGCGCGATGTGCGCGTGCACCAGCCGCATGAAGAACGACTTGCCGCTGCCCCAGTCGCCGAACACGCCGATGGCCAGCGGCGGCGAGAAGTCGCGCGCCGCCGCCAGGCGCGCGAAGGCCTTGGCCTCGTCGGACACGCCGAGCTGGTCGTCGAGCTTGGGTGCCCAGGGGTCGTCGCTGTGCGGGGTGGCGATGGCGACTTCGGGGTGGCCGGGGTCGAAGTTCGGCGTCGGCGTCGGCGTCGGCGATGGCGATCGCAGTGGTGGCGCCGGCGGAACCGCCACGGACTCCGGCGCATACGCCGACGGGCTTTCGGTGCGCACATAGGTTGGCGTCTCGAGCTCCGGCACGAATTCGCCGGACGACACCTGCTCCAGGTCGGCCTGCTTTCTCCTCGGCGCCGGTGCCTGCCGTGGCGCGGCCGGGGGCGGCATCGGCGAAGGCGGCGGCGGCGGTGTCGATGGCGGCATGCTGCTTTCGGTCATGGACGGCTCTTCCTGTTCAGCGCTTCAGCGCACCAGCGCGTCGATCCACCGCGCGACCAGCACCTGCTCCTGGTCGAAGTAGTGCGTGTGCGCGCCGCTGCCCAGGCACACGTCGTGTTCGGGGCCGGCCGTCACGGTCACCGGCGGCGACGGCTTGTACAGCGGCGGATCGGCCCACAGCCAGCGCCCCACGTAGTCGCCCGTGGCATAGGCGTTGACCCAGCGGCACACGCCCACGTCGCCGGCCCGGGCCTGCATCACCCACTCGTACAGGTGCGGAAAGCGCGCCGCATAGAGCTGGCGCAGCGGGCAGCCCGCGGTGAGCAGGTCGACCCGGCCCTCCAGCTGCGACCACAGCTTCACGACGCGGTCGTTCGGGCAGGCCTGCGCGAGCCAGCGCGCGCGGTGCTGCAGGTAGCGCAGCAGCTCCGCCGAGATCACCGTGCCCTGGCTGTGCGCCACGATCACCACGTGGTCGTAGCCCTGCGCCGCCACGCTCTCCAGCAGCGCGACATAGCGCGAGAAGATGCGCGCGCGCGGAATGGCGCTGCGCGGAAACTCGCGGAAGTGGTTGTCGACGTCCAGCGCCACGTCCAGCGGCAGCCGCACCCACGGCGCGTAGCGCGACAGCACGCCGCCGAAGGCCGACAGCGCCGCCGCCGCGGTGGCGGCGCTGAGCACCAGCGGCTTGAGCACGAATTCCGACAGCTCCCCCACGCCATGGGCCGCGGCGCCGACCCAGCCGTCGGGCTCGACGCCGAGCCGCGCCAGCGCCAGCAGCACGCCCACGCCGCAGGCCATGAGCACGCTCGCGATGGTCAGCCCCGTCACGAAGCCGTCGAGCCGCCGGTAGCCGCCCGTGAGCCAGCGGCCCAGCGCATGCGCGGTGCCCACGGTCTTGCGGACCTCGGCCAGCACGCTGGGCACCAGCACCACGCCGAGGTAGAGCGCCAGCGCCAGCGTGAGCCCGGCGGCCAGCGCGAAGGTCTCGGTGCTGCGCTGGTAGCGCAGGTGCAGAAAGCTCCCGCCGTTGAGAAAGCACAGCAGCCCGCTCTTGAACACCTGCGGGTCGTACGCGGTATGGGCCGCGCCGAGTTCCACGAAGGTGGTCATCAGCGCCCAGATGGCCATGGCCAGCGTCACGAAAGAGGCGATCGACACGAACAGCCCCAGCCGCCCCGTGGCCACGCTGGCGCGCGCGGCGTCGTCGTCGCGCGCCGCCAGCTGGCCGAACACGGCCCACGCAATGAGCAGCCCGCCGGCCAGCAGCCACCAGATGACGATGCCCAGCAGCACGTACTCGACGGTGCGCAGGCCGGCGCGCACCCAGTCGTCGAGGCTGCCGGCGCCGTTGCCTGCACCGTCGGGCCCGAACGAGGCCATGGCCACGTGCGCCAGCAGGGTCAGGGCCATGGCGCCCAGGAACACGAGCCCCGCCGCGCGCATCGCGGGAAAGCGGGTGTCGGCCACGCGCAGGCCGTAGTTGAAGAGCAGGCCCAGCAGCGCCAGCCACGTGAGGCCGATGAGCCAGTGCGCCCACGGCGCCGGCACCAGGCACAGCCCCAGCGCCGCCAGCACGGCCAGCGCCACGGCCCAGCTGCGCCTGAGCGGCCGCAGCACGTGCAGGTAGCAGTACCACCAGGCGGCCAGCCCCGGCAGCAGCAGCGCCAGCGCGATGTGGATCCGGCCCGCGTGCGGCGCGGCCAGGCCCAGCCCCGCGATCACCAGGCCGGCCAGCAGCAGCTGCAGGAACAGGTTGGCCAGCACGCCCGAGAACGCCCAGTCCAGCGCCATCTGCAGCCTGATGAGCCAGCCCCACGCGAAGGCGCCGCGCGTGCGGTGCTTGGCCGCATGCAGGCCCGCGCGGTCGACCGCGTCGCGCCCCAGCTGCGAGAGGCGGAACACCATGGTGAAGAGCTCGGTGACGATGCGCGGCAGCACGCCCGACAGCCGCGACAGGTCGGCCCAGTACATCTCGTGCACGTCCACGCGCCGCTCGATGCCCGAGGCGTTCTCGCGCCGCGTCATGCGGATGCGCGTGGCCTCGTAGGCCTCGTGGCCGGCGCCCTGCCACTTGAACAGCAGGTAGTCGCTGAAGGCGATGCCGGCGTCGGCGGACATGAGGCGCGCGGGGGCGGACTGCGGCCTTCCAGGTGCCGCGGTTGCGGTTGCAGCGGCTGCAGCACTTGCAGAGGTGGAGGCAGAGGCACTGGCGGCCTGCGTTGCCGCCGCGCCGGCCGGCGGCTGGCTGGCGGTGCTCCAGTTGTCGCGCAGGAAGTCGGAGCGCACCGACTGGCGCAGCGCCTTGCGCAGCGACACCGCGGGCGGCTTGTCGGTGCCCGCGGCGGCGGGCGACGCGTCCCGCGGCACCACGCGCTTGCGCGCTGCGCCCTGCCCGTGCGGGCCGCTCTCGACCATCGACAGCAGCGGCGGCACGGCCACGATGTAGCTGTCGCAATCGCCCCGGGTGTAGCGCGCCCGCGGCGCGCCGGCGTTGACCATCAGCGAGGCGATGGCGCGCGCCGTGTCGCCGGCCTTCTGGTCGGCCACGCCGTGGATGACGATGACGGCCACGCGCCCGGCACGGGGCGTGCCGGAGGATGGCGGTGCGGGCGGGTGTGCGGGCGGCTGTGCTGGCGGTGCGCTCATGCGTGCTCCTGCGGAGACGCATTGTTTTCCCGCGCCGCGGCGCCGCGCCATCCCGCAAACGCTGGGTGCGGCCTATCGCCTACGGCCTAGGACCTCGCCGGCCGCGAGGGCAAGGACTTACTTGAACTCGTGGCTCACGACCGGTGCCGACTTGCTGTCCTGCACCGTCACGCGCTGGCGGAACACCTCGAGATCGCCGTTGCGCACCTCGATGTTGTAGATGCCCGGGCGCAGCGGCAGCGACTTGAGCGGCGGGCTCACGCCGCGGTCCGCGCCGTCCACGAACACCTGGCCCCACGGGCGGATGTTGAAGTTCACGCGGCCCATGCCCGGCGGGGCGGCGGGCGTGGTGCCGGCCACCGGCGTGCCCGGCGGCAGGGCCGACGGGTCGACGGCGGCCACGGGCGGCGGCGGTGCGAGCCGGTTGATCTCGGCGATCGCGTTGCGGGCCTCGCGCGCATGCAGGCCGCGGCGGTAGCGGCGCAGGTAGGCCTCGTAGCCTTCGCGCGTGTTCTCGGTCTGCGCGAGGTTCCAGTCCTCCGTCTCGGCCGTGGCCAGCGCGGTTTCGGGCGGAATGGTGGTTGGCGGCGGGTTGACCGGCACGCTGTCGAGCGGAGTCAACGGGCCCGTGGAGGCCACGGGTGCGCTGGCCGGCTGGGCTGGTGTGGGCGATGGCGCAGCGCCAGCCACGGCCGTGCCGCCGGCCGCCGGCACGCCATCGGTTGCGCCCGGCGTGCCCACCGCGGCGGCGGTGCCCGTGCCCGGCGGCATGGCGGCGGGCGGTGAACTGGTGTTCGACATCGGCGCGCTCGGCGGCGGCACCGGCACCATCGCGGTCGAGGTGTCCTGCTTGGTCGCGGTCAGGCGCAGGCCGATCCAGCTGCCCACGGCCACCAGCGCCACGACCAGGCTGCCGACCAGCAGCCACGACAGGCCCGACGGCTTCTGCTTGTGCTTCGTCTTCTTCGGCGCGGAGGACGCCGAAGCCGGCGCCGCGGACGGTGACCCGGCCGCGGCGGTCTTCACCTTGGTCGAAGCCGCGACCACCACCGGTTCGGCCGCCGCGGCGGGCGGCGTTGCGAAGCTGGGCGCGCCCATCGGCTCCAGCGGCACCGGTGCCGAGGCGGGCGGGAAATGCTGCGGCGCGAGTTCCGGCGGCGGCGGCGCCGAAGGCACGGGCGCCGCGGGAATGATCACCGTCGGCGCGGCCATGCCGTTCACGTAGAAGTCGCCGAGCTTCATCAGCCCGAGCTCGGCCGCGAAGGCCGCCACGGTCTGCGTGCGGTCCTTGCTGTGCACGGCCAGCGTGTGGTCGACCGCGGCGCAGAACGCCGGGCTCAGGTCGGCGCGGCCCATCGACGACAGCGGCACGTAGGCGTCCTGCACGCTGCGCACCACGGCCGACGGCGGCGGGTGGCCCGTGACCGCGCGGTACAGCACCGCGCCCAGCGCGTACAGGTCGGTCCATGCGCCCTGCAGCAGCGTGTTGTCGTCGGCGTACTGCTCGATCGGCGAGTAGCCCGACTTCACCATCACCGCCACCTCGTCGACCAGGTCGGCGATCGACTTGCGCGCCGCGCCGAAGTCCAGCAGCACGGGCGAATCGTCGTGCTGCACGAAGATGTTGTCGGGCGCGATGTCGCGGTGGAAGCAGTGGCTGCGGTGCAGCGTCTCGAGCGCCCCCAGCAGCGGGCCCAGCATGCCGAGCAGCCAGGCCTCGGTGACCCGGCCCGGCTCGTCGTCGGCCAGGCGGCGAAGGGTGCGGCCCTTGTAGAGCTGGATCGCCATGTAGGCGGTGGAGTTGGCCTCCCAGAAGCGATGCACGCGCACCAGCGCCGGGTGGCTGAACTGCGCCAGCGTGCGCGCCTCGTTGATGAAGCTGCGCAGGCCGGCCTCGAAGGTGGCGGTGAGCCGCTCGGAGCGCACGTGCACGCTGTTGTCGCCCACGCGGCGCGCCAGCATCGACGGCATGTATTCCTTGATGGCCACCTCGCGCTGCAGCGAGTGGTCGTAGGCGCGGTAGACGATGCCGAAGCCGCCCTCGCCGATCACCTCGAGCAGCTCGAACTCGTCGAGCCGGTGGCCCACGCCCAGCGGGTGCGGGCGCTCCTGCGGCTCGGCGGGCAGCGTGCCCAGCCCCGAGCTCAACCCGGTACCGTACGTCGTCGTCATGCGCTTTCTCCTCCTGCAGGACCGTGGCTCTTGTGGGTCTTTCGAGTCATTCGACTTCTCACGCCCATGGCACATGCCCCTGCGAAAACAACTTTGAAAACAGCGGCGTGTTGAGCCCGCCGCCATGGGCCGCGGTGCGCAACGGCGACCCGTCGGCCTGGTTGGTCCACCAGTAGCTGGTGCTGCCGAAGGGGTCGAAACACAGTGGAAGCTCGGGCCAGCCCAGGCGCTGCTGGGCGCTCTCGCCACCGGCTGTAGGCCCGAGGATCGAGAGGATGTCGTCCGAGCCGCCGCTGGCCGTCTGGAAGCCCGCGCGGCCCGCGGCCAGCACCTGCGCGTCGAACTGGTCGGGCGCCACGCCGTGGCGGATCGCCTGCAGCAGCGCGCCGCCGCACTGCCAGTACCACGCCGCCGAGCCCTCCAGCACCGACGGGCGGTAGTTGCGCGCGGCCACCTGCAGCGTGACGCACACCGGGTAGTAGCGGCCCACGCGGTCGCAGCTCGGCGCGATGCAGCCGAACTGCACCGCGTCCACGCCGTGCGTGGCGGGAATCGCGAAGTTCCACACCGGCGCCACCGCGTAGTGGCGCGTCATGGCGTCGGGCCAGCGCTTGAAGCTGCCCAGGCCGTTCTGCATCCAGCGGTCCCACCAGGCCTGCAGCTCGCGCGGCATGCGGCGGTAGAGAAAGTCGCCGGCGGAGGGCAGCTTGCCGTACCAGCCGATCTGCTCGTCGACCGGCACCCAGGCCTGCGGGGGAATGCTGCTGTTCATCTCAGGATTTCCCCGGGCACGAGAAGCTGTTCATCTGCGGCAGGCGCAGCGGGTTGTAGACGCTGTTGGCCGTCACCGCCAGCACCACCTTCTTGCCCTGCAGGTCGAAGGTCGCGTTGAACGACTCGGGCGACTTGCCCGCGGAGATCGAGGCCTTGTCGAACAGCCGGTGCAGCGCCCACGGCCCTTCGGTCACGATGCCGCCGGCCGGCGTGCCGTTGGCCGTGGTCACCTGCAGGCGCACCTGGTTGCTGTTGCGCGGGCCTGGCCACTTGACGGTGCTGGGCGCCTGCGGGCCGTGCGCGTAGCGCACCGTCTGGCCGTCGACGTCGAGCGTGAACTGCGTGAGCGCGGCGTCCATGTCCTCGGGCCGGATGTCGAGCGTGAACGACGGCGTGCGCCCGCCCGCCATGCCCGAGAAGAACACGTCGCGGATGGCCTGCGCCTTCTGGAACGAATCGAGGTAGGCCGAGCGCCCCGCCGCCGCGCCGTCCACGCCGCGCTTGAAGGCCCACGGATTGACCGAGGTGTCGACCTGCGTGACGAGGTTCTTCTGGAAGAAGTCGTCCATCATCCCGCCCGGCGCGAACAGCTGCGCGAAGTCGCCCGAGGCCACGTCGCGGTTGGAGCCGCGCGTGAACGGGTAGCGCCCCCCGATGGCCTGGTTGCAGAACGAGCCGATGCTCGCGGCCGCCGTCTGCCCGATGTTCTGCCGCGTCACCGCCGCCGCCTTCGACGAGGCCGTGGCCGACAGGTCGTTCAGCATGCCCTGGAACGGCACCGGCAGCCGCCCCGCTTCGGCCTGCACCTTGGTCACGGCGTCGCTGGACGGCGGAATGTTGCCGCTGCGCAGCGCCGTGTCGGTGGCGGTGAGGAAGTTGTAGAGCTCGTTGATCAGCGCGGCCGTGGCGTCGATGGGGGCCTGCCCGCCCTGCTTGGGCGCGGTGACCATGCGGCGCAGCGGCTCGAAGTGGTTGTCCACCAGCGACTCGGGGCGGTCGAGTTGCGTGTTGCGGCGCTGGCTGCCGTCGGGCTGGCCGATGAGCTGCTCGATGCGCTCGCGCGTGCTCTGCACGCGGTTCTGCGCCTGGTCGAGCAGGCTGCGCGCGGCCTCGTCGTGGTTGCGCAGCAGGTCGGTCTCGCGCGCGGCGCCGCGGATGATGCGCGACATCGGCGACTCCGAGGTCGAGAGCACGCGCGTCATCTGGATGCTCTGCAGCAGCGAGCGGCTGTCGGCCAGGCGGATGTCGACCAGGTACTCGTCCCACACCTTGATGTAGTCGGTGAGGTAGAGCCGGCGCACCTCGCGCAGCAGCAGCTCGCGCGAGGTGATGTCGGCCATGCCGGGCGCGCGGATCTGCAGCACCCAGCGGTCTTCCTGCTCGAGCGACAGCGCGGTCTCGGCCACGCGCTTGTCGAAGATGTCCCAGTAGCCGCGGTAGGTGAACAGCGTGGGAATGCCGTCGGTCAGCGGCTTGCCGCTCGCGCGGCGGATCACCAGCGCCGACTCGGCCCCGCCCGCCTCGGCAATGGTGAAGGCGTTGGGCTGGCTGGTCTGCAGCAGGACGCGGCGCAGCCGCGCATACGAGCGTTGCGCCAGCGGCACGCCGGCCAGGCGCTCGCGCGTCTGCGTGACCAGGCGGTCGTCCTTGGCGAACGGCGAGGTCAGCACGCGTCCCACGAACAGCGCCTTCAGGTGCGACTCGAGATTGGCGCGCTGCTCGCGCGTGAGCGACGCGCCGATCTTGCGGTCCACGTCGGTCAGGAGCCACGCCTGAAGAAAGTCGGCGTCGTAGCGCTCGGCGTCGTACAGCATCAGGTACGCCTTGAGCGCCTCGTAGCTGTATTCGGCGTCGCCCTTCGCCGCCTCGCGCAGCGACTGCTCGATGCGCTGCGAGGCCTGCGGCAGCAGCACCGTCTCCAGCGCGCGCTGGTACACGCCGTCGGTGGCGGCCTGCAGCTTCTCGCCCTGGTAGAGGCCGAAGCGGTACGACATGGGCGGCTCGCCGATGTCGAAGCGGGTCGACCTGGGCAGGTCGCGCAGCTTGTCCAGGATGAGCAGCGAGCTCGCGATGTCGCCGCTGGAGTCGACCACCGTGGGCAGCTCGCCGCGCGCCGCCGCCTTGTTGAAGGCCTTGGCATTGCCGTCGACCTCGGCCACGTAGTCCTTGTTGTTGCGCCAGCTGTTCACGCACGCGCCCAGCAGCAGCACCAGCAGCACGCCGATCACGCTGTAGCCCGCGATGTCGATGGCGCGCTTGCGCCGGTACCAGCGCAGGTTGGTGCCGGCCACGCCCGCGTCGCGGAAGATCACCTGCTGCAGCAGTTCCTTCAGGAAGTAGCTCTTGCCCGGGCCCGGCGGCGGCGCCGGCGGCGCGTTGACCTGCAGGTAGCGCTTGATGGCGCCCATCACGCGGTCGAAGGCCGTGCCCTCCTGCGTGCCGCTGGTGAAGTACACGCCGCGCAGCATCGACGCGGCCTCGAACTTCGACGGGTTGAACACGTCCGCCAGGAAGGTGCCCAGGATGTCCTCGAAACTCGCGAACTGCTGCGGCAGCAGGTAGGCCTGCGCGCGGCGCATCGGGTCCGACTCGGCCGCCAGCAGCTCGGGCAGGCGCTCGTCCAGGCGCTGGTGCAGCAGCTTGTATTCCTGATGGAAGCGCTCGCGCAGGTCGCCGTTGACGGCGGCCGCGCTCTTGCCGTCCTTGCCGGCCTTCTTGCTCGCCGGGTTGCCCTGGATCGGGAAGGTGAAGCCCCACACCTGCTGCCGCTCGGCACGGCCCAGCGAGCCGAAGTATTCGTTGAAGCCCGCCAGCAGGTCGGTCTTGGTGACCAGCACGTACACCGGGAAGTCGATGCCCAGGTCGTTGCGCAGCTCCAGCAGCCGCTTGCGCAGCGCCATGGCGTGGCGCGCGCGCTGCGCGTCGTCGGCCAGCGGCAGGTCGGCGATGCTGATGGTCAGGATCGCACCGTTGATCGGCTGGCGCGGACGGAAGCGCTTCAGCAGGTCGATGAAGCCCTTCCACTCGCCCTCGTCGGTCTCGCGGTTGCTCTCGTGCGTGGTGTAGCGTCCCGCGGTGTCGATCAGCACCGCCTCGTTGGTGAACCACCAGTCGCAGTTGCGCGTGCCGCCGATGCCGCGCACCGCGGCCTTGCCGAGCTGGTCGGCCAGCGGAAAGTCGAGGTCGGAATTCACCAGCGCCGTGGTCTTGCCCGAGCCCGGCGCGCCGATGAAGATGTACCAGGGCAGCTGGTACAGGTACTGCCGGTCGAACAGCGCGAAGCGGCTCGCGGGCTTGCCGTCGGCGCCCGTGCTGAAGCGCATGTTCTTCAGGATGGCCGTGGCGTCGGTGAAGCCGCTCTGCAGCTCCTTGATCTCGGGCGCGTCCTCGGGCTTGGCTTCTTTCTCCTTCTTGGAGGGCGTGCGCAGCTGGTTGAGCAGCTGCGCGTTGAGCCGGCGCTCGCGCCACTTGCGGTAGATGACGCGCACCAGCCAGATCGCGAACATCAGCACGATGACGGCGATGCGCACGATCTCGTCTTCGAGCGGACGGTAGCGGCCCACGGCAATGGCCGGGCCGATGATCCAGATCAGGAACGCGACGGCGACCAGGCCCAGGAAGACCCAGAGGTCGCGGCTGATGAGGAAACGGAAGATGGCGCGCAGCATCAGCGGGCACCTCCGGCTTGCGGGGCGGGCGCGCCCGACGCACTGGACGAGCCACCGGCAACCGGCGCCACCAGCAGCGTCACTTCCACGCGGCGGTTGCGCGCGCGGTTGGCGGCGGAGTCGTTGGGCACGATCGGGTCGGCATCGCCGCGGCCTTCGGCGCGCAGGCGTTCGGGCCGTGCGATGCGCTGCGAGATCATCTTCTTCACCGCGTCGGCGCGGGCCTGCGAGAGTTGCCAGTTGGACGGGAAGCGCACGCTGCGAATCGGCTGGTCGTCGCTGAAGCCGCTCACCAGCACATTGCCTTCCACCGAATTGAGCGCATCGGCCACGCGCGCGAGCACCGGCGCGTAGCGGTCGAGCACGCGGTCGGAGCCCGAGGCGAACAGGCCGTCGCCGCGCAGCACCACCACGCTGCGGTCGGCCTCGTCGCGCACGGTCAGCAGGCCGTCGCGGATCTCGGGCTCGAGAAAGCGCTGCAGCCGCGGCTGCGGCGCGGGCATGACCACGGCGCGCGCGGTCTGCGGCAGCCGCACGGCGTTGACCGCCGCGAAGGCGCCGTCGGACGTGCCGGCCAGGTTGAAGGTGAGCAGCGCGAACGCCAGCACCAGCAGCACCGCGGCCACCGCGCCCACGGCCCACACCGGCAGCCAGTTGCGCGCGCGGCGCACCGGCGCGCTGGCGTCCTGCCAGTGCGGCGACAGCGGCACCGCGATCTCGCCGCGCGTCTGGCGAATGATCTGCAGCAGCCGCTGCTTGAGCGTCTCGAGCTGCGTGCGGCCGTTGTCGATGACGCGAAAGCGCCCCTCGAAGCCCATGGCCAGGCAGAAGTAGATGAGCTCGATCAGGTGCAGGTGCTGCTGCGGGTTCTGCACCAGGCGCGACAGCAGCTGGAAGAACTTTTCGCCGCCCCAGGTCTCGTTGTGGAACATCACCAGCAGGCTCTGCGACGACCAGATGCTGCCGCCCCACGGCGTGAGCGCGGCGGCCTCGTCGACCGCGGTGCACAGGCAATAGCGCGCGCCGATGATCACCTCGGGCGAGATGCCGGCCTGCTGCGCACGCGTCTCGAAACGGCGCACCTCGTCGACCAGGTGCTCGCGCAGCTGCGCCGGCGAAGGATGGTGGCCGGTGGCGCGGATCTGCGGGATCAGGTCGAGCAGCGGATTGGCCGCGGCCACCAGCGGGTTGTTGCCCGCGATGGCGGTGTCGCCCGCGTGCGGGCGCCGTGCGTCGTGCCACGCCGTGAAGGACTCGGGCTGTGCGCCGAGGCCGCGCTGGGAGAGGCCGTCGCCCATGCCATTCCCCACGCCATTCCCATTGGCACCGCCACCCGGGTTCGGCGGCACGAAGCCGCCCGGGCCCACGGCCATGTCGTTGTTCATAGGGTCCCTCACGGCCGAATGGCCCAGAACTCCATGGCCAGCCCCGGGAAGTCACCGGCCAGGTGCATCGCGACGCCGCCCGACTTCTCGAGCTGGCGCCACATGTCGCCGCTCTTGTCGAGTTCGAAGTAGTGGTAGCCCGCGTTGTACGGAATCTGCCGCGGCGCCACCGGCAGCGGGCGCACCACCACGCCGGGCAGTTGCAGCTGCACCAGGTCGCGGATGCGTTCGACCGAGCCGATCTTCACCTGCGTGGGGAAGCGCTGCTGGATGGCCTCGGCCGGCAGGTCGGCATGCACCGCGAGCACGAAGCCCGCGTTGCGCACCAGCACCGGGTCGGGCATGCGGCCCACGCGCACGCCGTGGCTGCGCTCCTCGAGCTCGATGGCGATCGCGCTCTGCTCGAGCACCGCCGACAGCGAACGCCGCAGCTCCTCGATCAGCGGGCGAATGCTCTCGTTGAGGTTGTCGTGGTCGTACACCGGCCACACCACCGGTCGGCGCGTGGGCGAGGTGTGCGTGGCCAGGTGGCAGGCCAGCTTGAGCCAGTCGACGAACAGCGCCTCGGGGTGCACCTGCACCGCCTGCTGCGCATGCCAGGTGAGCGCGAGATAGCGATTGACCAGCTCCAGCAGCAGAAAGTCGGACACCTCGCTCACGCCGCCGCGCCCCGGTTGCGACAGCCGCGAGGCCAGCGCCTCGGAGCGCTGCGTGAGCAGGCCGTGCAGTTCCGCGATCATGCTGCGCAGCATGGCGTGCGCGGAGGCGTCGAGCACCGGCGGAATGTAGTTGGCGTCGACCACCAGCTTGTGGTCGGTGCGCCGCTCGATCACGCGCACCGCGCCGATGGCTTGCCACTCGGCCGTGAGCGACGACGCGCGCGCAAGCCGCAGGCGCGGCGATGCAAGTTGCAGCGTGGCCGGCCCGAGGGCCACGGCATTGCCGTCGTTCACTTCGCGCTCGATCACGCCGAAGCGCGCGGCCGAGCCTTCGTCTTCCGCGAAGATGACTTCCTCGCTGCCTGGCCTGCGCAGCGGCAGCGCGAGCACGATGAGCTCGTCGGTGAGGTCGGTGGGCACTTCGTAGGGCAGCGGCGCGTCTTCGGCGCCGAACGAGAACGGCGTGCCGTCGGGCAGCACGCCCGCGCCGCCGAGCAGCGACACGCGGCCCAGCGCGTAGGCGTCGCGGTCGATCTCCAGGTGAAGCCATCCCCAGTAGGCGCCTTGCAGGCCGGCGGTGCGGCGCGTGATGTACTGCTCGACATAACGCTCCAGCTGCTGGAAGTGCTGCGGCCGCAGGTACATGCCCTCGGACCACACCACCCTGTTTGCCAACGCCTGCGGATGAGCGCCATTTCTTGCGGCGCCCGGATTGCGGACTGTCACCAAAGAACCTCCTGGGATTGCTCACTGGGAGCGCGGAGGTGCGTTGATGAACGACCTCCCGATCGACCGGTTTTTTTCTCTTCTGATGCTACACGGCGAGTCTTACGTTTTGCACCGCTTTTCGCGCGCGAAACGCTCGCACTTTGGTACTAGATAGCGCCGGAAATTAAGGACTTGGTAGCAACTCGATGCCTGTCTTGCGCACGGCGACCTGCACTGCCTGTTCGCTCGGCGAGAACTGCCACACCTTGTAGAGGTTCGTCTGCTTGGGTTCCTTCAGCGGCAGCACGATGCGCCAGCGCGCGGCCTCGAGCTTGCGATAGCCCGCGATGATGCCGATGGCACGTGAGTCGAGGCCCGCCTCGCGCTTGAACACACGTTCTTCGCCGCTGCGCATGATGGCCTGGTCCGCGTTCACGAGCTCGGTCATGAGCGTCTCGCGATCGCGGTCCTGTAGTGCAAAGTAGTCTGCGGTCTCGAAGTTACCGGAAGATTTCAGTTCGAAGACTTTGACGAGTATCGGAGCGGCCTGCCCGCGCCCGTCGGGGTTCACGCCGTCGTCGATCCTGATGGTGACCGCGTAGGGCGTGGGCATCGACTTGGCCGTCGATGCGCACCCACCGACAAGGCCTGCAAACAAAGGTGTCGTTGCAAGTGCGCCTTGTAGCAAGCTTCTTCTGTGCATTGAGATCTCCCCGTGATGTTCGCGACCTATATTATCGAAAGCATGCGCATTTACGATGGCGCATCGCGTGCTTGTCGCAACTGAGCGGCACACTATCTCGAACATTGCATTCAGCAGGTAGGAGAAAAGATTGAAGTCATGTCTGCCAGCTCTGGCGTTCACTCTTTTGGTGGTATCGGGTTGCACGACAACGCCGCCACCCGAACCGACACCGCAACCCGAACGCCTGAGCCAGCAGGTCGCGCGCACCACGCTCGAACGCGCGCAGCAGGCCTATGACGAAGGGGACTACGCCAAGGCCATCAGCACGCTGAAGAGCGGCGGCGTGTCGGTGTTCGATGCCGCGGAGCCTTCCATGCGGCTCGACGCGATGAAGCTCGAGGCCTTCAGCTATTGCGTGGCCAACCAGATCCCCGAGTGCCGCGCGCAGTTCCGCAAGATCCTGGACGCCTTCCCGACCTTCGACCTCAACGTGGCCGAGCGCAAGCATCCGGTGTGGGGTCCCGCGTTCGAGGCCGCCAAGCGAATGAAGCGCTGATGGTGCCAACGGCACCGATGGCGCTGATGACGCAGATGACGCGGACCGCGGCCGGCCCTGCGCGGCGCGGCGGCAACACGAAGAACAAATCGAACAAATCGAATAAGACGACGTACACGGAGGTGCCATGCGTTGGACAGTGATCGAACATGCCGGCAGTCCGGTGACGGCGGGCCCGTCGGCCCTGCTCGCGGCGCCGGGCGGAACGATCGGACGCAGCCCCGACAACCACCTCGTGCTGCCCGACGAGCAACGCCAGATCTCGCGCCTGCAGGCCACGGTGCGTTTCGACGAGGAAGGCGCGGCCGTGCTGCGCAACATGAGCGCGGTGCTGCCCATCAGCGTGAACGGCCAGACGCTGGCGCACGAACAGGAATCGCGCGTGGGCGACGGCGACCGCGTGACGATCGGCAGCTATGTGCTGGAGGCTGCGAGCGGGCAGCGCGCGGCGGCGCTTCAGGTGCAGGCCGCGCAGCCGCCTGTCGAACCACCACCGCCGCCAGCTCCGTCTTTTCCTCCTCCGCCACCACCGCCGCCTGCTGCATTGCATCCGCAGCCTTCCACGTACGCCGCGTCGGCGCCGGTGCAGGCGAACCCCATCGGCGACCTGCTGCCCGCAGCGGGCGGCTCCGATGTGTTCTCCGACCTGTTCGGCGAAGGCGCACTGCCCATCGGCGACGCGCAGCCCACCGTGGCCGTGCCGCCACCGGCGCGGCAGGCACCGGCACCTTCGCCGGCCTTCGCCGAGGCGCCAGCACCTTCACCTGCACTCCCGCCTGCGTTCCCACCGGCATTCCCTCCAGCTTTCCCTCCAGCTTTTCCTCCGGCGTTCCCCCCGGCCGCGGCGCCGGTCGACGATTTCGCCGCGCTGCTGGCCGCGCCCGCGCCCATGCAGCCGCCGCAGCACGCCCCCGCCATGCCGCCCAGGGCCAGCCACAGCAGCAGCAGCAATGCCGCATCGCAGATGCCTTCCGCGGCCGACTGGGACGCCATCCTCGCCAACGCGCCGCGCCGCGTGGACACCACGCCCGCGCCCATGCCCGACCCGATGGCGCACGAGCCTTTCGAGCTGCCTTCGCAGGCACGGCGCAATCCGGTCGATCCGCTGGCCGAGCTGAACCCGCAGGCGGCCGACGACATGTCGAACATCGCGTTGAAGCGCGGCGTCGATCCGCTCTCGTTCTTCGCGGCCGACGACAGCGCGCATTCACCGCTGGCCGATCCGCGTCCGACCGCGCTCACGCACCACGACCAGCTGCTGCCGGGCGAGGCGCATCCCGCGCTCGACCTGCTGCAGAACAACAAGCCGGCGGCGCAGGGCTACAGCCACTCGAACCATGCGCGCGAAGTGGCGGCACAGTTCCGTCCGCCGAACCCGGTCGCCGCGCCCGTGCCTGCACCGGCGCCTGCGACGGCGCCGGTGAAGGTCGAGGCCCCGCCACCTCCGCCGCCACCTCCGCCGCCACCACCTCCTCCACCCCCGCCTCCCGCACCACCGCCCGTCGTCGCCGCGCCGGTGGTTCCTCCGTCCGTGGCTGTTGAACTGCCAGCAGCCATTGCCGAGCCAGTTGTCGAGCCCGTTGTCGAGTCCATTCCCGAGCGCACTGCCGCACCCGTCGCCGCCCCGCCTGCTGCACCGGCCGCAGCGCCCACCCCAGCCGCACCGCAAGCCTCATCGTCGTCCGAAGCGCTGTTCAAGGCCTTCCTCGAAGGCGCGGGCGTGCCCGAGCTGGCCGGCCAGCAGCCGATGGACATCGAGGCCATGCAGCGCCTGGGCCGCATCATGCGGGCCTTCACCGACGGCACCATCGAGCTGCTGTCCTCGCGCGCGATGCTCAAGCGCGAGGTGCGCGCCGAGATCACCATGATCGTGGACGAGGAGAACAACCCGTTCAAGATCCTGCCCAACGGCCGCGCCGTGCTGATGCAGATGTTCGGCGCGCGCATGCCCGGCTTCCTGCCCCCCGAGGCCGCCGTGCACGACGCGCTGGGCGACCTGCAGTCGCACCAGCTCGGCATGGTGGCCGGCATGCGTGCCGCGCTGCTCACGCTGCTGAAGAGCTTCGACCCCGCCACGCTGAACCGCGAGACGCCGCACGACGGTGGCCTCGGCGAGAAGCTGCTGCCGGGCGGCCGCGAGGCGCGCCTGTGGCGGCGCCTGCAGGCGCTGCACACCGAGACCACCGCGGCCGTGGAAGACGACTTCCAGGCGGTGTTCGGCCGTGCCTTCCAGCAGGCCTACGACAAGGAGATGGAACGCCTGAAGGAGGCCCGCCGTGCCTGACACCATGGACCGAGCCATCCGCTCCTTCGCCGTGCCCATCTCGACCTCGCAGTTCTCCTGCGTGGGCGAGCGCAGCGGCAACCAGGACGCCATCGGCTACCACCTCGAGGAACGCAACGCCTGCTTCGTGGTGAGCGACGGCGTGGGCGGCAACGCGGGCGGCGAGCTGGCCTCGCGCATCGCGGTGGACACCGCGCTCAACACCTTCGTGGACGACCCTTCGCTGGGCGCCGACAGCATCCAGCGCTGCGTGAAGTCGGCGAACGACGCCATCCTGGCCAAGCAGCGCGAGCTCGCCGACCAGAGCCGCATGAGCGCGACCTTCGTGTCGCTGTTCGTCGACCGCGACACCAACCAGGCCTGCTGGGCCCACGTGGGCGACAGCCGCCTCTACTGGTTCCGCCGCGGCGCGCTGATGCAGCGCACCGAGGACCACAGCCTGTCGGAGCGCTCGGGCGACGCCGCCGCGAGCCAGCACAGCGGCGAGCGCCTGGTGAAGACCAACCTGCTGTACCGCGCGCTCGGCGCGCGCGCCACGGCCGAGGCCACCATCACCGCGCCGCAGCGGCTGGCCGACGGCGACGCGTTCCTGCTGTGCACCGACGGGCTCTGGCAGCTGATCTCGCAGCAGGTGATGGAGCGCTCGCTGCAGCTGGCCGACAGCGCGGAAGAGTGGCTCGCGCTGCTGCGCCGCGCGGCCGAGGCCAAGGCCGACGAGTCGCAGGACAACTACTCGGCGCTGGCCGTGTGGGTGGGGTTTCCGCAGCAGGTGACGCTGGCGGGAGCGGCGGCGCCGCAGCGCGCCGCGGTCTAGGCGCCCGGCAGGATCAGGCCGACAGGATCACGACCTTGAACTGGCTCGGCACGATCCGGGCTCCCACCATGTTGCAGCGGTTCTGCGTGGTGAGGCTGGTCATGCGCGTGGCCGGCGTGCCCTTGATGATGGTCTTGAAGGACCCGGTCACATGGCGCGCCTGCTGCATGAAGGTCTGCGAGACCACGCCTCCGAGTGCGCCGGGCTGATCGCCCAGCGTGATGGGAATGGTGGTCGCCATGTTGTGCGCCGGCATGGCCATGATCAGGACGTTCCACGCATTGGGCAATGCCATGAAGCCCATGCCCATGTTCGGAAACGGAATCGGCACCGGCGTGCGGCAGACGTCGGGAAACGCCAGGTCCATGCCCATCAGCTGACAGTTGGCAAACACGATAGGGCTCCTTGTTCAACCCATGTGGATCTGCGACGCATCGACCTTGACCAGGTCGGTGCCCGTCACCAGCGTGTGCCGGGCATGGATGCGCACCGACTGTTCGGCCTCCACGTCCATCTGCCCGACACGCACCTGCTCCGTGTCGTCCACGATGCGAAAGGCGTTGCGCGCCATCTGCATCACGCGGTCGGCCACGGTCTCGAACACCTTGCCGAAGAAGCGGGCATGCCCCACCGTGGCATCGGCCTGCTGGCCGGTGTAGTGCATCTCGTCGACGCGGCATTGCGCGCGGTCCGCCTGGAGCTTCCACTGCGCGGCCTGCATGTCGAGGGCGCCCGTGGCGCGCAGCCGCACGTCGGCGGCACCTTCGATCGACACCGATCCCGTGGCCGATGCGAGCACCACGTCGCCCGGCGCGTCGATCCGGCTCACCGACGCGTCGGCCTGCTCGACGACGGCAATGAGCCAGACGCGCAGGCGGTCGGGGCCCGAGATCATCACCGTGTCGCCGGGCTGCGGCTGGAGCAGGCAGCTTGCGGCGCGGCGGCACGACCAGGCCGCGCCCGACTCGTCTTCGACACCGACCTGGCCGTCCGGCGCAACGGCCGTCACGCGGCCGAGCAGGTGGACCGGTTCCGAGGCGACCGGCGCGGGGCGCAGTGCAACGACGTTCATGGCGTGTTTCCTTTTTTTGTTCAGCACAAGTGAAAGAAAGTGGCAACGCTGTGGCTCATGGCATCCCGGACCAGGTTTCGGCCTTGTGAAGCTCGGGATCGTTTTCGATGATGCCACCGCGGGACGAGAAGCGGGCGCCCTCCTGCCGCGCGCGGTGCATGCGCGTGCGCATGAAGCGCGCGTCCCGCAGGTCGGCGTTCGAGAGATCGGCGTACGCGAAATCGGCGTCCTGCAACCGGGCTTCGCGAAAGCTCGCGCCCGCGCAGCGCGCACGATGAAACACGCACAGCGGCACGTGGGCCTGCTCGAAGTTCGCGCCCGCCAGCGTGGCGTCGGCCCAGATCGACTGTTCGAAATGGCCGCCGCTGCAGTTCGCGCCGCTCAGGTCGGCCTCGGGAAACATCGCATGCGCGGCGCGCACGCCGTCGAAGCGCGCATTGCGCAGCGAGGCGCCCTTGAAGTTGCTCTGCGTCAGTTCGGCGCCGGAGAAGTCCGCGTCGTCCAGCCGGCTGTCGGTGAACTGGCACAGCGCCAGGCGCAGGCCCGCGAAGCGCTGCGCGGTCATGTCGCAGTCGATGAACATGCAGCTTTCGCCGGCGGCCTGCGCGAACAGCGCGCTGCGCAGGTCGAGCTTGTGAAAGGTCACGAAGCTGAGCGACGCCTGCGAGAAGTCGGCCCTGTCCAGTGACGACTCCGCGAACGTGGCACGGTCGAAGCGCTGCGTGCGCAGGCGCGTGGCGCTCAGGCGGCTCCTGATGAAGCTGCACAGGTCGAGAACGGCCTCGCTCAGGTCGGCTTCGTCCAGGCCCGACTCGAAAAAGGAGGCACCGCCCGCATCGGCGTGCGCCAGCCGCGCGCCCGCCAGGTCGCAGCGCTGGAACTTCGCGCCCTGCAACCCGGCATGCGTCAGGTCGGCCTGCTGGAGCGCGCATCCCATCAACCGGCTGTCCTCCAGGTTCGCACCGGCCAGGCGCGCACCGGCGAGATTGACCCGCTCCAGCAACGCGCCGGACAGGTCGACGCCGCCAAGGTCGAGATTGCGAAGATCGGTGTCCACGATGGGTATGCCGTGTCGGATGTTGTCCTGCAGTTGGTCCAGCGTCATGTCTCGGTGGGCGTTCGCTTCAGGGCTGTGGCGCGTCGCGGCGGACCGGCCGCGTCTTCGCGTGGTGCGTGTAGGCCCCGTCGATGCGCGTGGCCGGGTCGACCAGCGTCTGCGAGACGTCGGCGCGAAACAGGTTCGCGCGGCTCAGGTCCGCCATCGGCAGCAGGCTCTTCGACAGGTTGGCATCGATCAGGTTGGCCCCGCGCAGCGTCGCACCGGTGAAATCGGTTCGCACGAAGAGGCTCTCGCCCGCCACCACGAGATCGAGATTGGCCTGGCGCAGGTCGCATTCGGAAAAGTCGCAGCCTTCCAGCCGCGCGCCCGACAGGTCGGCGCCGGGCAGCGCGGTGCCGCGAAGCCCGCACTGCCTGGCCTGCGCGCCGCGGAACACGGCGCCGGCAAAGGAGCTTTCGTGCGCGAAGCTGCAGGCCACGAGCGTCGCCATCGAGAAATCCAGGCCCTGGTCGCCGCGCGAGGCGGTGAAGCCGCACTGCTGCAGGCTGGCGCCCGCATACGACACGTCGGCCAGGGTGCACTTGATCCAGACCGTCTGCTTGAAGCGCGCCGCGTCGAAGCGGAGGTTCGACAGCGTCATCTCCATGAACACCACCTGCGCCCATTGCGAGCGGCTCAGGTCGCAGGCCTCGAAGCGGCTTTCGTGCAGGCTGGCCTGTTCGAAGCGCGCGTCCGACAGGTCGCAGCCCGAGAAGACCGTCTTCTGGCAGTTGGTGCGCAGCAGGCTGGCACCGGCCAGCACGGTGCGCGTGCAGTGCGCCCCACCCAGGTTGGCATGGTCCAGCCGGGCCCGCGCCATCGACGCGCCGTCCAGCCGTGCGCGGGCCATCACCGCGCGCGTGAAATTGCAGTCGTCGAGCAGCGCGCCTTCGAGGTTGGCGTCTTCCAGCAGCGCCTGCGTGAAGTCGGCGCCGCGCAGGTCCATGCCCGAGAGGTCGATGCCGGTGAAGTTCATGCGCGCGAAATGGCGCGCACCGGGCGGCGCGGCCTCGAGCCGGCGGCGCATCTTGCCGGAGCGGAATGAACGCGCCGCCGGTGCGGGCGCCGACAGGTGCGCGGCATGCAGATGGCCGTCGCGCATGCGCTCCAGCATGCCCTGCTTCACCGGCGCCGAAAACAGGGGCGTGGCGCCGCGTTCCTTGTCGATGTCCACCGCCGCACCCGTGGCCTCGGCCCGCCGTTCGGCGCGGCGGAAGTCGCGCAGCGCGTCGTGCAAGTCGAAACGGTGCGCCTGCGCGGACTCCTCCCGCACATCCTCGGCCACGAGCGGATCGGACAGCACGCGTGCCTTGAGCGCCCTGTCGTCGGCCTCCAGCTTCTCGCGCTGCGCAGCCATCTCCTTCTTCTTGCGCTCGCTGAACTCGGCCAGGTCGTCGATGTCCGTGGGCATCTCGTGCGGTTCGTCGGCGGGCAGGTACAGCGACGGGTCGAGTCCCTGCGCCTGCAGTTCGGCGCTGCGGCGTTCTCGCTCGCGCAAGGCGCCGGCGCGCATGTTGCTCGCCAGCGGGCCCGAACGGCGGTCGGGCAACTGCGCCGCGGGCCAGGGCCCGAACACGGAACGCGGCACCAGGTCGCTGTCGCGCAGCACATGGACCGCGGTGCGCGGATCGATGCGCCGCTGCAGCACCTCCTGGTAGTGCGACAGCGCCCGCGGCGCGTCGGCCAGCTCGAGCGCCGGCATGATGTGCTTCATGTCCGCGGCGTCGTCCTGCGCAATGTCGAAGCTGCCGTGCCAGATCAGCACCGCGCGCCGCAGGTGCGGCACGAACCACACCGTCGTCAGGCGCAGCGCCGCCTCGCAGAGCTCGCCGCCGTCCTCGTGGAAGCTGGAGAAGCAGCGCGCGCGCCAGTCGGGCAGGCGCCCGGCGAGCACCGCCTGCGTGGGGTGCATGTTCCAGATTTCGTAGGCCGCGCCGCTCGGCACCTCCTGCGCGCCGGCCCACCGCTGGTCGGGCGGTGCCGCGTTGAAATAGGCCCAGTCCATGTCGCTGGCAAAGCCGGGGAAGTCGTTCTGCAGCCATGCATCGCCATAGTCGGTGCCCATCAGCGCCATGCGCTGGGGCCAATGCGGCATCAAGGCGCCGAAGCCCGCGCTCGCCACCGGCTGGCCCGGCGCGACGCTGCCCCGGCCCGGCATCTCCACGTGCGGCAGCCGGCGCACCTTGAGGCCGTTGACGATCTCGTCGGCACTGCCCATGCCGAGCGGGTTCTGCGCCACGTCCGCGCCGCCGTAGGCATGGCTCCAGTCCACGCGCATGGATTCGAACGGCGCGGGCGGCGTGATGCGCCCGTCGAGCCAGTAGCGTTCGCCGAAGACGGTGAGCGTCTTGTCGATGCCGCCCACGTGCACGCGCACCGCGGCGGCCCTTTTTTCTTCCTGGTGCGCGGTGTAGCAGTGGCCGCTCACGAGCATCTCGGGCGTCGCCTTCGGCACGCCCAGGTCGAGCACGCCGCCGGGGTCGATCTCTTCGGCCATGGTCTGCCAGAGCTCCTGGTCGGCCATCAGCAGCGGGGTGTCCTCCAGGCTGGCCATGCCCATGACCGCCACGCCCAGCTTGTCGCCGCCCCGCCAACGGTAGGGCCGGGTCAGGATGCCGAGGCGGAAGGGCTTGATGGTCTTCACGGGCCTGTCACCGGATGGGCTGGTCGATCACCACGCGGCTGCGCTGCGTGGCGTCGACCTTCACGCGGATCTCCTTGCCGCGCGCGAACTCGGGGATCTGCACCGGCGAGATCGCCGCCAGCGTCTCGGCCTCGAAGGCGCCGAAGTCCGCCGTGCCGCGCACGGCCAGGCGAAGGCGCACGAGGATGTAGATGCGATGGTTGCGAAGGCCGGTGTCCTGCACCTCGAGCACCTCGGCCGTCGAGGCGATGCCAGGCCCCACCAGATGGGTCACCGCGCGGGCCTCGCGCGCACGCTGGCCCATGTACCTGCCCACGGCAAGCAGGATCGAGCCGAACACCACGATCACCACGACGGGGACCAGGAGCACGAGGAGATAGTTTTTGTCGTTGAACAATGCGTGTCACCGGGCCTGCGCGGACCTGCGCCCGCGCAGGGGACCTAGAAGAAGCTGAACAGCATGCCGATGCGCGAGGCCAGGCCGAAGGTGTTGATGTCCGCGCCCCAGTTGTCCTCCTTGAACGCAGCCTGCGTGCTGGTAAAGCCACCCAGCGACTCCTTGGCGCCGAAGAGTTCGAAGCCCGCGCCCGAGAAGTTGAGCGCCAGGCCCAGGTTGGAATTCGACACCCCCGACGAGAAACTGGTGGCGCCGTTCGCCACCACGCTGGCCCACGAGGACGCGCCCTTCACCGGCGCGTAGTCCCACTGGAAGGCGCTGTGCTTCAGGTAGAGGTGCGTGCCCTGGATGGTGATGGTGGCCGGCGCCGTGATGTCGATGTTGCCGGCCGTGGCGTCGATCTTGATGTTCTTCGCCTTGCCGATGTAGTCGCCGCCGCTCACGGTGCTGGTGTGGTTGCCCGTGATGTTCTCCGTCAGCGTCGACTGCAGGGTGTCGGTGGTGGCGCTGGTGACGGTGCGCGTCGACGTGCCGAAGACGGTCTCGATCACCGGCCCGATGGTGGTGTCGATCACCGGCCCGACCGTCAGTTCGCTGAACGGCCCGAGGTTGGTTTCCACCACGCCGCCGATGATCAGCTGGTTCTTTCCGCCCAGCACCGCGCGCTGCTGGCCACCGATGACGGTCTCGCTCGCGCCTTCGGTGATGGTGCGCGTCTCGCTGCCCGAGACCGACTCGACGGCACCGCCGGTGACGGTTCGCGTCTCGCCGCCGTCGATGGTCTCCACCGCGCCTTCGGTGATGTGGCGCTCCTCGCCCGACTTGTAGGTGGCCGACTCGTGCCCGGTGATCACCGTGGTGCGGGAGCCGCCCGTGTCGTGCGTCTCGTCGGCCTCGACCGACACGTCGAGGTTGCGCTCGGCATGCAGCGCCACGAACTCGGCGCCCATCTTGTCCTCGAACACCAGCGAGTTCGCCGTGGCCGCCGAACCGCCCGGCGTGGAGCGCGTGACCAGCCCGCTCTTGGTGTCCTCGCCCGGCAGCGAGAAGGGCGGCATGTGGCGCGGGTTGTACACGCGCCCTGTGATGATGGGGCGGTCGGCGTGGCCGCCGATGAAGTCGACGATCACCTCCTGCCCGATGCGCGGCGTGAACACCGTGCCGAAGCCGTCGCCCGCGAACACCTGCGACACGCGCACGAAGCACGAGCAGTTCTCGTTGCGCCGGCCGCTGCGGTCCCAGCGGAACTGCACCTTCACGCGGCCGTACTGGTCGGTCCAGATCTCCTCGCCCTCGGGGCCCACCACCACGGCCGTCTGCGGACCGCTGGTGCGCGGCACGTCCGTGACGCGGGGCGCGCGATACGGCAGCGACGTGGGCTGCACCGCGAAGCCGAAGCTGTACTCGCCCGGCTCGGCGCCCGTGGCGTAGCCGCCCTCGCGCAGCGCATACACCACCGACACGATCAGGTACTCGCGGTTGTCGTCCGGGCGCGGCGAACTCCGCATCGTGAACTTGTAGCCGGGCGCCATGCCGCGCACGGTGGCGTGGCCTTCGCTGCGGTCGCCCAGCGCCTGCACCTCCTCGAGCCGCACGCGCGCGTAGTGCTCGCCTTCGCCCGGATTCGTGAACTCGCCCAGCCACTCGTACATCTCGTAGTCGGCGTGATCGTGCGGTTGCGGCTGGGCGCGCACGGTCGTCAGGTCGCTGCCCGGCGTGCTGAAGTTGAAGTCGTCCACCGTGTAGCGGCCGGTGCGCACCTCGCCGGTCACGCGCCAGTCGTCGATCACCTCGATGTCCTGCGTCACGTCGCGGTCGGACGCGAAGCAGTCGATGGTTTCGTAGCCGGGCATCGGATCGTGCGCGCCGATGTCGTCCGCCAGCACCAGTGTGTGCTGGTTCTGCTCATGCTTGAAGTAGTAGTAGATGCCTTCCAGCTCCATGAGCCGGCTGACGAATGCGAAGTCGCTCTCGTTGTACTGCGCGCAATGCTCCCACTGCCGGTACGAGGCGGTGAGCTTCTTCTCGAAGGCGAAGTTGTAGTCGGCGAACACCTCCTCGAGCATCTCGACCACGGTCTTGTTCTGGAAGATGCGGTAGCCGCTCGTGCGCGTCAGGTACCAGAGCCAGGGGCGCACGGTGGCGCGGTAGACCGTGTGGCGCGAGGTGCGGCCCTCGCGTCCGATCATCGAGAAGCGCACCACCTGCCCGCTCAGGAAGCGCGGCGCGCCGGCCGTCTGGATCTCTAGCGACAGCGGCTTGCCCAACACCGACTGCATGTCGATCGTGGCGCTCGGGCTCAGCAGGTCGACCTCGAACTCGAACAGCTGCGACAGGCCTTCCGTGCCGTTCATCGAACGGAACATCAGCTGCTCTTCTCCAAGCGGCGTATGGGCTTTGACGACACGGTCCATGGGCTACTCCCTTTCTTGGCTTGCCTCTCGCATCAGCGTTCGGCCTCAGAAAATTCGTAATGAAAGTCGTCTCCGGCGGCGCTCAGCTGCACCGCGGCGAGCTTGCGCGCACTCACGGTGGCGCCGATGACTTCCTCGCTCAATCGCGGAAGGATGGTGTGCGTGAGGATCGCATCGATCATCCGTCCACCCGACTCTATGGCCGTACAGCGCCGCGCGACCAGTTCGACGGCGCTGTCGTTGTAAGCCAATGCAATGCCGTGGTTCGCCTGCAGGCGCGCCGCGATGCGATCGAGCTGGAGTCGGATGATGCGATGCAACGCCTCTGCGTGCAACGGGTAATAAGGCACTACAACCAGGCGGCCCAGCAGCGCGGGCGCGAACACTTTGAGCAGCGGCTCGCGCAGCGCGGTGGCCAGCGGTTCGGGGTCGGGGCGCAGGCTCGGGTCTTCGCACAGCTGCATGACCAGGTCGGTGCCGACGTTGGAGGTCATGATGATCACGGTGTTGCGAAAGTCGATGTGGCGGCCCTCGCCGTCTTCCATCCAGCCCTTGTCGAACACCTGGAAGAAGATCTCGTGCACGTCGGTGTGGGCCTTCTCGATCTCGTCGAGCAGCACCACGCTGTAGGGCCGGCGGCGCACGGCCTCGGTGAGCACGCCGCCTTCGCCGTAGCCCACGTAGCCGGGCGGCGCACCCTTCAGCGTGGAGACGGTGTGCGACTCCTGGAACTCGCTCATGTTGATGGTGACGAGGTTCTGCTCGCCGCCGTACAGCGCCTCCGACAGCGCCAGCGCGGTCTCGGTCTTGCCCACGCCCGAGGGGCCGCACAGCAGGAACACGCCGACCGGCTTGTTGGGGTTGTCCAGCCGCGCGCGTGCGGTGCGGATGCGCCGCGAGATGGTCTCCAGCGCATCGGGCTGCGCGACCACGCGCGCCGACAGGATCTCGCCGAGCTTGAGCACCGACTGCGCGTCGTCGCGCACCATGCGGCCGATGGGAATGCCGGTCCAGTCGGCCACCACGGTGGCGATGGCCTGCGCGTCCACCGCCGCGAGGATCAGCGGCGACTCGCCCTGCAGCTGCACGAGCTTGTCCTGCGCGTCGTCGAGTTCGGCGCGGATGTCTTCGGGCGGGCGCGCGGGTTCGACCGGTGGCACGTCGGCCTTGCTCTCTTCATCGGCCTCGCGCGCTTCATCGGACTCGCTCTTTCCATCGCCCGGTGCTTCAGCCTGCACCGGCACCGCCGCCGGCGACAGCAGCTTGCGCAATGCCACGATGCGCTCGACCAGCGCGCTTTCTTCCACGCGCCGTGCCTCCAGCAGCGCGAGCTCGGCCCGTGCCTGCGCGACCAGGGCCGCGATGTCTTCCACGCGCTGGTGCTCGCCCACGCCAATGGCGGCCTCGCGCCCCGCGATGCCCGACTCGATGTTCAGTACCTCGATGCGCCGCTGCAGGTCTTCGATGGCCGCGGGCAGCGCATGCTGGCTCAATGCCACGCGCGCGCACGCCGTGTCGAGCAGGCTCACGGCCTTGTCGGGCAGCTGGCGCGCGGGAATGTAGCGGTGCGACAGGCTCACGGCCGCCTCGAGCGCGGCGTCGAGAATGAGCACGCCGTGGTGCTTCTCCAGCTCGGCCGAGATGCCGCGCAGCATGATCACGGCCTTGGGCTCGCTGGGCTCGTGCACCTGGATGGTCTGGAAGCGCCGCGTGAGCGCCGGGTCTTTCTCGATGTACTTCTTGTACTCCGACCAGGTGGTGGCGCCGATGGTGCGCAGCCGTCCGCGCGCGAGCGCCGGCTTGAGCAGGTTGGCCGCGTCGCCGGTGCCGGCCGTGCCGCCCGCGCCCACCAGCGTGTGCACCTCGTCGACGAACAGCACGATGGGCTTGGGGCTCTTCTCGACCTCGTCGATCACCTGGCGCAGGCGCTGCTCGAACTCGCCCTTCACGCCCGCGCCGGCCTGCAGCAGCGTGGGGTCGAGCACCCACAGCGACACGTCCTTCAGCGAGGGCGGCACGTCGCCCGAGGCCAGGCGCGAAGCCAGCCCTTCGACCACCGCCGTCTTGCCCACGCCGGCCTCGCCGGTGAGCAGCGGGTTGTTCTGCCGGCGGCGCATGAGGATGTCGATGATCTGGCGGATCTCGTCGTCGCGGCCGTACACCGGGTCGAGCTCGCCCGCGCGCGCCTTGGCGGTGAGGTCGCTCGCGTACTTGGCCAGGGCCGAGCCGCCGGCCGCGGGGCCGTCGCCCTGGTGCGCAACGGCGGGTGCGCCTGCCATGGCACCGGCGCTGGGCGTGGCATCGAAGTCGTCTTCGGGCGAGCCTTCGGTCCAGGGCGCGAGCTGCGCCACCAGCACGTCGGGCACGATCTTGTCGAACTCGCGCGAGATGCCCGAGAGCACCTGCCGCAGGCCCGGCGTCTTGATGATGCCGGCCAGCAGGTAGGCGCCGCGGATCGAGGTGGCCTCGAAGCGCAGGCTGGCGTAGACCCATGCACGTTCGACCGCGTTGTCGACGTGCTCGGAGATGTCGCTGATCGACGTGGCGCCGTGCGGCAGCCGGTCGAGCGCGCGCACCATGTCCTGCTCGACCGCGTCGAGGTTCAGGCCCGCGCGCTTGATGATGCGCAGCATGTCGCTGTCCTGCAGCTGCAGGATCTGGTGCAGCCAGTGCACGAGTTCGACATACGCGTTGCCGCGCAGCTTGGCGAACGCGGTGGCGGTTTCCAATGCCTTGTAGAGCATCGGGTTGAGCTTGGAGAACAGAGAGACGCGGCGGATGTCGGTCATAAACCCATGGAAGAAGATGCGGATGCGGCAGCGGGTGCCGCCGATGCGGAACGGGAAAACAATGCTTCGGGCTGGAACACCATGTCGCCGGCGTCGGTGTCCGCCAGGCGCGTGCCGAGCCAGCTGCCCCAACCCAGGCGCTGGCTGCCGCCGAGCTGGGTGGGGCGCGCGTCCTGCTTCTTGAGCACCAGGCGCAGCTCCCACGCGAACTCGATGCCCACGTACTGGCGCACCCAGTCGACCACCTGCTGCAGCCGCTTGCTGCCGGGCAGGAACTCGCGGAACTCCTCCTGCGAGAGCGGCCCGAGCTCGAGGCGGAACTTGCTCTGCGCGTCGCGCACGGCCAGGCCGATGGTGGCGCCGCCGCCGAGCCGGTTGTTGCGCCCGAACAGGCCGAGCCGGCTGACCTCGCGCTCGTCGATCATCACCCAGTCGCTCACGAATTCCTCGACGCGCACGGGCACGTCGAAGTAGAGCTTGAGGATCTGGATCAGGCCCTCGGGGTTGCGCGTCTGGCGCACGAGATGGCCGGCCATGAAGGTGCGCGCATGGTCGGCGATGCGGTCGCGCTCCTTCAGGCCGGGCTGCCCCATGTTCATGAGGCTGGCCACGTAGTCGACGAAGCGGTGGCCGTCGGGGCGGTCCAGGCTGTTGACCGATTGGGCGTCGGCCCAGGCCCGGTAGAACAGCAGAATGAGCCGGTGATGGAACAGGTCGGCGAACGCGCTGAGGGTGTCGTCGGCGTGGTGGCGCTTGCGCTCGCGCGCGTACTCGGTCAGGTGCAGCGGCAGCGGGCCGTTGGGGCCGAACAGGCCGAAGCCGTAGATCGAGATGCGCGGCGGGCCGTCGCCGTCGACGTCCACGCCCGACACGTTCGACGGCGCGAACGCCATCGAGGGCTCCTGGCCCAGCCGCAGCGGCTCGTCGACCGGACGCGGCGCGCGGCCCAGCAGCGGGTGGCCGCCCTGCGCGTCGAGGCGGCGCAGCAGCATGAACAGGTCGTGCTCGAAGGGCTGCTCGACCAGCCGGGCCCAGAGCACGGGGTCGGCTTGCGGCACGCCGCGCGGCGGCGCGGCCGGCGTGCTGTCTTGCGCGTATGGTGCGTGTGGCGCATATGGCGCGGCGCCGCGGCGCTCGGCCGCGTCCACCGCCAGCTCGCCCTCTTCGGCCGGCGTGGCCTGCATGCCGTCGGTGAAGCCCGCTTCGCTCATACGGCGGGGCGGCGTCCCACGCGCGGCGTCCAGCGCGCGATCTCGCCGCGCTGCAGGCTCGACAGCGCGAACTCGGTGAACGCATTGAGCGACACGTGCCGGCTGAAGAACTGCTCCAGCACGGCGCCGAACAGGTAAGGGCTCGCGCCCGAGAAGGCGACCTCGTCGATCTTCAGCGCGATCTCCACGCCGCGGCCGAACACGATCGGGCCCGGCTCGGGCAGGCGGCGGAACACCGGCGCCAGCGCCATCGAGCGCACGCCCTGGATCTGTCGGCGCACCGACGGGTCGGCGAGGTTGCCGTACAGGTCGAGCATCTCGCGCAGCGCCGAGGCGCCCTGCGCGGCATCGACGTCGGTGAGGCTCAGGTAGTTCAGGCCCAGGTGGCTGATGAGGCGCCAGGTGAGCGCGCCTTCGGCCAGCGCGGGGTACGGCCGCGAAGGCCCGCGCAGGATGCGGATGGAGCGCACCGGCGCCGACACGCGCAGCGTGAAGTCCGACTCGAGCCCGGTCGGCAGCAGCAGCGGCAGGTCGCGGTTGGTGCACAGCGCGTCCAGCGTGATGTGGCGCAGCGTGTGCGGGAACGGCGCGTCTTGCTGGTCCACCAGCGACACGTAGACCTCGCTGCCGGTGTAGCTGGTGCGCGTGCCCTGCGCCCGCGCGCGGTCGGACACCAGGCGAGGCTCGCGGCGCAGCGAGAAGTAGGCGCCGAAGTCGCCGTCGTCGGCCGCGAACGAGCCGAGGAAGGGCCGGAACTCGCGCTCTTCCGAGCCGTTGGCCATGTGGCCGGTGACGCGCTCGACGGTGAAGATCTCGAAGTCGCGCGGCCGCGTGCGGTCGATCACCGCATGGTGCTCGTGCTGGCCCGGCCCCACCGGGATGCGGTCGCTGCGGCGCGGCACGAGGTTGATGATGGGCGTGCAGAACAGCGAGAAGTGCTTGGCGTCCACCAGCCGTTCAAGATCAGCGTCGGCGCGGTCGAGCAGGATCACGATCTCCATCGTGGTGCCGCCCATGGCCGAGGCCGCTGCACGCAGCTTGTTCACGCTGAAGAACAGGTAGCGGTCGGGGAACGCGAAGTACTCGTGCAGCAGGCGGTAGCCCTGGAACGAGCGCGCGTCGTAGGGCAGCAGCGCCTGGTCGGGGTCGAAGCCCTCGTGCTTGATGGCGTCGTCGCCCAGCGGCACGATGCGCGCACCACCGCCCGCACCACCACCCCCTGCACCAGGGCCGCTGCGGCACACGACGCCCACGCCGTGGTGCGTCGCGAGCTCGAGCACCCGCAGCGCATGCAGCTCGGCCCCCGACAGGAAGAACTCGAGCCGGTCCAGCGGCATGTCGGCAAAGCGCGCGCCGCCCACCGCCTCGAGCTTGATGGTGATGGCGCTCCTGGCCTGGCGCGCGACCACGGGCATGGCATGCGCGATGTCCGCGGGCACCGGGCCGATGCCGGCCTCGGCGATGCGGATGGGCCACAGCGTGACGGCGTGGCCGGTGCGGAACTCGCAGGCCGTCTGCTCGCCCTTGATCATGCGACCGCGCAGGATGGTGTGGCGCGGCAGTTCGTAGCCGGCCTTCAGCGAACCTTCGTTGAGGTTGCCGTCGATCTGCACCACGGCCATGGCGGGCAGCGGCGCCAGGAAGTTGGGGTACACCACCTCGAGCAGCCGCTGCGAGAAGCGCGGGAACTCCGCGTCCATCTTCAGCTGGATGCGCGCGGTGAGAAAGCTGAAGCCTTCGAGCAGGCGCTCCACATACGGGTCGCTGACCTCGATGCCGCGCATGCCCAGGCGCCCCGCGATCTTCGGGTAGCGCTGCGCGAACTCGGCACCGAGCTCGTGCATGTACGTGAGCTCGCGGTTGTAGTAGTCGAGGAGCTTGGCGTCCATCAGTGACTCTCCCCCAGGCTTCGCGCACTTCGTGTCACTGCTCCTGCCGCCTCACCGGGGGCAACACCCGTGGCCAGGCAAGGCCGGTTCCACGGTGTTCCTCGAATCGAAGACCGGGGAGTCACTGGAACGCCGCACCGCATCAAAGCCCTCCCGTCGGCCGCAGCACCATGTGCCCGCTTTCCAGGTCCAGCTCGGAGCGCAGGATGAACTCGATCGGGTACGGCACCGACCACAGCGTGCCGCGGATCTCCAGCGCGAGCAGGTTGTGGTGCTCGAGGTCGCCCGCGTCGGTCACGCACCGCACGTCGATGCTGTCCTTCATGATGCGCGGCTCGAAGTCGATGATGGCCGCGCGGATGGCGGCCTCGACGTCGGCGAAGTCGACCTCCGACATGCGTCCGCCGGCCCAGCCGCGCACGCCGTAGTTCAGCACCGAGCGGCGTGCGCGCGGCATGGCGTTGATGTCGTGGTCGGCGCCGAAGTTGGCGGTGTTCAGCAGCCACTGCAGGTCGCGCAGCACCGAGTCGCGCAGCAGCTTGCCGCTCATGAGGAACGCGCCCGCGCGCTCCTGGCGCGTCTGCGGCGTGGTGTCGGTCAGGCGGTCGAGCAGCACCGGCTGCAGCCGGTCGCGCGCAACGCTTTCCTGCTGGTCGCCGTCCATGTCCATCATCGCGCTC
This sequence comes from Variovorax sp. OK605, assembly GCF_900115445.1. NCBI lineage: Bacteria > Pseudomonadati > Pseudomonadota > Betaproteobacteria > Burkholderiales > Comamonadaceae > Variovorax > Variovorax sp. OK605. The sequence continues at coordinate 568,349 of NZ_FOWL01000004.1, forward strand.
ATGCGGCGTCGGCCTCCTGCGTGAATTCGACCAGCCGCAGGTCGAGCAGCGAATGGTCGCCGGCCTCGCTGATCAGCGTGCGCTGGCCCAGGCCCGCGTACTGCTCCTCGCCGGCCAGCGGCAGCCAGTCGGTGCGCCGGCCCAGCGTGGTCTCGTCGTCCAGGCCTTCGAGGCTGCCCGGGTAGCGCACGGGCACCAGCCCGTTGAGCGCGCGGCCGTCGTGCAGCTCGATCTCGGCGGGCGCCCACAGCAGGTCGACCAGGTGCTGCGGACGCGAGAACTTGATGCGGCGCACCTCGGGCAGCGGCAGCCAGGCGTAGCCCGACGGCGTGAGCAGCTCCAGCACGGGGCCGATGCGCACGTCGCCGTCGCACAGCCAGCCGAAGTCGCTGCGCTCCACGGGCTCGCCGTCCAGCGCCTGCACGGCGCGCGCATCGGAACGGTCGACGCTGGTCAGTGCGCCCTGCAGCGCGGGTGCGGCCTGGCGCGCGGTCTCGCGCAGCGCGGCTGCTTCCACGGCGCGCTCGGCGGGCAGTGCCGCGGCGGCGATCAGCTGCTCGACCCAGTCGGCGTTGCCGCCCAGGATGGCGGGCGCGCGTCCGCCGGACCAGAAATCGGTGCGATGGCGCTCACCTGCGAGCGCCATCGAACAGGTCACGCTCGCGGGCGTGAAGGTGGGGTCGAGCTTGGTGGCCAGCTTGAGCTGGTCTTCGGCGCGTTGCCACTCGCCGCGAAGCGCAAGGAAGTGGCACAGGGCAAGACGCAGGCTGGCGTTCTGGGGACTGGCGCGGATCTGCCGCTGTACCCATTCGGTGTGCTCGGCCACGGAGCGTTCTCCCAGCACTGCAAACCCATCTCCCATGAAGCTTCCTCGCTGACTGACTGGCACACGGCGCGAAAGGCCGGTGTGCGAAGGACGGCCGCGAAGGCCGTCGGGAAAACATCGCGGCCGGCCCGGGGGCCGGCCGCGCATCGGAAAAAGGAAATCAGGCTTCCTTGTTTTCCTTGATGTTCCAGCCCAGGACCGTCTCGGCGCCCTTGCCGCCCTTGTCGGTCTGTTCCCAGTACTGCTGCTTCACCTTCGCGGCCTGGAAGGCGTACTGCACGAACACGGCGTCGGAGCCTTGTTCGGCCGTGTACTGCACCGAGGTGACCAGCACTTCCTCGAGCGTGACGCGCGTGTATTCGATCTGCGAGCCGCCTGCCTTGCACACCGACACTTCGATCTTCGCCAGGTGCTTGCCGCTGGCGCAGTTCTTCATGACGGACGGTGCCGCCTTGTCGATGCGCGCGAGCACCTGCAGGTCATTGAAGCTCGCCTTGCCCACACCGCCGCCACCGCCGCTGACCATGTTTCCAGGCTGCGTCGCTCCCCAGGCAAACGACTTGATATCCGTCCAGTCCTTGTGGTTCGAGTCCTTGGATTCGCCGTTTGCGCCCTCGACGCGCATGAACATGTCTACTGCCATGATTAACCCCCAAAGTTATTTGTGCCCGGATTCGGGACACTGTTGAACTAGCTGCTGTCCTTCTTGTTGGATGGCAGCTTCGAAACCAGCCGCAACGACACCGTCAGCCCTTCGAGCTGATAGTGCGGCCGGAGAAAAAACTTGGCGGCGTAGTAGCCCGGGTTGTCCTCGATGGCTTCCACCTGGACCTCGGCCGCCGCCAGCGGCTTCATCGCCTTCGTGTCCTGCGACGACGTGCCGGGGCTGCCGTCGACGTAGTTCATGATCCAGTCGTTGAGCCAGCGCTCCATGTCCTCGCGCTCGCGGAACGAACCGATCTTGTCGCGCACGATGCACTTCAGGTAGTGCGCGAAACGGCAGCACGCGAACAGGTACGGCAGGCGTGCCGCCAGGTTGGCGTTGGCCGTGGCGTCGGCGTCGTAGTACTCGGCCGGCAGCTGCAGCGACTGCGCGCCGATGAAGGCCGCGAAGTCGGAGTTCTTGCGGTGCACCAGCGGCATGAAGCCGTTCTTGGCGAGCTCGGCCTCGCGCCGGTCGCTGATGGCGATCTCGGTCGGGCACTTCATGTCCACGCCGCCGTCGTCGGTGGGGAAGGTGTGGGTGGGCAGGTTCTCCACCGCGCCGCCCGACTCCACGCCGCGGATCGACGTGCACCAGCCGTACTGCTTGAACGAGCGGTTGATGTTCACGCCCATGGCGTAGGCCGAGTTGGCCCAGGTGTAGCGGTTGTGCGCGGCCGAGTCGGTCTCTTCCTCGAACTCGAATTCGTCCACCGGGTTGGTGCGCGCGCCGTAGGGCAGGCGCGCCAGGAAGCGCGGCATGGCCAGGCCGATGTAGCGCGCGTCTTCCGAGTCGCGCAGCGAGCGCCACGCGGTGTGCTCGGTGTTCTGGAAGATCTTGGTGAGGTCGCGCGGGTTCGACAGTTCCTGCCACGAGTCCATCTGCATCACCGTGGGCGACGCGCCCGCGATGAACGGGCAGTGCGCGGCGGCCGCGATCTTGGCCATCTCGGCGAGCATCTCGACGTCGGGCGGGCTGTGGTCGAAGTGGAAGTCGCCGATCAGCGCGCCGAAGGGCTCGCCGCCGAACTGGCCGTACTCGGCTTCGTAGATCTTCTTGAACAGCGGGCTCTGGTCCCAGCCGATGCCCTTGTGGCGCTTGAGCGAGCGCGCCACTTCGCGCTTGGAGGCGCACATCACGCGGATCTTCAGCTGCTCGTCGGTCTCGGTGTTGTTCACGAGGTAGTGCAGCCCGCGCCATGCGCCTTCGAGCTGCTGGAAGTCTTCGTGGTGCAGGATCTGGTTGATCTGCTCGGAGAGCTTGCGGTCGATCTCCGTGATGATGGCCTGCACCGTGCGGTAGGCGTCGTTGGAGATGGTGACGGTGCTTTCCAGCGCCTGCACGGCCAGCGTCTTGACGGCGTTTTCCACCGCCTCGCGGGCCTGGTCGGTCTTGGGCTTGAACTCGCGCTGCAGCAGGTCGGAGAACTCGTTGGGCGCAAGCGCCTCGACGGTGGCCTGCGCCTGCGCGGCGGTCTTCTGGGGTGCGGTGCTCATGATGGCTTTCCTTGGCTGCTCTTGCTGCTGCTCGCGCTCACTCGGAAGCGGTGCCGGAGGCACCCGACTTCTCGTTCGCGGCTTCCACGGCCTTGGCAACGGCCGGGTTCGGCGCCGTCGCCAGCGACTTCAGGAGCGCCGGGTTCTGCAGCGCCTGCGCGATGAGTTGCTCGGCGCCGTTCTTGCCGTCCATGTAGGACAGCAGGTTCGCCAGCTCGGTGCGGGCCTCGAGCAGCTGCTGCAGCGCGCCCACCTGGCGTGCGATGCGCGCGGGCGAGAAGTCGTCCAGGCTGTCGAAGGTGATGTCGACGTTCATCTGGCCGTCGCCCGTGAGCGTGTTGGGCACCTGGAAGGCCACGCGCGGCTTGATGGACTTCATGCGCTCGTCGAAGTTGTCGATGTCCACCGCCATGAACTCGCGCTCGGCGATGTCGGGCATCGGGTCCACCTGCTTGCCCGCGAGGTCGGCGATGACGCCCATCACGAAGGGCAGCTGGATCTTGCGTTCGCTGCCGTAGATCTCCACGTCGTACTCGATCTGCACGCGCGGCGCGCGGTTGCGCGCGATGAACTTCTGACCACTGTTTCTGACACGGTTGTCTGCCATAAAGCTTCCTCTTGAATCTGAAATGCGTGGGGGTCGCGCCCCTCTCCCTGCCGCGCCGGACAGTTGCCTGTTCGTCGCCGCTTATTCGCCGCTGGCCGCGCCGCTCAAAGGCCGCCCGGCAAGGCTCTCGATCTTTTGCAATCCCTCTGGCACGAGCTCTTCGATGATCTGGAAGAAATTGAGGTCCAGAAGCCGCTGTGCCCTTCTTATCAACATCGGTGCCGGATGACTGGGCTCCGCCCGCTCCAGGTAGTCGCAAGCTTTTTCCAACAAGACTTGCACATCATCACGATTGGATATTTCAATATCTTTAATAAGTACCGCGCGTAGGCCGATACCGCCATTTGAGGCGCCCGCGGCGGCGCCCTGCGCCACCGGCGCGGCCTGGTCCGTGCCTTGCGGATCGGCTCCAGAGTGGGATGGAATGGCTTCGCCCGCATCGGCCTGCGCCTGCTCGGGCAACAGCTGGACCACGCTGCGCAGCGACTTCTCCAGGCGCGTGAAGTCGGGCGCCCAGTTCTGTCCCAGCGCGCGTTCGCAGGTCTGGCGAATGCGTTGCAGGTACTCGAGCGCACCGCGCAGCGCCAGCACCGGCGCCGCGGACTTGTCCTGCGCGCGGCGCGCCGCGTCCTTCAGGCGGCCGATGCCGCCGGGGTAGTCGATCTGGTGGTCGGTCTTGCTCGAATCGAGCAGGGCCTCGACCTGCCGCAGGCTCATCAAGGTGCCTGCATCGTCGAGCAGCCGCGCATCGCGCACGCTGCGCCCGAGGCCTTCGGGTTCGGTCAGCGAGGCCAGCGCGTTCATGCGCGGCAGCGGGTCTTCGAAGCCGTCGTCGACGACGCGCGGATGCACGTCGTCCCAGAATTTCTGCAGCACCGCATCGACCAGCCGCAGGCCGTCGACATAGCCCGGCAGGCCGCGGTTCTCGGTCCATGCCAATGTGAGGGGCACCAGCACGCGAAGGTCTCGTGTGCGGGTGCAGAGCTGCTTGGCGAGGCGCTCCACGCGGGCCCAGTCGGGCGGTTCCGCGGGAATGATGGTGGAGCCGAATTGCTGCTCGCGCTTGCCCGTCGTCGCTTGGTGCAACGCCAGGAAATCGGGGTCGTATTCGAGGTCTTCACCGCACGCAAGCGGGCCGTCTACAGGCGACTGCAATAGTTCGATCTCGCTTTGCGACAACCTCTTCTCCCTAGTTAACCATTCGTCAACAACAGTTATCTTGAGGGGAACGCGAAGCGCGGTCAACAGCAACAGAGTGCAACGCAGAGGCTTTGAATCACAAAGAAGTACAACTCCTTTTATTCAATCAACAGAACGTCTACGGAACGTTTACAGCAGTCCACGTCCACCCAGGTTGCGCATCAACGCGCCGACACCAAAAGTCCACCGCGGCGCCTGGTCCGCGTGCACCACGCGGTTGACCAAGGCGCCGAGTTCGGGTGCGGCGATGCGCACGCGGTCTCCCACGACATGGGTGAATCCTTGCCCAGGCCCGTGACGGTCTTGTGTCGGCGCGAACATGGTTCCGAGAAACAACATGAAACCATCAGGGTAGGCGTGATGCTTGCCGATGGTCTGTGCGACGAGGTCGAGCGGGTCGCGGCTGATCTTCGACAGCGAACTGGAGCCCTCCAGCGTGAAGCCTTCGGGGCCCGTGACTTCGAGTGCCACGGTGATGCGGCGCACGTCGGCAATACCGAAGTTCTCATCGAACAGGCGAATGAAGGGGCCGATCGCGCACGAGGCGTTGTTGTCCTTCGCCTTGCCCAGCAGCAGTGCGCTGCGGCCTTCGAAGTCGCGCAGGTTGACGTCGTTGCCCAATGCGGCGCCCAGCGTCTCGCCGCGGCTGTTGACGGCGAGCACGACTTCGGGCTCGGGGTTGTTCCACACCGAGCCCGCGTGGATGCCCACGTCGGCGCCCGTGCCCACGGCCGCCAGCACCGGGGCCTTGGTGAAGATCTCGGCGTCGGGGCCGATGCCCACCTCGAGGTACTGCGACCACACGCCCTGTGCAATGAGCACCTCCTTCACCTTCATGGCCTCGGGCGAGCCGGGCACGATGTCCGCGAGGTTGTCGCCCAGCACGCCGCCGATGGCCGCGCGCGTGGCCTCGGCCCTGGAGGCATCGCCGCGTGCCTGTTCCTCGATGACCCGCTCCAGCAGGCTCGCAACGAAGGTCACGCCGCTGGCCTTGATGGCCTGCAGGTCGCAGGGGGCGAGCAGCCAGGGCTTGCCGGTGTCGCGTGCCGTCTCGTCGCTGTTGGCGATGGCCTCGTCGAGCGAGGCGATGCGCGGTGCGCTCTTCAGTGCGCGGCGAACGGCTTGGGCAGGCGCTTCGTCGCGTTCGAGCAGGTCGCTCATGGTGGGCGCGAGCGCCGACAGGTCGTGCAGGGCGCCTTCGTGCACCGCCACCAGCACCGGCCCCACGCCGGGTTGCCAGAGGCGTCCGACGAGGGTGGCGCGTTCGGCGTCGCGGGGCAGGTTGGAAGATGTCGAAAGATTCAATGGCATGGCGGGTGTCTCCGTGGATGTGTACTTCGCTACGGTGCATCGTAGCGGCGCATCCACGGCAACGCCCGGCCAGGGCCCTTGTCGTTGCGCTCAGTGCCCCGGCGTTGCCCGCACGCGCGCCACCTCGGCCGGCAGGTCCTTCCACGCCGGCTCCCGCGGTGCGAAGCGCGCGCGCATGTAGCCCGCGAGATCGGCGATCTGCCGGTCGTCGAGCGCCTCGCGGAACGCCGGCATGAAACCGATGTCGCGCGTGGCGGGCTCGCGCACGCCGTCGAGGATGGTGCGCAGCAGGTTGTCGGGCCTGGCGCTCGTGAGGTTGCTGTTGAGCGCGAGCGGCGTGTTCACGCCCAGCAGCGTGGGGCCGTTGCCGTCGTGGTGGCAGGCGGCGCAGGCGCTGTCGAACATGCGCTGCGCGGGGCCGAGCAACTGGCCCTGCGTGCGCGCCGCGTTGTCGACCGCCTGCTGTGCCACGGCCTGCGGCTGCGCCACCGGGGCCGGGTTGAAAGACCCCAGGTACGTGGCCATGGCGCGCACGTCTTCGTCGGGCACCTGCTGCAGCTCGCGCACCACCTCGGCCATCGGGCCGCCGGCGATGCCGTGGCGTTGCGTGCGGCCGTGGCGCAGGTAGCGGTAGAGCTCGTCGGCATCCCACGGCAGCGCCGACTTCGACAGCTGCGTGAGCGCGGGCGCCTCCCAGCCGTCGACCATCGCGCCCGAAAGAAAGGCCTCGCCGCCCTGCTCCGCGCCCAGCGCGTTGCGCGGCGTGTGGCAGGCGCCGCAATGGCCCAGGCCGTTGACCAGGTAGGCGCCACGGTTCCACTCCGCGCTTTGCGCGGCCACGGGCTGCAGCGGCGCGGGGTCGTGGAAGAGCGCGTTCCAGCCGGCCATCAGCGGGCGCATGCTGAACGGGAACTTGAGCTCGGACTTCGGCGTTTGCGCGCGCACCGCGGGCATCGACATGAAGTACGCATAGAGCGCCTGCAGGTCGTCGTCGCTGGTCTTGGCGAAGGCGGTGTAGGGGAAGGCCGGGTACAGGTAGTGGCCGTCGCGCGAGACGCCTTCGCGCATCGCGCGCTGGAAGGCGCTGAACGACCAGCGGCCCAGGCCGGTCTCCGCGTCGGGCGTGAGGTTGGTGGTGTAGAGCGTGCCGAAGGGCGTGTCCATCGCACGGCCGCCCGCGTTGGGTGCGCCGCCCGCTGCCGTGTGGCACACCGCGCAGTCGCCGGCCGCGGCGAGCACGCGGCCGCGTTCGATGGTCGATTGGCTGTACACCGGCGCGGTGAGCGACACCGGCGCGATGGCGGAACGCCAGCCGAGCAGGCCGGCGATGACGCCGATGCCACCGACCACGAGCGCGGCGCCGGTGGCCCAGAGGCCCTTCCTTCGGGGCCAGACTGCATTGCTCCTTCCCCCTCCGGGGGAAGGCTGGGATGGGGGCACGACGGCGTCACCACTCGCAGGCTGCCGGCCCTCACCCCCACCCTCTCCCGGAGGCAGAGGGGGCAAATCCGAAGTCAACGGACTCAACCCGGCCAGCACCGTCTCCGGCGTGAACGGCGGCGACCTGAAGCGCACGCCCGTCGCATCGAAGATCGCGTTCGCGATCGCCGCCGTGCCCGGCACCGACGACGACTCGCCCGCGCCCAGCGACGGTTCGCCGGGCCGCGGCATGTGCATCACCTCGATCACCGGCACTTCGCGGAAATTGATGATCGGGTAGCTGCCCCACTCGCGGCTCGCGACCACGCCCGAAGGCAGCACGCCCGGCAGCAGCGCGCCGCCGGCGGGTGCATCGCCTTGCTGTTGCTGCTGCGGCGCGAACTGCACGCGCTCCTTCAGCGCACGGCTGGTGGTCTGGATCACGTTGCCGTGCACCTGGTGCTCGACGCCGGCGGGGTTGATCATCAAGCCCGCGTCGTGCCCCACCACCACGCGGCGCACATGCACCTCGCCGGTCTTGCGGTTCACCTCGACGTCGGCCACCCATGCGGCCCACGCCGCGCCGAAGCCCGGCCACTTGCTGTGGATGTAGCGCGCGTACGCGAAGCCCTGGCCGAAGAGGATGTCGCCGCCTTCGCCGAGCCCGCCGTCGGCGTTCTCCTGCGGCCCGGTGCGCATGCGCCAGCCGGCCTTCTGCGCGGTGGCCTGCACCAGCTCGATGGCGCGCAGGTCTTCCAGGTGCCGCAGGCGGAACTGCACCGGGTCCACACCCGCGGCGGTGGCGAGCTCGTCGATGTACGACTCGTGCGCGAACGAACTCGGCAGCGCCGACACGCCGCGCAGCCACGAGGCGCGCACGATCGGCGCCATGTCGTTCACCTTCACGCGCAGGTTGTCGTAGCTGTAGGGCGGCCGCGCGGTGCGGTCGCCCATCTCGTAGGCCTGCGCCACCGGCTCGATGGTGCGCGTGAGCAGCAGCGCCAGCGTGGGCGCGCCGTTCGACGGGTAGGAGGTTTCGAAGTCGTAGGCGGCCACGCGGCCGTCGGCCATCAGGCCGCCGTCGATCTCCATGAGCTGCGCGGCGCCCTTGGGCTCCCACGCATGCTCCTGCTCGCGCGTGAGCTGCACGCGCACCGGCGCGCCGACCGCGCGCGCGAGCAGCGCGGCATCGGCGGCCACGTCGTCGGCGCCGTTGCGGCCGTAGCAGCCCGCGGCCTCCATGCGGACCACGTCGACCTGCACGTCCTCCACGCCCATGAGCCTGGCCAGGTCGACACGCAGCACGTGCGGGTTCTGCGAGCCGGCCCAGCAACGCAGCTGCATGCCGCTGCCGTCGTCGGGCTGCCAGTCGGCCAGCGCGCACGACGGGCCGATGGACGCATGCATCTGGTACGGCCACACGTAGGTGCGCTGCATCGGTTGCGCGGCGGCGGCGATGGCGCCGTCCACGTCGCCTTCGTCGACCAGCAGGCGCTGCGTCGAGGGGTTGTCGCGCAGGGCCTGCGCCACGTCGCTCAGGTCGGGCATGCCGGGCCACGGCTTCCACGTGACGCGCAGTTCGCGCAGCGCCTGTTCGGCGTGCTCCTCGCGCTCGGCGACGATGCCGACGAAGTCGCGCACGACGACCACGGCGCGGATGCCGGGGATGTGCGCAATGGACGATTCATCGACCGCCTCCAGCGTGTTGCCGATGAACTCGCCGTGGTCCGCGCCCGCGTACGGCGGGCGCACCACGCGCCCGTGCAGCATGCCGGGCACGCGCATGTCGTGCACGAAGACGAGTTCGCCCGCGAGCTTGGCCGGGATGTCCACGCGCGCCTGCCGCGTGCCGACCACGCGATAGTCGGCCGGGTCCTTGGGCTGCGCCTTGGTGTCGAGGCGCAGCACGGTGCGCTGGCCGGCCACCAGCTCGGCGTAGTTGACCTGGTAGTCTGGCGTTTCGGTGACGCGCACCACGCCGTTGCGCACCTGCAGTGCCTCGCATGGCACGCCGAGCTTTTCCGCAGCGCGTGCCAGCAGCCAGCCGCGCGCCTGGGCGGCGGCCAGGCGCAAGGGCTGCGAATGGATCTGGATGGAGGCGCTCGCGATGGTCGCGCCCTGGTTGGGCACGCGCGCGGTGTCGCCGAGCATCACGCGCACGCAGGGCATGCCGAGGTCGAGTTCCTCGGCCACGATCTGGCCGAGCGCGGTCTGGATGCCGGTGCCCAGGTCGACGTGGCCGTTGAGCGCGGAGGCACTGCCGTCGTCCCATACGGCCAGCAGGACCTCGTCGCCTTCGATCGGGTTGCCGGCGACCAGCGCGGGCTGGCCCTTGACGGGCGGCGGCGCGGGCGGCGCCTCGCGCACCACGAGCAGCACGCCGTCGGCCGAGAGGAACTCGGCGCGGGTCTGGGGAAGGTCGGCGCGGCGGGTCATGGCCTTTGCGTTCCTTGCCGCTCTTGCTCCCTCTCCCTTCGGGAGAGGGTTGGGGTGAGGGCCAGCGGCGGTAGCGAAGGCCGTGCTTTTGCACAAGCACCTGCCCTCACCCTGACCCTCTCCCGCGAGCGGGAGAGGGGACAACGCGGGGCATTCATGGCATCGCTCCCGCGCGCATGCGCACCGCGGCGCGCTGCACCGCGTCGAGAATTTCAATGTGCGTGCCGCAGCGGCACAGGTTGCCCGACAGCTCCGCGCGAATGCGCGCCTCGCTGGCCTGCGGGTCGCGTGCCAGCAGCGCCGCCGCCTGCATCACCATGCCGTTGAGGCAGTAGCCGCACTGCGCGGCCTGTGCGTCTTCGAACGCGGCCTGCACCGGGTGCCAGCTGCCGCGCGCGCCGAGCCCTTCGAGCGTGGTGACCGCGCGGTGCGCCACGCCGTGCGCAGGAATCACGCAGGCGCGCGCCGCCACGCCGTCGACATGCACGGTGCATGCGCCGCACTGCCCCAGCCCGCAGCCGTACTTGGGGCCGTTCAGCCCCAGGTCGTTGCGCAACACATGAAGCAGCGTCGCCTCGCGCGGCACGCCCTCCAACGATCGCGCCTGGCCGTTGACCTGCAGGTGCAGCGGCTCAGCGCCGCAACTGGCCGTCACGGGTGTACATCTCCAGGTCCACGAAGGTCGAGCCGTTGTGGTTCTTCGCGCTGTACTCGATGGGGAAGTCGCCCATGCGCGTGCTGCCGATGCTTTCCAGACCGGCAATGAAGCTGTCGCGCGTGAGCGTCTTGCCGCCGCGGCGCAGGCCTTCGACCATCACGCGCGCGACGATGTAGCCCTCCAGCGCGGTGTAGCTGTCGATCTTCTCGCCGAACTCCGCGCGGTCGCGCTGGTAGTCGGCCACGATGGGCACGCGCTGCGCCTGCGGCGGCGGCACGATGCTGGCCGTGACCAGGCCCGCGAGCTTGCCGTCGAGCCGCTTGGCGGAGCCGGCCGCGTCGGTGATGCCGACCGACAGCGTGTACAGCGGCGCGCCGCCGGCGCCCGCGCGGTAGTCGCGCATGAACACCTCGACCATGCGGCCCGCCATGATCATCACGACCGCGCCCGGCTTGGCTTCCGCCAGGCCGGTGACGACGGTCTTCGCGTCTTCCGCCGTGATGGCCAGCGGGAAGGTCTTGACCACCTTCACCTTGTGGTCGGCCGCCAGCTCCTCGCAGGTGGCGAGGTTCGACTTGCCGAAGGCGCTGTCCTGGTAGACCACCGCGATCGACTGGATGCCGATGGTCGAGAGGTGGCTGATGATCTTGCGCAGCTCCAGGTCGTAGCCCGCGCGCACGTGGAACAGGTAGCGGTTGACCTTGGTGCGGAACGAGCTGGTGCCCACCAGCGGCGCGAACATCGGCACGCCCGCCTTCTCGGCCAGCGGCATCGCGGCGGCCAGGTTGCCGGTGGCCACGTAGCCGGTGAGCGCGAAGACCTTGTCCTCGTCGATCAGCTTGGCCGTGTTGACGGCGGTCTTGGCCGGATCGTAGGCATCGTCGTAGGTGACGAGTTCGATCTTGCGGCCGTTGATGCCGCCCGACTTGTTGACGCGGTCGAAGTACAGCTTGATGCCCGCGCGGTAGTCGACGCCGAAGTCCTTGGCCGGACCGCTGAACACGGCCGACTGGCCGATGCGGATGGTGGTGTCGCTCACACCGTTGTCCGCGCGTGCCTGCCGCAGCAGGCCGGGGCCGAGGGCCAGGGCCGCGCCGCCCGCCACCATGGCGCGCCTTGAGATCGAAAGCTTCATGCGTCGTTGTTCTCTGGGTTCTCGTGGGTCTTGCTGCTGTTGCCGCTGCTGCTGTCGCTGATGTCGCGGCTGTTCAAGCGGCCTGGATGTCGGCGGACTGGATGCGCTTGACGCCCTTGGCCGCCATCTGCTTCCACGCCGCGGCCAGCGAGCCGTTGAGGTCGATGCCGCGCGTGGCGTCCTCGATCACGTAGGCGTCGAAGCCGGCCTTGCGCGCGTCCATCGCGGTCCAGGCCACGCAGAAGTCGGTGGCCAGGCCGGTGACGTACACCGTCTTGATGCCGCGCGCCTTCAGGTAGCCGGCCAGGCCCGTGGCCGTCTTGTGGTCGGCTTCCTCGAAGGCCGAGTAGCTGTCCATGTCCTTGTGGAAGCCCTTGCGGATCACGAGCTGCGCGGTCGGCACCTTCAGCTCCTTGCCGAGCGCGGCGTCGTCGGTGCCCTGCACGCAGTGGTCGGGCCACAGCACCTGCGTGCCGTAGCTGAGCTTGGTGGTCTCGAAGGGCTTCTTGCCGCTGTAGGTGCTCGCGAACGACGCATGGCCGGCCGTGTGCCAGTCCTGTGTGACGACGATGTTCTCGAACGCGGGCGCCAGTGCGTTGATCACCGGAATGACTTCGTTGCCGCCCTTCACCGCCAGCGTGCCGCCGTCGAGAAAGCAGTTCTGCACGTCGACCACGATCAGCGCCGCCTTGGCGCCGGGCTTGATCTTGCCGGCCGCGAAGGCGTTGAAACCGAGGCTGCCGAGACCGCCGGCCAGCCCGAGGGCGGCGGCGGATTTCACGAGGGTTCTGCGATGCATGGCGTGGACTCCGGTGGGTTGAAGAAGAACAACAAGCTCAGACGCTGAGGTAGGCGCGGCGCACTTCGTCGTTGGCCGCAAGCTCGGCCATGGTGGCGTGGTAGCGGATCTGCCCCTTCTCGAGCACATAGGCGCGGTCGGACACCAGCTCGGCGAAGTGCATGTTCTGCTCGGACAGCAGGATGCTCACGCCCTGCGCCTTGAGCTCCAGGATCATGTTGGCCATCTGCTCGACGATCACCGGCGCCACGCCTTCGGAGGGTTCGTCGAGCAGCACCAGGTACGGGTTGCCCATGAGCGTGCGCGCCACGGTGAGCATCTGCTGCTCGCCGCCGCTCATGCGGCCGCCCGGACGGTTGGGCATTTCGCCCAGGTTGGGGAACAGCTTGAACAGGCGCTCGGGCGTCCACAGCGGCGCGTCGGTGCCGTCGGCCCAGCGGCGCGCGGGCTGCTTGCCGACCTCGAGGTTCTCGGTGACGGTGAGGTCGGTGAACACGCGCCGGTCTTCGGGCACGAAGCCCAGGCCCAGGCGCGCGGCCACGTGCGGCTCGCTCCTGGAGATGTCGTGGCCCAGGAAGCGCACCGCGCCGCGGCGCTTGGACAGCATGCCGATCAGCGTCTTCAGCGTGGTCGACTTGCCCGCGCCGTTGCGCCCCATGAGCGCGACCACTTCGCCGCGCCGCACTTCGAGATCGACGTCGTACAGGATCTGCGCGGCGCCATACCAGGCGCACACGGCCTTCGCTTCGAGCAACAGTTCTCCGCTCATGCGGCTTCTCCCAACGCGGCCGAGACCGCTGCAGCCTTCTCGGCGATTTTTTCGAATGTCTTGCCGCTGCCGAAGTACACCTCCTGCACCTTCGGGTGGTCACGGATCTCCAGCGGCTTGCCCTGCGCGATGAGGCGCCCGCGCGCCAGCACGATCATGCGGTCGGCGTACGCGAACACCACGTCCATGCTGTGCTCGGTGAAGAGCACCGCCAGGCCGCGCTGCACCACCAGCTCCTTGGTGAGCGCCATGAGCGAATTGCGCTCCTTGGGCGCCATGCCCGCGGTGGGCTCGTCCATGAGCAGCAGCTTGGGCGCATTGGCCATGGCGATGGCCAGTTCCACGCGCTTGACGTCGCCGTAGGCAAGCTCGCTGCAGGGCCGGTCGGCCTGCGCCTTCATGCCGACCTGGTCGAGCAGCACCAGCGCCTCGTCGCGCTTGTGGTCGGCGGCGCGCCGCCACATGGAGAACAGCTTGCCGTCGTGCGAGAGCATCGCCATCTGCACGTTCTCGGCGACGGTGAGCGAGGCGAAGGTCTCGGCGATCTGGAACGTGCGGCCCACGCCCTTGCGCCAGATCGCGCGCGGCTTCTGGCCGACGAGCTCGTGGCCGTCGAACAGGATCGAGCCCTGGTCGGCCTTGAGCTGGCCGTTGACCATGTTGAAGGTGGTGGACTTGCCGGCGCCGTTCGGGCCGATGAGGGCGAGCAGCTCGCCGGCTTGCAGCTCGAAGCTGATGCCGTCGACCGCCTTGACGCCGCCGAAGGACTTGCCGAGGTTCTCGACCTTGAGCAGGGGGGTGTGGGAGGTGGTGGTCATGCCTTGGCCTCCTTCGCCTCGGCGGCAACCGCCGGCGCTGCATCGGGCTTGGTCCGGCGCAGCAGGCGTTCGGTCAGCTGCTTCGCGAAGCCCGCGATGCCCTGCGGGAACAGCAGCACGAGGATCAGGATGATGGCGCCCAGCGTGGCGCGCCAGTAGTCGGTGTTGCGCGCCACGGTGTCGTGCAGCCAGCTGAAGGTGACGGCACCGACGACCGGCCCCGCCAGCGTCTGGATACCCCCCAGCAGCACCATCACCAACCCATCCACGGACTTGTCGACACTGAGGCTCTCCGGCGAAATGCTCCCCTTGGAGAACGCATAGAGCGACCCAGCCAGCCCCGCCGCCGCACCTGCGATGACAAACGCAGTCCACTGCATGCGCTTCACGTCGATGCCGATCGCATCCGCGCGCAGCACCGAATCGCGCCCCGCGCGCAGCGCATAGCCGAAGGGCGAGAACAGCACGCGGCGCAGCAGCAGGATGCCGGCGGCCACCAGCACCAGCGTGAGCCAGTAGTACGCACGCTTGTCCGACAGCCACTCCGACGGCCACACGCCCGTGAGCCCGTTGCTGCCACCGGTGAAGGAGTCCCACTGGTAGACGATGGCCCAGGTGATCTGCGCGAAGGCCAGCGTGAGCATCGCCAGGTACACGCCCGACAGCCGCACCGCGAACCAGCCGTAGACGAAGGCGCCGATGGCCGCGACCACCGGGGCCACGATGAGCGCCACCTCCATCGGCAGCCCGCTCGCACGCACCAGCAGCGCGGCGCCGTAGGCCCCCAGGCCGAAGTAGGCCGCGTGGCCGAACGAGTGCATGCCGGCCGGGCCCATGATGAAGTGCAGGCTCGCGGCGAACAGCGCGGCAATCAGCAGGTCGATCATCAGCACCGTGGTGTAGGGCGAATCGGCCGTGAGCAGCGGCATGGCCATGAGCACCACGCCCAGCGCGGCCACCAGCCACAGGTAGCCCTTGCTCGCGCGGCGCAGCGGCTCCTCGGCCATGCCCACGTAGCGGCTCGGCGCCTGCGGCCGGCCGAACAGGCCCCACGGACGCCACACCAGCACCACGGCCATGACGATGAAGTCGACCACCAGCGTGAGCTTGGAGAAGGACACGCTGTAGCCGAAGATGTCCACCACGCCGAGCCAGATGCACACGGCCTTGATCTCGGAGATGAGCAGGGCCGCCGCATAGGCGCCCGGAATGGAGCCCATGCCGCCCACCACCACGACCACGAAGGCCGCGCCGATGGTGTTGAGGTCCATCGCCAGCGTGGCCGGTTCGCGCGGCAGCTGCAGCGCGCCGCCCAGGCCCGCGAGCATGGCGCCGAGGCCGAACACCGCGGTGAAGAGCCAGGCCTGGTTCACGCCCAGCGCGCTGACCATCTCGCGGTCTTGCGTGGCGGCGCGCACCAGCGTGCCCCAGCGGGTGCGCGTGAGCAGCAGCCACATCAAGCCGAGCACGACCGGGCCGACCACGATCAGGAACAGGTCGTAGGTCGGGAACTGGCGGCCCAGGATCTCGACCGAGCCCGACAGGCCCGGCGCACGCGGGCCGAGCAGCTCGTCAGGGCCCCAGAAATAGAGCACCGCGTCCTTGATGACCAGCACCAGGGCGAAGGTGGCCAGCAGCTGGAACAGCTCCGGCGACTTGTAGATGCGGCGCAGCAGCACCATCTCGATCAGCGCGCCGAGGATGCCGACCGCGATCGCGGACAGCACCACGGCAGGCCAGAAGGCCATGCCGCCGCCGAGCTTCTCGACCAGCGTGTAGGCCAGGTAGATGCCGACCATGAAGAAGGAGCCATGCGCAAAGTTGACGATGCGCGTGACGCCGAAGATCAGCGACAGGCCGGCCCCCACGAGGAACAGCGACGAAGCCGACGACAGCCCGGTGAGGAACTGAAGCAGCAATGACGAAAGACTCATCCGAAGGCCCTTTGGTGGCGGTTTTCATTCATGGGGGAAGCGCCCGCATTCGATGTGTGGCTCGGCGGCTGGCGCCGTCGTGCCCCACCCCTCCCCTCCCCCGCAGGGGTAGGGAGAGAGCCGGCGACACGACATGCGCGCAGCCTGGGGGCGAGCCGATCAGTCTGCGGCGCGGGACTTCTTGACGTCTGCAGCCGAAGGCTGGAACTTGGCGCCGTCGAAGTAGGTGTAGTCGACCATCACGCCCTTGCCGTTCTCGTTCTTCGTCTTGCCGACGAAGGCGCCCATGGTGGACTGGTGGTCTTCGGCGCGGTAGCTGATCTTGCCGAACGGCGTGTCGACCTGCAGGCCCTTGAAGGCTTCGACCAGCTTCGGCGTTTCGGTGCCCTTGGCCTTGGCGATGCCGGCCGCGACCGACTTGATCATGCTGTAGCCCACCACCGAGCCCAGGCGCGGGTAGTCGTTGTACTTGGCGTGGTACGCGAGGAAGAAGGCCTTGTGCTCGGGCGTCTGGATGCCATACCAGGGGTAGCCGGTGACGATCCAGCCGTTGGGCGTTTCGTCCTTCAGCGGGTCGAGGTACTCGGGCTCGCCGGTCAGCACGCTGACGACCGAGCGGTCCTTGAACAGGCCGCGCGTGTTGCCTTCGCGCACGAACTTCGACAGGTCGGCACCGAACAGCACGTTGAAGATCGCGTCGGGCTTGGCGTCGGCCAGGGCCTGCGCCACGGCGCCGGCATCGACCTTGCCCAGCGGCGGCGCCTGTTCGGCGACGAACTCGACGTCGGGCTGCGCGGCCTTCAGCAGCGTCTTGAAGGCGGCCACGGCCGACTGGCCGTATTCGTAGTTGGGGTACACGACGGCCCAGCGCTTCTTCTTGAGCTTGGCGGCCTCGGGCACGAGCATGGCGGCCTGCATGTAGGTGCCGGGGCGCAGGCGGTAGGTGTACTCGTTGCCGCCCTGCCAGGTCATCTTGTCGGTCAGCGGCTCGCCGGCCAGGAAGAAGATCTTCTTCTGCTTGGCGAAGTCGGCCACGGCCAGGCCGGTGTTCGACAGGAAGGTGCCGGTGAGCACGTCGATCTTCTCGCGCGCCACCAGCTCTTCGGCCACACGCACGGCGTCGCCGGGGTTGGCGTTGTCGTCGCGCGTGATGAGCTCGACCTTGCGGCCGTTGACGCCGCCCTTGGCGTTGATCTCTTCGACCGCCAGCTCCATGCCCTTCTTGTAGGGCTCGAGGAAGGCGGGCTGCGACTTGTAGCTGTTGACCTCGCCGATCTTGATCACACCCTGCGCGTGCGCGGGAACGAGAGCAGTGGTCAGCGCGGCGAGGGCCGCGGCGCTGAAGACGTGACGCAATGGGTTCATGGAAACAACTCCTTGGGATCGAAAGAGAAAAGAAAACACCGTGAGTGAGCGAGTGCGAAGGCGGCTTCAGCGAAGGCCGTCTTCGCCCTTGATTTCATGCGCCTGCAGGCCGCCGATGCGCGGCAGCGGACGGCCGCTGTCGGTGACGGCAACCGCCACCACGATTTCGTTGGCGCGCGGCGCGTCGGACACGCGGGCCTCGATGGCGTCGAAGTGGCTGCGCACGAAGGCCGCGTCCTTGTGGCCCAGCGGCACGTCGATGGCGGTGCCCAGCGTGCCCTGCTTCTTGGCCGAAGGCACGAGCGCCGCACCCTTCTCGACCGCCACGCGCAGCGGCGCGCCCAGCTTGGGATGCAGGATGGCCGCGGCGTGCTCGAGCTCGCCGCGCTCGCCGACGATGGCGGCCTTGCCGTAGCTCTGCGCCTGGCCGGGCTCGATGCCCAGCGCCTTCACGGCCTTCTGGCCCAGCAGCGCGCCGAGCTCCTCGCCGATGGCGATGAGCTCGTCGAGGTTCTCGCTGTAGCGCCCGGCGTACGGGTTCTCGATGACGGCGATGGCGACGGCGCGGCGCGTGGGCGGCGTGACGTCCCGGCCCATTTCCTTGCGGGTTTCATCGACCTGGATGACGAGCTTGCGGATGTTGGCGGTCATGTTCTGTGTGTTCCTTGTCTTGTCTCTGTGCAGTGCGGTGCGTGCCTGTTTGCTCGGCGGCTCAGCGCAGGCCGTCCCACTTGGCGATGTCCTTGGCCAGCAGGCCGCCGACGCGCGCATGGATGCGGTAGCCGGTGCTCATCGCGAGGATGAACACGATCTCGTCGGCCGCCGGCGCACCGGGCACGCGCACCTCGATGGCGTCGAACTGCCCGCGCACGTAGCTGGCGTTGATGTTGGTCAGCGGCACGTCGAGCGCTGCGCCGGGCGGGCCGACCTTCTTGGTGGACGGCACGATCGACAACGCATTGCCGGGCTGGCCGGTCTTCTTTTCTTCGACCGTGCCCGCCGTGTAGGCCGCGCGGTCGCCCTTCCAGCCGAGCAGCTCGCGCATGGCGTAGCCGCCGGGCACATGCCACAGCGCGCCGTGCTCGAGCTCGCCGTCGGCACCGACGATGGCGCCCTTGCCGTAGGTGGCGATCTGCTCGAGCGGCACGTCCATGGCGGCGTGCAGCCGGTGCGCCATGTCGACGCCCACGGGGTCGAGCAGCGCCATCATCGGCAGGATGTCGGGCTCGTAGCGGCCCGCGAACGGATTGGTCAGCACGGCGCCGATGGCACCGCGCACCAACGGCGTGTCGGCACGGGGCCCGAACTCGTGGTGGATGTGCTCGACCTGGGTGAAGACGCGTCGGATTTCGATCATGAAGAAGAACCTTGCTTTTCGTTAAGCAAATACTGAACCAACTGATTTCGGCAGCTCCGTCTTGAGCGCCTTCGAGCATAAGGGCTCGACAAGTCGCCACTGCCCCTGACAAACGAGTAGAGCGGCCCACACGAGCCCGCCTTTTTGCAGGACCTTGGCGCACACCGCGCCCGTATCGAGTGCGCTGCGCACCTGCGCGGACGCGAGCGCGGGCACGTCGACGGTGACGAGGGTGTCGCCCAGGTCGCTGTTGTCCTTGCACTCGCTCGCGGGGCGCCGCGCGATGGCGTCGTCGTCCACGTCGACCGCGTTGGCGATCACGGTGGCGGCCGCATCGGCCTGCGCCGCGGTGGGGGCCAGCACCGTCACGCTGTCGGCGATGCCCAGCGAGAAACTGCGACCGCGCCAGCCGCTGGTGGCCACGCCGCGCACGGGCTGGTCGGCGCGCAGCTCGAACTGGCCGTCGGTGGTGAGGAGGCCGCTCTTGCCTTCGATGCTCTCGCGCCAGTCGAAGCGCGCGATGTCGGCGAACACGCCCACGCGCGCCGACTGGCCGGGCGCGAGATGCAGCGCGATGTCGCCGCCGTTGTTGATCCACGCGCGCTCGATGCCGGGGCGCTCGTAGAACGCGATGAGCTCCTGCGCCACCGAACCGGCAACGGCCGCCATCGGCGTGATGAAGGTCGGCGAGAACGCGGCGCACGCGTCCCACATGCGGCGCGCCACCACGCTGCGCGGGCGCATCCGGTCCGTCACCGGCAGGCGCAGCAGCGGCAGTTCGAGCACCAGCTCGTCGAGCACGTGGACGAAGCGCGCCCACGCCGCGTCGTGCGCGGCCGCGACGGCGTACGGGTCGCCATGCGCCTCGGCCACGATGTCGATCGGGCCGTGGTTGAAGTGCCAGCGGCTGCTGTCGAGCGCGCTGCGTTGGGCGGTCATGGTCAGCCCAGCATGGGGGTGTGGCCGAGCGGCCACGGGTTGGCGTCGTCCATCGCCAGCCATTGGCGCGCGAGCGGTGCGCCGTCTTCCTGCCACGCGCCGCGCGCGAGCGCCTGCTCGAGCGGGAAGATGTGCTCCATGTGGCCGCCGAGCGCGGCGTAGTCGTCGCGCCGCATGCTGAACTCGATGGGCGCGACGATGGCCGGCGTGGGCACGGTGCCGAAGCTGTTGTCGGGCATGCGCATGACGTCGGCCATCACGGTGATGCCGCCGCCGGGCCACACATAGGCCGGCGCGCCGCCGCAGGTGACGTTGACCAGCGCGCGCTTGATGGCACGCGTGAGCAGCACCGGGTTCTCGGTGACGCCGGCGCGCAGGCTGCCGCCCGCACCACCGAGGAACAGCACGGTGCACAGCGATGGTTCGCAGTTCTCGCCGATGCGCTCCACGATGCGCCTCACCTCGGCGGGCATCGGCTGCTCCACGGGCTGCAGCGCGTCGTCGAGCACGTACCACTGTGCGTGCTCGCCGGTGGTCGAGGTCATGAGCAGGCGCAGGCCGGGGCGGGCCACGCCCTCTTCCCAGCCTTCGATGATGGACAGCGGATCGGCGATGTCGGTGCCGCCCCAGCCGTTGCCGGGGTTGGCCACCTGGAAGTAGCGCCCGGGCGTCGACTTGCGACCCAGCATGTGGATGCCCGAGGGCGGCATGTCGAGGCAGCGGCCGGCCTGGTGCTCGGTGAGCACGCCGGTGATGTGGTCGTCGACCACCACCACCTCGTCGGCCACGCCCGCGAACTGGCGCGCGAAGATGCCGACCGCCGCGGAGCCGCAGCCCACGCGCATGCGCTGCTCTTCCACGCCGTTGACGATGGGCGCCTTGCCGGCCTGGATCACGAGGGTGGAGCCGCCGTCGATGGTGCACTCCACCGCCTTCTTGTTGCCCAGCAGCTGCATCAGCTCGGCCGTCATGCGGCCTTCCTTCTTGCTGCCGCCGGTGAGGTGGTGCACGCCGCCCAGCGAGAGCATCTGCGAGCCGTACTCGGCCGTGGTGACGTGGCCCACCACCTCGCCGCGGTAGCGCACGTTGGCCTGCTCGGAGCCGAGGAAGCGGTCGGTGTCGATCTTCACCTTGAAGCTGCAGTAGCTGAAGATGCCTTCGGTCACCACCGTGACCATGTCCACGCCCTTGGCCTTGGAGGCCACGATGAAGGGGGCGGGCTTGTAGTCGGGGTAGGTGGTGGAGGAGCCCACGCCGGTGACGAACACCTCGTCGGCGTGCAGCAGGTCGCCGTTCCAGTCGGGCGCATTGGCGACGGCCTCGGCCGTGGCGGGCTCGGCGCCGGGACGGTCGAAGGCCACCAG
The DNA here is from genome assembly GCF_900115445.1 of Variovorax sp. OK605. Lineage (NCBI taxonomy): Bacteria > Pseudomonadati > Pseudomonadota > Betaproteobacteria > Burkholderiales > Comamonadaceae > Variovorax > Variovorax sp. OK605. The sequence goes on from NZ_FOWL01000004.1 coordinate 589,485, forward strand.
CGCCGGCGCCTCGCTCTCGATCGTGCGGCGCAGCAGCACCACCGGGTCGACGCGCACCAGCACGCCTTCGCGGTTGGCGTAGCGGTCGCATGCGCCGGTGCGCCCGTCGGAGATCTGGCACAGAACCGGGCAGGCGTTGCACTCGACCTTGGCCGTGCTCATGCGGTCGTTGCGCGGCGGCGCCTTGCCGAAGGTGCTGGCGTCGGCCAGCACGGGCATGTCGATGCCGGGGAGGCCATCTGTCTTGGTGTGTTCAGTCATCGGGGCGATCTCGTGGGGCGTGTCAGGCATGTGTGAGGAGCGAATCCGGTGCGGGGGTCTTTGTCTTTTTTCTTTGCAACAAACGTGCCGTGCGAGCGCTTGTGCACCGACTTCCGTTTGTGTAGCATTCCCTACACTTTCATGTTGCGTTCACTACATTCGAGATCAATGTAGCAAACGGGCCCGATGCTTGCAATGGTGTTTTCTCGCGATGTTCATCGGGGTTTTTCCGACCAACGACAATGGAGGGTTCGCAGCCGGCCGACGTTTCATGCCCCAAGGGCGTGCATGCCGGCTCAGCCAGCCCCCCTTGTTTCCAACCTACTCTTGAGTTCCGTATGAGTGCATTCAGCGAAGAACGCGTCCTGAGCGTCCACCACTGGACCGACCGCCTGTTCACCTTCACCACCACGCGCGACCCCGCGCTGCGCTTCTCGAACGGTCATTTCACGATGATCGGCCTGAAGGTCAACAACAAGCCCCTGCTGCGCGCGTACAGCATCGTGAGCCCGAACTACGAGGAGCATCTCGAGTTCCTGAGCATCAAGGTGGAAGAAGGCCCGCTGACCTCGAAGCTGCAGCACATCCAGGTGGGCGACACCGTGATCGTGGGCCGCAAGCCGACCGGCACGCTGCTGATCGACTACACGCTGCCGGCCAAGCGCCTGTACCTGTTCGGCACGGGCACCGGCCTCGCACCGTTCATGAGCATCATCCGTGACCCGGACACCTACGAGAAGTTCGAGCAGGTCATCCTGGTGCACGGCGTGCGCCAGGTCGACGAGCTGGCCTACCACGACCTCGTGACCGACCACCTGCCCAAGCACGAAGTGCTGGGCGAGATGATCGAGAAGCAGCTGCTGTACTACCCCACGGTCACGCGCGAGGAATTCCGCAACCAGGGCCGCATCACCGACCTGATCGAGAGCAACAAGCTCACCGACGACCTCGGCCTGCCGCCGCTGAACGTCGAGGAAGACCGCGTCATGCTGTGCGGCAGTCCCGGCCTGCTGGTCGACCTGAAGCACATCCTGGAAAAGCGCGGCTTCAAGGAAGGCAACACCTCGACGCCGGGCGACTTCGTCGTCGAGCGCGCCTTCGCCGAGAAGTAAGCAGGACGTCGCGCGCACGATGGCCGACAGCCGCACCGCCGCCAAGCCCAAGCCTCAGCGCCGCACCGGCGTGCGCGAGGCGGCCGCCCAGGCCACGCGCGACAGCATCCTCAAATCGGCGACCAAGGTGTTCGCCAGGTACGGCTACGACGGCGGCAGCGTGGAGAAGATCTCCAAGGCCGCCAAGTCGTACGACCGCATGATCTATTACTACTTCGGCAGCAAGGAAGGCCTCTTCATTGCGGTGCTCGAAGGCATCTACAAGCGCATGGACGACGCCGAGGCCGCCATCGCGCTGGACGTGTCGCGGCCGGTGGAGGCGCTCACCGAAGTCATTCGCTTCGTGCTGGGCTACTACCGCAAGAACCCCGAATTCGTCACGCTGCTGAACACCGAGAACCTGCACAAGGGCCGGCACATTTCGAAGTCGCTGCGCGCCCGCGAATACTCGTCGCGCGCGGTGGCCATCATCGAGGAGATCCTTGCCAGCGGCGCCGCGCAGGGGCTGTTCCGCAAGGATCTGGTGGCGCGCGACATCTACCTGCTGATCGCGTCCACGGGTTATTTCTACACCTCCAACCGGCACACGCTCACCGCCTTCCTGGGTGAGCCGCTGGAGTCGCCGGAGGCGATCACGCACTGGGAAGATTTCGTGATCGAGACGCTGCTGCGCACGGTGCGCGCGGACGAGCCACAAGACAACACACCACCCCACGAGGACACATCGAAATGGCAGAAATCGCAGCCGGCGGCAAGTCGGGCAAGGTCGTCATCAAGAACATAGGGCTGCTGCTCTCGGGCGACATCGACAAGCCCATCCTGGACGCGGACACCATCGTGGTGAACGACGGGCTGATCGTCGCGGTCGGCAAGGAAAAGGACTGCGACCTCGAAGGCGCGCAGACCGTCATCGACGCGCGCAAGACCTGCGTGGCGCCCGGGCTGATCGACAGCCACGTGCACCCGGTGTTCGGCGACTGGACGCCGCGCCAGGGCCAGCTCGGCTGGATCGACTCCACCATGCACGGCGGCGTGACCACCATGATCTCCGCCGGCGAGGTGCACCTGCCCGGCCGCCCGAAGGACATCGTCGGACTGAAGGCGCTGGCCATCACGGCGCAGCGCTCGTTCGACAACTTCCGCCCCAACGGCGTGAAGGTGCTGGCCGGCGCGCCCGTGATCGAAAAGGGCATGGTCGAGAACGACTTCAAGGAACTCGCCGAAGCCGGCGTGGGCCTGCTGGGCGAAGTGGGCCTGGGCACGGTCAAGGCGGGCTACGAGGCCAAGGAAATGGTCGCCTGGGCGCGCAAGTACGGCATTCAGAGCACGATCCACACGGGCGGGCCGTCGGTGCCGGGCTCGGGCTACATCGACAAGGACACGGTGCTGGAGGCCGATGCCGACGTCATCGGCCACATCAACGGCGGCCACACCTCGCTGCCCGAGGCGCATGTGTGCGAGCTGTGCGAGAAGAGCACGCGCGCGATCGAGATCGTGCACAACGGCAACGAGAAGGTGGCCATCGCGGCGGCAAGGGCCGCGATCGAACTGAAGTGCCCCCACCGGGTCATCCTGGGCACGGACGGCCCCGCAGGCTCCGGCGTGCAGCCGCTGGGCATCCTGCGCATGGTGGCCTTCATCTCGGCCTTCGCCAACATTCCGGCCGAACAGGTGTTCTGCTTTGCCACGGGCAACACGGCGCGCATCCGCAAACTCAACTGCGGCCTGATCGAAGTGGGCCGAGACGCCGACTTCGTCTTCATGGACCGTGCGCAGCATTCGCCCGCCAAGGGCCTGCTCGAAAGCGTGCAGCTGGGCGACCTGCCGGGCGTGGGCATGGTGATGATCGACGGCATCGTGCGCTCGGGCCGCAGCCGCAACACGCCGCCCGCGACCGAGATTCCGGTGGTGGTGTCCGGCGCGCACTGAGCGCCGGCCGGGCACTGCGGCGCTCAGCCGCCGCGGTGCGAGCGAAAGACCAGGTAGCGCGCCGACAGGAAGTTGACGCTCATGCCCGCCACGCTGCCCACGGCCACGCCGAGGGCAGCCGCCCAGCGCCCCTCGACCCAGTGCAGGGTCAGCACATAGGCGCCGTAGTTGAGCACCGCGCCGCCGGCCATGGTGGCCAGGTAGCCCAGGTATTCACGCCAGACGGAGCGGCCGGCCGCCGCGCTCGCTGCACTCGCCGCGAAGGTGTAGCGCCGGTTGAAGGCCCAGGTGGTGGTGGCCGCCGCCAGGAACGACACCACCCGCGCCACGTACCAGCCCAGCAGCGGCGCCAGCAGGTACAGCACCACCACGTCGACCACGAGCCCGATCACGCCGACCACGGCGAACGACAGGAACTCGCGCCCGATCTTCATGGCGCGGCGGACGAAGCCCGCTCGCGCACGCCCGGAATGGCGAGGTAGCGCAGGCGCTTGGCCTCCTGGCGCCCCAGCGTGACGGTGTGCATGACGATGCCGCACACGAAGGACAGCATCGCGCCCAGCATCGCGCCCGTGGCCAGCACCGCCGTGGGGAGCCGGGGCACCAGGCCGGTGTGCATGTAGGTCATGAACAGCGGCACCACCAGCGCGATCGACAGCAGCACCAGCACCCCCGCGATGGTCGAGAAGAACTGCAGCGGCCGCTCGCTCACGAACAGCTTGCAGATGGTCTTCAGGATGCGCCAGCCGTCGCGGTAGGTCGACAGCTTGCTGACCGAGCCTTCGGGCCGCGTGCTGTAGGCCGTGCTTTCCTCGGCGTAGGGCATGCGCAGTTCGAGCGCGTGCACGGTGAGTTCGGTCTCGGTCTCGAAGCCGCGCGACAGCGCGGGAAACGACTTGGCATAGCGCCGCGAGAACACGCGGTAGCCCGAGAGCATGTCGGTGAGCGCGCCGCCGAACAGCTGCGCCACGGCGCCGGTGAGCATGCGGTTGCCCAGCCGGTGGCCGGCGCGGTAGGTGAGCGCGTCGTGGCCGTCGTCCACGCGGTTGCCCACCACCATGTCGAGGTTGTCGCCTACCAGCCGGTCGATGAGCCGGCGCGCGGCACCGGCGTCGTAGGTGGCGTCGCCGTCGACCATCACGTACACGTCGGCCTCCACGTCGGCGAACATGCGCCGCACCACGTTGCCCTTGCCGCGCAGCGCCACGTGCGTGACGGTGGCGCCGGCCGCGCGCGCGACGGCGGCGGTGTCGTCGCTGGAGTTGTTGTCGAAGACGTGGATCTGCGCCTCGGGCAGCGCGGCACGGAAGCCGGCCACCACCTGGGCGATGGCCAGCGCTTCGTTGTAGCAAGGGATGACGGCGGCAATGCGCAAGGCGCTGCGGCGGTCGCGGACGGCAAGGGCTTCGGTGTCGGTCATGGTGCTGCGGCGGGAAGGATACGGTAGACCCGGCTGCCGTCTTTCTCGTACTGCACCGCGAAGTACCTGTCGAAGTCGACACGCGCGCTGAACACCGGCACCACCGCGTTCGGCAGCACGATGGCGGTGAAGCCCAGGCCGCCGAGCTTGCGCGCCAGGTCGCCGCCCGACAGCGCGCCGAAATCGGTGTAGCGCCAGGGGCCGAGCGTGTCGCCCCAGATCGGGTTGGGGCCGTAGTAGATGGCCTCGTTCAAGGCAATCTGATAGACGCGGCCGGTGGCGTTGTGGCGCAGGTAGTCCATGACGGCATAGCCCGGCACATGCTGGCGCAGCACGGCCTCGCGCGCCTCGGGCGTGGTCGAGACCATGGCGACCTTCACCGCGGTCTGGCGCACCGCCACGGCGGCCAGCACGGCCAGCAGCAGCACGAGCACCCAGTCGCCCGCGCGGGCGCCGGAGCGCGCGGTGTCGCGGCTCATGGCGCCGGTGGCCACAGTGGCTGTAGCGGAGGCTGCAGAGGTTGCGGCATCGGACGCGGGCTTGTTCCCGCTCATGCGGCGCACGCCGGCCGCGGCCCAGCCGAACAGCACCTGCCAGCCGATGGCCGCGATGGCCGCCAGCAGCGGGAACGAGGCCGTGAGGTAGCGCGGGTAGCGCGAGGTCACGACCCACACGACCACCGAGTACAGGCAGAACCAGCCGGCGGCGCGCACCGCGGCCGAGCGCTTCCACAGCACGCTGAACGGCGCGAAGAACACGGCCCAGATCAGCGCGTTGGGCAGCTCGGCGTGCACGCGCACGTCGGCCACCTGCTGCACGTAGTCGGCCGGCGTCCACTCGGTGAAGCCGAACACGCGCGCGCCGATCGGGTTGAACGGGTCGCCGGTCATGATGGCGTTGCGCGCGTACCAGTAGATGCACGGGAGCAGGAAGCAGGCGAACACCAGCGCCCAGGCCTTGACCCGGCGCTCGTGGCGGATGACGAACAGCGTCACCAGCGGCAGGAAGATCAGCGCCTGGTACTTCGAGCCCGCGGCCAGGCCGAGGCAGAAGCCGGCCACGCCGAGCCAGTGCATGCCGCCATGAATCCCCTTGCCGACTTTGCCGGCCTTGCCCGGTTCGCCCGGCTCCGATTCGCGCCACCACCACAGCGCCACGCAGGCCGACAGCACGAACAGCGCCACGCCCATGTCGATCAGCGCGTTGGAGTAGTCGCCCAGCCCCAGCCAGATGGCCGCGCCGATGCAGCCCGTGAGCCGGCTGGCGTGCAGCACGCCCAGGCGGTAGACCATCACCACCGACAGCGCGCCCGCCAGCGCATTGAGGAAGTGCGGCAGCACGTCGTCGCCCACCTGCAGCGCGGCGGCGTAGAGCAGGTTGTAGTTGTACGGGAACCAGGGGTAGCGCAGCCACTCGTGGATGCCCAGCGAGCCCTGCTGCGCCACCTGGCGCGCGTAGGGCAGGTGGTACATGAGCTCGTCGAAGGCGATGGGCGGGGCCAGCGGGGCGACCAGCGCGGGCAGCGCCACCAGGGCCAGCGCGATCATCGCGACGCGCTCGACGTAGCGCCACGGCACGGCAACCTCGTTCGCGCGCATGGCACGCAGCTCGCGCCGCTCGCGCAGCCACGACGGCAGCTGCACCGCCGCGGCCACGAAGCCCGCCACGACCACCGTCACGGTCGCGGCGGTCTTGAAGGCGCCGAAGATGGCGAGCGCCTGGAACGCGCAGATGAAAAAGCCCACGCCCAGCGACACGGCCATGGCCGCCTCCAGCGCGGCGTCGCGGCGCGGCGGCGGCGCCAGGCGGCCCAGCAGGGCGCGGCCGAAACCCCAGCAGCTGAAGACAAAGACCGCCAATGCCGCGTAGTGCGCGGCTGCAAACATCAGCTTCTGAATAACAACTCCCGGGGCCGGTCGGCCACGCCGGCCGGCAGGTTCAAAGGTTCGGTGCCAGCAGGCGCTCGAGCTCGGCTTCGCTCTGCTTGCGCCGCGCGGCCTGGTCCTGCAGCTGGTCGTGCCCGATCTTGCCGACGTTGAAGTACGTCGCATCGGGGTGACCCAGGTAGAAACCACTGACGCTGGCGGCGGGCATCATAGCGAGGCTTTCCGTCAGGGTCATGCCAATGTCCGCGCAACCCAGAAGGTCGAACATCGGGCCCTTCACGCTGTGGTCGGGGCAGGCCGGGTAGCCCGGCGCCGGGCGGATGCCGCGGTATTTCTCCGCGATCATGTCGTCGTTGCTCAGGCCTTCCTCGGGCGCGTAGCCCCACAGGTCGGTGCGCACGCGGTGGTGCATCGCCTCGGCAAAGGCCTCGGCCAGCCGGTCGGCCAGGGCCTTGAGCATGATGGCCGAGTAGTCGTCGAGGTCGTCGATGAAGTACTTCTCCTTCTTCTCGACGCCCAGCCCGGCCGTGACGGCGAACATGCCCACGTAGTCCTTCAGGCCGCTGTCCTTGGGCGCGACGAAGTCCGACAGGCAGCGGCTCGGGCGCATCACGCCGTCGATCTGCTGCTTCTCGGTCTGCTGGCGCATGCCGTACCAGGTGAGCGCCACTTCGCTGCGGCTTTCGTCGGTGTACAGCTCGATGTCGTCGTCGTTCACGGTGTTGGCCGGCCAGAAGCCGATCACGCCGCTGGCGCTGAGCCAGCGCCCTTCGATGAGGCGCTTGAGCATGCGCTGGCCGTCGGCGTACACGCGCACGGCCTCGGTGCCGACGATCTCGTCCTTCAGGATGGCTGGGAACGGGCCCGCCAGGTCCCAGGTCTGGAAGAACGGGCCCCAGTCGATGTACTTGGCCAGCTCCGTGAGGTCGAAGTTCTTGAACAGGCGCCGGCCGATGAACTTGGGCACCGGCGGCAGGTGGCTCGCGAAGTCGACCGGGGTCTTGTTGGCGCGCGCCTTGGCCAGCGGCCACAGCGGCACCTGCTTCTTGTTGGCGTGCTGCGTGCGCACCTTGTCGTAGTCGGCGTTGATCTCGTCGATGTACGTGGCGGCCTGGTCGGAGAGCAGGCTCTGCGCCACGCTCACGCTGCGCGAGGCGTCGGGCACGTAGACCACGGGGCCTTCGTAGTGCGGCGCGATCTTCACGGCCGTGTGCACGCGGCTGGTGGTGGCGCCGCCGATCATGAGCGGGATCTTCTTGATGCGGAAATGGTCGTCGCGTTGCATCTCGCCGGCCACGTACTGCATTTCTTCCAGGCTCGGCGTGATCAGGCCGCTCAGGCCCACGATGTCCGCGCCCTCGACCTTGGCACGCGCCAGGATCTCGTGGCACGGGACCATCACGCCCATGTTCACCACTTCGAAGTTGTTGCACTGGAGCACGACGGTGACGATGTTCTTGCCGATGTCGTGCACGTCGCCCTTCACGGTGGCGATGATGATCTTGCCCTTGGTGCGCACATCGCGCCCCGCGGCCTCGTCGCGCAGCTTTTCTTCCTCGATGTAGGGCAGCAGGTGGGCCACGGCCGACTTCATGACGCGCGCCGACTTGACCACCTGCGGCAGGAACATCTTGCCGGCGCCGAACAGGTCGCCCACGATGTTCATGCCGTCCATGAGCGGGCCTTCGATCACGTGCAGCGGGCGGCCGCCCTTGGCCAGGATCTGCTGGTAGGCCTCTTCGGTGTCCTCGACGATGAAGTCGGTGATGCCGTGCACCATGGCGTGCGACAGGCGCTGGTTGACGTGCACCGGGTTGTCCGGCGTGCCACGCCACTCGAGGCGCTTGCTCTCGTCTTTCGCGCCGCTCTTGGCGGTCTCGGCCACTTCGACCAGGCGCTCGCCCGCGTCGGGCCGGCGGTTGAGCACCACGTCTTCCACGCGCTCGCGCAGCGTGGGCTCCAGGTCGTCGTACACACCGACCATGCCGGCGTTGACGATGCCCATGTCCATGCCCGCCTGGATCGCGTGGTACAGGAACACGGTGTGGATGGCCTCGCGCATCGGGTCGTTGCCGCGGAAGCTGAAGCTCACGTTGCTCACGCCGCCCGACACCTTGGCGCCCGGCAGGTTCTGCTTGATCCAGCGCACGGCGTTGATGAAGTCGACCGCGTAGTTGTCGTGCTCCTCGATGCCGGTGGCGATGGCGAAGATGTTCGGGTCGAAGATGATGTCTTCGGGCGGGAAGCCCACCTCGTCGACCAGGATGCGGTAGGCCCGTTCGCAGATCTCGACCTTGCGCGCGTAGGTGTCGGCCTGGCCCTTCTCGTCGAAAGCCATGACCACCGCGGCGGCGCCGTAGCGCTTGACCAGCTTGGCCTCGTGCTTGAACTTGTCCACGCCCTCCTTCATGGAGATGGAGTTGACGATGCCCTTGCCCTGGATGCAGCGCAGGCCGGCCTCGATGACGTCCCACTTCGAGCTGTCGACCATCACCGGCACGCGCGCGATGTCGGGCTCGCTGGCAATCAGGTTCAGGAAGCGGACCATGGCGGCCTTGCTGTCGAGCATGGCCTCGTCCATGTTGATGTCGATCACCTGCGCGCCGTTCTCCACCTGCTGGCGCGCGACGGCCAGGGCGTCTTCGAACTGGCCGTTCAGGACCATGCGCGCGAAGGCCTTGGAGCCGGTGACGTTGGTGCGCTCGCCGATGTTGACGAACAGCGTGCCCGCGCCGATGGCGACCGGTTCGAGACCGGAGAGCTTCATGGGGGGCGGAGCGGCCTGGGCGCCGGAAGCGCCGAAAGCGCTGGGAGCGCCGGAAGAGGAATCTGGGGTGGCTGGAGCGGAAATCTGGGACATGGCCTCACCTGCGGAAGAGTCGAACAGGCGAGCGTCGTTGTCGCCCCAAGCCTGACGGCGGGCCTGTGAGGCCCACCGCTGCAACGCTCCTTGGGAAGTCGCGCATTTTAGGGCGATTCGAAACCTGCCGGGGGGAAACCCCAGTTTCCATTCCCGCCTCGATCCACAGAATGCGGCCACCGTTTCCGAACGAACGTTCGTTTTTTTAACCAACGCGAAAGCGACGAAAGGGAGTGCCGAATGGCCAAGACGTGGAACGTGGTTCTTTGCTGCGCAATGGCAGCCGCAGCGACTCTGGTGACACCCGCGGCCCGGTCGGCCGCCAGCGGCAGCTCGACACTGGTCACGGCACGCGCCACGTCCAGCGAGGCGAAGACGAAATACCCCATCGTGCTGGTCCACGGCCTGCTCGGCTTCGACAACCTGCTGGGCGTCGACTACTTCTACGGCATTCCCGATGCGCTGGCCGGCGCGGGTGCCCGGGTCTACGTGGCCCAGATGTCGGGCACCAACACCTCCGAGATCCGCGGCGAGCAGCTGCTGCAGGAGCTCAAGACCATCCGCGCGATGGAGAAGAACCCCACGCTCAAGTTCAACCTGATCGGCCATTCGCAGGGCGCGCCCACGGTGCGCTACGTGGCCGCCGTGGCACCCGACATGGTCGCCTCGGTCACCTCGGTGGGCGGCGCCAACGGCGGCTCGAAGGTGGCCGATCTGCTGGCGAAGCTGCCCGAAGGCGGCATCGGCCAGACCGTGGTGGTGAAGGCCGTGGGCCTGCTCACGAGCGTGATCGGCTTTCTCTCGGGCAAGGACCCGGGCCAGCTGCCCGAGGTGCCGCTGAACGCGCTGGCCTCGCTGACCACCGCGGGCGGCGCGGCCTTCGACGCCAGCTTTCCGCAGGGCCGGCCCGCGCCGGGCGCCTCGTGCGACGTGAAGAGCGGCGCGGCGCTGGTCAACGGGGTGCGCTACTACTCGTGGTCGGGCGTGTCGACCGGCTTCAACCTGTTCGACCTGAGCGACGCGCCGCTGTCGGCGCTGGGCACCCTCGCCTTCTTCGGCGAGGCCAACGACGGCCTGCTCGCCACCTGCACCACCCGCCTGGGCACGCACCTGGGCGACTACCGCCAGAACCACCTCGACGAGGTCAACCAGGTGCTCGGCAACACCTACGGCAGCCAGTTCCCGTACTACGAGAAGAAGGTGCCGGCGATCTTCAAGGAACAGGCCGCGCGGCTGAAGAGCGCGGGGCTCTGAGCGCATTGGCCTTGGCATCTCGCACGCGCTGGACGCTGTGGGCCGCGGGCGGCGCGCTGCTGCTCGCCGTGGGCGGCGGCTGGCTGGCGGCCGGCTCCGACGTGGCCGACCTTCCGGCCCCCATGCCGGAAACACAGGGCACCGCAGCTGCCGCCGCGCCGAGCCCCGAACCCCGGCCGCTCGCGGCACCCGCCGCGCCGGACGCGCTGCTGAGCAGCGGCCTTATCGCCATCTTCGACCAGGTGCTCTCCGAGGCCCAGGCCGACAGCAAGGCCACGCTCATGGCCCGCGCCCCCGCCCTGCTGGCCAGGCACCTGCGCGAAGACTGGCGCGTGCGCGCCCTGGGGCTGCTGGAACGCTACGTCGACATGCACGAGGCGCTGGTGACGCTGCCGCCGCCCGCGCCCGGCGACCCCGCGCAGCTGCGCCGCAGCCTGGAGGCGCGCGAGGCGCTGCGCCGCCAGTACTTCAGGCCCGAGGAAATCGAAGGCCTGTTCGGCGACCAGATCCGGCAGGACCGCTTCATGACGGAAAAGCTGGAGGCGCTCGCCAACACCGCCCTCACGCCCGAGCAGCGCACCGCCGCGCTGGCGCAGAGCGAGCAGGCCTGGCTCTCGCCGGAGCAGCGCGAGGTGCGCCGCGAGGCCGTGGCGCACGGCGACGTGATGCGCCAGACCGAGGCGCTGGACGCGCGCGGCGCGAGCCCGCAGGAGCGCTTTGCCGCGCGCAGCGAGGTCTACGGGCATGAAGTGGCCAGCAACCTCGCGGCGCTCGACCAGCAGAACCAGGAATGGAACGCCCGGATCGACCGCTACGCGCGCGCCTCCGAGGCCGAGCAGGCCCGGCTGCGCGAGACGCTGTTCAACGACACCGAGCGCCTGCGCCTGAACGGCGCCCTGGCGATGCGCGCCGCCGGCGCACGCAAGCCTGCAGCGACCGGCAATGGCAGTTAAGTAAGCGCAGGCTTACGTGGTTTTTATGCCGGTTGTGCTTCGCCCGTGGCGGAGGCGGGCAGGCCGAACACGCGGTCGAAGACCCAGTTGAAGACGAAGGTGTAGACCAGGAAGAACACCACCAGGCCCAGGTCCATCACCAGCGCCTGCCACAGCGACACGCCCAGGCCCCAGGCGAACATGGGCACCAGGAAGGCGATCAGCCCGCCCTCGAAACCGATGGCGTGGGCGATGCGGCGGCGCACGCTGCGCCCGCGCACGGCCTGGCGCGATTCCCAGCGCTCGAACAGCGCATTGAAGACCAGGTTCCAGATCACCGCGATGACCGACGCGCCCACCGCCAGCACGCCCGAATGGCCCAGGCCGGCGTCCGTCATCAGCGCCAGGCCGGCGCTGGCCGCGACGATGGCGATGCCTTCATAAAGGCTGATGTAAACGATTCGACGCTGAATGCCCTGCATGACGCTTCTCTTTGGTTGTTGACTGCGATGACTGGACTTTATGTGTCCCTTGCTGATATAAAAAGTTAACTTGTTTCAGTTTTATTGATAGATCGACCGCCATGGCCTTCTCCAGCGACAACGTCGAAGTCTTCCTGGCCGTGATCGACCACGGCTCCTTCTCGGCCGCGGCGCGGGCTTTGCGCAAGGTGCCGTCGGCCGTCAGCATGGCCATCGCCAACCTCGAGGCCGAGCTCGACCTGCCGCTGTTCGACCGCAGCGGCCGCGAGCCCCAGCCCACGCCCGCGGCGCGTTCGCTGGAGCCGCAGGCCCGGCTGCTGGCGGCGCAGCTGCGGCAGCTGCAGGTGCAGGCGCTGGCACTCACGCAGGGACTGGAAGACCGGCTCACGCTGGCCATTGCGCCCGAGCTGCTGGCCGCGCCGTGGAGCGGCCCGCTGGCCGAGCTGGCGCGCGAGCACCCGCTGCTGCAGGTCGAGGTGCTGGCCGCGCCGCAGGCCGACGCGCTGGACCTGCTGCACAGCGGCCGCGCCCAGTTGGCGCTGGTGTTCGAGCGCCCGAGCCTGGATGGCCGCGAAGGCTTCCAGGAGGTCGGCAGCGACCTGATGGTGGCCGTCATCGCACCCGACCACCCCGTGCTGGCGACCAACGGCGGCCGGCTGCGCGAGGACCACCTGACCAACACCCGGCAGATCGTGGTGGCCGGGCGCGACCTGGCCACCAGCGACCCGCGCTTCGTGTTCGCGCGCCACGTCTGGCGCACCGACAACGCGCTGGCCGCGCTGAGCCTGATCACCGCCGGGCTGGGCTGGGGCTGGCTGCAGCGCAACTTCGCCAAGCCGCACGTGGCGGCGGGCGCGCTGATCGAGATTCCGTTCGAGAACCTCAGCAACGGGCTCGACCTGTGGGTCGACGTGGTGTGGTCGCGCGAGCGCCCGCTGGGGCTGGGCGCACAGCGCTTCGTCTCGCTGATCGCGCGCGACCGGCAGGCCGCGGGGACCTGCGGCGTCAAGACCGGCGGAATCTAGGCCGGGCGGGCAGCCGGTTCAGCGGCCATGCCCACCGCCGTGGCCGCCCCCATGGCCACCACCGCCGCCGTGGCCCCCATGCCCGCCACCACCACCACCGCCGCGCGGACGCCCGCCGCCGCCCGGGTGCGGATGCGGCATGCCCGGTGCGGGGCCGGGACGGAAACCGGGCTGCGGCCGCGGCGGCCTGAAGCCCGGGTCCGGTGGCGGGCGGAACCCCGGCGCGGGCGGCGGTCGGAACCCGGGGCCCGGCGGCCGGAACCCCGGCCCGGGTTGCCAGGGCCGCGGTTGCCAGCCCGGGCGCACCGGCGGCGGCGGACGCCAGCCCGCCATGGGCGGCGGCGGCCGGTTGCCCCACCAGCGCCGGTCGCCGTACCAGGGGCGGTCGCGGTAGTAGTCGGCCCAGTAGCTGCCGATGGCGAAGGCGACGATCGGCACGCCGATCACCGCGCCGTAGGTGGCCAGCGGCACGCGCTGGTCCTGGTAGGCGTAGTCGAGGTTGCGCGACCAGACCCAGCCGCGCCCGCCGTCGGGCAGCACCACGTCGCACCAGCCGTAGCCGCTGGTGCAGCCGACCACGTCCACCGGCTGGCCGGGCGCGAGCCGGGCCACCAGCGGGTAGTCGCCCGAGGGGCCGGCGCGCAGGTTGACGGCACCGCGGGTGAAGGCCTGCTGCGCCTGCGCCGCGAGCGGCAGGGCCAAGGCGAGCGCGCCGATACCGATCCAGCGCAGGGCGAATGTGTTCATGGCGAGGCTCCTTGCGCTCCAGCGTAGGCGGGGGGCCGAGAGCCTGTCAATCGGCCACCAGCGCGACCGCGCGTTCATGCATCGATTGCGACCGCGCGTTCATGCATCGATTGCGACCGCGCGTTCATGCATCGAGTGCGACCGCGCCATGACGCATCGAGCACGACCGCGCGGCCAGGCATCGGGCGCAACCGCGCGCCGACGCACCGAGCGCGACCTCGCGCCTACGCCGCTTCTTTGTAGAAGCCGGCGTTGTTGCCGCCGAGCGCGCGCCCGGCCATCGGCGCCACGGCCTGGCCGATGGCCGCGATGTGGTCCGGCGTGGTGCCGCAGCAGCCGCCCACGATGTTCACCAGCCCCTCGGCCGCGAACTCGTGCAGCAGGCGCGAGGTGACGTCGGGCGTCTCGTCGAAGCCGGTGTCGCTCATCGGATTGGGCAGGCCGGCGTTCGGGTAGCAGCTGATGAAGGTGTCGCCGGCCACGCGCGCCAGTTCCTGGATGTACGGGCGCATCAGCGCCGCGCCCAGCGCGCAGTTCAGGCCGATGGCCAGCGGCTGCGCATGGCGCACGCTGTGCCAGAAGGCGGTCACGGTCTGCCCGCTCAGGATGCGGCCCGAGGCGTCGGTCACCGTGCCGCTGATGATCAGCGGCAGGCGGTTGCCGCTGTTGTCGAAGTACTCGTCCACCGCGAACAGCGCGGCCTTGGCGTTGAGCGTGTCGAAGATGGTCTCGACCAGGATCACGTCGGCGCCGCCCTCGACCAGCGCCTCGGTCTGCTCGTAGTAGGCCGCGCGCAGCGACTCGAAGTCGACGTTGCGCGCGCCCGGGTCGTTCACGTCGGGGCTGATGCTGGCGGTCTTGGGCGTCGGGCCGAGGGCGCCGGCCACGAAGCGCGGCTTGTCGGGCGTGCTGTACTTGTCGCAGGCCGCGCGCGCCAGCTTGGCGGATTCGAGGTTCATCTCGCGCGCCAGGTGGGCCATCTTGTAGTCCTCCTGCGCGATGGTGGTCGCGCCGAAGGTGTTGGTCTCGATCAGGTCGGCGCCGGCCGCGAGGTAGGCCTCGTGGATGTCGCTGATCACGTCGGGGCGCGTGAGCGAGAGCAGTTCGTTGTTGCCCTTGACGTCGCGCTCGAAGTCCTTGAAACGCTCGCCGCGGTACTGTTCCTCGGTGAGCTTGAAGCGCTGGATCATCGTGCCCATGGCGCCGTCGAGGATGGCGATGCGCTTGGCGAGGATGCCGGCCAGGGCCTGGCCGCGGGTGTAGGTAACGGGCTTCATAGCCCCCGATTGTAGAAACCGCGGGCCGGCCCTGACACGCGTCAGCCTTTTCTCAGCCGTCAGCCTTTTCTCAGCCGTCGGCCCTTTCTCAGCCGTCAGCCCTTTCGCGGACCTTCCACGTACGCCAGCACCGCCTCCAGCATGCGCCGCACGTGCGGCTGCACCCCCGCGGCCACTTCGGGCAGGTAGTCGAAGGGCAGCTTTTCCTGCATGTAGCTCGACTGCGTCATCTCCAGCTGCACCGCCTGCACGCCGCCGGCCGGGCTGCCGTACTGGCGCGTGATGTGGCCGCCCTTGAAGCGGCCGTTGAGCACCGCGGTGTAGCCCGTGGCCGACTTGCCGATGCCCAGCAGCGTCTCGGCCAGCGCCGGGTCGCAGCTGATGCCGTTGCCGGTGCCCAGGTTCAGGTCGGGCAGCTTGCCTTCGAAGAAGCGCGGCAGCACCGAGCGGATGGAGTGCGCGTCCCACAGCGCCACGGTGCCGTGCACGGCCTTCATGCGCTCGAGCTCGGCCTGCAGCTGGCGGTGGTACGGCTGCCAGATGGCGTCGCGGCGCTGGGCGACTTCCTCGTCGCCCGGCACGTCGGCGGCGTCGGCATACACCGGCGTGTCGTCGAAGGTGTCGACCGGACACAGGCCGGTGACGCTCTGGCCGGGGTACAGGCTGGCGCCGTCCGGCGGACGGTTCAGGTCGACCACGTAGCGCGAGTGCGTGGCCGCGAGCACCGAGGCGCCCAGCGCGTCGGCGAAGTCGTAGAGCTGCTCGAGGTGCCAGTCGGTGTCGGGCACGTGGCGCGCTTCGTCGGTGAAGCGTGCGGCCAATGCGGGCGGCACATGGGTGCCGACGTGCGGCATCGAGATGAGCAGCGGGCGCGTGCCCTGGCGAAAGCGGAATGACGGTTCGGTGGTGGTGAAGGCCATGGTGGGGTCAATACTTGAGTAGTTGGGTGCGCGCGGCCACGAAGGCGGCCGCGGCTTCGCCGTGCAGCGCGTGGCGACCGGCCGAGACGCGCGCCCGGCCTGCCACCCACACGGCGCCGATGGCCGAGGTGCGGTGGCTCGCGAAGACGTGGGCCGAGAGCATATCGGGCGCCGACAGCCCCTGCAGCGCAAGGTGCGATGCGTCGAGCACCACGAAGTCGGCCTGCTGGCCCGCGGCCAGCCCGCCCACGGCGCGGGCGGCCGCCTGCGCGCCGCCCTGCACCGCCGCGAGCGTGAACGCAGTCGCCACATGCGGCTGCGCGGCCGTGGCGCCCACGTTGCGCTGGCGCTTGCCCAGGCGCTGGCTGTATTCGAGCATCAGCAGTTCCTCGGCGGCGTTGACGCTGGCGTGGCTGTCCGAGCCCACGCCCCACGCGCCGCCGTGGCCGCGCCACTTGGCGAAGTCGAAGATGCCGTCGCCCAGGTTGGCTTCGGTCGTCGGGCACAGGCCCGCCACCGCGCCGCTCTGGGCCGCGTATTCGTACTCGGCGTCGTTCATGTGCGTGGCGTGCACGAGGCACCAGCGCGCGTCGACCGGCGCATGGTCGAGCAGCCACTCGACCGGGCGCAGGCCGCTCCAGGCCACGCAGTCGTCCACCTCCTTGGTCTGCTCGGCGATGTGGATGTGGATGGGCGCGGTGCGGTCGATGGCGTCGAGCCCCGCCAGCGCGTCGCGCAGCGCCTCGGGCGGCACGGCGCGCAGCGAATGCGGCGCCAGGCCCAGCCGCGCGCCCTGCGCGTCGCACACGGGCTTGAGCGCTTCGAGCAGGCGCAGCATCGACTCGGTCGAGCGGATGAAGCGGCGCTGGCCGTCGGTGGGCGGCATGTCGCCGAAGCCGGCGGTCTGGTAGAGCACGGGCAGCAGCGTGAAGCCGATGCCGGTCTTCCGCGCGGCGCGCAGCAGGGCCAGGCTCAAGGTCGCGTCGTCGGCGTAGGGGCGGCCGTCCACGTCGTGGTGCACGTACTGGAACTCGCACACGCTGGTGTAGCCGGCCTCGAGCATCTCGGCGTAGAGCCAGGTCGCGATGGCTTCCATGTGCTGCGGGCCGAGGCGCGCGGCAAAGCGGTACATCAGCGTGCGCCAGCTCCAGAAGCTGTCGTGCTGCTCGGCACGGTGCTCGGTGAGGCCCGCGAAGGCGCGCTGGAAGGCGTGCGAATGCAGGTTGGGCATGCCGGGGATCAGCGGGCCTTCGGCGGCTGGCGTGCCGGCGGGGCGTGGCACGCCGGCCTGCACCTGCGTGAGCTGGCCCGCGTCGTTCCACGCCAGAAGAACGTCCTTGGCCCAGCCCTCGGGCAGCAGCGCGTCGGCGGCGAAAAGCGTGTGCGTCATGCGGCGGCTCCCACGGCGATGCGGCCTTGCCGCACCACGGTGCGCACCGGCCGCTGGCCGAACCAGTAGGCCAGCTCGGCCGCCTCGCGCACGTTCCACAGCACGAAGTTGGCCGGCATGCCGGGCGCGATGGCGCCGTGCGTGGCCTGCAGGCCCAGCGCGCGCGCCGCATGCACGGTGACGCCGTCGAGGGCCTCGGGCACGGCGAGGCGGAACAGTGTGCAAGCCATGTTGACCATCAGCAAGAGACTCAGGGCCGGCGAGGTGCCGGGGTTGTGATCGGTGGACACCGCCATCGGCACGCCCGCGGCGCGCAGCGCGTCGATGGGCGGCAGGTGCGTGTCGCGCAGCGTGTAGTACGCGCCGGGCAGCAGCACGGCCACGGTGCCCGACCGGCGCATCGCCGCGATGCCCTCGGCCGACAGGTGCTCGATGTGGTCGCACGAGAGCGCGCCGTAGCGCGCGGCCAGCGCCGCGCCGCCCATGTCCGACAGCTGCTCGGCATGCAGCTTCACCGGCAGGCCCAAGGCCTTCGCGGCCTGGAAGACCTGCTCGGTTTCGGCGAGCGAGAAGGCGATGCGCTCGCAGAACACGTCGACCGCATCGACGAGGCCTTCGGCCGCGAGCGCGGGCAGCATCTGGTTGCAGACGAGGTCGATGTAGTCGGCGCTTCCATTGGGCTGGCCCGCGTACTCGGGCGGCAGCGCGTGCGCGCCCAGGAAGGTGGTGCGCACCGTGACGCCGTAGGCTTCGCCCAGGCGCCGCGCCACGCGCAGCTGCTTGCGTTCGTGTTCCAGCGAAAGGCCGTAGCCCGACTTGATCTCGATGGCGCACACGCCGTCGGCCAGCAGCTGTTCGAGCCGCGCGGCGGCTTGCGCGAAGAGCGTGTCTTCGTCGGCCTCGCGCGTGGCGCGCACCGACGACACGATGCCGCCGCCGGCCTTGGCCACTTCCTCGTAGGTGGCGCCGGCGAGCCGCATCGCGAATTCATTGGCGCGCTGGCCGCCGTAGACCAGGTGCGTGTGGCAATCGACCAGGCCCGGCGTGACGAGCGCGCCGCCGCCGTCGTGCGGCGCAAGGCCCGCGAACTCGGCGGGCAATGCGCTGCGCGCGCCGACCCAGCGGATGGCGCCCTGCGCGACCACGATGGCGGCTTGCGCATCGGGGTCGGCGGCGAGCCGCAGGCCGGTCCAGAGGCCGTCGGCCGAAGGGTGTTCGTGGGCGGGGTTCATCTGTGTCTTTGCTGTCGTTGTTGTCGTTGTTGTTGTTGTTGTTTCAGCTCAGGCTGGCACGATGCGCACCGAGATCAATCGCGCATCGTTGCCGCCCGATCCCTCGGCCACCGCTTGCCACGCCTGTGGCGCATCGGCCCACTGCAGGCCTTCGCCTTCGCGCAAGGCTTGGTCGTTCAAGCGCCACGCGCCGCGCAGGGCCAGCAGCACACCGTGCGGCGCGGCCTCGAGGGCGCTCGCGCCGTCGAGCACCCGCACGTCGGCGCGCCACTGGCCGCGCCGCGTCATCACGTTGAAGTCGTTCGATGCGCCGCCGAACATCGTGCAGTCGATGGCCTCGTCGCCGCTGAAGGCGAAGGGCTGGTGCGGCACGTCGAGCAGGTGGTCGATGCGAGCGTCGTGCGTGAAGAGGCGCACGCCGTCGCCCTCCAGCAGCATGATGGTGCGGTCGATGCCCGCGAACACCGAGAACGGCCCCGCCGCCGCGATGTTGGCGATGCTCACGCGCCAGCCGAAACTGTCGAGCCCCGCGCCCTGCGGCCAGCTGGCGATTTCCTGGGTGGTGCCGCCGCCGTTTTTCCAGGGCATGACGGGCAGCGTGCTGCGGGAGAAATGCTGTACGCCGCTCATGGCGATCTCTTTTCTTGCTCCTTCCCTCTTTGGGGGAAGGCTGGGATGGGGGCAGCGCGCAGCGAGCGCTGTGAATGGGTGAAGGCCGTCGTGCCCCCACCCCTGCCCTCCCCCGGAAGGGGAGGGAGAAATGCAAATGCCGATGCGCCGCTCATCGCATCAACCCGCCTTGGCGCAGCCGCTGCTCGAAGTGGCGCAGCACCAGCGTCATCGTTCCCGTGAGCACGAAGTACACGAGCGCAATCGCCAGGTACACCTCCAGCGAGCGGTACGACACGCTGATGATCTTCTGCCCTTCATGCATCACGTCATGGATGGTCAGCAGCGACACCAGCGCCGAGTTCTTGATGAGCGCGATGAACTCGTTGCCCAGCGGCGGAATCATGCGCACCACCGCCTGCGGCAGCACGATCTGGCGCATGGCCGTGCCGGGCGTCATGCCCAGCGATTGCGCGGCCATGGTCTGGCCCTTGTCGATCGACTGGATCGCGCCGCGCACGATCTCCGACACGTACGCGCCCGAGTACACGCCCAGGCCCAGCACGCCGCACAGGAAGGCCGGCAGCAGGATGCCGAAGTGCGGCAGCCCGAAGAACAGGATGAACAGCTGCACCAGCAGCGGCGTGCCGCGAATGACGGCCACGTACGCGGTGCACACGCCGTAGATCCAGCGCCGCTTCGGGTTCAGCCGGCCGATGCCGACCAGCAGGCCCAGCACGCAGCCCAGCGCCAGCGCGCACGCGGTGATCTCCACCGTGACGAGCGCGCCGCGCAGCAGGTCGGGCCAGCCCGTCCAGACGGGCGAGAAATCGAGATCCATGGTGCTGCTTCGCGCTTACTTGGCCGTGGCGCTGAACCACTTCTTCACGATCTGGTCGTAGGTGCCGTCGGCCTTGAGCTTGTCGATGGCGCCGTTCACGGCCTTGGTGAGCTCTGGCGTGTCCTTGCGGATGGCCATGCCGTATTCCTCGGTGGTGATCTGCTCGGGCAGCACCTTCAGGCCGCCGCGCGTGCGCACGTACTGGTAGGCGGCGGGCTTGCCGGTCACGGCGGCGTCGGCGCGGCCGATGTCCACCAGGTTGAACATCTCCTGGTTCTTCTCGACTTCCAGCAGCTGCACCTGCGGGTACTTTTCCTTCGTGAAGGAAACCGACTTGGTGCCCACCTGCACGCTGACCTTCTTGCCGTTGATGTCGGCCGGCGTCTTGATGGCGGTGTTGCCGTCCTTCACCATCACGACCAGGCCGCCCGCGTAGTACGGCACGGTGAAGTCGACGACCTTCTTGCGTTCGTCGGTGATGTAGATGCCCGAGACGGCCATGTCGAAGCGCTTGGAGATCAGGCCCGGCACGAGGCCCTTGAAGTCGATGTCGATCCACTCGATCTTGCGGCCCAGCGTCTTGCCGACGGCTTCGACCAGCTCCACGTCGAAACCGGTGCGCTTGCCGTTCTCCACGAACTCCATGGGCGGGAAGGTGGCGTCGGTGGCGACGCGCAGCGGCTCGCCCTGTGCCATGGCATTGCCGGCAAGGCCGAGGAAGGCAAGGCTGGAAAGGGCGGCTGCGACGAAGGTGCGGCGGGTGTTCATGGTGAGGCTTTCGTGAGACTGAAGGGAAGGAAAAAGGCAGCGCGCGACTACTGCAGGGCGCGGGAGATGCGGGCCGCCGTGACGACGGTCATGTGGAGCAATGCAGCTTCCATGCCCTCGACGCGCGTGAGCGGCGCCATGAGCGTGATCGCGCCGCGCAGGCGCCGCCCCGATGCCAGCACCGGCGCGCTCGCGCCCCACACGCCGGCGTCGACCTCGCCGTGCGTCACGGCATGGCCGGCTTCGCGGATGGCATCGAGTTCGGCGGCACGCTCGGCGTGGCGCTCGGGGCTTTCGTCGAGGCCTTCGAGCAGGGCGTCGCGCTGGTCCGCCGGCAGGTGGGCCATCAGGCACTTGGCGCTGGCGCCGTCGCGCGCGGGCACGCTGCGGCCTCGGTCGAAGGAGCAGCGCAGCGACTGTTCGCTGTCGATCATCTCCAGGCACACGACGCGTTCGTTCACCAGAATGAGCAGCGCCACGCTTTCATGGCTTTGCCGGGCCAGCACCCGCATGTCGGCGCGCGCGGCCATCACGAGGTCGGAGTTGCCGTCGAAGCCGCTGGCGAGCTGCACGCTCACCGGGCCCGGCGAGTAGCGCCCGTCCGACTCCATCACGAAGCCCCAGCGCCGCAGCGTGGCGACCTGCCGGTACAGCGTGCTCTGCGACAGGCCGGTGGCCTGCACCAGCTCGGCCGCCGTCATCGCCGTCTTGCTCTGCGCCAGCACCGACAGCACGAACAGCGCGCGGTCGCTATGAGCGTTCTGGGCGGGAGCGTCGGTCGGAGGCGTCATCGGAAGCAGTCGCAGGGATGTCGAAAGTGGAGCCGGCGTGCAGTATCTTGCTCGCTGTTCTCACTTCCAAGCCTTTATTCCCAACGAGTGGGAATGGCTGCGTTTTTTCTTTCTACCTTCGTCTTACCCGAATGCGCGCCGGGCTCAGCCCACCAGCAGAGGAAAGCGTGCGTCGTCCATCGGCGCGCCCGCCGGCAAGGTGTCGGCCAGCCCGGGGAAATCGGGCGAGGTCTTCCAGCTGCGCGGCGCGTGGCGGATGTCGTCGCCCAGGAAGCGCACCGAGAACACGCGGCGCCGGTCCGGCCCCTCCACACCGGCCGCCGCATGCAGCGTGAGCATGTGGAAGCAGACGAAATCGCCGGGCTCGATGTTCCAGCCGACGATGGGAAAGCGCTCGCGCGCGCCCTCGATGTCCGGCAGGTCCTGCAGGCTGCCTTCGGGGAACCACTTGGCGTGGTTGTCCATGAAGGTGCGCGGCATGAGCCACGGCCCCTTGTGGGAGCCGGCCACGAACTCGAGCGTGGCGGCGCGCGACACCGGATCGACCGGAATCCACATGCTGACGTTCTGCTCGCCCTCGATGTTGTAGTACGGCTGGTCCTGGTGCCAGGGCGTGCGCTGGCGCGTGCCGGGCTCCTTCACGAGCAGGTGGTCGTGGTACAGCCGCACCGTGTTCGAGCCCATGAGCCGCTGCGCCAATGGCGCGAGCGGCGCCTCGAAGATGAAGCGGCGAAAGGCGTCGATGTCCTGCCAGTTGCAGAAGTCTTCAAAAAAGCGGCCCGGGTCGTCGGGCCGGCTCGCCACCTTGGCGCGCGGGCTGGGCGCCGCCAGGTTGGCCTCGATGCCGTCGCGCAGCAGCGCCAGTTCGTCGGCCGTGAGCAGCTGGCGGATGCAGACCGCGCCGTCGCGCTGGAACTGCGCGACCAGCGCGTCGTCCACACACGCATGCACGCGCGCCTGCACGCGGCGCCGCAATTCCATGGCGTCGGGGAGCGCGGCGCCCGCCATCACTTCACCATCGGCAGCTTCAGGCCCTTGGCCTTGGCCGTGGCCACCGCGATGTCGTAGCCCGCATCCGCATGGCGCATGACGCCGCTGGCCGGGTCGTTCCACAGCACGCGCTCGATGCGCTTGGCCGCCGCGTCGGTGCCGTCGGCAACGATCACCACGCCCGAGTGCTGCGAGTAGCCCATGCCCACGCCGCCGCCGTGGTGCAGGCTGACCCAGGTGGCGCCGCCCGCGGTGTTGAGCAGCGCGTTGAGCAGCGGCCAGTCGCTCACGGCGTCGGTGCCGTCCTTCATGGCTTCGGTCTCGCGGTTGGGGCTGGCGACCGAGCCGGTGTCCAGGTGGTCGCGGCCGATGACGATGGGCGCCTTCAGCTCGCCGTTCTTCACCATCTCGTTGAAGGCCAGGCCGGCGATGTGGCGCTCGCCCAGGCCCAGCCAGCAGATGCGCGCCGGCAGGCCCTGGAAGCTGATGCGCTCGCGCGCCATATCCAGCCAGCGGTGCGTGTGGGTGTTCTCGGGGAACAGCTCCTTGATCTTGGCGTCGGTCTTGTAGATGTCTTCCGGGTCACCCGAGAGCGCCACCCAGCGGAACGGGCCCTTGCCCTCGCAGAACAGCGGGCGGATGTAGGCGGGCACGAAGCCGGGGAAGTCGAAGGCGTTCTCCACGCCCTCGTCGAACGCGACCTGGCGGATGTTGTTGCCGTAGTCGACCGTGGGGATGCCCATGGCCTGGAAGTCGAGCATGGCCTGCACGTGCACGGCGCACGACTGGGCGGCGGCCTTCTTGAGCGCGTCGTGCTGCGAGGCGTCCTTCATCGCGGCTTGCCACTGCGGCACGCTCCAGCCCGAGGGCAGGTAGCCGTTGATCAGGTCGTGCGCGGAGGTCTGATCGGTCACGAGGTCGGGCTTCAGGCCGCCCGCCTTCGCGCGCTTCACGAGTTCCGGGAGGATGTCGGCGGCGTTGCCCAGCAGCGCGATCGACACGGCTTCCTTGGCGTCGCAGTGCTGCTTGATCAGCTCCAGGGCATGGTCGATGTCGCGCGCCTGCTTGTCGACATAGCGCGTGCGCAGGCGGAAGTCGATGCTCGACTGCTGGCACTCGATGTTGAGCGACACCGCGCCCGCCAGCGTGGCGGCCAGCGGCTGCGCGCCGCCCATGCCGCCCAGGCCGGCCGTGAGGATCCACTTGCCCGCGAGGCTGTTGTCGTAGTGCTGGCGGCCGGCTTCGACGAAGGTCTCGAAGGTGCCCTGCACGATGCCCTGGCTGCCGATGTAGATCCAGCTGCCCGCGGTCATCTGGCCGTACATGAACAGGCCCTGGCGGTCGAGCTCGTTGAAGTGCTCCCAGTTGGCCCACTTGGGCACGAGGTTGGAGTTGGCCAGCAGCACGCGCGGTGCGTTCTCGTGCGTCTTGAACACGCCCACGGGCTTGCCCGACTGGATGAGCAGCGTCTCGTCGTCGTTCAGTTCCTTCAGCGACGCCAGGATCTGGTCGTAGCAGGCCCAGTTGCGCGCGGCGCGGCCGATGCCGCCGTACACCACCAGGTCTTGCGGGCGCTCGGCCACCTCGGCGTCGAGGTTGTTCTGCAGCATGCGGAACGGGGCCTCGGTGAGCCAGCTCTTGCAGTTGAGTTCGCTGCCGCGCGGGGCGCGGATCACGCGGGTCGGGTCGTGGCGCGGATCGGCAGCTTCGGGGTTCTGCAGGGCGAATTTCTCGGGAGCGTTCATGGCGTGGTTCTCCTAATCGGGTGAGGTTTTACGAGTGACTGGGCAGGATGTCGAGCAGCGCGGCCGGCAGCTCGGCCGCCAGCGCCCACTGGCGCATGGCTTCGATGTCGGGGGCGAGGTAGCGGTCGCGCTCCAGGAACGCGACCTTCTGGCGGATGGCGGCGAACTCGGCCTCCACCAACGGGGAACTCTTGAGCCCGCGCTTCAGTTCGATGCCTTGTGCGGCGGCCATGGCCTCGATGCCGACCACCACGGCGGTGTTGTTCACCATATCGCCCAGGCGGCGGCCCGCGAAGGTGGCCATCGACACATGGTCTTCCTGGTTGGCCGAGGTGGGCAGGCTGTCGACGCTGGCGGGGTGCGCGAGCGACTTGTTCTCCGAAGCCAGGGCGGCAGCGGTGACCTGCGCGATCATGAAACCGGAGTTGAGGCCGCCGTCGCGCACCAGGAACGGCGGCAGGCCCGAGAGGCCCGTGTCGAGCAGCAGCGCGATGCGGCGTTCGGCGATGGCGCCCACTTCGCTGATGGCCAGCGCGATGATGTCGGCCGCGAAGGCGACGGGTTCGGCGTGGAAGTTGCCGCCGGAGATCACCTCGCCGGTGTCGACGAACACCAGCGGGTTGTCCGACGCGGCGTTGGCTTCGATGACCAGCACGCGCGAGGCATGCGCGAGGTTGTCGAGGCAGGCGCCCATCACCTGCGGGATGCAGCGCACCGAATACGGGTCCTGCACGCGGCCGCAGTCGGCGTGCGAGGGCACGATCTCGCTGCCGTCGAGCAGCGCGCGCACGGCGCCGGCCACGGCGATCTGGCCCAGCTGGCCGCGCGCGGCGTGGATGCGCGCGTCGAAGGGCTTGATCGACCCCTGGATGGCTTCGAGCGACAGCGCGCCCGACATCAGCGACGAGGCGAACACGTCTTCCGCGCCGAACAGGCCGAACAGCGCCAGCGCCGTCGACACCTGCGTGCCGTTGAGCAGCGCCAGGCCTTCCTTGGGGCCGAGCACGAAGGGTTCGAGGCCGATGCTGCGCATGGCTTCGGCGCCGCCGACCACCTTGCCGTCGGCCAGGGTCGCCTCGCCTTCGCCGATCAGCACGCAGGCCATGTGCGCGAGCGGCGCCAGGTCGCCCGACGCACCGACCGAGCCCTTGCACGGAATGCTCGGCACGACGCCCGCGTTGAACAGCGCCAGCAACGCATCGACCAGCGCGGGCCGCACGCCCGAGTGCCCGCGCGCCAGGCTCACGGCCTTGGTCGCGAGCACGATGCGCACCACCGGCGCGGCCAGCGGCTCGCCCGTGCCCACGCTGTGCGACAGCACGAGGTTGCGCTGCAGCTCGGCCAGGTGGTCGTTGCCGATGCGCGTGCTGGCCAGCTTGCCGAAGCCGGTGTTGATGCCATAGACCACCTGGTCGTTCTCCACGATGTGGCGCACGGCGGCTTCGGCGCGAAGCATGCCGTCGCGCACCGACGCATCGAGCGACAGCCGCACGCCACCGGCCTGGATGCGTCGCAGCATCGCCAGGTCGACCTTGCCGGGCGTGAGGGTCAAGAGGGCTGGGGAGGAAGTGGTGGATGTGCTTGTCATGTGAACCTGTCTATACAAGTAGGGGCGAGAGAAAACGATCGGTCTTCGTGGACGAAAAAATCAGCCGAAGGTGGCGTTGCCGTCGGCCTTGAAGCGGCTGCCCAGGCTGTAGCGCGAAGCGGGGTGCAGGCAGCGCACCCAGGTCACGGGGATGTTGCGTGTCCAGGTGCGGCGCGTGAGCAGCAGGCAGGGGTCGGTGGGCGCCATGGCGAGCCTGTCGGCCTGCTCCTGGTTGGGCAGCACGGCGTCGACCACGTGCTCGATCTGGTCGAAGGGCACGTTGCGCACCAGGTACTCGCTGGGCGGCATGGCGGCGAAGTCCTGCTCGAGGTAGTCGGGCACCACCTGCGGGTTGACGTAGCGCTCCTCCAGCTGCACGGGCGTGCCGTTTTCCAGGTGCAGGCACACGCTGTGGAACACCGAGGTGCCGGCGCGCATGTCGAGCCACGCGGCCACGTCGGGCGAGGCGGCCAGGCGCTCGACCTCGATCATGTCGCAGCGGTAGTCGTGCCCGCGCTGGCGGATCTCGCTGGCGATGTTGGCGATCTGCAGCAGCGTGGACTGCGGCTTGTTCTCGGCCACGAAGCTGCCGACACCGGCCACGCGCACGATGCGCCCCTGCTCCACCAGCTCGCGCAGCGCGCGGTTCACCGTCATGCGCGCCATGCCGAACTGGGCGACCAGTTCGTGCTCGGACGGCAGGCGGTGGCCGGGCGGCCACGTGCCGTCCTGGATCTTGCGGGAGATGTGATCCTTGACTTGCGCGTAGAGCGCGAGGGTCGGCAGGTCGCGTTTCATCTGGCTTTCAGTGCTCCGCCGCGGCCATCGATTCGGCGCGGATTTCTTCGGTCAGGCGCGCCTTGATGTCCATGAACTCCGGCGAGGTCTTGATGGTGTAGCTGCGCGGGTGCGGGAAGTCGACCGCGATCTCGGTCTTGATGCGACCGGGCCGCGCGCTGAACACCGCGACGCGGTTGGCCATGAAGATGGCCTCGTCGATGTCGTGCGTGACGAACAGCACCGTCTTCTGCGCCGATTCCCAGATGCCCAGCAGCAGCTCCTGCATGAGCACGCGGGTCTGGTTGTCGAGCGCGCCGAAGGGCTCGTCCAGCAGCAGCATCTTGGGGTCGTTGGCCAGCGCGCGCGCGATGGCCGTGCGCTGCTGCATGCCGCCGGAGAGCTGCTTGGGAAAGTGATGCTCGAAGCCGCGCAGGCCGACCTTGGCAATGAAGAACTCGCTGCGCGCCTTCTGGTCGGCCTCGCTCATGCCGCGCTCGCGCAGGCCGAAGCGGATGTTCTGCGCCACCGTGAGCCACGGGAACAGCGTGTAGCTCTGGAACACCACGCCGCGGTCGGCGCCGGGACCGTCGATGCGCTCGCCGTCGAGCAGCACCTGGCCGGTGGTCGGAAAGTCGAGCCCCGCCACGATGCGCAGCAGCGTCGACTTGCCGCAGCCCGAGGGGCCGAGGATGGTGACGAAGTCGTTCTCCTTCACCTCGAAGTCGATCGGCTGCAGCGCCTGCGTGCGCTGGCCTTTGGCGCCGGTGAAGACGCGCGACACGCCCTGGATGGAGAGCTGGTTCTGGCTCGGGTTCTGGCTAGGGTGGGGGCTCACAGCGTGCTCCATGCGAACAGGCGGCGGTTCAAGGCCTTGAAAGCGAAGTCGGACAGCAGGCCGATGACGCCGATCACGATGATGCCGAAGATGATCTGGCCGGTGTTCAGCAACGCCTGGCTGTCGGTGATCATGTGGCCGATGCCCGAGGAGGAGCCGATCAGCTCCGCCACGATCACGTAGGTCCAGGCCCAACCGAGCACCAGGCGCAGCGTTTCGGCGATGCCCGGCGCGGCGCCCGGAATGAGCACGCGCGCCACGATGCCGCGGCTGTTGGCGCCCAGCGTGTAGGCGGCCTCGACGAGGTCGCGCCGCGCGCCGCCCACCGTCACGGCCACCATCAGCACGATCTGGAAGAACGAGCCGATGAAGATCACCAGCAGCTTCTGCATCTCGCCCAGGCCGGCCCACAGGATCAGCAGCGGAATGAAGGCCGAGGCCGGCAGGTAGCGGCAGAAGGACACGAAAGGTTCGAAGAAGGCCTCCACGGCCTTCCAGGTGCCCATGGCGATGCCCAAGGGCACCGCGAACACGGCCGCCAGCAGGAAGCCGCCGAACACGCGCCACACGGTCATGCCGATGTCGCCCAGGAAACCGTACTCGGTGAACAGCAGCCAGCCCTCCTTGACCATGGTCGGCGGGCTCGCGAGGAAGGTCGGCGGCACGAAGCCGCCCAGCGTGGCAAGGGCCCACACCAGCACGAAGGCGACGAAGAAGGCGAGCCCCAGCAGCACGCGCGCACGCGTGCCGATGGGCTCGAGCGGCGCGAGGCCGCGCCGGCGTGCGGGCTTGAAGGAGGTGGCCTGCGCAGGCACCGCCGCCGCAGCGGCCGGAGTGACGGAAGCGACGGAAGCGACGGAAGCGGCGGGCGCCACCTGCGGCAGCGCCTTACTTGACGAAGCTTGCATCGAAGGTCGCGGCAAAGTCTTCGGGCGCCTTTCGGATCACGCCGGCTTCCAGAAGGATGGGGGCGGCTTCCTTCATGAAGCTGGTGAGCTCGCCCGCGAAGAACTTCTGGTTGGCCGCCTTGTCCTGCCAGCGCAGGAAGGCCGACGACTTGGCGAACTGCTCGCCGCTCTGCTTCACGGCCGAGCCCATGAGCTCGTTCGACTTCTCGGGCTCGGCCTTGATCATGTCGAGCGCCTCGAAGTACGACTTGGTGAGCGCGGCGGCGGCCTTGGCGTTGGCCTTGAGCCAGGTGGGCGCGCAGCCGACGGTGTCCATCACCATGGGGTAGTCGAGCGTGGTGGCCAGGATCTTGCCGGCGGCGGGGTTGGCGCGCACGGTCGAAAGATACGGCTCGTAGGTCATGGCGGCGTCGTTCTGGCCGGCCACGAAGGCTTGGGCGGAGGCTTGCGGCGACAGCGTGGTGGTCTTCACGTCCTTCAGCGTCATGCCGTTCTTGTTGAGCATCCAGGCCAGGCCGAAGTAAGGCGCGGTGCCGGGTGCGTCCACGCCGATGGTCTTGCCCTTGAGGTCGGAGAACTTGCTGACGTCGCCGCGCACCGCGAGGCCGTCGGCGCCGTAGGACTTGTCCATCTGGAAGATCTGCACGATGGGCACGCCGTTGGCATTCCAGGCCACGTGCGTTTCCACCGTGGTGGCCGCGCACTGGATCGCGCCGGAGGCCAGCGCCAGGTGGCGGTCCTTCTGCGGGATCATCTTGAGGTCGACGTCGAGCCCGTTCTTCTTGAAGATCCCCGCCTTGTCGGCCAGCGACAGCGGCGCGAAGCCGGTCCAGCCGGACATGCCGAGCGCAATCTTCGTTTCCTGGGCGGCGGCCGTCTGGGCCATGCCCGCTGCACATGCACCGGCTGCCAGCAGCGAAGCGACTTTCACAACTACCGTCTTGACCATGGGTACTCCTGGTTCTGTTCTTGAGAGATGGCTCGGCGGCGCGCCTCGGGGGCCGGGCTGCGCACGCCTCGCATTGTTGCCAAGCGCCCCAACTTGTATATACAGGATAACCCGAAAGGTCATTTTTGGTGCATTTCCTTGGGAAATGCACCGATTTGCTGTCTAGACAAGAAAGGCCACGGGACGGGGGCCACCATTGCAAACCTCGTGCCACAGTGATATCGGCGTGGCTGGGGGACAATCGGCGGCCCCGTTCTCCCCCTTCTCTTTCTGGCTCCCTCCGCCAACCTTCCGCCCTCCCCGCTGCCTGTGTCCTCTCTCGCTCCCCACCCCATCGACGCCTCCGGCAGCAGCGCACCCGCCGACATCCTCCACGAGGTCTTCGGCTACGCGCAGTTCCGCGGCGCCCAGCAGGACATCGTCGATCACGTGGTGGGCGGCGGCGACGCGCTGGTGCTGATGCCCACGGGCGGCGGCAAGTCGCTGTGCTACCAGATCCCGGCCATCGCGCGGCAGCGCGCGGGGCAAGGCGTGGCGATCGTGGTGTCGCCGCTGATCGCGCTGATGCACGACCAGGTGGGCGCGCTGCACGAGGCCGGCGTGAGCGCGGCCTTTCTCAATTCCACGCTCGACTGGGAGCAGACGCAGGACGTGGAGCGCCGCATGCTGCGCGGCGAGATCACGCTGCTGTACGCGGCGCCCGAGCGGGTGAACACGCCGCGCTTCCTGTCGCAGCTCGATTCGCTGAAGGAGCGCGGCAAGCTCTCGCTGTTCGCCATCGACGAGGCGCATTGCGTGAGCCAGTGGGGCCACGACTTCCGCCCCGAATACCGCGCGCTCACCGTGCTGCACGAGCGCTATGCCGGCGTGCCGCGCATCGCGCTCACGGCCACGGCCGACGCGCTCACGCGCGCCGACATCGTCGAGCGGCTGCAGCTGGAGGAGGCGCGCCAGTTCGTCTCGAGCTTCGACCGGCCGAACATCCGCTACACCATCGTCGAGAAGAAGGACGCCACCACGCAGTTGCTGCGCTTCATCGAGCGCGACCACGAAGGCGACGCCGGCGTGGTCTATTGCCAGTCGCGCAAGCGGGTGGAAGACGTGGCGGTGGCGCTGCGCGACGCGGGCATCAACGCGCTGCCGTACCACGCGGGCCTGGACGCCGCGGTGCGCCAGAAGCACCAGGACCGCTTCCTGCGCGAGGAAGGCATCGTGATGGTCGCGACCATCGCCTTCGGCATGGGCATCGACAAGCCCGACGTGCGCTTCGTGGGCCACCTGGACATGCCCAAGAACATCGAAGGCTACTACCAGGAAACCGGCCGTGGGGGCCGCGACGGCGCCGCCGCCGACGCCTGGATGGCCTACGGCCTGAACGACGTGGTGAACCAGCGCCGCATGATCGACGAGAGCCCCGCCGGCGAAGAGTTCAAGCAGGTGATGCGCGGCAAGCTCGACGCCCTGCTCTCGCTGGCCGAGGCCAGCGACTGCCGGCGCGTGCGCCTGCTGGGCTACTTCGGCGAGCAGAGCACGCCCTGCGGCAATTGCGACAACTGCCTGAACCCGCCGCAGGTGTGGGACGGCACCGATGCCGCGCGCAAGCTGCTGAGCACGGTCTACCGCGTGCAGCAGCTCAACGGCATCAGCTTTGGCGCCGGCCACATCATGGACATCCTGCGCGGCAAGTCGACCGAGAAGGTGAAGCAGTTCGGCCACGAACGCATCAGCACCTTCGGCATTGGCGCGGAGTTCAGCGAGGTGGCGCTGCGCGGCGTGCTGCGCCAGCTGATCGCCACCGGCGCGCTGGCGGTCGACGCGGAGGCGTTCAACACGCTGAAGCTCACCGAAGGCTCGCGCGCGGTGCTCAAAGGGGAGACCACGGTGACGCTGCGCGAGTCGGTGTCGTCACCGGCGGAGCGCAAGTCGCGGCGCGAGAAGACCGTCAAGGGCGCGCCCTCGCCGGCGGCCGCCAAGCTCGACGACACCGGCAAGAAGCGCTTCGAGGCGCTCAAGGCCTGGCGCGCCGAAGTGGCGAAGGAGCACAACCTGCCGGCCTACGTGATCTTCCACGACGCCACGCTGGCGTCCATTGCCGAGCGCGCGCCGGCCACGCTCGAGGACCTGCAGGGCATCAGCGGCATCGGCACCAAGAAGCTCGAGGCCTACGGCGCCGAGGTGCTGCGGGTCTGCGAGGCTTTCTAGCTTCCGGCTTGCCCAGTCCGTCCGATTCGGCCGACTCGCCCAGTCCGCCCGGTCCGGTCAGTTGGCCAGGGGCAGCACCACCGGCACCGGCCGCGTGAGCAGGTCCACGTACAGCTCGAAGAAGCGCGCGTTGTCGAACTTCTGCACCACCGTCATCTTCTGCAGCGTCGCACCGGCCGGCTGCGAGGCGTAGCCGATGGAGCGGCCGTTGTCGGGGGCGCCGGGCTTGGCGACCACGTCGACGTAGCGCTGCGCGGTCTGCGTGGCGTAGTTGGGGTCGATCAGGTACGCCAGCGTGAGCGTGTCCCAGATGTTCTGCGTGTAGCTGGGGTTGGTCTCGAAGCCGTTCTTGCCGTCGAAGCCGTAGCCGTTGAGCTTCTGGAACACGTCGGTCACGGCCGTGGGCCTGGCCGGGTGCGCGATGCGGTCGTAGATGGGCTTGGTGAGGAACACGGTGTCGGTCACGTCCAGCGGCACCACCACCTGCGGGATGGGCAGGCGCACCACGAACTGGGCGGCGTCGGGGTCGAACCACCAGTTGAACTCGGCCGCCTTGGTGGTGTTGCCCGGCACGTCGACCGCGCCGCCCATGTAGATGATCTTCTTGATGAGCGGGACGATCTCGGGGTTCTGCTTCACCGCCAGCGCGATGTTGGTGAGCGGGCCGATGGCCAGGATGGTGATCTCGCCGGGGTTGGCCTTGACGGTGTCGACGATGAAGTCGACCGCGCTCTTGCGCTGCACCACGGTGTGCTGGGCGAAGCCGTCGGGCGAGGGCTTGAGGTCGGCGTCGGTCCTGGGCTCGGGGCCGCTCCAGGCGCCCAGGTAGCCGTCGCCGCCCGCGCCGGCCGCCATCTCGGCCTCGACATCGGCGAAGCTGTGGTTGAGCGCGTAGTTCGCTCCCACGTACACGCCGATGCGGTTGCCCACGCCGAGCCGTTCCACCGACATGAGTGCGTCGGCCACGCCCTGCCTGAGCCACTGGTTGCCCGAGACCACGCTGATGCCCATGACCTGGACCTTGCCCTGCGCCTGCAGCTGCGCGGCCATGACGCCGAGCTGGCCGTCGTCGCTCATGGTGTTGTAGTCGCTGTCGATGATGATCTTTTGCGTGGTGGCGCCTGATCCGTCCGAGCCGCCCGATCCACCGAATCCCACGCCGAATCCCGCGCCGAACCCGCCGCCCCCGTTGCCCCCGCCGCCACACCCCGCCAGCACCGTGATGACGACGACGAGCATCGCCACTGACCATTTGCGCATCTGCTTCTCCTGAAGGTAAGGGGTTGGTGTACAGCGGGTCCCGTGACGGATCCGATGGGATACCAAGGTTCGCGCAAAGGTTTGCGCAAACGTTTTCCTAACTCTACGGCGCGTTCAGCGGCGGTGGCAAGCGCCACCGCCTAGGGGTTTTCTAGGAGGTTTTGTCGAGAAAGGCGGGCGGCTCAGCCGGGGTCGGCCGCGGGCTCGAGCAGGCGGTTCTCGCGCAGCGGCGAGCGGTTGCCAAGGTACGGCTGCTCGGTCTCGAAGCCGGCCTGCGCCTTGTCCAAGCCCATGCCGGCCGCCTTGGTCGAGCCGGCCGGGCAGGCGCCCGTGCTGCGCAGCGTGAGCGCGGCGGCCAGGCGGGCTTCGGCGCTGTCGCCGAGCGGGTGGCCGAAGTCGTCGGCCACGGTGCAGTTGGGCGCGAAGCCGTCGCTGTAGTCGCCGTAGCCCGCCTGGTTCGCGCCCTTGAACTGGATCGCGAAATAGGTGGTGCCGCAGTTGTCCTGCGGAATGAAGCCGTAGGGCTTGCCGCAGGTGGTGCCGCCCACCAGGTTGACCGTGACGCCCACGCCGCGCAGGCTGTTGATGACCGACTCGCTGGCCGAGCAGGTGTCGGGGCCGGTGAGCACCGTGACGCGCGACAGCCCCAGCGTGGGCAGCGGCTGGCCGGAGCGGCTGGTTGCGACGAACGGCGTGAGGGTCTGCGCGGCGGTCTGGCGAAACGGGTTCTTGTCGTTGTAGACGAGCTGCTCGAACACCTTGCCGGCCGTCACCGACGGCGAGGAGACCATGTAGGCCAGCCGGCTCGCAATGGCCAGCTGGCCGCCGCCGTTGTAGCGCATGTCGAGCACCAGGTCCTGGATGCCGGCGCCCTGCTTGAAGGTGTTCACCGCGTTGATGAGCAGCGCCTCGGAGGTGGTGATGTGGTCGTTGAAGAGCAGGTAGCCCACGTTGCCGCCGCTGACCGGTATGACTTTCACGTTCTGCACCGGCGTGCTGGTGACATTCGCCGCCGTCAGCTGAACGGTGGACTGCGTGCCCCCGGCGTCGAAGGTGAAGGTGTGCGCTTCACCGAGGGCCTTGGGCGAAAGGGCGCCGTTGATCGCGTTGACGTTGGCGGTGCCCGTGCTGCCCACGACGTCCACGCCGTCGACCGTGAGCAGCTTCGCGCCGCGCTGCAGCCCGGCGTTGGCGGCCGGCGAGCCCGGCTCGACGAAGGCGATGCGGATGTCGCGCGGCGGCGAACTGCGCACCGACGCCGTCTCCATGCCGTAGCCGGCCGACACGCCGCCCTGCGACAGCTGGCGGTACACCTCGGTGTCGTAGGTGAAGTGGAAGCGGTCCTTCGCGCGGCCCGAAGGCGTGGTGGCCGGCGTCTTGAGCACGTTGAACCAGGCGATCGGCGTGGCGTAGTCGCCTGCCTTGAGCGTGGTGGGCACCTCGGCGTACCAGAGGTAGGTTTCGTCGATCCAGCCGCGCACCCAGCTCTTTTCGTTGTCGAGCGTGCCTGCGCGGTCGGGGAAGGCGGTGCCGGTGGCGGGGTTGGTGCCGCCGCGCGGGGCGGCGCAGAGGCCGGCGACCGTCGACGAAGGCACGATGGCCTTGCCGCCGCTGCCGTCATCGCCACCGGTGGCAGGCGGCGGGGTGCCGCCGGGCAGCAGGCCGATCGGCAAGCCGCCGCCTCCCCCCCCGCCTCCACCCCCGCCACCGCCGCAACCCGCCAGCAGGCAGCTCATGGCGAGCGCGGCGCCCGCAATCCAGGCACATGAACGCGGCAGCCGCCGCACGTCGACCTTGCGAAAGCCCATCTGCTCCTCCTTGCGTCCGAAGTGACGGACGGATGTTCCGCCCCGCGGGCCGGCTGACAGGCCGCCCACGGCGCGCTCCCCGGGCTTCATCACGCCCGCTTGTTCTTGCGCTGTGCTTCTTGTTTTCTTTTTTCCGTCTTCACGACGGCAGGAAGCCCATGCCGCGCGTTTCGCGCACTTCGGGCTTGATGCGGTGCTCGGCCTCGAGCTGGTCCAGAAACTCGGCCGCCGTGAATTCCGTCGCCAGGATGTCGGTCTGCCGCTTCACGGCCGCGAAATCGCCTGGGCACAACTGGGTCAGCTGCACGAGCCGCGTGCGCAGCGCGCCGGTCATGAGCGCGCTGTCGCCCGCCAGCGCCTCGGTGACGAACATGCGCTCGCGCTGCGCCGCGGTGAGCGGCATGAACTTGATCTTGAAGGTGAAGCGCCGCAGCGCCGCCTGGTCGAGCCGCTCGAGCAGGTTGGTGGTGCACACGAAGATGCCGTTGAAGCGCTCCATGCCCTGCAGCATCTCGTTGACCTCGGTGACCTCGTAGGTGCGCTGCGCGCCGCGGCGGTCCTGCAGGAAGCTGTCGGCCTCGTCGAGCAGCAGCACGGCCTTCTCGTTCTCGGCCTCGCGGAACATGGCGGCCATGTTCTGCTCGGTCTCGCCGACGTACTTGCTCATGAGGTCGCTGGCCTGCTTGATGATGAGCGGCCGGCCGATGGCCTTGGCGATGTGCTCGGCCAGCGCGGTCTTGCCGGTGCCGGGCGCGCCGTAGAAGCACAGCGTGCCGTGGCCGCGCGCCTTCAGCGCCTCGACGATGCGCGGGATCTCGAAGCGGGTCTCGACGTTGAGCATGTCGAGGTCGTAGGTGGTGACGCTGCGGCGCTCGCCGCGGCCGGTGTCCAGCGTGCCCAGCGCCATGTCGGCGTTGCGCAGCTGGCGTTCGATGAGCGCTTCCATCGACGCGTCGTCGGTTCTTGCCAGGCCCGCGAAGCGCACCGCCGTGCGGATCTGCGCGGGCGTGAGGCCCTTGCGCTCGGCCAGCTTGGCGGTGAAGGCTTCGGAGACGACCACGCCTTCGAGCGTCTTCTTCACGAGCTGCTCGCGCGCGCCGGGCGGCGGCGACTTGAGTTCGAGGTGGTACGCGAAGCGGCGGCGGAAAGCCGGGTCGATCTGCTCGATGCGGTTGGTGACCCACAGCGTGGGCACGGGGTTGGCCTCGAGGATCTGGTTGACCCAGGCCTTGCCGCTCACGCTGCCGCTGGTGGGCGCGGGAATCTGCTCGGCGCGCGCCATGAACTGCGCGGCCTCGGTGCTGATGGGCGGGAACACGTCCTCGACCTCGTCGAACAGCAGCGCGGCCTGCGCGCTGCCCTTCAAGAACACCTGCGCGATCTGCAGCGAGCGGTAGCGATCGCGCCCGCTCAGCGAGTTGCCGTCGCGGTCGGCGTATTCGACCTCGAAGAGCTCGAGTCCCGCGGCGGCCGCCACCACCTTGGCCAGCTCGGTCTTGCCGGTGCCTGGCGGGCCGTACAGCAGCACGTTGACGCCGGGCTCTTTGCGCGCGACGGCCGCGCGCAGCAGCGTGACGAGCATCTGCGCGTCTTCCTGTACGAAGGAGAAGTCATGCGGCGTGAGCGAGCTCTTGGCCGAGGGCCGCGTGAACACGGCCATGAGTTCGTTGTGGTCGCGGTACTCGCGCATGAGCACCGGCGGCAGCTTCTCGCTGACCTTCATGAGGTCGGCAAGGTCGGTGATGTTGTGCTCGGAGATGAGGTTCTCGACAAGGCCGATGCGCTCGAGCCGCGAGCCCGCACGCAATGCCTCGCCCACTTCGCTCGCGTTCACGCCCGCGATGTCGGCGATGGCCGCATAGGCCTCGGGCGCGTTGTTGACCTTGAACTCGACCAGCAGCGAACGCAGGTCGCGCTGGTAGCGCGCGAGCGTGCCGTACAGCAGCAGCGCACGCTCGGCCTTGTTGAGTTGCAAGAGGCCCGCCAGCGCATCGATGTTCTTCTCGACCAGCGTCGATTGCTTGCGCAGCGCATGCGTGAGCCAGTCGCGCGTGACGGCCAGCACCGAGAGCAGGTCCTTCGGCTGGTCCTTTGCGTATTCGTCGAGATAGAAGAAGAGCGTGCCTTCCTCGTACGGGCCGCGCCACACGCCGTGGCGCTCCAGCAGCGTGCGTCCGTCGAAGTTCTCCACGCCCTTCCACGCTTCGTTGCCGGCGCAGCGGCGTCCGAGGAACTCGCGCAGCCGCTGCAGCACCGGCGCGGGCCACACCAGGTGGCGGCCGGTGAGAGAGAGCAGGCCGTTGATGTCGCGCCGCACGTTGAAGCGCGGCCCCTGCTTGGCGGCAAGCGTGAGCACGAAGTGCGAGCACATGAGCTCGAGCACCGGCGCTTCCTTGAGTCCAGGCGACGGCAGTGCCTGCCCGCGTACCGCAGCAGCCACGACATCGACACCCGCACGCTTGGCCATCAGGCAACCTCCAACGAGGAAAATCTCGGAGAGACCATAACGCAGACTTTTGGCTTCGGGAAGACTCGCAAACGGTAAAAACCCTGATGGTGCGATTCCAGCCACAATGCGCGCCATGGTCGGAATCCAAGAAATCGAACGCGCCGCGGCGCGCCTGCAAGGCCAGGTGCTCAACACGCCTTGCGTGGAATCGCGCACGCTGTCGGAGATCGTCGGTGCTCAGGTTTTCCTGAAATTCGAGAACCTGCAGTTCACATCCTCGTTCAAGGAGCGGGGTGCGTGCAACAAGCTGGTCGATCTTTCGCAGAACGGTACACGCGGAGTGATCGCCATGTCTGCCGGCAACCATGCGCAGGGTGTGGCCTATCACGCGCAGCGGCTCGGATTG
This sequence comes from Variovorax sp. OK605, assembly GCF_900115445.1. Lineage (NCBI taxonomy): Bacteria > Pseudomonadati > Pseudomonadota > Betaproteobacteria > Burkholderiales > Comamonadaceae > Variovorax > Variovorax sp. OK605. The sequence goes on from NZ_FOWL01000004.1 coordinate 627,141, forward strand.
CGCGCGCTGATCGTGATGCCGCGCTTCACGCCCGGCGTGAAGATCGAACGCACGCGCGGCTTCGGCGCCGAGGTGGTGCTGCACGGCGACACGCTCGACGCGGCCCGCGCGCACGCCCTGGAGCTGGCCGACCGCGAGGGGCTGACCTTCGTGCATCCGTACGACGACGAAGCCATCATCGCCGGCCAGGGCACGGTGGCCCTGGAGATGCTCGACGCGGTGCCCGACCTCGAAACGCTGGTGGTGGCGGTCGGCGGCGGCGGGCTCATTGCCGGCATGGCGGTGGCGGCGCGGGAGCGCAAGCCCGGGCTGGAGATCGTCGGCGTGCAGACGACGCGCTTTCCGGCCATGGTCAACGCCGTGAAGGGCACGCACCACGTGCAGGGCAAGAGCACGATCGCCGAAGGCATCGCGGTGGGCACGCCCGGCGTGCTGACGCGGGAAATCATCGCGAGCAAGGTCGACGACCTGCTGCTGGTGGACGAAGGCGACATCGAGCAAGGCGTGCTGATGCTGCTGGAAATCGAAAAGACCCTGGTGGAAGGTGCGGGTGCCGCGGGCTTGGCGGCACTGATTCGGCATCCGGAACGGTTCAAGGGCAAGCGTGTCGGGCTGGTTCTTTCGGGCGGCAACATCGATCCGCTGCTGCTCGCGGCCATCATCGAACGCGGCATGGTGCGGGCCGGCCGGCTGGCCCGCGTGCGGGTCAGCGCGCGCGACGTGCCCGGCTCGCTGGCCCAGATCACGGCCACTGTGGCAGAAGCGGGCGCTAACGTCGACGAGGTTCACCATCAGCGCGCCTTCACCATGCTGGCCGCGCAGAACGTCGACATCGAGCTGGTGCTGCAGACCCGCGGACGTGCCCACCTGGCCAGCGTGCTGGTCGCGCTGAGGGATGCCGGCTTCGAGGCCGAAGAGCAGCATTGAGCTGCGCGGAGCAGGCCGGGGTAACCTGGCTGTAACCTGCCTGAGGGGCTCGCAACCCCCTAGAACGGTCGGAGGCTACCCGCCGGTAAAATGGCCGCAGTCTGTCAATTTGTGTAATCGAGGTACAACCCGATGTCCAACCCCACTCCCGTCGAGCCGAGCCACGGCGCCGCTGTTGAAAAAGACGCCGTCGAATCGGTCGTGCACCTGATGCCGCTGGTCCTTCCCCTGGCTGGCGGCGTGCTGATGCTGCTGCTGGCATCGATCGCCGTCTACATGGCCTGACGCTGACAGTCGTTGGCGAATTTGTCCGCGGGCGGTGCGGCCCGCGTTGACGCAATCTCCCGAAGCGAAACGTTTTCTCAAACGGACCTCCGTGCCTGAGCTGGCCCGGCGTCCCGTTCGGAAAGACGATTTTTCAACTTAGGAGATTTCTCGATGAACGCACCCACGATGCAGGGCCTCAATATCCAGGCGCCCTCATACGTCAAGAACGCGAAGCTGATCGCCTGGGTGGCCGACATGGCCGCCTTGTGCAAACCCGAAGCCATTCACTGGTGCGACGGGAGCAAGGAAGAGTACGACCGCCTCTGCCAGCAACTGGTGGACGCAGGCACCTTCAAGAAGCTCAACCAGGCCAAGCGCCCCAACTCGTTCCTCGCGGTGTCCGACCCGAGCGACGTCGCGCGCGTCGAAGACCGCACTTACATCTGCTCCGAGAAGAAGGAAAACGCGGGTCCCACCAACAACTGGATGGCACCGGCCGAAATGCGCACGACCCTGCAGCCGCTGTTCGACGGCTGCATGAAGGGCCGCACGATGTATGTCGTGCCCTTCAGCATGGGCCCGCTGGGCTCGCCCATTGCGCACATCGGCATCGAGCTGTCCGACTCGCCCTACGTGGCCGTCAACATGCGCATCATGACCCGCATGGGCAAGGCCGTGTACGACGTGCTGGGCACCGACGGCGAGTTCGTGCCTTGCGTGCACACCGTGGGCGCACCGCTCGAAGCTGGCCAGAAGGACGTTTCCTGGCCGTGCAACAAGACCAAGTACATCGTTCATTACCCCGAAACGCGCGAGATCTGGAGCTATGGCTCGGGTTACGGCGGCAACGCGCTGCTCGGCAAGAAGTGCTTTGCACTGCGCATCGCCTCGAACATGGGCCGCGACGAAGGCTGGCTGGCCGAGCACATGCTCATCCTGGGCGTGACGAATCCCGAAGGCAAGAAGTACCACGTGGCGGCGGCCTTTCCGAGCGCCTGCGGCAAGACCAACTTCTCGATGCTGGTGCCGCCGGCGGGCTTCGAAGGCTGGAAGGTCACGACCATCGGCGACGACATCGCCTGGATCAAGCCGCAGGCCGACGGCTCGCTGCGCGCGATCAATCCTGAGGCAGGTTATTTCGGCGTCGCTCCCGGCACCAACATGCTGACCAATCCGAACTGCATGCGCAGCCTGGACGATGGCGTGATCTTCACCAACGTTGCGCTGACCGACGACGGCGACGTGTGGTGGGAAGGCATGGAGCAGGACGCACCGGGCAAGGCGCTGCCGGCGCACCTGGTCGACTGGCAAGGCAAGGACTGGACGCCGCAGATCGCCAAGGAAACCGGTGCGAAGGCTGCTCACCCGAACGCACGCTTCACCGTAGCGGCCACCAACAACCCCGCACTCGACGACGCGTGGGACGACCCGAAGGGCGTGACCATCGACGCCTTCATCTTCGGCGGCCGCAGGTCGACGACCGTGCCGCTCGTCACCGAAGCCCGCAATTGGGTCGAAGGCGTGTACATGGCAGCGACCATGGGCTCGGAGACGACCGCCGCGGCCGCTGGCCAGCAGGGCATTGTTCGCCGCGACCCGTTCGCGATGCTCCCGTTCATGGGCTACAACATGAGCGACTATTTCCAGCATTGGCTCGACTTGGGCAAGAAGCTCGAAGCCTCAGGCGCGAAGCTGCCGAAGATCTACACGACGAACTGGTTCCGCAAGGGCGCGGACGGCAAGTTCGTCTGGCCTGGCTACGGCGAGAACATGCGTGTGCTGAAGTGGATGATCGACCGCGTCGAAGGCAACAAGACCGAAGGCGTGGAGCACCTCACCGGCGTGAGCCCGCGCTACGAAGACCTGAACTGGACCGGCCTGGATTTCAGCGCCGAGCAGTTCGCGACCGTGACCAGCATCGACAAGGCTGCATGGGAGGCTGAATTGAAGCTGCACGCCGAGCTGTTCAAGCAGCTCGAGCACCATCTGCCGAAGGAATTGCCGGAAACCAAGGCTGCGATCGAGCAGCGCCTGGCAGCCTGATCAATCACGATTGCTCCAAACTAAAAAAGCCCGATGGATTGTCCATCGGGCTTTTTTATTGGTTGTGCGGTTTGGTATTGGCCTGTCGCCATTTCCAATGCATTTCTATTTTCGCTTCCGTACCCGCAAAGCAAAAAACCCCAGTCAATGCTGACTGGGGTTTTCTGGGCTGTAAGAGCCTGACGATGACCTACTTTCACACGGGAACCCGCACTATCATCGGCGCTGAGTCGTTTCACTGTCCTGTTCGGGATGGGAAGGAGTGGTACCAACTCGCTATGGTCATCAGGCATAAAGGGTTGTCTGACTGATCAAGTGATCAATCAAACGAATTCATAGAGTTTGGAATCAGCTTTTGGCGAATTATTTTGAATGCGTCAACTTGGCATAACACCTTGATCAGACTGATCAAAGTTATAGGGTCAAGCCGCACGAGCAATTAGTATCAGTTAGCTTAACG
>NZ_FOWL01000021.1:0-141891 GCF_900115445.1 Variovorax sp. OK605
GGCGGACGCGCGCCGCTGAACGGTGATGTGAAGCAGCCCGTTGCTCAACTTGGCATCCACGCCGTCCGGGTCTGCGTCCTCCGGCAGCGTCATCACCCGGCGGAAGGCCCCTTCGAAACGTTCGTTGATGTGAAGCGTGGCCTTGTCGCCTTGACGAGGTACGACTCCTTTTCGCTCCCCGGCGATGGTGAGCAGCCCGCGCTCGAGAGTGACCTCGAGCGTCGCCGGATCTACCCCGGGGGCAAACGCGTAGATCTCGAGCGCGCGTTCGGTGCTGCCCACATTGAGTGCGGGAAAGCCGTCGCGCGGCAGCCCCCGGATGCTGGGCGAAAGATCGGTGGCCTGGCGCATGTCGCGCTGCAGGCGATCGATCTCGGCGAGCATGTCGCGTGGGAAGAAAGATCGGTACATGATGGAACCTCCAAGATTCTGGAATCAAAAAAAGGTTTAGGGCCGAGGCTTAGTGGGGCAAGTGCGACTCGGCAGATCGCGGCGGAGCGCTGGCGTTCGAGAGGCGCCGCGCGGTGATCTGCGGGGAGCGGTTCCGCCATCGCGACGACCGGGATTGCGGATAGCTGAATTTCCCCAGTTCCTCGCGCCCCTTCTGCGTCACCGCCAGCACCTGCGCGGCTGAGGGAGAGCCCGAAAGCGACAGCGGGCTCGACGGTGATGGCACGAACGCGACGACGAGCCCGGCTGCGCGCAGCATCCTGACACCATCGATGTCTTCGTCCCTGGAGAAGGTGACTGGCAGGCGGGAGCCGGCGATTTGCCTAAGCAAGTTGATGGTCATTTCGATACCTCCTTTTCGGTCGACCAATTCCGACGGAAGAAAAGATAGGCAGGCCATCGCGGATTTCAAGAGGGTAAATTCCGTCACCAGCATGCACGCGTGCGAAGGCCGTTCGCATCTCGGGCCGCGACTCGCCCGCGGGCCCGCCTTCTGCGCTGTCCGAACAATTCTCGTGCCGGAGCCCGCGTGCCACAAAGCACCCCGGCAGCCTCGATCAGCGATCGTCGCCCCGATGGCGCGTTCAGAAGCCTTAGCACTTGCTGATCGGCACGCTGTAGCCCTCGTCCTTTGTGGGAAGTCCGGCCGCTGGCGTAGCGCGGCGCACCGTCCAGCGTGGACTTTTGGAGCGGCACCGCGAGTCTGCTCTGTGGGGTGTCGTACTCAGCATGTACCAGGAGATCGGGTCACGGTCGGCGCTGATGCCGATGCCGATGAAGCCACCGAATTCCCCGCCCGCGTAGCAGACCTGTCGCGCCCGACCTCAGGCCGAGACACGCACACAGCCTATTGCGCAGATCGTGTTGTGCCAACGATCTGGTCGGCGACAACGGTCCGCGTTGCGAGCCTGTCATCGCTACCGCCGGTTGATTGAGCGTCCTGCCGACGCCTTCAGGCGCGCAGTTCGTTGTCACGTTACGCGCCGTCGAACGCAGCTCGGGTTCAGGACTCGACTTGCAGACACCATTCGAAAAACGGCTCTAACTCGGTCGATTTGTCGAATATGGCGTCGGCTCCGACTTCCAAGCAGCGACGGCGAATTTCCGTCGTGGGATAGTTCGTAAGAACCACCATTCGCTGTCGCGGCAAGCGCCCATGGAACGCCCGCAGCACCGTCACTCCCGAGCCCTCACGCAGAAATAGATCAACGACGGCAAGCTGCCAACCGTCGCCCAGTGCCTTTAAAACGGCCACGGCCTCGCTCGCCGTCTCGGCGACGGCGACGATTTCGGCCCCGGCTAGATCTCGCAACGCGGGAATGAGGTTGCTTCGGATCGTCGGGCTGTCTTCAATGAGCACAGTTGCCAGCGGCATTGCGTGACCTCTGTGGTTAGTTAGCGGCGAAACAAGCAGCACATTTGTACCGAAGAGTTTCCCGACCCCTGTAGGTTTAAAGCTTGTTTTGCAGGGGCCAGCTTTCGCTACCACCATGTTCTGACTAGCATGTCGGCTGAGCCGAGATTTGGAAAAGCCGTCATGAACCAGCAAGCCACGCCGCGCGAGATGCCCAGCACGGAAAAGCTGGAAAGGGCATTGCGCAAAAACAAGCAGGCTACAAAGGAAGTCCAGGACGCCGCTGACGACCTTGCCGTCGTTCACGCCGTGCTTGACAACGAAGTGCCCAAGGAAACGCTTCCCCAAGACGTGGACAGAGCAATTGAACGAGCCGGCGAGCTGGAGAAGACCTTGAGCGATTCAGCCAGACGTCTCGAGGAGGTCAACCGCGCGTTGGGAAACCAGCTGGATGATCGCGACAAAGTCGGGTGATTTCATGCGCCCCAGCGCACGGCTAACAGCTGAGCGTCGAAGGGTTGGCTGACATCGCCGGGCTTTGAAGGTGTGCATAGAAGTCGGATTGTTTTCGCGCAGGGTTTATTGAACACTGTGAAACGAAGTCGAAGCCGAAGACGCAAAGCTTTTTAGCTCATGGGCCAACAGCCCGTTGCACACGGCAGCTACACGCCAAAGGATCACAAAGAAGCCGACGGTCATTTCTCGGTCCGGAAGCGACAGATGTTCCTACAAGACGGCGGTTTGCGCGTTTTTGCGGAGTTGCGGGTTTGAACTCCGCCGGGGTTCGCATATTGCAGGTTGCTGGGGACCTCGTTGTAGTGATCGCGCAGACTTTCCCTTGGCTGCACCCTCAGCCCATGGCCCGAGCGAATGAAAAGCGGCGCCTCACGCAGGCGCATCTCGCACGACAACACTTCGTTCTCCGGCTTGGACTGGATGGTACCCGGCCTCTTCGGCGGCCAGGCAACCGCGGGTGTACTCGTCCACGACGGTCAGGCACTCCAACAGCCGAGCGCTGGCCATTGGTCTCGCTGACGGGAGTCTTGGGCCGAGACCCTGCTGGCTTCGGACAACGCGTGGATGCGCGAACGCACCGAGGCGATTCGCTTGCGCGGCCGTTTTCGGGGAACGCGCAGACCATTGGCACCCCAGGCGATGCGTGACCAGCTCCGGTCGAAGCCGCTGCGACACAGGAATATACGAATGCGGCGACAGCTGAGAAAGGCCGGCATTCAGGTTCAGGGGAGCGCAGCGTCACAGTCGCCACGGCCGCTCTTCAAAACGCTTGGCCTAGTTCGGTACCCGCCCCGCATACGTCCGCGCTGTCCCAAGCCGAAATCAACGACGCAGCAGCCTGGCGACAGCCTCATCCCACTCGTTCAAGTCGGCGTCTTGCCGCCTAGTCCCTCGGGGCGAACTCGAAGTGATCTTCAGTCTCAGGTGAGCTTGGAAGCGTCTGCCCAAAATCGGCTCGATGAACCAGCTTCGCCTTCCACTCCCGAACCACACGGAGAAGGCGAAGGGGCACTACCCATTCGAACGTGAGCCCAACGCATGCAACGTGCGAGGAGCGCGTCCGCGACCTCCAAGCGAGTCATGCCGTCTTCTCGAATTTCAAGAACCGCCTTGCTGACCGAGAACTCGAAGATTTCGGCACTGCCTATCGCCGTGGTCATGCCTATCGGCTGATCGATGCGCAAGACGAACTCGAATCGACCTGCAAACTGACTGGCAGTCGCCAGATGAACGCCCATATTCGTTCCAGCCGCTACGGTTCTGCGTCGCAAAAGGAAAGACTATGCCGCGCGTGGATCAAGCCAGCAATCGATGAACAAAGTCATCGGCCTGGTGACGCCGCGTGTCCGCGAGACGAACAAGGTTTTCCACCCGTTCATCCTCTTCGGAGGTAGGCCAAGGATTCTTGCCGGCGGCAGCTCCCTTCTCAAGCTGCCGCAGCAAAGCAAGAGCCCCACGAGCCTTCAGGTTGTTGTTCGACCACGCTTCAAATAGCACCTCCCAGGATCTGCGGACCTGCGCTTGGTCTTTAATCATGAGCGATCTCCTGAACAACAGTCAGCAAGTATGCGCGCCTTAGCCACGCTCGACTGGGCGCAGGCCAAAAAACACCTGCAGGAGCTTGAACGTTCGACGCCGGGGTGCGACGTCCCCAAGCTGGTGACTCACCATGGCCCCAGAGGGACACTCCTACCTGTCCGATTTTCCGAATCTATCCAGGCGCACTCGCGGGAGTCTTCGTGTCTGTATCGAGTTGGACAATTCAGACGCGCACACGACCATTGATTTCTATCCAGACGTAACTCGGTTCACCCAGGCAGCCGCGTGACAGAGCGCGCGGCGACAGGGCCGTCATCGCCCTGCCCTATTCGGTCGCGATCACCAGCAAGTCACGGTCCGTCGGCTTGTCCCAATCCGCACCGTAGGCCGCGGTGGCGTAGAAGCTGACCATTTCGTGACGCACCATCGCGTGCGTCCAGCCCTTCGCCGCAAGTCTTTGGATCACAGCAGGGTGGGCATTGCGCCTGACCAGGCTCTCGCGCAGGCCCTCGACGAGTTCGGACTGGCGTTCCTGAGACAGCGAACCGATTTCATTGATGATGTGCTCGATCCGGCCCACGAGCCATTTCTTTTCCCAGTTCGCAAGCTTCTCGCTGGGCGCCAGCGTCGTGGCCGCTTGCGCCTGCGCTGCGTCCTGGACCTTGAGCTCGGCATCCTGCTGGTGCTCGGCCGCGTGACCGGGCAGCACGCTCTTGAGATAGCGCAGCGGGTCGCGCAGCGGTTCCGGGAAAGCGCTGGCCGCACGCCGCTCCACCGCCTCCAGGCCGGTCGTCACCGCGGCCTCGCCGAATTCGTCGATGAGACGTTCCACCCGCGCGGGTTCGATGCCAAGACGCTCGGCGCTTGCAAGCACAGCCACGTCGACGGGCTCGGCGGCGCTGCGCTGCTGCAGCGCCAAGGCCTTCTGTGGCTTCTTGCGAACGGCGAACTGCAGATCGGACACGAAACGACCCGACTTGAACTCCAGCATCTCGATCTCGATGTCCGCCACGGCATTGATCTCCGCGACCGCCGGACGCAAGGTGTCTCGTTTGAAGATGCGGTATTCGAGCTTTTGCAGCCGCTCGTCGTCGGGTCGTCCCAGCAACACGGGACGCCACCAGCTCCAGGCTTTGCGCGCTGTCTGGCCCACGCCAATGTAGCGCGAGCAGATTTCATACAGCGCCACGGCCGGGTGCGAGCCCAGTTGCGAGATCACGTCCAGCGACAGCTTGGTGAAGATCTCCGGGTCCAGCAACTCATGGCGCATGTTGACCGCGTACGACCACTCTACGAATACTTGGCCACGTTCCTTGCTCAGCCGTGCATGCGACAGCATGCCGCAAACGTCCCAGGTCTGCCATTCGCCGCTGGTCGGCGACTGCCATTCCACCAGCGTGGAGACCATCGATCGCAAATGCGTTTTGATGATCTTCATGTCGCCAGAGTTGTAGTCCAGCCCCTTGACGATGTCCGTCAGCGCGGCGCGGAACGTTTCCTGTTCGAGGCCCTGGTTCTGCGCGATATGAAGCAGCACGTTCCAGGTTCTGCGCCCCAGTGCCGTGATCTTGCTGTTCTGCGGCACGAGCGCGAGCGAGAACACGGGTTTGCGCAGCGCGCCGGGGGGGCGCGGCAGCGTGAATTCTCTGGCTCCTGCATTCATCCCTTGACTGTAGCGTACCGTCTGCTTCACGTGAATCGTCGATTCACCTGTCGCGACGGTGCTGCCGCGGCACAGGCTCACCGAAAAAGCTCCACAAATGGGAACCTCCCCGGCCGTTGGGAGCGGGACCCGCTACTGAAAAAGCTCCACGGCGGCGCTCTTTCGGTGAGGATTTCGCCCCAAAGGCCGCTCAGCGTCTTGATTTTTCAGCTCACTGTATCCACCGCCGCATCGGCCTGCCGTAGCTCCATCCCGACCCGAGTCCACTCCACAGTGACCTGTGGAGGCTCCATTTACTACCGTAAAAGCTCCAAAAATGAGCTTAAGTCGTTGATTTCAAAGGCCTTTTTTCGCTTAAAGAATTATAGGACTTCAAGGTATTTGACTTTAGAAATACCTGCCATAAGGCGTTTGGAGCTTTTTCAGTTCATAGCCTGCAAAAACTGGACGAAATCACGAACGTTTGCGCAAAACTCGTCCAACCATCACAATCTCGCCATCAAACATTAAACGGCTCAAAAATGGAAATACGACCGCAAATCACCCTGGCAGGTGTTCATCAGCAAGCTGAGGAAGCTGCCGCCATGCTCGCCAGCATCCGCTCGGCCATGCTGGCGCCGATGGTGCGCAAGGCGTCACCGACATTCAGCGCCGATCAGGTGGCAACGATGTGCGAGGCTTCTTCCCGTGGATCGTTCGCGCACAAGATTGGCAGCCGCAAGGATATGCCGCCAGGGACCCTCGTGTCCAACGGGCGCAAGCGGATATTCGAACTCGCCGAGGCCCGCCAGTGGGTTCGCGACTACCGCAAGGCGATGCTGCGCCCGGCTGGTGCGGAGGCCGTCACGATCTCGATCGCGAATTTCAAGGGAGGTACCACCAAAACGACCACGGCGATGACCTTGGCACAGGGGCTCTCGCTCATGGGTCACAAGGTGCTCGTGATCGACACCGATCCGCAAGCGTCGTTGACCACCCTCTTTGGCATCTTGCCCGATGTAGAGATCGGTGCAGGTGACACGATCATGTCGCTCGCAGACGGCACGCTGACGAGCGTGCGTCCGCTGATCCGCAGCACCTACTGGGATGGGCTGGACCTGGTTCCTGCCGCGTCCTCTCTTTTTGACGCGGAGTTCATGCTGCCCTCGCGACAGGGCAAGGAGGGGCTGTCGGGCTTCGAGTTCTACAAGGTTCTGGATCTCGGGATCGATGAAGTGCGAGCCGACTATGACGTGATCATCATCGACAGCCCCCCTGCCCTGTCCTACCTCACGATCAATGCATTGATGGCGGCCAACGGCATCATCATGCCGTTGCCGCCGGAGACTTTGGATTTCGCCTCGTCGACCCAATTCTGGTCGTTGTTCTCTGATCTCACCGAGAGCATGCTGGAGTCGCGCGGGCAGACCAAGAGTTTCGACTTCATCAATGTGCTGCTGTCGCGCGTACCGCCCAAGGCGGGCCGAGGCGCATCGACCACTGCTGATGCGGTGCGGGAATGGATTTCGGCAACATACAAGGAGAAGGTGCTCCCGCTGGAAATTCCGAGAACCTCGATCGCGTCGCAGAAGTCTTCGGGTTTCGGGACTGTGTACGACAGCGAGGCGAGCGATGCAAAGGACAAGACGTACAAGCGTGCGCGGGACGCATACGACCTGTTCGTTCAGCACGTAGAGGTTTCCATCCGCAACGCGTGGGCGCGCCAGCTGCAGTCCAGCGAGGGAGGTTTGAACCGTTCAAACCCTAAGGAGGTGGTGGCATGAGCGTGGCCTTTGCGCCTGTGGAACGGAATGATGGCCGCGAGCGGCGGCATCGGACGAGCCAAGGGACTCGGCGTGCGGCGTTCGGAACGGATGCTTGCGAGCCACTCCGTGGTGGAGCACGACCCGCGCCTGCGACGGGGAGGGGGTTTGAACGGTTCAAAGCCTTGCAGATGCCTGAGTCTCCCCGGCCATTCTTGCGATCAAGCGATCTAAATGACGCGAATGCGCGGCGACATGAAAAGCGATACGCACTCTCTAGCAAGGACCTGGCGATGTGGTTCGCCAACGCCGTGCGCGCAGTTATCGGCCGAAGGGCAGAGGGGTTTGAACCGTTCAAAGGGCAGGGCGGAGTACTTACCTTCGTGGCCAGCATCGGTTGTTTCGGGGTACAACAGGATTGCACGAGCGAGCCGCTCCACGAGCCTCGGGACGCGTGGATGACTTGCCCCCCAATTCTTTATTCCTGCATCACACCGGGGTTTGAACCGTTCAAACCTACCCGTACGGGTAGTAGCGCAGGCCCGCAGACATGCATCACCGCGCGTACGCTTCATCCTCGACACTTAAGACCTGCACTACAGGCTCGTCCGCGCAATTCGATCAAGTGGCGGCAATATCAGTCCTGGCAATGCAGGGCATCCCAAGGCTACTGAAGGACAGCTATGGCAAACAAGAATCTCGTCAAACGCGCTTTCAGCGTCACCGCCAATCTTCCCGTGCGCACAGAAGCGGCCGGCGTGTCCGCGCCCGGCCAGGAATCCGCACCTGTGCCGCTGGGCGCCGTCCGCCTCGATTCCACAGAGGCAGCGGCAAGCCACGAGCCGGTGCTGCCACCGCGCGCACCCGCGGCAGCACCCCGGACCAGCCCCGGCTCGATGCTCGCATTCATGGCGGAGCAGTCCGAAGTTCACAAAGAGGTGGTCGAATTGCGACGTCGCCTCGAAGAATTCGACGGTGCCGATGTCACCCGGCGGTTGGACCCCCGGGACATATCCGTGTCTCGATGGGCCAACCGCGACCGCGCGCATTTCGCGACACAGGCTTTCCTCGACCTGAAAGCCGAAATACAGAGTTCCGGCGGAAACATCCAGCCGATCAAGGTGCGTGCCGTGAGCCCGGCGGAAGCCGGCGCGCAACGCTACGAGATCGTCTACGGCCACCGGCGCCACCAAGCCTGCCTTGAACTGGGCATCCCTGTCTTGGCATTGATTGACCACGGCATGAAGGACACCGATCTGTTCGTTGAGATGGACAGAGAAAACCGCGCGCGCGAAGATTTGTCGCCGTGGGAGCAAGGCGTGATGTACTCGCGCGCCCTCGACGAAGGACTGTTCCCATCCGCCAAACAGATGGCGGCAGCCTTGGGGGTCGACATGGGTACCATTTCGAAGGCCAAGACGCTTCGCAGCCTGCCCGCGGACGTTGTTGCAGCGTTCAGTTCGCCGCTCGAACTCCAGTTTCGCTGGGGCAAGCTGTTAACCGACGCGCTTCAAAAAGACCCTGAGGGCGTTCTGGAGCGAGCCCGGACGGTGGCAACCCAGCTGCCGCGACCTAGCGCCGCAGACACCCTCAAGATCCTCATTCAAGCAACTGGCGCAAAGCGCCGTCGTGAAGGGACGGCGGAATGGCTCGATCCCGCCGGCAACCGCGTGGCCAGCTTGAACACCGATCGCAAGGGGAAGGCCACCATCCTCGTGGAAGCGTTGGACGAGAGCCAGCAGCGTCGCCTGATCAAGCTGCTGGACGGATTTCTCGGTCTTAAAGCCGAGTAAGGTCGCGACAACGCGAAGTGTCTTAAGTATGTGAGCGCTTGCTCTCTATACGTCATCCACTGTCCCATCCGCCAAGCATGCTTACTGTCGCGGAAGCGATCGACCGCCGGGCGACCGGCCACTTTCTGCTGCGGGCGCTGCATGGAAGGCACCGCGGCCCTGCTTGCCGGGCGCATCGTCTTTTCGTCGCACAACTGGGGCGCGCCAAGCCGCTGGCGGATGGACACTGAACATGATGAGGTCGCAGGGCTGCGGGCCGGCGCTGCCCGCCCGGCCCACACGGCCCACACGGCCCACACGGCCCACACGGCCCACACGGCTCGCGAGGAGCCGCAGGTTGCTCCCGGGATCGATCCTGATGCGCCGGCCCGATGCACGTCCCGCGCCTTGACCGACCATACCCTCGCAGAAATGTTAGTAGCTGCTTTCGTGATGCGGCCCGTCACGCCGAGCGCTTGCGTCGTCACAACAGGCATTTTGTTTTGCGACCGGACGAGAACCGCGCGATGAACCCCATTTATTGCATAGATGATTATTCTTAAGCCGGCACCCCCCTTGGACAACTGCAACGCCTCCAGGTGCACCATTTCGCACGACGGCCGCAGTAAATACAGCGGCTCCTGCGGGCCGCCCCTCCAAGCATGGACCGGAACCTGTTTCTGCCGGGGATGATTTGGGGAGCGCGGCACCGATGACGACGGTTTCGGTCCGCGGCTCCGCCGCGTCCATCAAGCAATCTCACAGCCTTGGTCCGCGTCGTGTGGCGCGGTACAACGCTCGGGCCAGCAGCGGCCCGACGACGGCGGTGCGTCTCGCGATGGCTCGCGCCACAGCCGCCTTCCACGCGGTCCTGAATCGCGACGACGCTGCTGCCGCGGGCCGTGGAGGGTTGGACCGATGGGCTATCGTCGTTGAGTCGCTTTGCCGATGCAGGGAAATGGATCTTTGCAGCTTCGAAGGAGACTGCAGGACGTCGCAGGACGTCCTGGTCATCAAAACGATTCAAAGGCGATGCCCATCTGCCATGGCGCCGCATCCGCGCAGACCGAAGACGAGCGGCCTAGGCTGCGCACCTGTCGAAAATGCCACGCCCCACTGAATCGCCGACACCGCCACGCAGCGCAGGATGCTGCCTGCAGGGCAGGGCCGTCCCGAATCTTCAAGGGCGTGGTCTAGACCACCCGAAAACGCGGCGCTTGCGCTGGCAGAGCCCCTACGCCCACGGGCCTTGGTCGGCAAACATTCGCTTGTATTGCGACGGTGCGATTCCCAGGACGCGCATGAACGCCCTGCGCATGATCTCCTCCGAGGAGAACCCGCTGCGCAATGCGATCGCCTTGAGTGACAGCAAGGTCGACTCCATCGCGCAGCAGGCGTGCTCCAGACGGATCCTCTCGACAGCGCGCGCCGGCGTGTAGCCTGTGGCGCGACGATAATGCCGCGCGAACGTGCGGGTGGACATCAGCGCCTGATCGGCCAACCGCTGCACGTTGAGCGTCTGGCGCAGGTTCTGAGCGATCCAGTGGTTGAGTGCTATCACGCGCTCGTCGCCGCCTGTGCGGCCACTCAGTCCGCTGCGAAAGCGCGAGAGCGCCTGGACGGGGTCGGGCGAGGGGGCGAGGCGCATCGCAACCTTCAACGCGACAGGGTATCCCTGGTCCTGCGCGATGAGGCGCAGCGCGACGTCCATGCCAGCTGAGGTCATCACGACCTCGCGCACGCCCGAGGGCGCGCCGGGCGGGATCATGGCCAGCGCGGTCTGCAGCACCACGAAGCCGTCCGCACCGATTGAATTGAAGCTGGCGATGTGCGCGCGTGCGCGCGCGATCCATGTGCTGAGTTCCAGCTGGTGCGAGGAGGGCATTCGCAGCGACTTCGCGGCGCTGGTGCCGCCGCCGACAACGATCAGCGCGCGCACCGGATGCGCGAGTTCGTCCGGAAGCGCGCTGGCCTCGATCGTCAAGTCCAGTTTTTTGCGCGTCGACTGGCGGTTCGCGGTGAAGCAGCGCGTCCTGTACACGTCGGATCCGCCCGCCTCGCGCAGCACATCGTTCGCGACCGAAAACGCGTGGATCGCCGCGCTTGCGTCAAATGGCTCAAAGTCCGCGAGAAGTAGAAACCATACGTCGTACATCGAAGATCACGGCAGCATGCCGCGCAGCAAACGTTGTCGAAGTGGTGATGCTTTCGCATCAATCGCGTGCGCCTCCCCATGGCACAAGGCAGAAACAGTGGGCGTTTTGTCAGCACGCAGCGCCGCAGCACTCCCTAGACTTCAACCCGAAGTCTGCCGCCCGCGCACGGCGTCGAACCTTCCTGTCCACCCCGAGATGCACTGGAGGAGAACTTGCGATGAGCAAAAAAGCACGATCAGTTCTGGCTCCCTACGTTGATACCCTGCAGCGGCGACATCGTCGCGCAGTCGCCGCGGCGATCCCGCCTGCAAGCGATCTCCTGCTAGACACGCAACATCTCCTCGCGGGGGTCGAAGGGCTGGACGCCATCTTTGAGGCGATCACGCTGGGCGCGCGTCGGCTGGGCTTCGAGCGGTGCGCGTACGGCCTGCGCATCAAGGTGCCATTCACGAGACCAGAGACGATAATCATAAGCAACTACGACGCGCGTTGGCAGCAACGTTACCGCGACGCGAACTATCTGGACACCGATCCGACCGTCGCGCATGGCGCGCGCAGTGGCGAGCCCATCATCTGGAGCGACGATGTCTTCAAGCACACGCCGCAGCTGTGGTCGGAGGCTCGTGACTGTGGTCTGCGTGTGGGCTGGGCGCAGTCCTGCTTTGGTGCAAAGGGCATGGTCGGCATGCTCTCGCTCGTGCGTTCTCACGAGGCGCTGTCGTCCGCGGAAATCGCGCAGCACGACCCGTTCTTGCGATGTTTGGCCAACATCGCGCACTTGGCCTTGTCGGCCGGCTTTGCGAGGGACCATCCGGCGTGGCACCCCAAGCTCACGGCCCGTGAAATCGAGGTGCTGCAGTGGACGGCGGACGGAAAGAATACGGAAGACGTCGCCCAGCTCCTGCACATCTCGGTGAACACCGTCAAGTTTCACATCAAGAACGTCATTGAAAAATTGGATGTGCCCAACAAGCCGGCTGCGGTGGCACGCGCGACCGCGCTTGGATTCCTCGACTAGACATGCCTGGTGTCTGCCAAGCGCGGCGCTAAGCGCTTGAGGCGTGAAGTGCGTTGCGCAACACGGTCAGTGGCATCGTCAGGCCACGCTCAAGGTCGGGCGCACCGGCGTGCGCTGCCGCTCGCACGGCATGAGATCGATCCGACACGCGAACAGCCGCTGATCGCCGATGCGCACCGGCGCAGCGAAGCGCCGGGCCACGATGCCAGCGCGCTGGAGGATGCGTTCCACGCCCAGCGGCGAAACGGTGACGAGCTCTTCGGCGCCTGCTTTCGCAGCCACCTGCATGGCCGCAGCCAGCAGCGAGAGCGCCGCGCTGGACGCACCGAACTGCGTCATCTCGGGCTGCGAAGCAGCGAGATCGACCGCGGCGAAGCGCGAGAGCTCCCATGTGCGAGCGCTGCGCGGCGCGGGACGTCCGCCGAGCAGTTGCGGGAAGACCTCGGCCAGCAGGTAGGGGCGGTCTGTCGGCAGCAGTCGTGCCACGCCGCGCAGGCCACCCTCGCGCTTTGGCGCCAGGACGTACAAGGTATCGCGGCGGTCGAACTGGTCGAGCTCGAGCCGACCGCGCACCGAAAGGTCCCAGCCAAGCTTTTCCACGAAGACCTGGTGACGGTAGTGCGCCATGTCGAAGAGCATTTCTGCAGACAGTGTGTCCGCTGTGCCTGTCACGATGTGCATGCAACCTCCTGGTGGATGACAGGCGAATTACAGGCAAAGACGGGGCGTCGCAAAACTACCTGAAATGGCAGGTCCGAGCGCCCGCGTGCCAGCGGGCGGTGGGCTGGACGAGGCGCAACGCGTGAGCAGCAAGACATCAGAAGATGCCGCAAGGCGCCGCGGGCCTGGGCGCCCCTTGGCCGTTCTTTTGCATCCCATGCAACGCTTGCGTCCGTCCACGCATCTTGAAAAGATGCCCGCATGGTGATGTTCTCTGCTCACACACGCATGCACGCCTGCCTGCCGCGAGGCGCGGCCAGTGCGTGCTGCCCGCAAGCAGGCCACGGGCTTCTCGCCCGGCGGTCGCCCTCAAGCTTGCAACGCGCGCGCGCGGTACGGCCGAAGTCCTTCCCCCTGAGAGGCGGTTGGCGCGATGGCATGTGCCCGCGAGGGCGAGGGCGACCGCGCTACGCGACGCTCGCGCATCGAGCGCGTGCGCGAAAGCGGCAGCTGCGCGCGGCAGCGCGAGGGGAGGGCAGTGCCCGGTGGGACCCTCTTCGAGCTTCGAGCGTGCATGGCGTGTGGATACCACCGGCATGGGGTGGTCGCAAGTGAGCCGAAGGCGTGTTGCTTCGCCCTTGCCTAGCGCGCATGTGCTCAAGCTGCCAGCTCGCCTGAAGTCGGCATCCCCGCGCGCCACGCCACCTGCGCGCAGCGAGCCCGCATTGATGCTCGGCACGCAAATCAAGGCGCTGCGCCTCGCGGCGCACACCTCGGCCGGCGAACTTGCAGCCCGCGCAGGCGTGTCGCGTTCGATGCTCTCGCGTGTCGAGCGCGGCCTTGCGTCGCCCTCCGTGCAAACGCTGGAACGTGTGGCGCAAGGCCTTGGCGTGTCAATCTCACGCTTCTTCGCCGAGCGCACGCCGCGTTCGGTGTTCTTTCACGTGCCTGCGGGCACAGGCATTCCCTTGCCGCGCACTGTGCCTGGCGACGGCTGCAGTTGCGAACTGCTGGGCCACCTGATGTCTGGTGACCTGAGCATGACACCGTCCCTGGTCCAGATGCGTACGCCCGGGGCGCCCCCCAGCGCGGCACAAGCAGGCCTGAAGCTCGTCTACATGCTCGCGGGTCGCGCTCACTATCGTTATGGCCCCAAGGTCGTGCTGCTTGCGCCCGGGGACACGCTTTTGTTCGATGCGGCGCAGTGCCACGGCGTCGAGGCGATCGAGGTCGCACCGGTTCGCTACCTGTGTACGACGGTCGCCCTGCGCAACTGAGGCGGGTGCCTTGGGGCCCGGCCGCGCGAATGACCGAGAGCGCTGCGATGTATGCCGCTCAGGGTGGGCGTGCGGCACGCAGGTTGGTGATGCCCCCAACGATGATGAGCGCTAGCCCGACCATTGCCGCGATGTCGGGGATGTCCCCCCACACCAGGTAACCGAGCAGACACGCCCAGACAAGCAGGGTGTAGCGAAAAGGCGTGACCACGGAGAGGTCCGTGCCGCGGCACGCCGCGATGAGCGCCACATTTCCCAATGCGGTGCACAGGGCCGCGCCCACGAGGGCCAAGGCCTCGCGTCGCAGGAGCGAACTCCACGATTCCTGCAATGCCCATCCAAGCGCCGGGCCCGCTGCGCAGACAGCGAGCGTCGTGGCGAATGCGACATTGATCGATGACATCGACGGCGGCAGCCGACGGGTCACCATGTCCCTGGCGGCAAGCGACACGGCACACAGGCCCGAAAAAAGGATTCCTGCGGTGCTAGCTTGCATCGAGGGCCGCACGACCAGCCACACGCCTCCCAGGCCCACGAGCACCGCCCACAGGCGGCGCGGTTGCGTGGGTTCCCATCGCAACGCCATGCTCGCGCACGCGATCAGCAGCGGCGCCGTCATCATGAGCGCACTGACCAACCCGAGCGAGGCGCGCGCGAGTGCGAGCACGGACATCAGTGCGGTGCTGATCTCCAGGGCGCATCGAAGAATCATGATGGGTTGGCGCATTTGGTGTCGAAGGCCTGCCGCATCGGAGCGTCTCCACATCGCAACGACGATCACGGCGCTCGCGGCCGCCCCACGCACGGCCAGAACCTGGCCCGGTGGAAACGCCTGCAGCGTGAGCTTCACGAGGGTGTCGTTGAGAACATAGCAGGCCATCGCCAGCGTCATCAGGACCATGCCGCGGCGGTCGGTCGTGGCGTCAATCACCGGCCATGCCCACGTTCCCGTCGGCGGGCGCCGGCGGTGCGGATCCGTCGGTGGTCGGCATCGGCGCCGGTGTGCCGCCGCACTGCTGCAGCACTTCCCACGGCGCGCGAGCTTTCAGGACGATCTCGGCGACTTCCTCATCGGGATCCGACAGCGCAATGATGGCCCCGCCTGTGCCGATGGACACGCGTCCGTCGGTACAGACGATCGTGCGGATCACGATATTGAGTTCGGCCGAGCCATTGAACGACAGATATCCGATGCTGCCGGCATAGACGCCGCGCGCGGCCTCTTCGAGGCCATCGAGGATGCGCATCGTGCGCTCCTTCGGCGCGCCAGTCATCGAACCTCCCGGAAAGGTGGCGCACACACCGTCGATCGGTCCCAGCCGGGCGCGCAGGCGACCCCTGACCGTGCTGACCATCTGATGCACCGTCGCGAAACTTTCGATCTCGAAGAGCCGAGGGACATGGACCGTGCCCACGTCACAGACGCGGTTGAGGTCGTTGCGAAGCAGGTCCACGATCATCAGGTTCTCGGCGCGAGTTTTCTCGTCGGCCTGCAGCGCCGCCTTGATTCGTTCATCGTCGTGTGCATCGACGCCGCGCCCAGCGGTCCCCTTGATCGGCCGGGTCTCCACGCTGGCGTCGACACCGATGCGCAGGAAAAGTTCGGGGGAGGCGCACAGCACCGAAACCTCAGGCATCTTCAGGAAGGCGGCGTAGGGTGCCGGTGTGCGTGCGCGCAGTGCGCGGTACACCGGCCAGGCATCGATCGTGCCCTCGCCCACAAGCTGATTCGTCAGGCAGACCTCGTAGGTTTCGCCTTGAAGAATCTCTTGCTGGGCGCGCACGATGCGCGCTCGGTAGTCGGGCAGGTCGATGCGCCATCGCAGCGGTCCAAGCCCACAGGCCGCGTCTTGCCAATCGGGTTCCAGCGCGTGAAGGCCGTGCGCCATCCGCTGTTCGACGTCGTCCAACCACTGTGCGTTGAGCGCACAAAGCACTTCATCGTCGAGGCAGACGATCCATGTCTGTTGCTCGACATGGTCGAAGGCGATGAATCGATCGGCAACGATCCATGCGGCATCGGGCGTGTCGGCGAGGTGCGTGGGGTGGCCGCCGAGTTCGCGCTTGAGCTCGTAGCCGAAGTACCCGACATGCCCGCCAGCGAAGTCGAAGGGCAGGGCCGTCGCGCTGGCGCGAGGCGCCGGCGCATGATCTCGGAGGTAGTCGAAGATGCTCTGGGTGCGCTTGTTCACAGCGCCATGGGCATGAATCGCGAGTTCCTGCGTGTCGCAGCGGTAAGTGACCCGCTTGCTGCGTGGTCCGCTGCCGTCGCCCATGAAGGAGAAGCGGGCTCGCCCGCTCTCCACCAAGCTGCTGTCGAGCCAGAACGACGTTGGGGCGTCGGAAAAAAGGGTGTCGAATACCTGCTCCGGGTTGGGCAGGGCATCGATGCAGCGGGCGTGGATCTTCGGTGCAGGGTCCTGGCCCAGGCGGAATTCGGGCAGAAAGCTGCCCATCGAAGACGCCTTGTGAACGCCCCCGCGCCAGGCGTGCGTCAGCTCCCGGAAATTGCGCAACAGCCTGGCACCGTACTCGGTGCAGATCGATTCAGGATGGAACTGCACGCCCCACCACGGGCGCGAGACGTGCCGCAGGGCCATCAACGTGCCATCGGCCGTCCACGCGAGCGGCTCGAGCTCCGAGGGCAGGTCCGTCACGGCGAGCGAGTGGTAACGCACCGCCTCGAAGTTGTTCGGTATGCCTGCAAACAGATCCACCGATCCGTGTGCGATGCGGTCGAGGCGCCCGTGCATTGGACGCACGGCCAGATCCACCGTGGCGCCGCAATGGTGCGCGATGGCCTGATGTCCAAGGCACACGCCTAGCACCGGGACGCGCGCATGCTGCAGCGCATCCGCGGAAATGCCCAGATCGCTGTGGCGTTGCGGGCGCCCCGGTCCGGGCGAGATCACGATGTTGTCAAAACTCAGACCGCAGATCTCGCTCCAGGGTTTCTCATCGTTCTTCACCACGACTGGTTCCTCGTCGTTGCAAGCCGCGAGGTACTGGTACAGGTTGTAGGTGAAGGAGTCGTGGTTGTCGATCAAGAGGGTGCGCATGCCGGTTCCTGCGGAATGGATGGGCCATGCATGGTTGACGAGCCGGGCCGGTGCAGCAACTGCCGGATCAGGTAGTCGACACACAGCCAGGGCAGGGCGTTGCCGAAGCCGACCGCGCCATCGCCGGGATGTATTCGCACCGATGAACAGCCAACTTGTTGTTGTGCCTTCCCCGCCACGCGTTCGGCGGGTTCGTTGGCCTCGACTGGAGGTCGACCTGCTCAGACAATCCTGCTTTTTCGATGCCTGAGGGCCGATATCAGGCGCACACGCTGCGTGCAGCGCCGGCGGGCGCGGTCAGGCGGGAAAGAAGTCGCGGATGTCGGCGAACTCGCTGGAGGCCTGCGCCGAGAGGGCCAAGGCCTTGATGGCCCTGGCGTCCGCATAGGGAACCTCGGCGCTGTACGTCGGCGCATGACGACACAACAGATCGTCATCGTCCAGGTTCACCAGGACCCGGCAGGCGATCGGTCTGTGCTCGTAGACGGAGCACGTCTCGCGGACCAGGAAAGGGCACGGCGAGGGTGTCGGCAGCTGCTGCAGCGTTTCTTGCGCGTTGATCACATCCGCCTCCGTCTCCAGCGCATCGAGCCGCACGGGATGGGTCGGCATGTTCAAGCTGCGGCCAGATGCGCGCGCCAGGCGCGCCGCTTCCACCCGGGAAATCGTGACCGCGATGTGGCAGCAATGCGCGCAGCCGCTGCGGCAGGCCCCCACGTCCTCCAACGGCCGTGCCCATGCGGAGGCCGCGCGCTGCAGCCAAATCACGCGTTGCTCCAGCGATCTCGCACGTTGTGAGGCGGCGATCAGCGCGCTGGCGGCGTCGTTGGGTCGTAGGTCTTTCAGCTTCGCGCCCGCCCGCTGCGCCGCGGTGACAGCGCGTTCGCGCTGTCGCGTCGCCAGATCGAGACCGGGGGGTGATTCCATTGGCGTCAGCTTAGCCGATCGAATCGTGGCGTATCCGGGGTGCGCCTCGCATGCCAGCGGCCGCCCTGCACACCGTCTTCAGGGTTGGATGCCCTGCAACGCGCCTGAGACGCTGAGGAAAGGAGGGCGATTGGCTCGTCCTCGGGGCAAAACGGGCGTTGGCATCCTGCGCGAGGCGCGGCGAATGCGGCGTCTCGCCAAGCTTCGCAGCCAGCAAGACGAAATGCCAACGCACGATTCACTTCATGAGCGTGAGCCGCCGCACGTATGACGGTCGCTTCTGCGGCGTTCCCCGCCCGACAGAGTCGCCGGGCAGCACTGAGCGTCGGACCGCGCCGGTGCAAATTTTCCACCGAACGACGCGGATTTGCGCCCACAGTCACTCCCGGCGCGGGTCTGCTGCTCGATTTGGCCGCGCAGGGGATCGACCAGCGGTTCGAGGACACTTCGGCGGGCTCGAACTCGAAGGGCGTCACAGGGGCCGCCGGTCTCAGGCGCTCGCGTCGGCAACCGCGCGACAGTCCTCGCACGCGCGCATTGGCAATGCGATCGCGCGGGCAAAGGGACACCTGCCGGCTCGCGCGTCTGGCGTTGTGGTCCACGTTGACGTAGGCACTGATGCGGTCCCGAAAGCGCAAAGGCCTGAGCGCCGCCCCGTCGCATGCCGTCAGGTCATCCGACTGTGCGTTCGGGTAGTGGGCGGTGCCTTCGCCCAGGGGTAGGCTGACCAGAACCCGCGTCATCACGATGCGACGAAGGTAGAAAGCCGCCCATGCCGACCACCCATCACCCCGCTGCAGTTCTTCGCGTCCCCGTCATCCCCGTCATGCGCGTGTGCGTTCGTGCGCTCATGGCCAGTGGTGCAATGGTCTTCCTGTCCATTGCATGCGCGGGCGCCACTGCGGCCCCTTCGAAGGACCTTTCCGCATTGATCGATCTGTGTGCGGTTCGCCTGGAGATTTCCCGAAGCGTCGCGCTGACCAAATGGGACACCCAACAGCCGGTTGCGGATCCGCCGGGAGACCCCCGCGAGCGCCAGGTCATCGATGCCGCGTCCGAGGAAGCCTCGCGCGTGGGTCTTCGCAGCGAAACGGCATCGGCATTCTTTGCGGACCAGGTCGAGGCGAGCAAGCTCGTACAGATCGTGCTCATGGCGGACTGGCGACGCTCGGGCGGTGCGCCCCTCGAGCCTCGAGCAGACCTGAAGACAGCGTTGCGCCCGGCGCTCGACAAGTTGCGCAGCGCGCTCATCCAAGAACTGATCGCGACACGGGCACTGCGAGTAGCGCCCGAATGTCCGCAGACGCTCGCGATGGCAACGCTCGCGCATGTGAACGCCCACCGGCTGCCCGCCGTGTATCGCATCGCGCTGGACCGAGGCATGGCGCGCGTTTGCGGCGAATGAAAGGCGCGCCCCGTGCCGGTGGCCGACCCTTGTCGTGCGACGCGTCCAAGTTTAAATGACCTGACTGAGAAACTTGCGGATGCGAGGATCTGCATCCGGGCCGAAGAACGCTGCCGGTGGTGCGTCTTGCACCACGCGCCCCTCGTCCATGAAGACGACTTTGTCCGCGACCGCCCGCGCGAAACCCATTTCATGCGTGATGCACACCATCGTCATCCCGTCGCGCGCGAGCAGCATCATGGTGTCGAGCACTTCTTTGACCATCTCCGGGTCCAGCGCGGATGTGGCTTCGTCGAACAACATCACCGAGGGGTCCAGGCACAGGGCCCGCGCGATCGCCACGCGTTGCTGCTGGCCGCCGGACAACTGCGCAGGATAGGCGGATGCCTTGTCGGCGAGCCGAACACGATCAAGGTGTGCGAGCGCGATTTCCCTGGACTCGTCCCTCGATCGGCGGCGCACCCATCGTTGGGCCAGGGTGCAGTTGTCGAGCACGCTCAGATGTGGAAAAAGGTTGAACTGCTGGAACACCATCCCGACGTTGGCGCGGATCAGCGCCGAATGAGGCATGTCTGGCGACACCATCGTGCCGTTGACGGTCACGGTGCCGCTGCCGTAGGCCTCCAGCCCGCTGATGCATCGCGCGAGGGTGGACTTGCCCGAGCCCGATGGGCCGCAGACGACCGCACGTTGCCCGGCTTCGACGCGCAGATGGACATCACGCAGCACCAGATGCTGGCCGAAGTGTTTCGAGACGCCGTCGACCGAGACCATCGCAGGGGGGGAATGCACTCGCACGATCAGCGCTCCTTGCGGTACATCACGCCGGCAGGGCTGTCTCGCCACGCCGTCAACCGTCCGCCGCTCACGCGGTCGCGGCCGTAGACGATCCACGCGTCGTCGACGGTGCCGATGAACTTCACCAGACGAAGACGTTCGGGATGCGCTGCCACAGCGTGCGCGTAGCCCACCCCTGCGTCGTAGCGGCCGTCGATCAGCCCGCGGGTGACCTGCGCAACCGTCTCGACCAACTCGATGTGCTCCCAAGGCCCGCGATCGATGTAGTCCAAGGTCGGTCGCATCACTGCAAGCGTCTTCGCATGAGCGACATCGTTGCGCTGGATAACGGCGAGTTCCTGACTTGGGGAGAGAAACGTGTCGATCACGTACAAGCCCTGGAAGAATTTGGCAACGGTGGCCATGGTGGCGGGATGCACGGCGCACTGGACCAGGAAATCCGCTTGTGCATCGAGCACGGCCTTCGCGCCTTCCTCAAAGTCGGCCGCCAGCGTCAGCGTCGCTCGCTCGCGGATGTCGTGGAATTCCAGATAGCGGGAGGCCACGTGCTCGTGGTTGCTGCCCGAGGGGCCCAAGGTGATGAACTTCATGACGTGGTGCGAACAGTGGGATGGGAACGATGGAATGAGGTTTCGAGCCGGCGCATCGCCAGCATCAGGCTGTAGTTCAGCGCCAGGTAGACGATGCCGGCGCTCATGAACACTTCGTACGGTGCGTAGGTCTCTGCGCTCAGCAGACGGGCGGTCCCCGTCAGTTCCAGCAAGGTCACGGTGCTCGCCAGCGAGGTCGCCTTGCAGGTCAGGATGATTTCGTTGCCGAACGCGGGCAGCGCGATGCGAAGCGCCAGGGGCAGCTCGATCAGACAGAACGTGGCCGGTCGACCGAGCCCGAGCACGGACGCGGCCTCGCGCATGCTTCTGGGAACTGCCGCGAGCGCTGCAGCCAGCGTCTTCCCGGTGTAGGAGGCCGAGTTGAGACCCAGGGCGATCACCACGCACCAGAAGGGATCGCTCAGGACCGGCCAGAACACGGAGTAACGCACGACCTCGAATTGGCTGGCGCCGTAGTACAGCAAAAAGATCTGCACCAACGACGGTGTGCCGCGGAAGAACATCACGTAAGCATTGGCCGTCGCGCGCAGCAGTGCGGAACGGGACGCCTTGCACAGCGCGAGGGGAAGAGCCAGTGCGGTGCCCAGGAGAATGACGAGGGCCGTGAGCTTCAGCGTGAGCCAGGCTGCAGTGACGAGGGCGGGCAGTACCGCCGCTGCAAGTTCGACGTCGAACATTGCGGCTCAGTGCGTTTGCGCGCGCGCGGCGCTGCGTTCGGCCCATTCAAGGCACACTGTCGCGGCACCGGTCAAGGCCAGATAGATGCATGCGGCGGCGAAATACATCGTGAACGGCTCGCGCGTGGTGCCTGAGGCCTCGGCAGCCTTTCGCATCAGTTCGTCGCATCCGACGATCGACACGATCGATGTCTGTTTGAGCAGCACGATCGACTGGTTGCCGAATGGCGCGAGCGCGACGCGGGCCGCCTGGGGCAAGACGACGCTCCATAGCGACTGCAGCCGGGTGAGACCCAAGGTTCTGGCCGCTTCGCGTTGGGCTCGTGCAATGGACTGCAGTGCACCGCGCGCGATCTCCGCGAAGTAAGCCCCGAACGACAGCGCCAACGCGACGACGCCAGCCGCGAATGTGTCGACTTCGACGTAGCGGCCCGTCGCTGCCGCCAGCGCTGCGGTGCCCGCAAAGAAGACGCCAAAGACGACCAGCAGGTCCGGCACGCCCCGGATGACGGCGGTGTACGCATAGCCCGCGGCTTGCAGGACGCGGATGCCCGAGAGCTGCAGCCAGCAGCCGATCGCGCCGAACACCGTGCCCACCAGCAGCGAGGCCGCCGCCAATTCGACGGTGGTCACCGTGCCGAGCAGCAACTGACCTCCAAAACCATGCAACATGCTCATGCTGTATCCCACGACTTACATCAGCCTGAATGGAAAGTACCGCGCCGTGATGCGGTCGTAGGTGCCATCCGCACGGATCGCCGCAAGTGCCGCATTGACCCTGGACAGTAGCGCGGTGTCGCCCTTGCGCACGGCGATGCCATTGCCCTCGCCGAGCAGCCCGCCTTTGAGGTCTGGCCCGACGAATGCGAAATTGCGCGATTCGGGCGTCTTCATGAATCCCACGAAGTAAGTGACCATGTTGCCGAGGATGTAGTCGACCCGGCCCGCCACGAGGTCGAGTTCAGCTGCCTGGGATGTGTCGTAATACTTGAGGTCGGCGTCGCGGTAGGCATCGGCCAGGTAGGCGGCTTGGATGGAGCCACGCTGAACGCCGATGGATTTTCCCTTGAGCGCAGCCGGGCTCACGTCAGCTGGTGCGTTCTTTCGGGCGACGAAGCGTGAGATCGTGTCCTTGTATTTTTCCGAGAAGTCCACGCGCTGGCGCCGCTGCGGTGTGATGGCCATGCTCGCGACGATCATGTCGTACTTGCGAGCCATGAGACCGGGGATGATCCCGTCCCAGTCCTGCGCGACGATCTCGCATCGAGCGCTCATCTTCTCGCACAGTGCCTTCGCAATGTCGACGTCCCATCCTTGCAAGACGCCTTGCGCGTCTTTGAAGCTCCAAGGCGCGTAGGTGCCTTCGGTTGCGATGCGATATTGGGCTTGCGCGCCTGCTGCGCCCGCCCACGTGCATAAGAAAGCAAGCAGACAGATCCATCGGCGGATCGAATGGAGCGGGCGCGAAGCGAAGTGCATGGGGACCTCTTGAAAGCCAATGTGAAGAGGCGATGCTCAGAGGAATTGCCCCTTGATACAACCCTTGCACCTCAAGCAACGGGTGCCGAGAGTCGACGGGTCGCACGCCGTTCCCGCATGCCGACCACTGTGCTGCAACTGCGGTTGCAGCTCATGCAAATGCACGCTCATTCCGTAGACGGGCGCACTGGTCGTTCATTGATTGACCTGTTCAGACCCGAGCGATACAAAGCGCTGCGACGAGCACGACGGTGCGCGTGGAGTGGCCCGGATGGCATTCGCGCGGCATCAACATGGGTCTGTCAACGCTGGTGAATCCACCCGCAAGGCGAGCATGCCTTCCGGGACGCGAGCCGCGTGGCCACACGTCGCTTCACCTGGCACCCTCCAGACTTCACATGGGCGGCATTCTGGCCACGCACACTGCCTTCCGACAGCAGCTTGGCGCGGGCTAGGGCTAGGGCTAGGGCGAGGGCGAAGGAGGGACAAAAGGGCCAGGGAGACGCCTTGATGCCGGGCGCTGTCACCCTTTCATGGCAGCGAGCAAACGCCACCAGCGCTCAGTGCGTCGGCCGTTCGAACTCTGCACGCAGGGCGTTGCGTTGATCAACGACGTTGCCAAGATTCGCATGGAATCCCTCGACGTCGGCAAGCCGGAATCCGAGCCAACCGAGACCGGGATGGCGCAAGTTGAGCACGAGGCTGCCGTCGGCCTCGATCGACCATTGCCAGGCGGGTCCGTCGACCGGGGGCGGATCTTTGATGATTACCGGCAATGCCTGCGCAAACGCCGGCTCCATGTTCTGTCGGGTGGCAGCCAAGACGCGAATGAGCCGGTCAAACGCTTCGCTTGGTGCAATCTCCCCCGTCGTTGACCATTTCGCGAAATCCGTGCCGCTTTCTTGGATCAACTCGACAGCCATCAGTTTCATGGTTGGGCCTCCGAGGCGTTGGTGCGCGAGATGATCGTCCGATAGATCCACGTTGGCAACAGAAAAAGCTTGCATCGGTTGGTCACTTGGGAGCTGTGTCGCGGAAAAGGCGGCCTGTTGGCTGTTCCTCTCCAGGACACTTACCTTGTTTCCGGACTGACGTGCCAACGCGTCCGTCACCAGGAGTTGAATCAGACCATTGCTTGGTCCAACCGACCTTGCGCGACCTGTTAGAAGCAGTGATCTTGCAGCCATCGGGCGTCAGCGGCAGCTCGCGGCCCACGTACGCATCTCCGCCCAGCCGGGACGGCGAGTGCAACAACCATGACGCGCTCACCGATGAAATCAGTTTGGCCTAAGACTCGCTGGGATAGCGCACCAAGATCGCTCATTGTCGCGGGCAGATGCATGAGCCTGTAGATGTGCGGCGGGTTTCGCTCGAGGGATCGACCTTCGATCATCGTCCTCGCTGCTTCGCTGCCTGGTAGAGATTCATCAACGGCGTGGCGGAGATTCCATGGACGATCACCGACAGCACCACCGTCACCAACACGGCGCCCGTGATCGTTCCGACATCGGACGGCGAGGCGCCGTGCGTCGAGACGTAGGCCAGGTAGTAGATGGAGCCAACACCGCGGATGCCGAACCACGCCCCAAGGCGGCGTTGCGATGCAGTCCAGTGCCCGCCCAGCGTGGCAATGTAGACAGCCACCGGCCGGGCGACTGCGATCAGGAGCACGGCGATCAACACATTGGGGGCGGTCAGCATCTCGGTGCGCAGTAGGCAGCCGATGACCAGCATGGCCGCGAGTTCGACAAATTTCTCCAGCTCCCGTGCAAAGTCGAGCACGTCACGCGTCATGGCGTTGGCAGTTTGAGCCTGCGCAACCGCGACGTCCCTGACTTGCGGCGGCTTGGCGGTCGCTTGTGCTTGGCCGGCTTCGTCGCCCACGGCGCGCTCCACGTTGCGCATGCTGAGTCCGGCGAAGAAGACGGCAAGGAAGCCATAAACGGCTGCGTGCAAAGCGATCCCGTAGGTCAACGCAATGAGCCCGAGCGCAAGAAAACTTTCCATGCCCAATGCTTGCTTCTTCCTTGTCTGCAGGAACAGCACCAGCCGGGTGAACATCGCGCCACTCGTCCAGCCCAGCGAAATGCCGCCCACGATGGCCCACACCACATCCAATGAAAGCCATCGAAGTCCCCACGGGCCGAGTTCATGGACACCGGTCAAGCCCAGCGCCAGCATCACGAAAGGAAAAGCGGCACCGTCGTTCAGGCCCCCTTCGGCGGTGAGGCCAAAACGCAGGTCGTCCTGATCGTTCTCGTGGCGCACCTGTACGTCGGAGGCAAGCACGGGGTCGGTCGGCGCGAGGATGGCTGCCAAGAGCAACGCGGCCGACAAGCCAAGCTGCAGGCCCTGGCCTGCGAGCGTCATCAATGCGATCGTGATGACCATGGCCAAGCTGGCCAGCAACGCGGGTTGTATCCAACTCTCGACCTGCAAACGGACGCGCAAGCGCAGTCCTACCGCGAAAAGCGAGATCAGCACAGCGACCTCGCTGATCGTCTCGACGAGTGCCGCGTCAGCCGGCATCCCCAGCTTCACAAGATTGAAGCCACCGGGCCCGGCGGCAAAACCCAAGCCCATGTAGAGGGCAGCGGCGCTGATGGGCAACGTCTTGAGAAGCGTGCCCGTCAGTGCCGCCAGGATCAGGAGTGCACCGATCACTAGGTCCCAGGTCGCAGCGGTCATGAGGCCCGTTGCCCGATGGCTGTCTCTTTGAAGCCTAGTGGAAGAACAGTGCGATCAGGATGATGATCGGGATCGGCACGCCGAGGAACAGCAGAAGTAGTGAGCGCATGGAGGTCTCCTTTGAAAGTGAGGGTCAGAGGTCGCGGCGGCGGCCACCGTAGGTCGCTGCGAAGCTCGCGACGAATGCGCCGATCAGCATCGAGACCACCAACCAGAGCGAGGCATAGGCTGAAGCCTTGCGCGCAGCGTCAGCCGCGTCCTTGGCCTTTGCCTCTGCATTCTTGAGCGTTGCCTGGGCCTTGGCGTAGGTATCGTTCACGCGCTTCTCCGCGTCCTGTTGGCTCAGCCCCGTGCGCTGTGCCACGACTTGGCCGACGTACTTGGCATCGTCCGGCGGCAGTGCACCGGTGCGAATGCCGTTCAGAAAGATCCGGCTGACCTCGGCATTGGATGCAGAGGCACTGCGCTCAGGCGCCATGGCCGGCGCTGCCGGCGTGACCGGTGCGGCAGACGGGGAAGAAGCCGTGGTGGCGTCTCCCGTGACCGACGCCGGGCTGCCCGAATCGCGACGAAACAGCGAGTCAATGAAGTAAGCCGTCGGGTCCGAACCCGTTTCACGGCCCGACTGTGCCGCCGCAGCGCCCGCACCACCCGCTGCGCCGGCTGCTGCGG
The DNA here is from genome assembly GCF_900115445.1 of Variovorax sp. OK605. Taxonomy (NCBI): domain Bacteria; kingdom Pseudomonadati; phylum Pseudomonadota; class Betaproteobacteria; order Burkholderiales; family Comamonadaceae; genus Variovorax; species Variovorax sp. OK605. The sequence goes on from NZ_FOWL01000021.1 coordinate 26,464, forward strand.
TCGCGGCGCCGCCGGCCACCGTAGCGCCCGCCTGTGCGCCGGCTCCGAGGATCGACGCCACCGCAGAGCCCAGAAGCGCTGCTGTGAGCAGCGTGGCTACTGCCCACGCAAGGAAGCCATGCGCGGTGTCGCGAAAGTAGACCTCGTCCGTGTGAACGCCGGCCCACTTGGTGCGAAGTCTTCCGGCCAGATAGCCGCCCATCCCGGATGCCGCGATCTGGGTGAAGCTCAGCCAGAGGATCGTCGCAATACCGATGGCGGCGGCGCTCGCACCCTGGCTCGTCCAGGGGCTGATCGACGACATGCCAAGGCCCGTACCGAGGAGCAAGAGCACGAGCGACAGTGCTGCCGCGCCCGCCGCACCTGCAAAGATTGCGCCCCATGAAACGCCGCTTTGGACGGTATTTCCTTCGATCACGCCGACCGGTGTATTGACGCCGTACTGGGCCATGGCTGCTCCTTGTTGTGGAGCAGAAACAATTCCTTCCGTGCCGCTCGGCTTCAGTCGGCGCCGGGCTCCAAGCGCAGTAGGTGGCGATCCCATGGGAGACCGTCGACCGTGGAGTGCGTCACTCAGAGTCATGCGGTCGGTGAGATGCCGCAGACCGACTTGTGTGAGCTATGAATAAGAACACGAGGCTCGTTTGACTCGGCGTGCAGCATCTCGCCGCGGACCTTGTTTTTTGCGTCGCAGCGAAAACAGCGTGGAAACCCTCGTTGAGAAAACTGGGCTTTTGGCCGGTTCGCTCCTGTTCGGCAGCGCCACGCATCGAGCAGCCGCTGGGGCTGCGATACAGCTTCGTCTCGGCCAGCGTCGCGCAGCAGCAAGAGTTGAGAGTTAAAGAACGGAAAGCTGTGAGTCAGCCTTATCGATGACGGCCTGATCGGGTTGAAGCAGGCGGTGGCGCATGCGGCTCAAGGCGAGCGAAGCGGCCTTTCGGGCTGGAGCCGTTTGAATGCACTGAAGTGCCTGATCGCCATTTGCTGTTGGCCCGCATCCGCATACAGAAGCGCCGCGTTTCGATGCGCATCGAGCAAGTCCGGTTGCAGGCGCAATGACTCCTCGTAGCTTTCCAGTGCGCCGTCGATGTTGCCGATGCCCTCTAGCGCGACGGCTCTGTTGAAGTGCATCAAGGGGTCGTCGGGGCAGAAGCGCAGACCGTCCTCATAAAGCGCCGCCGCGGATTCGCACCTGCCTGACTCGCACAACATGAAGCCAAGATTCAGGTAGGCATGCGCGTAGGATGGATCGTCCGTCAGGATGTGCCGATAGAGCGCTTCGGCCGCTTCGGGTGCGCGTTCCTCCAACGCCTCGGCGCGCGCGAACCGGTCGGCCAATTCCACAGAATCTGCAGCGTCGGCCCCGTCCTGAGGCAAGAAGCTCACCGTCTCGCCGCCCGTCGCAATCTGAAGATCCAAAATGAGCTGGCCGCTCTCGGGCTCCCAGTGTGCGTCGGCAGAACGCACGGTGACTCGGTTCCCTTCTGCCGTGATGCGCAGACCCAGCAACGGCAATTCATCCGGCAACGTGACCTTGAGCTGCTGCAGTGCTTTGAGGATCTGGCGAGTCGGAATGCGCGCGCTTCGGAGTTCTTGCGCCGAGCGAAGCAGCACAAGGTCCTGAAAAGAGAATTTCCACGCGTTTCTGTCGTCCTTGATGGGGGCGACAAAGCCAAGCTCAATAAGTCGAAGCACCGAGTGCTTGGACAGCCCCAAAGATTGCACGACGCCCCGAAGTGTCCGCGTGGCGTTCACTCGGCTCTTCACTTCCTCGCTCTCGCACGCGGCGCTGCCACGCTTTTCGCTGGTGTCTTGGGTGCACGCTTAGCCTTGGCTTGCGAAGGTCGAAGCGGCGTGACGACCTGACTGGCCTTGGCCGGGCTCGGTCGAGGCTTCTCGCTGCCTTTGCCCTTCTTTTCGAGGCTGGCCATCAGCATTTGCGTCAGGTCGATGATCTGCGCCGATTCCACATCCTCGGGATGTTCCGCCGCCACAATCTCCTCGCCAGCAATCTTGGCGTCGATTGCCGCCAGGATGCGCTTCTTTTCCTCGTCCTCGAACATGGTCGGGTCGTAGGTATCTTGGGAGATCTGGTCGATCAACTGCAGCGCAAGCTTGAGTTCGGCCGCCGACGGCTCCAACTGCTCGATCCCCAGGTCTTTCAGCGAGCGAACTTCTTCGGCGTACAGCAGCTGCTGCAGCACCAAGCCGTCCTGCTCAGCCCGGACCTGAACGACATATTGCTTGGACTTCCACGCCCACTTCGCCAGTGCGCACCGGCCACTTTGCAACATTGCCTTTTTCAGGAGGTTGTATGGCTTTCCGCCGCGCTTGTCGGGCGCCAGGAAGTACGGCTTGTCGTAGTAGATCGGGTCGACGGCATCGACCGGAATGAATGCCACGATGTCGATGAGATGGCTAGCTCCTTCCTCGAGCGATTTCAGCTCATCCGCTTGGAAGATCACGAATCGATCAGTGTCGAACTCGTACCCTTTCACCATCTCCGCGCGAGGAACGACTTTCTTGGTGTTTACAGCGGAAACATATTGCTGCTTAACGCGCTGCCCGTCCTTGGTCAGCATGTTGAATCGGACGGATGCCGAACTCTCCGTGGCCGTAAACAGTCGAACCGGAATGGAGACCAGACCGAAGCCAAGAGACAGGGACGCAATCGATCGCGCAGTAGTGACCATGGCGAGCTCCAAACTGTCCGAAAATGGCCTCAACTTGCCACTTTTTTGCGCGCGTGAGAAGAGGCCGATGGCCTCTCATGCGCAAGCAAAGGAAACAGCCAATATGCCCATGGACTATCTGCGCACGATCGAGAGCGCTCAATTTCCGCTCCGTTTCCAGGCAACGGCCTCTGTTTCGGTTTCTGCAAAGCCTCCCACCCTGGCAGCGGACAGCCCCTCGAGCGTGGGGATCAAGTTGTCCCGGATAATCTTGCTATCTTCGACGAGCAATGCGGTGATGGCCATGCGGGCAACGTATGCGTCCCATTTCGCACACGTGTAGGTGTTTCTCTGCGGCTTCGGTGAGAACGCGTCGTAGCCCATCCGAATCACAGGGTCGTTGCAGGCGGATGCGAATCACTCGGCGTCGGCATCCGGGTTGCCGATCGGATCGGCGTCTTCGTCCTCCGCCCGCATCGCCGGGCGCCCGCATCAAACGCTTTCTGTGCGGAATCGAATGTGGCTTCGGAGGCGGGGGACTCGCGCACCTGATCGATTTCTCCAGTCGACTCGAGAAGCAGCCAGTGAAAACGACCGGCGTGATCCGGATCCTCGATCACCGTCAGCGCGAGATGTGAGAGTTTCATTTGTTGCGCATCCCTTTCAGGCATCTTTGCGCAAGCATTCGGCGGCCTTCGGCGACGAAACCTCGACCACCAATTTGCTGCTCATCGTTTGAACCCCAGTCGCTTCATCGGTTCTGCCAAAGCCTGCCTTTGCTTCCAGTAACCGGCCCAAGGGTCGAGCTTCTGGAAGGAGAGGTATTCGCGCGCCGTCCGCACAGTCCATTGCGCACCGCTCTTCAAGCCGGGCAGGTCGTCCCAACTCACTGGGATGGAAACGCCGAGACCCGGACGTGCGCGCGCCGAGAAGGCCGCGGCCGTAGTAGCCCCATGCCCGTTCCTCAGGTAGTCCACGAAGAGCTTTCCCACCCGATTGCTGGGCCCGCTCTTGGCCACGAAACGCGAAGGAATAGTCTTCGCCAGGTGCTGCACGACGGCCTGAGAGAACCCTTTGACGGTGTCGTAGTCGTAGCGTGGCGCCAGAGGCACCACGACGTGCAGGCCTTTACCGCCGCTCGTCTTCAACCACGCGACGAGGCCGAGGGCCTGAAGCATGGCGCGCACGAGCGCCGCGGCCTCCTGGATATGTTCCCAGCTCGTGCCCTCGCCTGGGTCGAGGTCGAAGATCATCCGATCGGGCTTGTCGATGGCCTTGGCCTTCGAGTTCCACGTGTGGAACTCGATGACGTTCATCTGCGCTGCACCCGCCAACGCCTGCGCGTTTCCGACCTCCAAGAGCGATGCGTGGCCAGACCATAGCCCCTCAGGAAGTTCGGTGATTCCTGGAATGCCAATCTTCTCGCCGTGCTTCTGAAAGAACAGTTGACCGGTCACGCCGGCAGGGCCGCGAACCAGCGAGCACGGACGTCCCTTGAGGTGGGGGAGGATAAAGTCGGCCACCGACTCGTAGTAGCGCACCAGTTCCAGCTTCGTGACGCCGGCTGTCGGATCGATGACGCGATCTCCATGGCTGATTTTGATGGACCTATTTGAAGGCGCCGTGCGCTTCGTTGAACTCGCTGCTGCTGGCGCGTCCACCACCTTCGGTTGCTCGCGCACAATCTTCTTCGCCGGCTTGTCATCGCGAAGGCCCAAGAACGACGCGTGGCGGATCTGCCCGTCAGGTGTCCACTCCGCAAAGGTGATTTCGGCCAGCAAGACAGGCTTCACCCAGCGCTCGCTCCCGGCCTGGCGTTTAGACCAACGGCCTGGCTTCGAGATGCCCGTGTCGAAGGGCGCTGCCTTTGCCCCCAGCGGCTGCAGCTTCTTCTTGAGTTCGGTAGCCTCGTCGCTGCTCCAGCCAGTGCCGACGCTGCCTGCGCAAACCAGCTTGCCCTCGGCGTTGTGCACGCCAAGGAGCAGGCTGCCGATCTGCGCCGTGCTGCCACTGCGATCGGTGTAGCCGCACACCACGAACTCCTGGCGCAGTTTGCACTTCAGCTTCAACCATGTCTCGCTGCGGCGCGAGACGTACGGCGCGTCGGCACGTTTGGCGATCACCCCTTCCAGTTGCATCTGGCAGGCCGATCGAAGAATGGACGTCGGGTCGGCCTCGAAGTCCGCGCTGAAGCGCACATGCTCCGAAGCCCTTGCATTAAAGAAGTCACGCAGCAAGGCACGCCGCTCCTTTAACGGCACACTTCTGAGGTCGTGGCCTTCGAAGAAGGGGGCATCGAAAACGAAGTAGACAATTCGATCCGCTGCCAGCCGCCTGTCGAAGGCGTTCTGCAAGGCGTTGAAGTCGGGTGCACCGTTCGATCCAAGAACGACGATCTCCCCATCGAGAAAGCACGAGTGCAGCCCGAGCTTCTCGAGCTCCGAGACGAGGGTGGGCATCCTCGAAGCCCAGTCGTGGCCCCCGCGGGTGATGAGCGAAACCTTTGCGTTCTCGATCCTGGCCAAAATGCGGTAGCCATCGAACTTCAACTCGTAAAGCCATTCCCCCGCTGAGGGAACTCCTGCCGCAAGAGTTGCGAGCTGCGGCTTGAGTACCTGCGGCAGCTCTACCTTGCGCGCACCGGGCATCGGCTGGGTTACGCTTGAACTGTTTCGGCTTTTAGAGAGTGGAGGCGACTTCGGTCCCGGCTTCTTCAGCGGCTTTGAGATCACGCTGTCCGGAAGTGCGGTCACTACATCGAAATCCCCGTGGGCGCGTGCGAACTCATCCTTCTTCTTGAACAGAATCCACGGCTCTTGCCGCTCGCCGCCTTTGGAAATGTTGACCAGTTCCCAGAGGCCTTCGAGCTTTTGCCCCCGCAGGCGAAACACGAGCTTTCCGGCCGCGAGCCCGGCCCGCGGGTCGCCGACAGGTTCCCACGTGCCGTTGTCCCAGACGATCACGGTGCCCGCGCCGTACTGCTTGGGGGGAATCGTTCCTTCGAAGGACGAGTAAGAGATGGGATGGTCCTCCACGTGAATGGCCATCCGCTTGTCCTTGGGGTCGAAGCTGGGACCTTTCGGCACGGCCCAGGAGAGCATCACGCCGTCCAGTTCGAGGCGGAAGTCGTAGTGCAGCCTGGATGCGGCGTGCTTCTGAACCACGAAACTGAGAGCGTTCGGGTTGCCCTGGCCACCCTCCGTCGGCTCCGACGTCACGGCGAAGTTGCGCTTTGCTCTGTACGTAGAGAGCGCGTCGCTCTTGGCCATGCTCAGTCCGGCGGCTAGTCCTGCTTCGACAGGTACTCACGAACCTTCTCAGCCGAGTTTCCGACCGCTTGAACTGCGCGTCGTAGCTGGTTCTCGGTGCAGTTCAGGCTTTTCATCCAGTTGCGGACCTCGTAGTCTTCTCTGAGTGAGATGAGTTTGCGGTCAAGTGCCGTTTTGTGGGGGTCGTCGGACATTAAAACTCTCCTTGACTCACTAGGCTGGCCTGTGTCGGTGAGGGCGCGTGTAGGCGATGATCATCACGCAAGGGCAGACGCTTCCGAATGCCGTGAGCCGATTGTTGTGCGTCGTCAACAGGGCTCCGCGGGGGGCCCAGCCAATTTACATCCGTCGCCTTCATCTCGAAATCGGCTGGCCCCCAGCCGCCGCGAGGGAGAACGCTTTTGCAACGCGAAGCTGTTGTCGCCCCCGTCGGGCGGCAACTACGCCGGGAGAAGGACATGGCACCTTCGGACGCCTGCATTAGATGAAAGGAACGCCGCCCGTCACGGGAATGGTGGCCCCCGAGATATAGCTTCCCTGGTCCGACGCAAGAAGCACATAGACCGCCTGCAGCTCCGCAGGCTGGCCGGGACGCTTCATTGGCGTCTGCTTGCCGAAGTCCTTGACCTTGTCCGGCGGCATCGTCGACGGAATGAGCGGTGTCCAGAATGGGCCGGGTGCCACGCAGTTCACGCGGATGCCCTTCTCGGCCAGCAGCTGGGCCATGCCACCGGACATGTTCTGGATCGCGCCCTTGGTGGCCGCGTAGGCGACGAGCGTGGCATTGGGCTTGTCTGCGTTCACCGACGCCGTGCTGATGATTGAGCTGCCCGGCTTCATTCGCGCGGCCGCCGCCTTGGAGAGGAAGAAGTTGGCGTAGACGTTGGTGCGAAAGGTTCGGTCGAACTCTTCCTCGGAGATTTCGTCGAGCGACTTGTGGCTCATCTGGAAGGCTGCGTTGTTGACCAGCACGTCAAGCTTTCCGAAGTTCTCGATGGCGGTGTCCACAAGCTTTCGGCAATGCGCTTCCGTGCGGATGTCGCCTGGGACACACACGCAGCGGCAGCCGGCGCGCTCGATCCATTGCGCGGTGACACGCGCGTCCTCTTCCTCTTCCGGCAGGTACGAGATGAGCACGTCGGCTCCCTCGCGTGCGAAGGCAAGGGCGACGGCACGCCCGATGCCGCTGTCCCCACCGGTGACCAGCGTGGCCTTGCCATTCAGCTTGCCGCTGCCGATGTACGAGCTCTCCCCGAAGTCGGGCGGCGGTTCCATGCGGGACTCCAGACCGGGCGGCTCCTGGGCTGGGGTGGCGAACGGTGGGCGTGGAGCGGATTCGCGGGGGTCGTTCATGTGCATTCTCTCGAGATAGAGGTGGCCTTTTCATCCGGACAGGTCGCGCCTTTGCTTTGCAGCAGCCATGCGCCGTTTCAAGGCGGCGTGTGGTCGTGCAGCGCAAGGCCGCGTCGGGCGCGGGCTTCGCAACGGCGGAAGTCAGCCTTCTCGTTGCGGTTCGTCCTTTCGGCTGCGATCGGCATAAGGGGAGCTTCCCTCGTTGTCGGACTGCCCGACGCCCGCATCGCCCGGGCGCTGCGGCTTACGCGATCGGGTAACCACCGGCCCGTCGTTCGGTCCCTGGGGCTCATTGCGTTCGCTCGAAGTTTTCGCGGTTTGCTTCATTGCTTTTTGCGCTGGACTTTGGCCCTGCTGGTCATCGCGATGCCCGGGTTGGGAAGCTTGCGTCATGAGGTGCTCCATGGAAACAGAGGAGGAAGAAAAGAGGATAGAAAGGGCGCCAGCGGGAGGGCCGGGCCCGGCGGATCTGCTTCGAGCCGAGGTTGGTGGCTGAAAAGATCGCGGGATGTAGGCCGGCAACGCGCATCGACTGCTTTCATTCCTACAGCGGGCGCGGGGAAAGAGCCCTGCTTTTTTTATCTTCTCTTCCGCCCTGCGGCCCCTGCGCATATCGCTCGAAGGATCACTGAAGCATGAAAGCCCTCACCTACCAGTCTTCCCGGAACGTCGGCGTGGAGACGGTTCCAGATCTCGTGCTGGAGCAAGAAGACGACGTGGTTCTGCGCGTGACCGCCACCGCCATCTGCGGCTCTGACCTGCACATCTTCCGCGACAAGATTCCAGACATGGAGTCTGGGGACATCCTCGGGCACGAATTCATGGGGGTCGTCGAGGAAGCGGGCCGAGGGGTGACCCGACTGAAGAAGGGCGATCGCGTTGTCATGCCTTTCCCATTTCCTGCGGGCAATGCTTCTTCTCCAACAAGGCGCTGTTCGCTGCCTGCGAGACCACGAGCCCGGGACGCGGCGCCATCCTCAACAAGAAGAACGTGCGCTCGGGTGCCGGGTTGTTCGGGTACTCCCACCTTTATGGCGGCTACCCTGGCGGCCAGGCTGAATTCGTGCGCGTTCCCAAAGCCAACGTGGGCCCGCTCATCCATGGCTTCCTGTTCGGGGACGCGTTCGAGAAGGGGCTCACCTTCAAGATGGGCCAGACCCATGCGCAGCAGCGCCCAAGTTGCTCGAGCACATCCAGGCCGGCGATCTGAAGCCGGAGGCGATCATCACGCACCACATGGCCCTGGAGCACGCCGCGCGAGGTTATGAAATCTTCGAGAAGGCGGAGCAAGCCTGCCGCAAGGTGGTGCTGACCCCTTCGGGGCCGCCTGCCGTGGTGCCGGCCGCCGTCGCGGCCGACCGTGGCCTTGCGCTCTGAACCGCGGTCTCGCTGCACGAAAGGAACCCCCATGGCAGATCCGCAAGGCAAGGCCCAGCCGTCCCCGCAACGCATCGACATGCGCGACCCAGACGCGGTGGAACGTTGGAAGCGAGAACTCGCGTCACGGACGAGCAACTGTCCGAGGCGGTGGCAAAAGTCGGTGACAACGCCGCCGATGTCGAGCTGCATCTCAAGGGAAGCCGAAGCTCCACCAACGCCGACACGACGAGCGACGCGCCACGTTGACCTGGCGGTCAAGCGGCGTGTTCGAGTCAAGGCGGCAACAAGCTCGAGGCGCGACTCGAATGTTCGAAAGTTTCTCGCTGGAGCACTCGAGCTGGCAAACGCTACCTCGCGCGTTCGCTACGGCGGCGCCGCTCCGCCGGTGCTGCTCCTGCACATGCACCCGCGCACGCACGCAACCTAGTCTCGGGTCGCCCCGTTGCTCGCGGAACATCACGTGTCGGCTGTCCGGATCTTCGTGGCTTCGGCGCTTTTTCTGAAAGCTCGTCGACACCACGGATCACGCGGCAGCGTGTCCCCCACCGACTGGACGTCCTGCCATCTCGTCGGGGTGATCGCGTTGGGACGCCTCAAGGTGGCAATGAGGGCCCATCAAGGGGAAGCCGAACGGTGAACTCACTGCCTTGGCCCTTTCCGTCGCAGCGCACTTCCACGAACCCGCCATGGGCGTGGACCAGATCTTTGACCAGGGACAGGCCAACGCCAAAGCCACCGCCGGAGCGGTCAGGGTCCTCCTGCGTAAACAGGTCGAAGATCACCGGCAGCAAGGCGGCATCTATGCCAATTCCCGTGTCCGCCACCTTGATGACCGCGTGGTTCACTTCGACAGTGCAGCGCAGCCAGATCTTCCCTTTTGCAGGCGTGTACTTGATGGCGTTGTGAAGAAGGTTGAAGACGATCTGGTGCACCCGCTGGCGATCGGCCAGGATGGGAATGGCAACGGGCGGCACGAGTACATCGATGGTCTGCTGCTTCGCTTCGACGTCCGCTGCGACGACGTCTGCAATATCGACGATCTCGGCGCCAAGGTCGAATTCGGATTTGAAAAGGGTCAGTTTTCCCACGCCAACCCGCACGACGTCGGCCAAGTCAGCCATCATGCGCTCGACGAGGACGGCTTGGCGGGCGACCACGCTCGCAGGTTTCGCCAGTTCGTCAACGACCAAACCCCGCTTCTCCATGATTTCAGCAGCGATTCGCATGGGCCCGAGCGCATTGCGAACCTCGTGTACCAATCGGCCGAAGAAGGCGTCGCGCGCCTGGACCTTCTCCTGAGCAATCTGCAGTCGATTTTCGGAAGTCTCGATCCGCGCGCGCAGGTTGGTTCGATCGGCCATGACCTTCACGAACCCGACGTGCTGGCCATGCTGCTGAATTGCGATGAGGCTGCCCGTCACCCAGATGCGCGCGCCGTCCTTGCGCAAATGCCATCGGTCGTCTTCCGAGCGATGCGCGGACACTGCGACCTCTCGCTCCAGCTGGGGCAAGCCAAGTACCCTGTCCTCTTCCACGAAGAGGACGTCGATGGGACTGCCGGAGATCTCTTCTTCGGAAAATCCGAAGAGCGCCTCGGCGGCGCCTCGCCAAGCGGTGATCACGCCTGCCGTGTCGAGCACCACGAAGGCGATGTCGGGTGACTGCTCCCAGAGGAGCGCTGCAGCCATTGCAGGGTCGATTCCGACTGCAGCAACAGCGGGACTGACCGGTTGCTCCGCGGCACGTGCCGCATCGTTTGATGCCGTCATGGGCCTATCGTAGGCCCATCCGCGCGCGCAGGCTAGCTAGCGCACGGTTGCGGACATTGGCCGTTCGTCGAGGAGTCTGCGCATTCACGTACTCATGAGTGCGCGGCGGGCATCGTCCTACAGCGGCTTGCGCGAAGAACGCGCGGCCGAGTTCTTCAGCGGTTCCTTAGATTTGCGGCACCTGTCCTTCGCCGATCGAAACACAGATCTTCTTATGTCGAGCTTCTCAATGCCTTCTCGTCAGTCGACTGATGATCCCGTGGGGTCGATGCCCGAAACGTCTAGCGCGTCGTACGCAGACCGGTCTCGTTTGCTGTCCGCATTCGATCATTTCGCGAGCAGGGTCACGCGCTGGGCCGGTACACCCGCCGCGTTTTGCCTGGCCATTCTTGCTGTGGTCGTCTGGGCCGTTGTGGGCCCGCTGTTTGGCTTCTCGGAAAACTGGCAGCTGGTGATCAATACGGGCACGACGATTGTCACGTTCTTGATGGTCTTCCTCATTCAGCAGAGCCAGAACAAGGACAGTGTGGCGCTGCACTTGAAGCTCAACGAGCTCTTGGCCGCGAGCAAGGTTGCGAGCAACCGGATGATCGGCATCGAGGATCTCGACGAGCAAGACTTGCGCGAAGTGGCGAACTTCTACGTGCGCCTCGCCGCACGGGCGCGCGAAACCGGCGCTCCCAAGGAGTGCCACTCGATTGATGAGCGCGACGGTTCAATGTGAGCCGATTTCTCGAGGCCTTGCAGCGCCTTCGGCAAGTCTTTCTGGCTGTGCCCGGGCTGCGGGTCGTCCTGCTTGCCATTCGCAACTACATCCTTCATCAAAGCGGCAACCAGGCCGGAAGCCTGGCGTTCTCTGCGGTGCTGGCGATGTTTCCACTCCTGATTCTGCTGTCCGCCGCCGCTGGCTTCGCGGGACAGCCCGGCGACGCGGCGGCGCTGGCCAGCCGGGTGATGGACTATGCGCCTCAAGTCGTTCGCGATGCGGTGGCGCCGGTGATCAGACAGGTGCTTGCCCAACGGAACCAAGCGCTGTTGACGGTTGGACTCGTGGCCACCTTGTGGGCCGCTTCGTCGGGCATGCAGGCGGTGCGCACGGCGTTGAATCGGGCTTACGGCGTCGAGAGAGGCTTGCCGTTCTGGAAGGCTCGGATCAAATCCACGCTGGCTACCGTAGTGGTTGGCGGAGGGGTCCTGGCCGCCTTCAGCTCGGTGATCATCCTGCCGTATCTCTGGAGGTTTCTGCAGGACAAGGCGGGGGTAGGGCAGGAGGTGCCGTGGCTGCAGAACAGCGTGCGATACGGATCTGCCTTCCTGCTGCTGACCGTGCTCTACGGTCTGCTGTATGGCTGGCTGCCGGACGTGCGGCAGCGTTTGTACACGGTGCTTCCGGGCGCAGTGGTGGGTGCGGCGCTTTGGGTAGCAGCCGCAGCCACGCTTTCGTACACGCTACGCACGGCGGGAAAGCTTGCGCTGGTGTATGGCAGCTTCGCGGGCGTCGTCGCAACCCTGGTGTTCCTCTACGTCAGCGCAACGACCTTGATCTATGGCGCAGAGATCAACGGTGTTCTGCGCGAGAAGGGGGCACCAGCGCCGTCCTGAACGTTTGCCGCTTCGGCAACTGCAACGCCTCGACGCCTGGCGCAACAACTTGCATCCATCCCACACTCAGCCGGAGCTTCCTGTTACCGAGAAAACGCGATTCGAACCATATACCCGCGCGGCCGGCGGCTGGGGATCCCTGAAAGCAGTGGGCAGCTACCCGTTGCGCGAGCGCATTCCCATCGTTGGCGCAGAAGCGCTGTGGAAACAGAACGAACCGGGGGCTTTGCCTGCGGGAGTGGGGTAGAAGGGTCAGAGATCAGCGGAATTCAACAGTGCCAGCGGCCAAAGCGATTCCGATTCACCTCCATGCATCGTCCGGTGTGTGCGGGGACCGGCATTCCTCCAATGCAGGTCCCAGGGCCACTGCCTGTAGACAGTATCGCCAACGAGCGCATTCGTGATAGCGACATCCTCGCTGCCCCCCCGTACTGCGAATGCACACACGTGCGTCTGCGCGCGATCGCCCTTCGGCAAATCGCATTGGCGTTCAGCGAACGCCAGTCCGGGAGCCACGGCCACGAGACGACCGTGTCGGCCTCAGTGAACGCAACCCAGCTTTGGGCCGATGGCAACGGTTCAGCGCTACGCGATGCCGCGTGTTAGAAGAATCCACCCCGCAGGTGTTATCTCGTGAACTACTGCGGAATGCGGCGGTGTTTCGGGGGTGGCCCGGCGCAGAGTCGCAGTAATCACCAGAGCAGCGCGGAGCAGTTCCACCTGTCTGACATCAACAGGGTCCGTCACCGTAAGAGGCAAGGTTGCCCGCTCGATCTTGCGGAGGTAGGAGAGTGGCATTTGAGGCAGAGCTTCTTACTTTGCGGGCATTCTGCAAATGACGCCCAACGCTACACGTAGGAGCACTGCTTGTTCCCGCATGCCTTCTACCTCGGCCTGGCCAGCGGCGGAGCGCGCTCACCTTTTGAGGGCTTGGGCCGCACTCGGCCCGGACCTTTTGGCCCTGCGCGACCGATTTGCAAGGCGCGACGAAAAACTCGTGGCGCAAATTAGCGTAACTGCTTCGACGGGAATTGCCCGTAGGCCGTTCCGTGCCGCTGCAAAGCAAGCGCAGGACCCGCGCCCGTCCGCAAGCTGCATGCGGCGTTCAAGCGAAAAAATCAGAATCGTCTGACATTCAATGCGTCGAGCACAACCTTAAATTCGCTTCCCCCGTGGTTAGCCGCAGGCTTGCTGTAAACCTCAACCCGGTCCCAAGCGACCGGGTCTTTTTATTCGCAGACTTGCGGCTATGGGCGCCGGTTCCCCTCTTGAAAACCAGCGCGGCAAGGTCTATCTTCTTCGTCGTCGCACAGTGGTCAATCTCAAAGGAGGTACTGAAATGGCCATGAACTTGCTTAGGCAAATCGCGGGCTCTCGACTGCCCATGCCGTTCTACCGTAAGGAGGACATCGACGGGGTCAGGGTCCTCCGGGCCGCCGGGCTAGTCGTCGCTCTGATTCGTCCGGCTTCGACCGACGGGTCGCTTACTGAGGCCCAGGTGTTGGCGATTACCCAGAAGGGGCGCGAAGAACTCGCGAAGTTCGGCTATCCCGAGTCCCGTGCGCCACGCTGGAGATTCCGGATGCCCCGTATCAGGTCCGCAGCGTTCATCGCCAGCACGAGCAAATCCTCGACGCCGCGTGAGCCGACCAGGCCTCACTAGGGCGCGCAGGTGATATGCAGCGACAACCCCTTGAAACTCGTCGCCGAGCACTGAGACCAATTCACGGAAGCGTCGGGACGCGCGCCCGCGCTCCGTCAACTTTTCGGAGATTGTCGCCATGTATCGATCCTTGTTTCTTCGCGATCTGTTCGCGGAGATGAATCGCCTGCCGCGCGACATGCAGCAGGCCTTCGAGCTCACTACTTGGAGTGTTGTCGGCTCACCTGCGCCTCGGCTTCCAGCCAGTCGTCGACGTCACTGCCCGCAGCACTGCCGCGACGTTCATAAGCTTCATAGGCCGCACGGCGCACGGCTTCCTCGCGGCTGCTTTCTTCTGTGATCGAGGTCGCGCTGCCGGAGGCCGGCTCGCTGGGTTCAGTGCCCGAAGGGTTGGTGGAGTTTGTCGCCACCTGCTGCTCGGCTTCGCCGGGGTAGCCGTGCGCCTTGTTCGCTTCCCGGCCCATGCGGCTGCCTTGCGCCGGGCTGTCTTGCCCTACCGCACGGTTCTGGTCGATGTTGACCGGCGACATCGGCTTCTGTTGAGCATTGTTCGTCATGGTGGCTCCTTTGAAGATTTCGGGTCATGGATGATTTATCGAGGACGACGCCGGCGTCGGCAACAGCAGCGGCCGCGCCGCTGCCTCAAGCCGTTGGGCCACGGCATTGATCAAGGCGTCCGCGAATCCGCCCGTGGCCCTTCCATCTTTTCGCGCGCTGGTGACCACCCGGGGCTTCGCGCTCCATACCACCGCAGCCCCGGAGGCAACCAGCGCGTTGACCAGGGCGACATCCTCGCTGCATTGCAGGTGGCGAAAGCCGCCCGCGCGTCTGTACGCGACAGCCGACACCCCCAGGTTGGCCCCGTGCACGTGCGAGTGACCTTCGGTATCGGTGTAGGTCTGCTGAAAATGCCACTCCAGCAAGGGGGCATGCGCGCCGTGCGGTGTCCAGTCGACCACGCCGACCGTTCCGCACACGGCGTCGGCACCAAGGGAAAGCTGATCCGCAAGCCACGAGCATGCGACGACCGTGTCGGCGTCGGTGAACGCGAGCCAGCGTGCCCCCCGGGCGAGCAATGCCTCGGCGCCAATGGCGCGCGCCATGCCGACGTTTCTTGCGCGAACGCTCAGCGTCATGGCTCCTGCGGCGCAGGCGAACACGCCGGTGGCGTCCGTGCATGCGTCCAGAACGACAACGATCTCCACGGGCTCACCTGCCAGGTCGGCGTGCCGGGCGGCTTCACGCAAGGCCGTCAGGCAGGAGCGAATGCAAGCCTCTTCGTTGTGCGCGGGTACGACGATGCCGATCATTTTGATGCTCTCCGGGTGGCGCATGAAAAGGGAGGGGTTGGTCGAAATCTAGAGCGACACCGCGTGCGTTGCGTCAGCGCGCGCGCGTGCAGCGTGTAGGCGGGCGCAGAGGGCTCGCAGAAAAGAAAATTCAGCTGCCTTCCTACGAGGCGTTCGAGGCGCGCTCGGCACCATTGGCCTTGAGGAGGGTTTGAAAATGTTGAAGACACTGTTTGGCATTGCGGCGAGCCCTGTGATCGCGATCGCAATGTTCTGCTTCGGCTTGCTGTTTGCCTTGTTGCACCTGCTTGCGCTACCAGCACTTTTCTTGTGGGAGCGTTATTTGGAGAACAACCCGGCGCGGCTGCGTGACCGCAGTGATTGAAGCAGTAGCTGCGGGCCGGGCATCATCGCAAGGGCAGCTGCAGGCATTGAATTGGCCCCCGACCCGTTTGTCGTCTCTCCCTGTTGCAAATCTCCCGATGGCGATGCGGCGGCTTCCTACAAAAAGCCGCATCTACAGAACATAGCCTTGCCTCCCCATTTTCGAGAGAGAGCCATGGCCAAGAAAACCCCACCGACTTCTGCCACCCCTGCAGCCAGCGCAGCGGAAATCGACGCGGCCAGAGCCGCCGCGCGCAACACCGACAGCGGGCCCGCGAGTCCCGCTCCGCCGCAGGCCGGCAAGGGCGACTTGCCCGCGCAGAGAGCGATCGACACCCAGGCGCTTGCCAGCGGAATGCCGTCGAACGAGACGAAGCCTTTCGAACATGGAGAGGCGAATGCGTCGGCAACGCCTGCCGGCGCGGCTGTCTCACCGCCGTCCAGGTTGCCGGGCGGTAGCTCGCTGTCGGAGCGCAACGCCTCCGACAAGACGGGTACGGTTGCTCCCGAAGGCGTCAATGCGACGATCGGCACGCTCGACCGTGTGCGCGTCGATTCGAGCGGTCAGGTGCTGACGACGAACCAGGGCGTGGCCGTTGCCGACAACCAGAACTCTCTGAAGGCCGGGGCGCGCGGCCCGGTGCTGCTCGAAGACTTCATCTTGCGCGAGAAGCTCACGCACTTCGATCATGAGCGCATTCCGGAGCGCATCGTCCATGCCCGCGGCTCTGGCGCCCACGGCTTCTTCGAGTGCTACGAGCCGCTCACCAAGTTCACGAAGGCCGCACCGTTCAAGGAGGCCGGCAAGGTCACGCCGGTGTTCGTGCGCTTCTCCACGGTGGCCGGCGAGCGCGGATCGAAAGACACCGCGCGCGATGTGCGTGGCTTTGCCGTGAAGTTCTATACCGACGAAGGCAACTGGGACCTGGTGGGCAACAACATGCCGGTGTTCTTCATCCAGGACGCGATGAAGTTCCCAGACCTTGTGCATGCGGTGAAACCCGAGCCGCACCACCAGATGCCGCAGGCGGCCAGCGCGCACGACACCTTCTGGGACTTCGTGTCGTTGATGCCCGAATCCACGCACATGCTGATGTGGCAGATGTCGGACCGCGCCATCCCGCGCAGCTACCGAATGATGCAGGGCTTCGGCGTGCACACCTTCCGCCTGGTCAATGAAGCGGGCGAAAGCTTCCTCGTGAAGTTCCATTGGCAGCCGAAGCTGGGGACACATTCGCTGGTGTGGGAGGAGGCGGTGAAGATCTCGGGCGCCGACCCCGACTTCCATCGCCGCGACTTGTGGGAGGCGATCGATGCGGGCGAGTATCCCGAGTGGGAGCTCGGGTTGCAGATCTTCACGGAGGAACAGGCGGAGCAGTTCAGCTTCGACATCCTCGACGCAACCAAGATCGTTCCCGAGGAGCTTGTGCCGGTGCAGATCGTGGGGCGCATGGTGCTCAACCGAAACCCCGACAACTTCTTCGCTGAAACCGAGCAGGTGGCCTTCTGCACCGCGCACATCGTGCCGGGCCTGGACTTCACGAACGACCCGCTGCTCGCCGGGCGCATTCACTCTTATGTCGACACGCAGATCAGCCGGCTGGGTGGGCCGAATTTCCATGAGCTGCCGATCAACGCACCGATCGCGCAGGTGCACAACAACCAGCGCGACGGCATGCACCGCCAGGCGATCAACCGCGGGCGTGTGGCCTACGAGCCTAACTCGCTGGCCGGCGGATGCCCGTTCCAGGCGGGCGCGGCGCAGGGGTTCACGAGCATCGCAAGGCGCATCGATGCCAAGGAAAGCGCGGACAAGGTTCGCATCAAGCCTGAGAAGTTTGCCGACCACTACACGCAAGCCAGGCTGTTTTTCGAGAGCCAGACCGAAACGGAGAAGGCGCATATCGGCAATGCGTTCCGCTTCGAGCTTTCCAAGGTCACGGTGCCCGCGGTGCGCGAGCGCGTGGTGGCAAGCCTGCTGAACGCCGCCCCCGACCTCGCGCAAAGGCTTGCGCAGGACTTGGGCATGGAGCTTCCGGCGCCGCTTCCCAGGGCACTGGAGAAGCCGGCGACGCCAGAGGTGGAGGTGTCGCCAGCCCTGTCGCTGATGGCGCGGCCCGGTGACGGCGGCATTCGCACGCGCAAGGTGGCGGTGCTCGTGGCCAATGGCGTCGAGGGGACGTCGCTGCAGAAGGTAGTTTCGTCGCTGGTGGCGGCCGGCGCGGTGCCGCGGCTCGTCGGCGCGCGGCTGGGAACGTGCATTGGCGCGAACGGCGAGAGGTTCGCCGTCGATGCGACGATGGAGAATTCGCCCGGTTTCCTTTTCGATGCGCTGGTGCTGCCCGACGGTGCCGCGGCGGTCGAGGCGCTGGACGCGGACGCTCACACGCTCGAGTTCCTGCGGGTGCAGTACTGGCACTGCAAGACGATCCTGGCGCTGGGCGCATCCGACGCGCTGCTGGCCGAGGCGCAGATCCCGATGACGCTGCCTGACGGGTCTGCAGACCCTGGCCTCATCCTCGCCGACGCTGCAGGCGCCGACGAAGCGATCACTGCGTTCATCGCGGCCGTGGGCGGCCCGCGGCACTTTGCGCGTGAGAATGATCCTCCGCGCGCACCCTGACCTTCGCACCGATGCCACTGGCCAAGGTCCACAGCCTGAAAAGCCGAGCCGTTTCCGCCAAATCAGCGGCTGGTGCGAAGGCTTGGGCGAAGACCGTGGTACGCGAGGTTGTCGAACATTCGGATGGCTCAGCAAGCGTTCGTAGAATCGGCCCGAAATCTTCCAGTCGACGGTCTGAGCGGACTCGCGGAGAGGCGATGGCAGGCAACTTCAGATTGGAAGCGAATGAGAAGGCGCAGCGCCAGGCGTTCCGATGGGCGGTGGGCGCCCCTGCCGCACTCGCTCTCGGCGTGCCAGTTTGCGGGACGTTTTCCGGCGATCGCCAGCAAGGTGCGCGAGCCGCAAGGCCGTCTGGATGTTCGTCGGCCAGCGGCCCGGGCGCTTCTACAAAGTCTTGCCTCGAGCGTTCGCGGTAAGAACTGAAGTTGGTCACGCTGCCGCGTCGTGGCGGCCCCTGACCTGTTCTGTCGAAAGCGGCCCAGGGCCGGCAACTTGCACGGGATTCACAGGCTTGGCCGGGGGTCGAGGCCGTTGGATCCCGGAGGTTGACTCGAGAGCAGCGCGTCCACCTCGCGTTCCGCTTGCAGCCATTCCTCGAGCTGGTTGCGCCCCAGAAATTCACGGCGCTCGGCGAGTTCGTAGGCGCGCTGCCGGATCAGCCGGGCTCGGTAGGTTTGCGGCATCTCCAGTTCCACTGAATCAGGCAACTGGGGAGCCGCAATGGACTCCGTTTCGAACGAACCCATCATTCTTGCCATGGTCGACTCCTTTGCTTGAGACACCTGTCACCTGTAGAGCAAATCCATCTGCACTCGAGCCGAACTGGAAACGTTCACCTTGCGAAATTGCGCGGGTGTTCGCTGCCTGGCTCAGCCTTGGCGCGCCTGCAACCCGAGCACCTTGTCGAGCGTGAGCGGGTAGTCGCGAATGCGCACGCCCGTCGCGTTGTAGACCGCGTTGGCCACGGCAGCACCCGCACCGCAGATGCCCAATTCGCCCACGCCTTTGATCTTCAGCGGGTTGGTTTTGTCGTCGACCTCCTCGAGAAACACGGCTTCGATCGCAGGAATGTCGGCATGCGAGGGCACGTGGTATTCGGCCAGATCGTGGTTGACGAACGCGCCGAAGCGGGTGTCGACCACCGCGTCTTCGAAGAGCGCAGAGCCCACGCCCCAGATCATGGCGCCGGTGGCTTGGCTGGTGGCCGTCTTCATGTTCAGGATGCGCCCCGCGGCGAACACGCCGAGCATGCGGCGCAGGCGGATCTCGCCGGTGTCCATGTCGACCGCCACTTCGGCGAAGTGCGCGCCGTAGGCCTGCTGCGAAAACTTCTTCGCCATGTCGCCCTTCTTGATCTGGCCTTCCGCGCGCAGGCCGATGGTGCCAGCGAGCACACCGATCGATTCGGAGTGCGCACCGGCCGTGGCGCGGCCGTCGGCGAACACGACGTGGTCGGGCTTCGCGCCCAGGCGGCGCGCGAGTTGGCCGCGCAGGTTGGTGCAGGCGTCGAACAGGGCAGAGCCCGCGCTGGCGGCTCCCCACGAGCCGCCCGAGCCCGGCGTTTCAGGAAAGTCGCTGTCGCCGAGTTCGATGCGCACCCGGTCGACCGGCAGGCCCAGCATCTCCGCCGCAATCTGGGTGAAGACGGTGTAGCTTCCGGTGCCGATGTCGGTCATCGACATGCGCGCCGTGAGCACGCCCTGGCGGTCGAGCGCCACCGCGCACTTGGCGTCCATGAGCAAATTGCTGCGCGTGGCCGCTGCCATGCCCAGGCCGATCTGCCATCGGCCCTCGCGCAAGGAGCCGGGGGTGGCGCTGCGGCGCTTCCAGCCGAAGCGTTCGGCGCCTTCGTCCATGCAGCGAAGCAGTTGGCGGGTGGAAAAGGGAATGTTCTTCTCCGGGTCCGTGGTGGGCTCGTTGCGCCGTCGCAGCTCGATGGGGTCGAGGCCGAGCTTTTCGGCCAGCTCATCCATGGCCTGTTCGAGTGCGAGCATGCCGACGGCTTCGCCCGGCGCGCGGGTGGAATCGGAGATGGGCAGGTCGAGCTTCACCGAGCGGTGCGTGGTCAGCCGATTGAGGGCGGCATAGAGCGAGCGTGTCTGGGTGCTGGCGGTCTCGTAGAAGTCGTCGAAGCGCGCGCTGTGCGACAGCGAGTCGTGGCCTATGGCCGTGAGCCGGCCGTCGCGCGTGGCGCCGAGGCGCAGCCGCTGAATGGTCTGGCTGCGGTGCGTGGTGAAGTGGAACATCTGCTGGCGCGTGAGCGCCGTCTTCACGGGCCGCTTCAGCTGCCGCGCGGCCATGGCCGAGAGCATCACGTCGCCGTACACCGGCAGCTTGCCGCCGAAGCCGCCGCCGATGTAACGGCTCACGATGCGCACCTTCGAGGGTGAAAGCTGCAGCGTGTTGGCCACCGCGTTCTGCGCGCTCTCCAGAAGTTGCGAGGCGCAGTGCACTGTGACACTGTCGCCGGTCCACCAGGCCAGCGTGGCGTGCGGCTCCATCTGCGCGTGAATGTGGTGCGGCGTGGTGTACGTCGCATCGATCTGCACGGGCGCACCCGCAAAGGCCGTTTCGAAGTCGCCGATGCGGCTGTCTGCCTTCTGCATCTCGTCGTCCTTCGGCTTTTCGGCCTTGGCCTGCGCGGCCACCATGTCGTACTCGCCGGGCGCGGCTTCGTAGCGGATGCGGACCAGCGCGGCGGCCGAGCGTGCGTCCTCAAAGCTTTCGGCCACCACATAGGCCACTGCCTCGCCGTAGTAGCGCACCTTGTCGCTCGCCAGCTGCGGGGACGATCGCGCGAAGCGGTCCTTGGCGTCGATGGGCCCCCACGGCGCCTGCTTCGGCGCGTTGCGGTGCGTCATGACCAGCAGCACGCCGGGCGCCTTTTCGGCGGCCGAGGCGTCGATGTCGGCCACCGTGCCCTTGGCGATGGTGGCCTCGACGATGAACCCGTAGGCCGGCTTTCCCGGCGCCTCCTGCACTTCATAGGCGTAGGGCGCCTTGCCCGTCACTTTGAGGCGGCCATCCACGCGGTCGATGGGCTTGCCGATCAGGCCGGTGCGGTTGTCGTCTATGGGGTTGCGCGTCGAGGGAGCGTTCATTTCCATGGTGCGTTCTCCTTCAGGCCGCGCGCACGGCTTCGGTGATGGTCGCCTGCAGCGTGCGGCGCACGAGCGGGAGCTTGAAATCGTTGTGGCCGTAACCGCGGGCGCCGGCGAGCACGCCGTCGGCCGCGGCATCGACGGCGGCCTCGTCGAGCACGGTGTTCGCCAACCGCGCCTCGGCCGCCTCCACGCGCCAGGGCTTGTGCGCCAGCCCGCCGAAGGCCATGCGCGCCGAGCGGATGCGACCGCCCCCGGCGTCCACGATGGCTGCTACCGAGACCAGCGCGAAGGCGTAGGAAGCGCGGTCACGCACCTTGCGGTACACGTGCTGCCCGGGTACGGGCGGCGGCAGCGTGACGCCGGTGATCAGCTCGCCGGGCTGCAGGTTGGTCTCCAGCTGCGGCGTATTGCCGGGCAGGCGATGAAAGTCGGCAATGGGAATCACGCGCCGCGTGCCGCTGGGCATCACCGTTTCCACCGACGCATCCAGCACGCGCATGGCCACCGCCATGTCGGAGGGGTGCGTGGCAATGCATTGGTCGCTGGCGCCGAGCACCGCATGCATGCGGTTGTAGCCCTGCAGCGCGGCGCAGCCCGAGCCGGGCTGGCGCTTGTTGCACGCGCGCGCGGTGTCGTAGAAGTAGACGCAGCGCGTGCGCTGCAGCAGGTTGCCGCCGGTGGTGGCCTTGTTGCGCAACTGGCCCGAGGCGCCAGCGAGCAGCGCGCGGCTGAGCACCGCGTAGTTCTTGCGCACGCGGGCGTCGGCGGCCAGGTCGGCATTGCGCACCATGGCGCCGATGCGCAGGCCGCCGTCGGCGGTGGCGTCGATGGTGTCCAGGCCCAGGCGGTTGATGTCGACCAGGTGCACGGGCGTCTCGATCTGCAGCTTCATCAGGTCGAGCAGGTTGGTGCCGCCTGCAATGACGCGTGCACCGGGACGCGCGCAGGCGGAGGCCGCCGCTTCGGGCGAGATGGCACGTTCGTAGCTGAAGGCTCTCATGAGCGCGCTCCCGATGTTCCCGGTGTCCCGGATGTTCCCGATACATCGGCCACGTCCTTGATGGCCGCCACGATGTTGGGATACGCACTGCAGCGGCAGATGTTGCCGCTCATGCGCTCGCGGATCTCTGCCTCGCCGAGCGTCACGTTGGCGCCCAGGTCGCGCGTGACATGGCTGGGCATGCCTGCCCTGGCTTCGGCCAGCATGCCCGCGGCCGAGCAGATTTGGCCCGGAGTGCAGTAGCCGCACTGGAAGCCGTCACGGTCGAGGAAGGCCTGCTGCAACGGGTGCAGCGTGTCGCCCTGCGCCAGGCCCTCGATGGTGGTGACCGACTGGCCGTCGTGCATCACCGCCAGCGTGAGGCAGGCGTTGGTGCGCCGGCCTTCCACGAGCACCGTGCAGGCGCCGCACTGGCCGTGGTCGCAGCCCTTCTTGGACCCGGTCATGCGCAGGTTCTCGCGCAGCGCATCGAGCAGGGTGGTGCGGGTGTCGACCTCGAGCCGGTGGGATCGCCCGTTCACCTGCAACTGCACCTGCATGCGCTGAGGCGGCGGTTCGGCTGCAGGCACGGAAGATGAGACAGCGGGTGCGGACCCACTTTGCGCATTGGCCGTTGCCATGCAGCTGCCTGCCCCGAGGAGCGCAGCACCGGACTGGAAGGCGGCGCGGCGGGTCAGGCGGGCGCCGCCGCCGCCGTCTTCCACGTCGGCAATGGAATGTTCGAATTTCATGTGGGGTCTCCGGACGCATGACGCGCCGTGGAAATCCTAGGAACGGCGTGCGGTGGCGACATGGCGCGATGGCGCTGTCGTCATGTAGGCATCAGCCGACGCCGATGGCGCGAAAGGGTTCCTGCAACCGTCTACTGGCAGGGCGATCCGGCGCGCCATCGTGCCCAGGCGCGAGTGGGGCGGGCGAAGTCCTACGTCGGCTCGCGTGAAGCACGAGTGGACATGCGCGGCACAGCCTTAGATTGCTTGGCAAGCAACCAGCTTGGTGACCATGAAGTCGATCCAAGCATTTTCGCTCTGCTCATTCCGCGTTCTTGAACGCGCTTCCGACGTCTTTTCCAATCCCGTTGCGGCCTCCCCTCGCAACTCCGAACCGCCACGGCCGATGCGGCAGCTATCAGA
This sequence comes from Variovorax sp. OK605, assembly GCF_900115445.1. NCBI lineage: Bacteria > Pseudomonadati > Pseudomonadota > Betaproteobacteria > Burkholderiales > Comamonadaceae > Variovorax > Variovorax sp. OK605. The sequence goes on from NZ_FOWL01000021.1 coordinate 49,705, forward strand.
TTTCCGCTTCGACCTCATGGGGCTGCGCGAGAACGCCGAGAGCATCGCCCTCTACAGGGGAGAACCGCAGGAACGCGCGCAGATCTACCGACGATTCGAAGACGGTTATTCCACTACGACAAGCTCATCAAGAAGCAGCGCAACCTGAATCTGTACCAGCGTGCCTACATCCAACTTACCTTGGTATTGCCGGTCGTCATCCTGGCGCAGGCCGTATTGAGCGGCAAACTTCTCGATGCCACCCAACATTGGAAGAAGGTTCTAAGCATGGGTCCGCAACAGCGCCTGTCCTTTGCGCGTTTGCTGGTGCACCTTCCTCGCTTTGTCATCCTCGATGAAGCCACTAGCGCACTCGATGATGCCAACGGGGCCGCGCTGTATGGGCGACTGAAGAGCGAAGGCGTGACTCTCATCAGCATCGCGCACCGCGCGGCTGTGGTGCCGTTTCACACCCGTGTGCTGCAAATTCGAGGGCGATGGCAGCTGGAGCCCGCAGGATGTTCCCGCATTTCTCGCCCCTGTCGCGCCGAGTCCGCCAGGAGAATCTGATCGGTGTTTCGTTTGCGGCAGCGCGGACAACGCGATCTTGACGGCAGACAGCAGGCAGAGCGCTGCTCAATCCCGCTTCACCACGGTGAGTTTGCCGTCGCGCTCGAGGACGGCGCAAGCCACCTTCTCGAGGTCGGCATAGCCAAGCTGTTGGCGCATCGCCTCCTCAAGATTGCTTCGCGAGACAAGGGCACGCCGCATGGCGCCCTCGTTGACATGGCCGTCCCGCACGAGGACGATCTCGCGGCCGTTGACGAAGTCTTCCAGGCGTGGCCAGCGGCTGCTTCCTAGTGCCAAGGCGCGGTGCACCAGGACCAGCGCGGCGCCGGCGGCCATCGTGCTCCAGAATGGCGAGGCGCCGACCACCGCACGACTGAGCACGGCGCCCAGGAGCACCGTGATGCATGCATCGAAAGGACTGTGCTGTCCGAAGGAACGACGCCCTGAAGCGCGTATCAGCGCCAGGGCAATGAAGAACACAGCGATGGCCCGTGCAGCCATCTGCCAAGGTTCGAGCTGCGGTCCCTGCCCGAACAACCATTCGGTGAATTCCTCGGCCCGGTGCATGCGACTTCCAGCTGGCTTGGCTGCACTCAGGAATCCGCAGTCCCCGGTTCCGCCATCTTGCGGTGCTGCTCTGCCAGGATCGACGATGGCGTGATGTTCGCCAGTCCGGCCTGCAACTTGTTCTTCCACCCGGCGACCACGTCGCCTTGTCCGTCGAGCATGGCCTCGAAGCCGATCTTCGCGACCTCGGCGGGGTCGGCCTTCTTGCCCTGGCCCACCTTGGTGTCGAGCATGTCGGCCCGCTCGAAGAACTCGGTGTCGGTAGCGCCGGGCATCAGGCAGGTCACGGTGACGTTGCTTTCCTTCAGCTCGTTGCGCAAGGCAAAGGAGAACGAGTCGATGAACGCCTTCGTGCCGTTGTAGACCGCCTGGAACGAGCCCGGGATGAAACCGGCAATCGAGCCGGTGATGAGGATACGGCCGCGGTCGCGCGCTCGCATCTGGCCGGCGACCTTGTGCAGCAGATACAGGGTGCCGGTGACGTTGGTATCGAGCACCAGTCTGGCCTGCGAGAAGTCTTCGTCGAGAAAGGCGTGGCCCAGTCCGCGTCCGGCATTGGCCAGCAATGCGTCGACGGGCCGCCCGTCCGCAGCGGCGTAGAGACGGTCCACACCTTCCATCGTCGACAGGTCGACCTGGAGCGCTTTGACTTGCACATTCTCGCGGCGCAACACCTGGGCTGCGGCCTCGATCTCCGGCTCGTCCGCCGCAATCAGAAGATCGAAGCCCGACGTCGCGCAGCAACGCGCCAACTCGAGACCGATGCCCGAAGAAGCTCCTGTCACGATGGCAAAAGAACCTTTGTTCGATTCGCGCGAAGACATATCGAAGCTCCTTTGTGAGGTGAGGTGAGGTGAACAGCAGGGTTTCACGCGCCACGACGCTGGCGCCGCCTTGCCCAGGCACCGGCCAGCGCGAGTGCGCCGAGGCCGGCCGCTGCCGCACCGATTGCCACGGCGGCGGGATTGATCGCCGAGGTGGATCGGAACCCGCCGTCGATGGCGGCGCCGCGAGAGGGCTCGAACAGGTTGCCGTCAGAGCGTGCCGCCGGCCGGGCGCGCTGCAGCGACTTGTCAGTGAGCCATTTCATGGTGCGCACCACGAGGTTTGGTGCCAGTGCGTGGGCCAGGATGCCCGGCCGCGCGGGCGCGCCGATGTAGGTGCTGGGGCGTGGACGGGTGGCAAGCGACACGAGCGCACTGGCCACGGTGCGCGGATCGACCACGGGGGGAGGCGGTCGTAGTTGCCCGCCGCTGTAGTTCGCGCCGTGCGACATGCCGGGGGTGTCGACAAAGGTCGGGTATACCTCGCACACGTGAATTTGCGGCTGGTCAGCGAGTTCGGCGCGCAGCGATTCCGAGAAGCCGCGCAGGCCGAATTTGCTGGCCGTATAGGCGGTGGCGTAAGGCGCTGGCACCCAGCCGCCCAGCGAAATCATGTTGACCAGCGTGCCATGCCCGCGCGACTTGAAGTGCGGCAGGATCGCGTAGGCGCCGTGCATGTGGCCGAGCAGGTTCGCCTCGATCACGCGGCGATGGGCTTCCATCGGCGTTTCGTCGAACAGGCCGACTGCACCGACACCGACGTTATTGATCCACAGGTCCACATGCCCGAGATGCGAGACGGCGGCATCGGCAAGGGCTTGGACGGCACCGGCGTCGGTCACGTCGGTGGGAACGACCATGGCCCGCCCTCCAGCTTCTTCGCAGGCCTGCGCCACTGCCTGCAGGTTTTCGCGATGACGCGATGCAAGGACGAGCGAAGCGCCCTGCGCGGCGAATGCCAACGCCGTGGCACGGCCAATGCCGCTGGATGCGCCGGTCAGAACCACATTGAGGGAGACACCCTCGCGCGCGTTGGCGGTAAAGGTGGCATCGGCCGCGGCCGGTTCCCCGGTGTCGAGCGGCGATGGCGTTGCGTCTTGAGGCTGCATGGTGGTCACGACTGGAGGTGTCGGCTGGAGGTGTCGTTCGGGTGTATCGCTTGCCAGATGGATCCGCCTGTGTCGGCGCGGCGTGGTCAACGCTTCTTCGTGACCACGGCTTCTCCGGTGATTCGAGCATCACTCGCCGAATGCGACCTCGTGTAGGCAAGCGCCGCTTTTTGCTCCAAGACGCGCGTGGCGGCGACGCACGCGAAGTGCACCGGATACGACCTGTCGGAGCTTCGCATTTAGTTCGCGATCCACCGGGGTGCGATTTTGCCCACCGAGCCAAGCTCTGTTTGCCGCCCCATCGGGTACGTCTTCAAGAGGTGTCCCGCCCGCATCGCGGCCTCCTACATGGGGGTCGGTTGAGCACTGACTTGCGGTGACATGGCGCTGCCTAGTCTGCACTCGTCGGTCCCCGGATCGGCGCATGTTCCCAACCAACTGGAGACTCGCTCATGAAACACCATTCACTGCTTCTTGCCGCCGGCACACTTGCAATCGCCAGCGCGGCCTTCGCCCAAGGCAATCCGCCGACCACTGCCCCGGCCAATCCCGCAACCGCTGCCGGGCAACAAAGCCCCGCTGGCGGCCCGATGGGCACCACTGGAACCACGCCGCAGAACAACACGGCCGGCGGTACTGCGCCTGCCGCGCCAAGCATGAACACCGGTAGCAGCAACGACACGTCGATGGCGGCATCGAACACAACCCGTCCCATGCGGCCGGCGCGAGCGGATCGCAACTGATCGTGGTTCGGTACGCCGGATATTGGATCGCGGTATTGATGCTTGCGCCCGTGTGCAGTTGGGCGCAGCATCCTTCCGCCTCTGAGTCGGATCACCTCGCGCGGCGCATTGCGCGCGACGCAGTCGAGGCGCGGGACAACAAGGGCGCAGGCTTTGCCATCGTCGACAAGACCAGGGCTCGTCTGTACCTGTTCGATGCGATGGGGCGGTTGCAAGCGTCTTCGCCGGTGCTCCTCGGGTTGGCGCAGGGAGATGATTCGGTGAAAGGGATCGGGACGCGTCCGATGGCTCAAATTCGACCCACGGAACGGACCACACCGGCGGGTCGATTCGTGACAGAGCCCGGTATCAATACCGGAGGGGAAGACATCGTCTGGATCGATTACGACGCCGCTGTTTCGATGCACAGGGTTCGGGCCACAAAGAAGTCCGAGCGGCGGCTCGAGCGATTGGCCAGTCCGTCGGCATTGGACAACCGTATCTCCTACGGTTGCATCAACGTGCCCGCCGACTTCTACGATGCGTACGTGAAGCCGGTGTTCGGCAACCGACCAGGCGTTGTCTATGTGCTGCCGGAAAACTCGCCCGTTGCAAAATATCTGTCGTTCGCTCGACAGGAGTAAAGAACTGCGAACCAGCGTAGAAATGCAACTTCAGCGTGCCATCAACAGGATCGGTTCTAGGCGCGTTCGTGCATGCCTGTTTGCCCTCAATCGAGGAGGCCGACTCGTCGAATTCCTCGCTTTGTAGCTCGTAGCCGAGGTCATGAATGCCACTTCTGTGGACTTGGGCGGCGCGCAATCCATGTCGTTTGGGTAAGCGTGGACGTCGGACAGTTAATCATTTCGATTGGCCCAAGATCGAAGCGGCCAAGAGTCATCCACAGCACGACTCATCGCGCTGCCGCGCGCAGTGTTCCTCCTGCGCCGCTTGCTTGGCATCCCGAAACCCGCCGGCAACGACGCTGTCAGGCGTCCACCCGGCGCAGCTATACAGTGAGCAAGGGCAGTCCCTCGTCGTCCTCACGGATGAGGCGACACACCGGCGAACGTATTTAGTCGCAACACTATTGCCTACGCAGTCTCTTAGTGTGTTGCATCGACCGTTCGACTTCGCCACGCACGTGCGACTATGGCGTCTGGCCGGACCGGCCAACAGCAACCGTTCAGCGACTGAGCACAGTTTTTCCGAAAGCGCAGGCGTTCGACTTCTCACGGCTGACGACTACTTGGACATGACCACGGACTGTTGGGTTGTCCCGCGACGCCAGGCGGCGTGGCCCTCGGGCTCAAGGCGCCGGTGCTGGATCGATGGTGTAGGCCAGCAGGGGGTTTCCGACGTAATCTTGCGAATAGGCAAAGTGGGGTGCGGGCGGCACAGGTCGCCGCACGTTGGCCACGGCCTCGTTGGCGACGGCCCCGTTGGCAACCGTGCCAGCGCCGTTGCTGGCGGTGCAGGCCCAGGTTGGGATCTCGGCCTGGTTCTTGACCGTGACCGCGTAGTTCGCGACGCTGGGGAGCGCGGAGCTGAAGCTGCCGTTGGCCGCGATGGCCAAGTCGTCACCGGCGTTGTTTTTGCAGCACCAGTCCGGCGCCGATCAGACCGGTGACGCTGCCGCCCAAGTTGTAGGTGGGCGCGGCGGGCGCGGGCTCTGCTGTGGTCGCTGGTGCGGCGGGTGCTGCTGGCAGGGGTGAGAAAGGGCCACCGAAACTGCCCATCGCAAAGAGGTGCGGTCAAGCTGCGAGCCGGTGCTCGTAGTACGGTCGCGCGCGGTCATCGAGGAGAGCGTACTGCACGTCCGGATTTCCCATGTCCGGCCTCAACCACGCGTCGATGTTTTCGGGCTTGAGCGGAATGGGGCAGCGGTCATGCCCGGCTGCGCGAATTTCGTCCGGCGGCTCGTCCATGATGAGGGCGAACGAGAGCAGGTCGGGCTGGCCAGGCGCGGTCCATCTGGACCACAGGCACGCGAGCCACATGTCCTGCGCGGGCCTTGGCATGAACTCGAGGATGGTGTCCTTGCCATCGCGGTCGACATGCTCGTAGAAAGCATTGATCACGAGGATCCCATGCGTCACGCCGAACTGGCCCCGCCAGAAGCCTTCCAGGTTGTCGCGCCGAGCGTTGTAGGTGCCCGGGTAGAGGACATCGAATTTCTCAGGCTTGCCGGCCGGTCGGCAGTGGTAGCGCATCGGCTTGACCACACGATGCCCGTTCTCCCAGATCATCACGGGCGCATACACGCCCGGAAAGATCCTCGCGTCGCGCGGCTCGGGCTGCGTGCGTCTGAGGTCTGCCAGCTTTCCCAGCCCCCATTCGACTTTGGCCGTGGCGATTCGGACGTCGTCGGTGGCCTTCTTCGTGGTCTTGACCTGAAGCTTACGTTCGGCATCGGCCAGGCGCCTGCGCTGCGCAAAGATGTCTTGCTCGAGCTTCAGGGCCTGCTCAGTATTGAAGGCGTCGATCAGCCCCTTGATCTCGCGCTCCTCTTCGTTCTCTGGAGTCTCGAAGGCCGCGTCCATCGCCTTGGGGATCTTGATCTTCGGGTTGCCCTGACGCTCGTAGTAGAGCTCGGCAAAGGCGCGCAAGGTGAGCACACCGCCGAACAAGCGGAAGAACCGTTTGTAGTCGGCTCGGATCTGGGCGGAATAGCACATGCGACAACTCCCGTGATGAGATGCCCACGGTGGCGGGCAAACAGTTCTCTAGAACCTCGAGTCTTCAGGCTTCGCAAAAAACGCGTGTATCGAAAGCGACTTATAAATCAGTTTGAAGATGGTTGAAGCTCCCAGGTTTGCGTAGGGCGACGGCGGCGTGTCTCCCGAATTGGGGCTACTCGCGCGATATCAGAATGGGCTCCAGCCACTGTGCCGCCGCAGCCTGCGGTGACAGCTGACGAAGTTGCGGCTCCCGGGCAAGGTCCGCGGCCAACTCCTCGAGTTGCACAGGATCGACCGTGCGCCAGTGCATCTTCAACCGCCGTGCGCAGTAAAAAATCCAGATGTCGGTGGGTATGTCGTGATCCATGGCGGTGTCGTGTGCGGGGCCGCTGACTGATGGGCTCTTGTTAGAGCGTGAGCCGCCCAGAGCCCGGCAGCGGACGAAAATTTGTAAACCTTCTTGCTCAAGCCCGAAGGCACAGAGATACTGTACATCCATACAGTAATTGGAGCCGAAATGGCCATCTCCCTGTCATGGGCTGATGGCGAAAACACGCCACCGCCCCCCCAATCCCCCCCGCCGCCCACCGGCCCGCACCGCCGGCCTGTCCCGCTCCCGCACGCCGTGGAATCGGCGATCTGGCGCGGCGACGCGCTCGGCTCGCCGGTCACGACCACGCTGGGCACCGGCTTCGAGGCCTTGGATGCCGAACTGCCCGGAAACGGCTGGCCGTGCCAGTCGCTGACGGAGGTTTTGCAGGTCCAGCCTTCGGTACTCGAGTGGCGGCTGCTTGCGCCCGCGATGCGCGAATTGGTCGCCCAGGGCAAACAGATTGTTGTTGTCGGCCCGCCGAAGGCCCCGCATCTGCCTGGCCTGCGTCACCTCGGCCTCGATGAGCGCCAACTGGTGTGGATCAACGCGGACAAGCCAGTGGAGCGCCTGTGGGCGACCGAGCAGCTCATCAAGGCCAACGCCGCGGGCATGCTCGTCAGTTGGCTGCCACAGGCCCGCCAGGAGCAGATCCGTCGCTTGCAGGTCTGCGCCCAGAGCTGCGACGGCCCCGTCATCCTGTGCCGGCCGGCGGCTGCCGCACATGAAGCCTCGGCCGCGCCGCTGCGCCTTCAGGCCCGCCTGGGCGTCGACTGGGAGCTGCACGTCCACCTGCTCAAGCGCAAGGGCCCGCCGCACGAAGGCGAGCTGCGCTTGCCCTCCATCCCTGGCGGTCTGGAGGCGGTCCTGACGCCGCGCCTTCGCTACCCGAGCCGCCTGATCGCGGCCCGCAAATCGCAAGATCTTTCCAGAGAGCTCTCCCATGCTGTGGGCAGCCCTTCTTCCCGACAGCCTTCCGGACGACCCGCAGCCGCGCACTGAGGCGCTCGACGGGCTCGCGACGTGGTGTCTTCAGTTCACACCCCGCGTCGCTGTTCTCGAAGCGCTCCTGCAGTGCCCGGCGGTCGTCATGGAGATCGAGCAGAGCCTGCGCCTGTTCGGCGGCAAGCGCCGCCTGGTCGAACGCGTGCGCGAGGAGTGCACGGATCTCGGCGTGCGGCAGCTGAGCTGGGCGCCGACGAGCCTGGCCGCGCTGGCCGTCGCCCGGGCGGGAGCGTCCAATGGATTTGCCAAGCCGCTCGCGCAGCTCCTCGATGCGCTGCCGCTCGAAACGCTGACGCAAGTCGCCGCGCACCAGGCGACGCTGGCCCGGCTGGGCTGCCGGACGTTGGGCCAGGTGCGAGCATTGCCGCGGGGAGGTTTGAGCCGGCGGTTCGATGCGCAGCTGCTGGCGACGCTGGACCAGGCCTACGGCCTGCGCCCCGAGACCTACCCGTGGGCGCAGCTGCCCGAGACCTTCCACGCCAAGCTGGAACTCATGGCACGCGTCGAGCATGCACCCGCCATGCTGTTCGGTGCACGTCGTCTGGTGCTGCAGATGGCCGGCTGGCTCATGGCCCGGCGCTCGGGCGTGACCGCGTTCACGCTGCGCTGGTGCCATGACGCGATGCGCTCGAAGACCGCCGGCGACGGCGGCGAGCTCACCGTGCGCACCGCGCAGGCCACGCGCGACACGGAACACCTGATCCGGCTGCTGGCCGAGCACCTCGACAAGGTCGAGCTGCTGGCACCGGTGGGCGATCTGGAGTTGCTGGCCACCGAAGTGCAGCCACTGGAGGAGAAGAGTTTCTCGATGCTGCCCGAGGCACGGCAGTCGGGCGAAAGCCTGGCCCTGGTGCTCGAGCGCATCGCCGCGCGCCTCGGGCCGGACCGCGTGCTGCGTCCCGTGGTCCTCGAGGACCACCGGATGGAATGGATGTGCCGCTGGCGACCGGCACCCGAGCCGGCGCCGCGCGCGAAGCGCTGCATGGTCGACGTGCCCCAGCCCACCTTCATCCTGCCGAAACCGCTGCGCCTGGCGACGCAGAACAATCGGCCGCTGTATCAGGGCGTGCTGCAGCTGCTCGCGGGCCCGCACCGGGTTGAAGGCGGCTGGTGGGACCGCACCACGCAAATCGCAGCAGGCGAAGCAGGCGAAGGGGGCGAAGGTCGACCCGCACAGGAAACCACCCGGCACAGCGCCCGCGACTACTGGGTGGCCGTGAGCGAACACGCGGGCGTGCTGTGGATCTTCCAGATGCGCCTGGCCAAGGAAGAGACGGCGTGGTTCCTGCACGGCACCTTCGCCTGAGTGAGTGCGCATGGAACTGCCCGACTACGCCGAACTGAGGTGCGTGAGCAACTTCAGCTTCCTGCGCGGCGCCAGCCAGCCGGAGGAGCTCGTCGAACGCGCGAAGCAGCTCGGCTATACCGCACTGGCCATCACCGACGAGTGCAGCTTGGCGGGCGTGGTGCGCGCCCACGTGGCCGCAAAGGAGCACGAACTCAAGTTGCTCATCGGCAGCCAGTTCCTCGTCGAACCCGAGGAGATCGAACGGGATGAGACCCCGTTCACGCTCACGGTGCTCGCCTGCAACCTGGAAGGCTACGGCAACCTCTGCGAGTTCATCACCAAGCTGCGCCGTGCCTCCGAGAAGGGCACGTACCAGCTGCCGCTTGCGGACATCCAGGGCCGCGAACTCGAGAACTGCGTGGTGCTAGCGTCGCCCAAGCGCATGTGCACGCCGGCGCAGTTGCGCTGGCTGGGCCACTGGCTCCTGAGGCATTTCATGGGGCGCAGCTGGTTCGCCGTGGAGAAGCTGCGCGTGCTCGACGACGAGATGTGGCTGCACCGCCTGGGCGAAATCAGCGCCGACACCGAAATCCCGCTGGTCGCCGCCGGCGACGTGCATTTCCATGTGCGCTCGCGCAAGCCGCTGCAGGACGTGATGACGGCGACGCGCCTGGGCCAGCCGCTGACCGAGTGCGGGCTCGAACTCCAGCCCAATGCAGAGCGGCATTTGCGCACCCGGCTGCGGCTTGCGCAGACGTACGCACCGGATCTCCTCGCAGAGACGCTCAAGGTGGCTGCACGTTGCAGCTTCAGTCTTGAAGAGTTGCGCTACCAGTACCCCGACGAGGTCGTGCCCGACGGCGAGACGCCGGCCGGCTACCTGCGGCGCATCACCTACGAAGGGGCAGGGCGCCGCTGGCCCGACGGCATCCCTGCCAAGGTGCAAACGCAGATCGAACACGAGCTCGTGCTCATCGCCGAGCTGAAGTACGAGCACTACTTCCTGACCGTCGCCGACATCGTCATGTTCGCGCGCTCGCGGCACATCCTTTGCCAGGGCCGCGGGAGCGCTGCGAACAGCGTGGTCTGCTACTGCACCGGCGTCACCGAGGTGGACCCCGCGCGCATGAGCGTGCTGTTCGAGCGCTTCATCTCCAAGGAGCGCAACGAGCCGCCGGACATCGACATCGATTTCGAGCACGAGCGGCGCGAAGAGGTGCTGCAGTACCTCTATGCCAAGTACGGACGGGATCGTGCCGCCATCACCGGGGTCGTGATCAGCTACCGGCCGAAAAGCGCGATCCGGGACGTCGGCAAGGCCTTGGGCATGTCGCTCGAGACGGTCGACGCGATCGCCAAGGGGCATCAGTGGTGGGACGGGCGCGAGGTGCGGCCGGAACGGCTGCAGGAGATCGGGTTGTCGATGGAGTCGCTGCAGGTCCAGCAGCTCATGTACCTCGCCGGACAACTGATCGGGTTTCCGCGCCACCTGAGCCAGCACACGGGTGGCTTCGTGCTGACCAAGGGCCCGTTGTGCCGCATGGTGCCCATCGAGAACGCCTCGATGCCCGCTCGCACGGTCATTGAATGGGACAAGGACGACCTTGATGCGCTCGGCCTGCTGAAGGTGGACTGCCTGGCGTTGGGCATGCTCACCGCCATCCGCAAGGCGCTGGACTTCATCGGCCTGCGCAAGGGCTGTGTCTTCGGCATGCAGGACATTCCGCCAGAGGACAGCACCACCTACGACATGATCTGCAAGGCCGACACCGTCGGCGTCTTCCAGATCGAAAGCCGTGCGCAGATGAGCATGCTGCCGCGCCTGAAGCCGCGCTGCTTCTACGACCTGGTCATCGAGGTGGCCATCGTGCGGCCAGGACCGATCCAGGGCGGCATGGTGCATCCGTACCTGAACCGCCGCCAGGGCAAGGAGCCGGTGCACTACCCAAGCGAGGCGCTGAAGGAGGCGCTCGGGCGCACCCTGGGTGTGCCGGTGTTCCAGGAGCAGGTGATGCAGATTTCCATCTTGGCAGCAGGCTTCACGCCGGGCGAGGCCGACGGGTTGCGGCGCGCGATGGCAGCCTGGAAGCGCAAGGGCGGTCTGGAGCACTACTACTCCCGGATCGTCGACGGCATGACGTCGCGCGGCTACGAAGAGAGTTTCGCCAAGGCCATCTTCGAGCAGATCAAGGGGTTCAGCGAGTACGGGTTCCCCGAGAGCCATGCGGCGTCTTTTGCGTTGCTGGTCTATGCGAGCTGCTGGATCAAGTGCCACCACCCGGCGGAGTTCCTGGCGGCCATGCTGAACTCGCAGCCACTGGGTTTCTATTCGCCCTCACAACTCGTGCAGGATGCGCGCCGCCATGGCGTCGACGTGAGGCCAGTGGACGTGATGTACAGCGACGTGGACTGCACGCTGGAGGACATGTCACATGAACCCGCGGTGCGGTTGGGGCTGCGCATGATCGGCGGGCTCAAGGCCGCCTCGGCGGACTGCATCGTCCAGGCGCGTTCGCAGCGGGTCTTCGACAGCGCGGAAGACCTGGCGCTGCGTGCCAAGCTCGAACTGCACGAGATGAAGCTGCTGGCGGCCGCCGATGCGTTGATGAGCCTGTCGGGCCACCGGCGCCAGCAGGTCTGGGAAGCGGCGGGGCTGCGGGCCGCGCCCGAGTTGCTGCGCGAGGCTCCCGTCGACGAAGACTTCCTCGAACTCGAGGAAGCGCCCGAAGGCGAAGAGATCATGTTCGACTATGCGTCGACCGGATTGACCCTGCGCCGGCATCCGCTGGCCTTGCTTCGCGAGCGCCTGACCCTTCGGGGGCTGATGACTGCGCAGGACCTGGAAGCGATCGAGAACGGCGAGCAGGTGAGCCACTGCGGCATCGTGACGCTGCGCCAGCAGCCGGAGACGGCAAAGGGCACGATCTTCCTGTCCTTGGAGGACGAGACTGGCGTCGTGCAGGTGATCGTGTGGAAGAGTCTGCGGGAGGTACAGCGCCAGGAATTGCTGGGTGCGCGACTGATGGTGGTCCATGGCACTTGGCAGCGCGAAGGCATCGTGAAGAACCTGATCGCCGCGCGGCTTGAAGACTTGACACCGTTGCTGGGACGGCTAGCGTCGGCAACGGCGAGTCGGGATTTCAGATGAGCGTGGGCTTGCTCACGATGGCGCCAACGGCCGGTGTTCGCGGAAGTGAAGAGCTCATCGGTCGGAACGATTTGATTGCACCGACCTGATCCAACTGCCGCGTTCCGCGTCGCGCTTGATGAATGTCGGGGGCTGGTAAGCAGCCCGACAGAAGCCGTAGAGATGGCGCGCTTTCCCGAAATTGTTTTATCGCGGGAATTGCTGCGCCGATTATTCGGCAGTGACGGGCGAAGCCACGTAAGCGGCCGGCCGTCCCACCTTGAGCAGAGCCGGTGACTAAACGATGCTGTCCAGTTAACTTCTAACTGGACGGTTATCGCCGCGCTTGCTCATCCCCAACAGGTTTGACTAGCCACCCGAGGAGTGCTGCCTAGGCACCAGGCCCAGTCATGCCGCCAGTTGCCGGCCGCTCTCGAAGTTCTTCGCATCCCCGATAGAGGCCACCAACGCGCTCGCCGTGATCGGACCGATGCCGGGCACTTGAGCGAGCTTGCTGCTGAGATCACTGGCTCGATGCCAAGCCTGGATTTGAGTCTCCAACTCTTCGACTTGGCGTCCAAGATCCCTGAGGTGGTCGAGCAGCCGTTGCACGAGAACACGGAAAGATCCGGTCAAACTCGTTGGCAGCATCTCCGATTAACTCCGGAACCCGCGACGCGATGTAGCCGATGCCTTGGGGAACGATGAGACCGAACCCGCCGAGAAGTCCGCGGATCTGATTGGCCTGCGCCGTGCGGGCCTTGACGAAGCCCTGGCAAACCCGGCGCAGCGCCAACACCGACTGCTGCTCGATATTCTTGATCGGCACGAAGCGCATGTTGGGCCGGGTGACTGCTTCACAGATCGCCTCGGCGTCGGCCGCGTAATTCTTGTTTGTCTTGACGTACGGCCTCACGAACTGGGGGCCATCAGTCGCACGGTATGGCCCATCGCCGGAGCTTGCGCGCCCAGTGGTGAGCACCGCCGCAAGCCTCCATCCCGACCAATCAAGGCGGAAGGTTCACGAAGAACGTCGCCATCTGGTCGCGGCGGAGTTGCTTCTTCACCAGCAGCTTGCCGTGCTGGTCGATTCCGTGGACCTGGAACACGTTCTTCACTAGGACGATGCCAACAGTCGAAAGCTTCATGGTGGACGCTCCTCTCGGTTCAAGTGGTTGATCAACGTCGCCACTTTGGCAGGTCGATGCCGCTATGGGTGGGGGCGTTCATCCCATTGCTTACGAGGCCGCTACCGAGGCAGGAGCCGAAATGGAGTTGAGACGTTTGCCCTCGGGTCGCGGTGTGCCCTTGGCGACGGTCGCGGCCGCCTGCTTGCCCGGCGCCTTCTTCGCGCCTGCTGTCTTGGCGGCATGCGTCTTCGCTCGGCCATTGGTTTTCGCGGCAGCCGTGCTCGCCAGACTTGCATCAGTGGACACTGCTTCGCCGGACGCCTTGAGAACCGCCGTGACAGCAGGACCGGGGACCCTGGTGCTAGCCTTGGCCCGCATTGCACCCTTCGCAGCGGTCGACTTCTTGGGCGCGGCGACGGCATCTGCCTTCCGGGATTGGATGGCGACGCTTGACGAGCGCTTTTGCGCATCTGTGCTGAACTCATCCAGCGAACGGCCCTTGGCGAGCGCCTCGCGCAGCCACAGAGGCCGTGGACCGCGCCCCGACCACACCTGGCCGCTCTCATTGGCGAATTTCGGCAATGCAGCCTTGTCACTGGGTTTCGCTGAAGACTTGGCGCTCTTGGCGACCGGCTTGCCAAAACCGAGTTGGTCTGGCGTCAACCCGTAATGAGTAATCGCCACCCTGATGCGATCGATCACACCCTTCAGTTCAGTCTGGCGAAGCGCGTCGGCCTCCTTCTGGAGCTTCTCGATCTGTTTCGTGATTTGCGCGAGGGTTTGTGCCATTTTCGGAGTCCTGTTGAACGAATAATGGCTGCAGCATAGCTGCGTCGCATCGAAGAACGCTGAAGACCCCCGATTTAATTCATCCGTTGTTTGACAGATAGCACGGCATAAACGCTTGAAAAAGCGATCCGAGCTCGCGAGCGACATCGAGGTCTCTTAATCTAAAGGTGCTCTGCAGAAACGGGATCTTGCGTCATCAGAATACGTGCATGCGTTTAACTTCTTTGGCCGGCCCTGCTTTCGCGCATGACACGGCGCGGCGCTTTGGCTGAGTATGCAAGTCAGCGTGCCCGCGCTCCAGACTCAGGTGCGGAGCAGGTTACTGCAACCCTGGACAGGCATCACTGACGGGCAGGGCCGAAACGGGAGCCAGTCTCAATCTGAACCGTGGAGCGCTCAGGCAACAGATAGTTGGACAGGCGGTGTTGAGACGCGCAGCGCCCGCACGCCCTGGCGGGAGCGCCCCTAGCGCTTCACGCTCGATCGCGGCGGTTGCGCCGCATTCAAAAGACTGGATGTCGACCCCCTGCCCGACGAGATCGAGCCGATCGAAGCTGCGTATCAACATCTGCCAAAGTTGCCGTGCGTGGTGCGCTGCCTTGCCGGACAGGGCCATGCAGCACTTACAGCGTCCAGCGCCAGTCGGCGATCTCGGGCATGTCCTCGCCATGCACGGTGATATAGGCGCGGTGCGCCAGCAACTGGTCGCGCAATTCCTGCTGGACATGCGCCGCGCTGTCGCGAATGCGAGGTACCCGATCGATAGCGTCGGCCGCCAAGTGAAACCGATCCAGCCGGTTGAGCACCGTCATGTCGAATGGCGTGGTGGTCGTACCTTCTTCCAAGTAGCCGTGCACATGGAAGTTGCCATGATTGCGCCGTTTATAAGTCAACCGGTGGATCAACGCCGGGTAGCCGTGGAAGGCGAAGATCACCGGCGCGTCGGTACTGAAGATCGAGTCGAACATCGCGTCTTCCATGCCGTGCGGGTGGCCCGAGGGTGACTCCAGTGCCATCAGGTCGACCACGTTCACCACCCGCACCTTGAGCTCGGGCAGCCGCGTGCGCAGCAGGGCGACCGCAGCCATGGTTTCGAGTGTGGGCACATCGCCCGCGCAGGCCATCACCACGTCGGGCGTCACGCCGTCGTCGTTGCTGGCCCATTCCCAGATGCCGATGCCGACGGTGCAATGGCGCGCGGCCGCCTCGATGCTCAGCCATTGCGCCTCTGGTTGCTTGCCCGCCACGATGACGTTCACGTAGTTGCGGCTGCGCAGGCAATGGTCCATGACCGACAGCAGCGTGTTGACATCGGGCGGCAGGTACACGCGCACGACCTCGGCCTTCTTGTTCACGACGTGATCGATGAAGCCCGGGTCTTGGTGGCTGAAGCCGTTGTGGTCCTGGCGCCAGACGTGGCTGGTCAGCAGGTAGTTCAGCGAAGCGATGGGGCGGCGCCACGCAATGCCGCGCGTTACCTTCAACCACTTCGCATGTTGGTTGAACATGGAATCGATGATGTGGGTGAACGCCTCGTAGCAGGTAAACAGGCCGTGGCGACCAGTGAGCAGGTAACCTTCGAGCCAACCCTGACAGAGGTGCTCGCTCAACACCTCCATGACACGGCCGTCGTTCGTGAGGTGGTCGTCGTCGGGCCGGAGCTCTGCGCTCGACACGCGGTTCTCGATGTCGAAGACTGCGTCCAGCCGGTTCGACGATGTCTCGTCGGGCGCCATGAGCCGAAAGTTGCTGTCGCGCTCGTTGAGCTTCATCACGTCGCGCACGAAGGCGCCAGTCACGCGCGTGGCTTCGGCATCGACGGCGCCGGGCTTCGACACGGTCACGGCGTAGTCCCGGAAATTGGGCAATCGCAGGTTCTTCAGCAGCAGTCCGCCGTTGGCGTGCGGGTTGGCGCTCATCCGGCGCGCGCCCTTTGGCGCCAATGCGGCGATGTCGGCTCGCAGCGTGCCTTGCGTGTCGAACAGTTCCTCGGGCCGGTAGCTGCGCATCCAAGCCTCAAGCAGGCCGACGTGCTCGGGCTTGGCGGCAAAGCCGCTGAGCGGAACCTGGTGTGCGCGCTGCGTGCCTTCGATCGCAATGCCGTCCACGCTCTTCGGCCCTGTCCAGCCCTTGGGACTTCGCAGCACGATCATCGGCCAGCGGTGGCGAGCGCCGAAGCCGTCTTCGCGCGCCTGGGTCTGAATGGCGTGGACCGCGTCCAACGCCCGGTCAAGGGCCACCGCCATCAGCTCGTGCATCACACCTGGATCATCGCCCGACACGAAATGCGGCTCCCAGCCGTAGCCACGCATCAGTTGCGTAAGCTGTTCGTCGCCAATACGCGCCAGCACCGTGGGTCCGGCAATCTTGTAGCCGTTCAGGTGCAGGATGGGTAAAACCGCACCATCGCGCGCGGGATTGAGAAACTTGTTCGAATGCCAACTCGCGGCCAGTGCCCCCGTCTCGGCCTCGCCATCGCCGACCACACAGCACGCGATCAGATCCGGGTTATCGAAGACTGCGCCGAAGGCATGCAGCAGCGAATAGCCCAGTTCCCCGCCTTCATGGATCGAGCCCGGTGTTTCCGGCGAGACATGGCTTGGAATGCCACCCGGGAACGAGAACTGAGTGAACAGCCGCTTCATGCCTGGCGCGTCGCGCGAGATGTGCGGATAGACCTCGCTGTAGGTGCCTTCGAGGTAGGTGCTCGCGACCACTCCGGGCCCACCGTGACCTGGGCCCGCGATGAAAATCGCATCGAGGCCGCGCGCGACGATCTGTCGGTTCATGTGCGCGTAGATAAAGTTCAGCCCCGGTGTGGTGCCCCAGTGCCCCAGCAGACGCGGCTTGATGTGGGCGAGGGTGAGCGGCTCGCGCAGCAACGGGTTGTCCAAGAGGTAGATCTGGCCGACTGCAAGGTAGTTGGCGGCGCGCCACCACGCGTCCAGTGTGGCGAACTTGTCGGGCAGGGAAAGGCTGTCGGAGGAGTTCATGGCGTGGGGGTGGTGTCGTCGCTTGCCTGCAGTGTGCGCGTACTTTATTGCCGGGCGTCTCGAAGACTTGGGGCTTTTGCAGATGAAGCGGGGGTGGCTGCGCGTGGGTAGAGCGGTTTTATGGCAACACGAGCACCGGCAAAGCCGAGTGCGTCAGCACATGCTGCGTCTCGCTGCCCAGCAGCAGGCGCTGCAGGCCCTTGCGTCCGTGTGAGGCCATCACGATCAGGTCGCTGTGATGCTTTTTTGCGGCAGCGATGATCGATTCCGCCACCAGGTCCGAGCTGACATGTGTGGTCTGCACCCGTACGCCGCTGGCCTGCGCGCGGTCGCGCACGCCGTCGAGCATCATCTGCGCCCTGTCGGCCCACTGCTTTTCTGCGCGACCAATGTCCTCGGCCGAGAAGCTCATGGCCCCCTCCAGATAGCTCTGCGGGTAGCGCGGCACCACGGTCAGCGCGACCAGCTCAGCCTGGTTGCTCGCGGCCATCGAGATCGCACGGTCTACCGCGCGCTGCGATAGCGCGGAGCCGTCAGTGGCAACGAGGATGCGTTTGAACATGACAAGCGTCCTTCGAAATGGAAGCTCCCAGCATAGGCAGGCAGCACCTGCATGGACTTGATCCAGATCAAGCCGCGCGACCTCTCGCGCCTTTAGCCTCGTGCGATGCAAGCCATGCTCGCCTCGCCATCCTACCTTCAGACGCCGCGAGCATCTGCGGCCGACTTCTGGCAGGTGCTGGACGACCCCGCCGAGTGGTCGGCCTTCGGCAACGCTCTGGACGGCGATACGGCTGGCGGTCGTTGGGAATCGATGGTCGCGGTCGAGGGCATGCATTGCGCGGCCTGCGCCCTCAGCGTGGAAGCAGCGCTGATGCAGGTGCCGGGCGTGACCGAGGCACAGGTGAATGCCGCGAGTCGGCGCGCTCGCGTGGTGTGGTCGCCGGCGGCGACGCGGCCGTCGCGCTGGTTCGAGGCAAGCGCCGGCGCCGGCTACCCGCTGATGCCGGCGGGCAGCGCATCGGCGAGCGCGAGGCGCACACGCGAAACCCGCATGGCGCTGTGGCGCTGGCTGGTCTCGGGCCTGTGCATGATGCAAGTGATGATGTACGCTTACCCGGCCTACGTCGCCCGGCCGGGCGACATGAGCGCCGACGCCGCGCAGTTGCTGCGCTGGGCCTCCTGGGTGCTCACGCTGCCCGTGTTGCTGTTTTCATGCGGGCCCTTCTTTCGCAATGCGTGGCGCGACCTGCGCATCGGCCGCATCGGCATGGACTTGCCCGTGGCCTTCGGTGTGCTGATCACTTTTGCGCTCGGCAGCGCGGCCACCTTCGACCCTACGGGACCGCTGGGGCACGAGGTCTACTTCGATTCGCTGACGATGTTCGTCTTCTTCCTGCTGACCGGCCGCTGGCTTGAAGCGCGACTTCGCGACCGCACAGCCGGCGCGCTGGAGGCCCTGATGCACAGGCTGCCGGAGAGCGTCGAGCGCCTGGACGCCGATGGCGGCTGGTCGCGTATGTCGGTGCGACGCATCGTCGCGGGCGACGTGCTGCGCGTTCGCCCGGGTGAAGCGTTTCCTGTCGACGGCGTGCTGATCGAAGGCGATACCAGCGCCGACGAGGCCCTGCTCACGGGAGAATCGCGCCCCGTGCCGCGCCCCTGCGGCAGCCGCGTGCTCGCGGGCAGCCACAACCTCGCGGCACTGGTGCAGGTGCGTGTGGAGTCGGCGGGCGAGGACACGCGCTTCGCGCAGATCGTGCAGCTCATGGACCGCGCCGCGCTCGACAAGCCGCGGCTCGCGCAGTTGGCCGACCGGGTGGCGCGGCCCTTTCTTTGGGCGGTGCTGGTGTCGGCGGCTGCCGCCGCGCTGGTGTGGTGGCATGTCGACCCCGGCCGTGCGCTGATGGTGGCGGTGGCGGTGCTCATCGTCACATGCCCCTGCGCGCTGTCGCTGGCCGCGCCGGCCGCGATGCTCGCGAGCGCTGGTGCGCTGGCGCGCGGCGGTGTGCTGTGCGCCAATCTTCAGGCGCTCGAGGCACTGGCCTCGGTCGACACCGTGATATTCGACAAGACCGGCACGCTCACTGGCGGCACGCTGCGCCTGGAGCGCGTGTACTGTCGGCGTGGATGGATGCCGGGCGACGCGTTGGAGATTGGCGCGGCGCTCGGGGCGCAATCGCTGCATCCGACCGCGCGTGCGCTGTCCGACGCGTGGCAGGCGCAGTTCCGCGCGCCGCCCGGATGGAAGGTGTCGCACCTCGCGGAAACGGCCGGGGAGGGCGTTGAAGCGCATGCGATTCGCATCAAAGGATGCGACCGTACGGCGCACCCATTGCGCTTGGGTTGCGCAGCGTTCTGTAGCGTACCTGCGTTGCAGGTCGATGCGCCTCAGATCCACCTGAGCGACGACAAGGGCTGGCTGGCGAGCTTCGTGCTGGCCGAAGAGCTGCGCCCGGATGCGGCAGAAGCCGTGGCCGCCCTGAAAGACCAGGGCATTGCGGTGCGTCTGCTGTCGGGCGACCGCGACGCTGCCGTGCGCGCCATCGCCGCGCGTGCGGGCATTGCCGCGGCGCAGGGAGACTGCACGCCAGAGGACAAGCTCGAGGTGCTCTGGCAGCTGCAGGCCGCGGGCCGTGAGGTGGCCATGATCGGCGACGGGCTCAACGACGGTCCAAGCCTGGCGCGTGCCAACGCCTCGTTCGCGTTCGGCGACGCGGTGCCGATCTCGCGCGCGCGCGCTGACTTCGTGGTGCCCGGCGGTACGCTCGCGGCGGTGCCGAAGGCGATAGCGCAGGCGCGGCGCACCTTGCGCGTGGTGCGGCAGAACCTGTTCTGGGCCGCAGCGTACAACGCGCTGTGCGTCCCGCTGGCGGTGGCGGGATGGCTGCCCGCATGGCTGGCGGGCATCGGCATGGCTGTGAGTTCGCTGACGGTGGTGCTGAACGCGGTGCGGCTGGCCGCACCGGCTGCAGGTGCGACCGAGGCTGCAAGCTGATGGACATCCTCTTCCTGCTCATTCCGCTGTCGGTGGTGCTGGTGCTCGCCATCCTGGGCGGGCTGTGGTGGGCCATCGAACGTGGGCAGTTCGAGAACGTCGAGATCGAAGGCGATCGCATCCTGCGCAACGATTGATCTGCATCAACCCCCTCGGTGACACGGCCGGGGACACTGCCCCGAATCATTCGAGGGCAACACGATGCAAACAACAAATCCGCCTGCCGCGAGCTACGACGACACCGTCGTGCGGCAGTTCGCCCTCATGTCCGTGGTCTGGGGGGTGGTGGGCATGCTGGTCGGCGTGATCATCGCGTCGCAGCTGACCTGGCCGGAGCTCAACCTCGGCATTCCCTGGCTGAGCTACGGCAGGCTGCGCCCGTTGCACACCAATGCGGTGATCTTCGCTTTCGGCGGCTGCGCGTTGATGGCCACCAGCTTCCATGTCGTTCAGCGGACCTGCCAGGTGCGGCTGTTCGCGCCGGCGCTGGCCTCGTTCGTATTCTGGGGCTGGCAACTGGTGATCGTCTCGGCTGCCATCAGCCTGCCCTTGGGTTACACGAGCGGCAAGGAGTATGCCGAGCTCGAATGGCCGATCGACCTGCTGATCGCTGTGGTCTGGGTGGCCTATGCCGTCGTGTTCTTCGGCACCATCGGCATTCGCCGCGTGCGCCACATCTACGTGGCCAACTGGTTCTACGGCGCGTTCATCATCGCGGTGGCGCTGCTGCACATCGTCAACAGCGCCGAAATCCCAGCGGGCTGGATGAAGAGCTACTCGGCCTATGCCGGCGTGCAGGACGCAATGGTGCAGTGGTGGTACGGCCACAACGCGGTGGGCTTCTTCCTCACGGCCGGCTTCCTGGGAATGATGTATTACTACATCCCGAAACAGGCGGGCCGTCCGGTGTATTCATACCGGCTGTCGATCGTGCACTTCTGGGCGCTGATCTTCACCTACATGTGGGCTGGCCCGCACCACCTGCACTACACGGCGCTGCCCGACTGGACGCAGTCGCTGGGCATGGTGTTCTCGCTCATTCTGCTGGCTCCGAGCTGGGGCGGCATGATCAACGGCGTGATGACGCTCTCGGGCGCTTGGCACAAGCTGCGCACCGACCCCATCCTGCGCTTCCTGATTGTGGCGCTGTCGTTCTATGGCATGTCGACCTTCGAGGGACCGATGATGTCCATCAAGACCGTCAACGCCCTGAGCCACTACACGGACTGGACCATCGGGCACGTGCACTCCGGCGCACTCGGCTGGGTCGGATTCATCACCATGGGTTCGCTGTACTACCTGATTCCGCGCATGTACGGGCGCAACACCATGTATAGCGTGAAGGCCATCGAGGCGCACTTCTGGATCGCCACCGTAGGCATCGTGCTGTACATCGCCGCGATGTGGATCGCCGGCGTCATGCAGGGCCTCATGTGGCGCGCCATCAACCCCGACGGGACGCTGACCTACACCTTCGTGGAGAGCGTGAAGGCGACTTTTCCGTTCTACGTCGTTCGGCTGCTGGGCGGGCTGCTTTACCTCTCGGGGATGCTGCTGATGGCTTGGAACGTTTGGATGACAGTCATCTCGGGCCAGTCGGCGCGCGCCGAGATCCCGCAGCCCGCACTGGCCCACGCCTGAGGAAGCACGATGAATTCCAACACACCGAAGTCCCCGGGTTTCAGCCACGAGAAGGTCGAGACCAACAACTTGCTGATGATCGTGCTGATCCTGATCGTCGTGGCCGTTGGCGGCCTCGTGGAGATCGTGCCGCTCTTCTTCCAGAAGTCGACCACCGAAGCGGTACAGGGTGTCAAGCCGCTCACGCCGCTTCAGCTGGCGGGACGCGACATCTACCTGCGCGAGGGTTGCTACAACTGCCACTCGCAGATGATCCGCCCGTTTCGCTCGGAGACGCTGCGCTACGGCCACTACTCGGTGGCCGGGGAGTTTGTCTACGATCATCCGTTCCAGTGGGGCAGCAAGCGCACCGGCCCCGACCTGCATCGCGTGGGCGGAAAGTACAGCGATGAGTGGCACCGCATCCACCTGAACAACCCGCGCGATCTGGTGCCCGAATCGAATATGCCGGCCTATTCGTGGCTCGAGAAGAACACCGTCGACGCTGAGGCCATGCCCAGACACATGCGTGCGCTGCGAAGGGTCGGCGTGCCCTATACCGACGACGAAATCGCCAAAGCCGCCG
The DNA here is from genome assembly GCF_900115445.1 of Variovorax sp. OK605. Lineage (NCBI taxonomy): Bacteria > Pseudomonadati > Pseudomonadota > Betaproteobacteria > Burkholderiales > Comamonadaceae > Variovorax > Variovorax sp. OK605. Next base: position 72,063 of record NZ_FOWL01000021.1, read on the forward strand.
AGGGCGTAAAGGGCAAGACCGAGATGGAGGCCACCGTGGCCTACCTGCAATCGCTGGGCCTGGCGCTCAAGTAAGAAAGGGCCCTGCAAATGATCGACCTCACCACCCTGCGTGTCGGCGCGACCGTCGTGTGCTTCGGCCTCTTCATCGGGATCGTCGTGTGGGCCTACGCGAGGCGCAACGCCAAGGGCTTCCAGGAAGCGGCGCAACTGCCGTTCGAGCAGGACTGAACGGAGAATACCGATGAGCGATTTCATCAACCATTTCTGGTCGGGCTATGTCGCCGTGGTGTCGCTGCTGAGCATTGCAGCCTGCGTGCTGCTGCTGTGGCTCACCGCTCGCAAGCGCGTGGCGTCCGACGCGGACAACACCACCGGTCACGTGTGGGACGGCGACCTGCGCGAAGCCAACAACCCGCTGCCCCTGTGGTGGGTGGGACTCTTCGTGCTGACGATCGTGTTCGGTCTCGGCTATCTCGCGATCTTCCCGGGTCTGGGCAGCTACCCTGGCAACTCGGGCTGGAGTTCGCGCACTGAATACGACGCCGAGGTGGCTACGGCCACGCGAGAGCTCGGCCCGGTGTACGAGCGCTTCGCCGCCATGCCCGTGGAGGACATCGCGCGCGACGCGCAGGCCAAAGGCATCGGCGAGCGCCTGTTCATGAACAACTGCGCGCAATGCCACGGCTCCGACGCGCGCGGCAACAAGGGGTTTCCCAACCTCACAGACAACGACTGGCTGCACGGTGGCACGCCCGAGAAGATCGTCGAGACCATCACCAAAGGCCGCACCGCAACGATGCCTCCCATGGCTGCCGCTGTGGGCACGCAGGACGACGTGAAGAACGTTGCCAACTACGTCCTGAGCCTGTCGGGCGAGCCGCACGACTCGCTGCGCGCCGGGCTGGGCAAGTCGAAGTTCACGGCCTGCGCGGCGTGCCACGGCATCGGGGGCGTGGGCAACCAAGCCATGGGCGCACCCAACCTGAGCGACAAGATCTGGCTGCATGGCTACGGCGAGGGCGCAATCGTCCAGATGATCAACGAAGGAAAACACAACGAGATGCCCGCGCAGCAAGGCCGCTTGACGGAAGCGCAGATCAAGTTGCTGGCCTCGTATGTCTGGGGATTCTCGAACAACCAGCCGCCGGCGGCCTCGCCGGTGGCCGCGACCAGTGCAGCGCCGGCGGCGAAGTCGCCTTGACGCCCGAGAAGCCATGACTCGCAAGATCGTTCCCATCGCGAGCGCGCCGCCTACGCAGGAAAATGGTCTGTACGAGGCCACCCAGAAGGTTTACCCGCGCACCGTACGGGGCCTGTTCGCGCGCTGGCGTTGGGCCATGGTATTTCTCACGCAGCTGGTGTTCTATGGCCTGCCGTGGGTGCAGTGGGGCGAGCGGCAGATGGTGCTGTTCGACCTTTCCGCACGGCGCTTCTACATCTTTGGGCTGGTGCTGTACCCGCAGGACCTTATCTACCTCTCAGGGCTGCTGGTGATCAGCGCGATGTCGCTGTTCTTGTTCACGACGGTGGCCGGGCGCCTGTGGTGCGGCTATGCGTGCCCGCAGACGGTCTACACCGAGATCTTCATGTGGGTCGAGCACAGGATCGAAGGCAACCGCACGGCGCGCATACGGCTGGACGCGGACCCGATGTCGCTTGAGAAACTTGTGAAAAAGTGGACGAAGCACATCCTCTGGATCGGTATTGCGCTTTGGACAGGCTTCACATTCGTAGGCTACTTCACACCCATCCGCGAACTGGGCATGGCCTTCCTGCAGACGCAGATGGGTTCGTGGGAAGTCTTCTGGGTCTTCTTTTACGGCTTCGCAACATACGGAAATGCCGGCTTCATGCGCGAGCAGGTGTGCAAGTACATGTGCCCGTATGCGCGCTTCCAGAGTGCGATGTTCGACCGCGACACACTCATCGTGAGCTACGACGCGCAGCGCGGCGAGCCGCGTGCACCACGAGGCAAGAGTGTCGACGCGCGCGCCAAGGGCCTGGGCGACTGCATCGACTGTGGGCTGTGCGTGCAGGTGTGCCCGACGGGCATCGACATCCGCAAGGGGCTCCAATACGAGTGCATTGGCTGCGGCCTGTGCGTGGATGCCTGCGATACGGTCATGCGCAAGATGGCCTATGCCCCGCGCCTGATCCGCTACGACACGCAAAGCGCCATGGAAGGCGGCTGGACACGACGCCAGTTGGTGCGCCGCGTGCTGCGCCCGCGCGTGGTGATCTATACGGCCCTGCTGATGCTTCTGGTCTGTGGCGTAGTCGCAAGCTTGGTGACACGCACGCCGTTCAAGGTGGACGTAGTGCGCGACCGGGCCTCGCTCGCACGTCTGGCGGAAGGTGGGCGGTTGGAGAATGTTTATCGCCTGCAGGTCATGAACGCGACCGAGCAGGCGCAGCGCTACGAGATCTCCGCGCACGGTCTTGACGGTCTGGCTGTGGCGTCCGAGCCGCAAGTGACGGTTGATGCCGCGCAGTCGCGCTGGGTGGCGGTGCGTCTGCAGATGCCCTACGGCGCTGCGCCTGCAGGCTCGCACACGGTGCACTTCGACATCCGGCAGTCGGGTGACGGGGCGCAGATCTCCGAAAAAGCGGTCTTTCTGGTGCCGCGCTGAACAGGTGAGCTACATGAATGCAACAACGTCAACTGTCACGGGATCAGATGCAAATGAACCGCCCGCGCTGGCATGGTGGCGCTATCCGCTGCTATGGATGGTGATAGGCGGGCCGACCGTGGTGGTGGTCGCGAGCGTCGTGACCTTCTGGTTGGCATGGAGCCGGCCGGACGCGCTGGTGTCTCAGGACTATTACCGCGAAGGCCTTGAGATCAACAAGACGCTGGGCGACAAGAGGTTCATGCCCGCGCTCACCGGGCGCAACCACTCGACGACGCCGGTCGATGACCTCCCGGCGCCCGCAATGCCTGTGAGGAGGAACTTGCCATGAACTGGCAGCGCCAGGTCATGGGGATCCTGTGGCCGTCATTCTTGGTGGCCTGTGGCATGGAGGTGCTGGTGTTCGCGTTGGTCGACCCGGTCAACGTTTACTGCGGGGCCGGTGCGCTGCACATGTCGCGCCAGGGCATCTACACCGGTTCGTTCTTTGTGTTCTGGCTGATGGCAGCCGCGTCGAGCGCCTTCACCGCGCTGCTGGCCGAGCCGAACGCCGATGAAGACGCCCCGGCACCCGGCGACGCACGCACGGGTTGACGCAGATCAAGCGCCCCACCGCGCGCCCAAGGCACAGTGCAGGCACGCCCGATCGGGACGCCTCCGACCTGAAGACCACCGACATGCATTGCGCAATCCAACCCGATCCCACCGCGTTGACGCTGCCGACAGAGCTGCTGAGCGAGTTCGGTGTGGCCGGACCACGCTACACCTCGTACCCCACGGCCGACCGGTTCGTCGAGGCCTTCGGCCCGGACGACCAAGCTCGGGCGATGCGCCTGCGACGCGAGGACGGCACGCAGTCCGCGCCGCTGTCGATGTACGTGCACATCCCGTTTTGCGAGTCGCTGTGCTACTACTGCGCCTGCAACAAGGTCGTCACGCGCCACCGCGAGAAGGCAAGCCACTACCTGAACTACCTGGCGCGCGAAGCGCAACTGCTGGCGGCGCAGTTGGAGCCTGGCGCTGCCGTGAGTCAATTGCACCTGGGCGGTGGATCACCCACCTTCCTTGACGACGCGGAGCTGGATGCGCTGCTGTCCATGCTGCGCGACAGCTTCACTTTCGCGGCCGGCGCGGAGCAGTCCATCGAGATCGATCCGCGCACGGTCGACGCGCAGAGGCTGGCGCACCTCTCCGCGCTGGGGTTCAACCGTTTGAGCTTCGGTGTGCAGGACTTCGACCCCGACGTTCAGCGCGCGGTGCACCGCATACAGCCTGCCTCCCAGGTGTTCGAGCTGATGGACGCCGCACGGTCGCTGGGGTTCGAATCAGTCAACGTCGACCTGATCTACGGGCTGCCGCGCCAGAACGACGCGTCGTTCGAGCGCACGCTTGCCCAGGTGAGCGCCTTGCGCCCTGACCGCATCGCGCTCTATGCCTACGCCCACCTGCCGGAGCGCTTCAAGTCTCAGCGGAGAATCCTCGCCGAAGACTTGCCCGACGCGCCCGCGAGGGTGCGCATGTTGGCGCGCGCCATCCAAGTGCTGGGCGGCGCAGGCTATGTGTACATCGGCATGGATCATTTCGCGCTGCCCGGCGATGCGCTGGCCATTGCCAAACGCCGCGGGCGTCTTCACCGCGATTTCCAAGGCTACAGCACGCAGCCCGACGGCGATCTGCTCGCCCTGGGGGTGTCGGCCATCGGCCGCGTGGGCGCCACCTACAGCCAGAACGCCAAGTCGCTGGAGCTGTACTACGACCTGCTCGACCAGCACCGCTTACCGGTGGTGCGAGGGCTCTCTTTGTCGCGCGACGACCTGCTTCGGCGCGACGTGATCATGGCCCTGATGTGCCACGGCCGTGTGGACTTCGACGCGATGGGGCAGGCGCACGCGATCGACTTTCGCAACCGCTTTGCCCCGGAGTTCGCCGCGCTCGGCCCGCTCGTTGCGAAAGGACTGGTGCGCCTGTCCGATCACCACATCGAGGTCACGCCGCAGGGCTGGTTCCTCGTGCGTGTGGTGGCGATGGTGTTCGACAAGTACTGCCATGCCAGTGGCACGCGCTTCTCGCACGTGGTCTGAGCATGCAGGGCGCTTTTGCCGGTGCCGCGCTGATCATGGGGCTGGTGGGTGGACCGCACTGCGTGGCCATGTGCGGTGCAGTGTCGGCGGCAGTGATCCGCATCGTGCCGGCCGCGTCTTCGGCACCGAACGGGGGGGTGGCCATGCCGGCGGTGCCATCCGCCGTCTTTCACATAGGGCGCATCGCCAGCTACGCCATTGCGGGCGCCGTGGCCGCTGCCAGTGTCGACAGCCTGGCGCAGGCCAGTACCCACGTCGCGGCGCTGCGCCCGCTTTGGGTGCTGCTGCATGTTCTCGTGTTCGTTTGGGGGGCGGTGCTGGCCGCCACCGGCAGGCAGCCCTTGTGGGCGCAGCGCGCGGGCCGGCTGCTCGAGGCGCGGCTGCGTCCGGTGAGCGGGGTCTCGCTTGCGGGCCTGTTGGCCACCGGTGTGCTTTGGGTCGCCATGCCCTGCGGGCTGCTGTATTCGGCCCTGATGCTCGCCAGCCTGGGCGACGGACCGCTTCAGGGGGCCATGGCGATGGCTTTGTTCGCGATGGGCAGTGCGCTGTCGATGTGGCTGGCGCCATGGCTCTGGCGGCTGCTGCACTGGAGCGGGCTCGGCAGGCACCAGAGATGGGGTGCGAGGTTGGCAGGCATCCTGCTCGCGGCGGTGGCGCTGCACGCCCTCTGGTCGGACATCAGCCGCCAGATCGACGCCTGGTGCCGTTGAACCGAACCGCCAACCGGGCAACATCGAGCGCCGTGCTGGCGCGCCCGCGTGTGAGCGGGCCGATCGGCAGTGCATTCTTTTCATCCAGGATACCCGTGCGCAGCGCGGCCCAGCCGTGCGGGGTGATCTCCAGCACGGTGGCCGTGTCCTGGCGCATGCAACTGCCGCAGTCGACGTGGGGCGGCGGGATGAGCACCCGGATGTGTCCGGCCGCCTCGAGCAGGCGCAGCCTGTCGACCAGCGCCTGGTCGGGCTCCACGCGGGGCAGCGGGGTTGCTGCGAGGCTCTTCAGCAGACTCATGCACATGGCGTCGCATCCTGGCATGCAAGGCTCAGTCGAGTGTGAGCCAAAAGATCAACAGGTTGAATGCCAACCACGCGCCCCCGCCGAGCAGCAGCGCGAGAAGCCCGATGCCGAGCCATTGAGATGCTGACATGGTAATTGCCCGCACGCCATCAGTGCCCGCTGCGAGGGCAGGAACTGAAGCCGAAAAGTGAATACAGGGGGCAACTTCCCATCGCACCGGTCAGGAGGGGAATGAGGCCGAGGTAGCCCCACCAGCCGACGTAGCCCATGCCGGCGAGCAGGATCAAAAGCGCACCGACACCGATGCGCAAGGTGCGGTCAGCGGCACCGACGTTGTTCGAGAGGAAGCCCATTCGATTCTCCTTGACGCGTCCGAAAAAAGGGGCGCAAGTCATGCTGCGCGTTGCGCAGTCTCGGGGGATTGAGATGGATCAACTATCGCGTCAGTGCACCAGTGTTCGCAGACTTGCGAGCGCGATTTTGGGGTCGGAGATGCCGTGGTAGATGGGCGGCACGTCCATCTTCAGGTCCATGAGCCCGTAGACACCATGCATCGCGCCGCGCACCGAATACTCCACCGTGAAGACGACATCGTCCGGGATCTCCACGTACTGGCCGAGCAAGGCGAAGTTCTTCGCCCCGGGCGGAATCACGCTCGGTCGGTCCGTGAACGTGCGGCGCTGGAACTCGCTGGTGATATACGGCATCATCACCGGCACGACGGTCGTGGTGCGCCGTACCTCGTCGAGGATGTCCTCGAAGCCCAGGTGGTGGATGAGTTCGCTCAGTATCTCTTGGCCGCTGGCCTGCGCCAGCGTCTGGTTGATGAAGTTGCCCTGCGTCTCGAGCAGCAACCCGTAGCCCCAGAGCGTGTACACACTGCCCGGCTGGGCGTCGAAGTGCGGGGGGTGCGGCACCACGATGGACATCAGCCAGCTCGAGTCCTTGAAGGTCATCAGGCCACCGGTGCCCGGTGCGTTGCCCGAGAAGGCCTGGATGCGCTGCATCAGCAGCGCACTGCGCATGGTGAGCGTGAACGACTCCCACTTGGTCTCCTCCACGTTGCCGCAGAAGACCTCGGGACGGCCCAGGCCGGGCGCCTTGCGCGCCAGGTTTTTCCATAGCGTCCACGCGCCGTCGCGCTGGTCGCGCACGAGTTCGGGCGCCTGGTGGTCATTGCCGTTGCGCGAGTCGGCGGTCATGGAGCCCAGCGTGAGCAGCGCGCACTCGTCCTGGGACAGCCGCACCACAGACGTCTGGCCGGCGCGCATGCAGCGCAGCGCCTGCAGTTTCAGGCCGTCGCCAGACTCGGCAAACTCCACATCGACCACCCGAGTGCCGTACTCGAATTGCACGCCGTGCGCAAGCAACCACCTCACCATGGGACGCACGATGGTGTCGTACTGGTTGAGCTCGGTTCGGCGAACCCCGCCCAGCGTGTGGATGCGCGGCAGTTCCTGCAAAAAGCGCAGCATGTAGCGTTTGAGTTCAATCGCGCTGTGCCAGTTCTGAAACGCAAAGGTGGTGCGCCACATGGTCCAGAAGTTGGTTTCCAGAAAGTGCGGCGAGAAGCACTCCGCGATGCGGCGCGCACCGAGGGCACGCTCGGGCGTGGCCAGCAGCCGCATCACCTCAAGTCGGTCCTGCAAGTCGAAGCCCAGGTCGCTGGCATCCAGGATGCGGTGATGGCGGTCGATCAGGCGCGCGCGTGCGTCGGAGCGCAACTCGAGGTTGAAGGCCCGCACTTCCTCGCGTACGGAGCGCGACGGCGTGGTCAACGAAGGAATGCTGTCGAGCACATTCCACAGGCAGGTGTAGGTCTCGTCCGTGAACATGCGTCCGCCGCGCGTGACGTAGCCCTGCGCGGCGTTGCCCGTGGCGTCAAGTGCACCGCCGGGCAGTGCCGCCTCCTCGAGGATCCGGATGCGCGAGCCGTGCATGCCGGCGTCGCGGATCAGCAGCACGGCTGCACTGAGCGCACCGATGCCGCTGCCGACAATGCAGGCGCTGGAAAAGGCGGTCATGGATGATTCCTCTGGGCCCCGAGTTGGGGCGGTGAATGGCTCAAGCCTACGACGCGCCGGGGGCGCCGCCTTGCGCGTCGTCAACCTTCGTGCGCTTACCGCCGACGAGTTGCGGTTGATGCAGCGCAAGCCATGAGGGATGGCGGCGCCTTAAGGTGGCTTCATCGAACTCTTTTCCTTGAGGAGCGTTGTCATGCAAAGCCCAAAATCCATCCTGCTTCACCTCGACAGTTCGCCGCGATCCACGCAACGCCTGAAGCTGGCGCGCCGGATGGCCGAAGCCTTCGACGCGGAGGTCACGGTCCTGCCGTGCACGCTGACGTCGCTCATGCGCTATCCCTTTGCATTGGAGGGGGCCGCGCAGGCGGTGACAATCATGCAGGCGCTCGACAAGGACGCACGTGACAAGATGCATGCCGCATTCCTTGAACAGAGCCTGGGCTCGCGGCGCATGCGGTGGATGGAGCCGATGGCCGATGCCCCCTGGAGCTTCGCACGGCAGGGGTTGTACGCGGATCTGATGATCATGGGCCAGCGCGACCGCGATGACCCGTACGACGCCGAGCTGCCGGGTGACTTTCTCACCAGCGTGTTGGTGGAGAGCGGCCGGCCTGCCCTGGTGTTGCCTTATGCCGGGCAATTCGGTCAGATCGGTCGCACGGTGCTGGTCGCGTGGAAGGAAACGCGCGAGTCCGCGCGCGCGGTGACGGCATCGCTGCCTTGGCTGCGCGCCGCCGCGCGGGTGCACCTGGTGTCGTACGGCGAAGGCGCGCAGCCTGCGCTGGAGGGGCTGCGCGACTACCTGCGCGCCCACGGCAGCCCAGAGCCGACGCTGCATGCCGACGACAGGCAGGAGGGTGATGTCGCCGGGCGCCTTCTGTCGCTGGCTTGCGACCTCGGAGCCGACCTGATGGTGATGGGTTGCTATGGCCACAGCCGTGCGCGCGAGTGGGTGCTCGGCGGCGCGACGCAATCGATGCTGGCATCGATGACGCTGCCGGTTCTGATGTCCCACTGAGCGAGGCCGCCATGCGCATCGATTTTCTCGGGGCCACGGGAACAGTCACCGGCTCGAAGTACCTGCTGACGCACGCGGGCCGCCGCCTGCTGGTCGATTGCGGCTTGTTCCAGGGCTTCAAGCAGCTGCGGCTGCGCAACTGGGAAGCGTTGCAGATGGACGCCGCGCACATCGACGCGGTGCTGCTCACGCATGCGCACCTGGACCACAGCGGCTTTGTCCCGCGGCTGGTAGAGCTCGGTTTCAAGGGCAAGATCTTCTGCACCGCCGCGACGCGCGCGCTGTGTGGCCTGCTGCTGCCCGACTCGGGCCATCTGCAGGAGGAAGAAGCCGACTTCGCGAACCGACATGGCCATTCCCGCCACAATCCGGCGCTGCCGCTGTATACGGAGCAGCAGGCTCGCGCGGCGCTCAAGCGCTTCGAAGTGCTGCCATTCGACGAGGCATCCACGCCATGGCCCGGCTGGTCGTGGCGGCTGAGCCGCGCCGGCCACATTCTGGGCGCGGGCAGCCTGCGCGTGGAATGGGACGGCGGCAGCATTCTGTTTTCCGGTGACCTGGGCCGCAGCGACGACATCGTGATGATGCCGCCCGACAAAGTGCAGCCGGCGGATTACGTGGTCGTCGAGTCGACCTATGGCGACCGTCTGCACCCCGACACGGACACCCTCGGCGAGCTGGCGAGCGCGATCAGCCGCACGGCGGCGCGCGGCGGTGTCGTGGTGATACCTGCCTTCGCCGTGGGACGTGCGCAGACCCTGCTGCATTGCATACAACTGCTCAAGGCGGCCCGGCGCATTCCCGACATGCCCGTCTACCTGAACAGTCCGATGGCCGCCGGTGTGACCGACATCTTTCGCGCGCACCCGGACGAGCACCGGCTCAGCGAGACGCAGTGCGCTGCGCTGCAGTCCGAAACCGTCATCGTCCGCACAGTCGAGGAATCGAAGCGTCTGAATTCGCTGAAGTACCCCTCGATCATCGTCTCGGCCAGCGGCATGGCCACAGGTGGGCGGGTCCTGCACCATCTCAAGGCCTATGCGCCCGATGCGAGAAATACGATTCTCTTCGCGGGCTTCCAGGCTGCGGGGACCCGTGGTGCGGCACTGGTGGGCGGCGCCACCTCGGTGAAGATTCACGGTGCCTATGTACCGGTCCGCGCGGAGGTGATCAACCTGGAGAGCCTGTCGGCACACGCCGACCGTGAGCAGTTGCTCGGCTGGCTGGACGCGCAGAAATCGCCGAAGCGTGTGTTCGTGACTCACGGCGAGCCAGCGGCTGCCGATGCGCTTCGCCTCGCCATCGAGGAGCGGCACCGCTGGCAGTGCACGGTGCCCGACTACAGGGACTCGTTCGGACTCTGAGTGTCCTCTCGCTCGCCGACTCAGGGCACAAGCACCGCCGCGCCTTCGACGCGGCCCGCGCGAAGGTCGGCCAATGCCTCGTTCGCCTGCTCGAGCGCGTAGGTCCTGACGTGCACCTGCAGGGGATGCGTCTGTGCGAAATCGAGGAAATCGTGGGCGTCCGCGCGCGTGAGGTTGGCCACGGAGACGATGCTGCGCTCCTGCCAGAGCAGCCGGTATGGGAATGATGGAATGTCGCTCATGTGGATGCCGCCGCAGACCACTCGTCCCCCCTTTTTCACGGCGCGCAGCGCAGCCGGCACCAGTTCGCCGGCGGGCGCGAAAATGATGGCGGCGTCCAAGCACACCGGCGCTCGTGCATCCGAGTTGCCTGCCCAAGCCGCGCCGAGGCTGCGCGCAAAAGTCTGCGCGGCGTTGTCGCCGGGGCGGGTGAATGCGAAGACCTCCCGTCCCTGCGCAATGGCCACCTGCGCCATCAGATGTGCCGCGGCTCCGAACCCGTACAGACCAATGCGTGCCGCGCCGTCGCCGGCCGCCTTCAGGCTGCGCCAGCCGATCAGACCCGCACACAGCAGCGGTGCAATTTGCGCAGCATCGGGTTCGGGAAAGGGCAGCGCAAAGCAGAACATCGCCTCGGCGATCACGTGGCTCGCGAAGCCGCCGTCGCGATGGTAGCCGGTGAAGCGCGGCGCATCGCACAGGTTCTCGCGGCCTTCCCGGCAGAAGTCGCAGCAGCCGCAGGTGTGTCCCAGCCAGGGCACGCCGACGCGCTCGCCGATGTGCCGGTCCTGCACGCCGGCCCCGATCGCCTCGACCACACCCACGATCTCGTGGCCCGGTACGATCGGCAGCACAGGCAAGGGCAGTTCGCCGTCGACGATGTGCAAGTCGGTACGGCACACCGCGCAGGCCAGTACCCGCAAGCGAAGCTCGCCGGGGCCGGGCTGCGGGATGGCGCGTCGATCAAGCTCGAGCGGCAACAACGGGGCGCTCAGCATCATGGCGCGCATGATGCTTGCTCAATGTTCGACCCGCAGGTCGTTGACCACGACCGCCACACCTGGCGCTGCCCATGCTGCATCCTGCACGGCGCCGCGCTCCGCCCAGGAGTGCACGGTGCCGCTGAGCGTGACCTGGGCACCTTGGAGCGCGATGGCGATGTGTCGTGATTCGCTGTCGGCCTGTCGAAAAGGTGCATCATGGATCTGCCGCGCCACATCGGCAGTCCGGACCTTGGGCGTGACCCTGAAGGTGTTGGACACGCCTCTCACGCCCGTCAGGGTTCGCACCGCGCTTTTGGCCGCGCTGCGCCGGTACTCCCATTTGACTTCACCCTCGAGCGTGAGCCAGCCGCTGTCCACTGTGGGGCGTACCTTGCCGCCGGCCATCAGCATGTTCCACTCCAGTGCCCGCTCGGCGGCCGCCGCAATCTCGGCATCGGTGCGCGCGTGCCCCGAAGGCAACTGGACATCCATCTCGATGGCCAGTGCCTTCACGCCGTGCACGCGTTGCACGGCGCGCTCGACAGCGTATTTCTCGGCATGGCTGAGCAGGTGGCCGATCAACGTGACCACGCCGTTCTTGACGATCACGTCCACATCGCCCGATGTGACGGCAGGCTCCCATGCCAGTTCGGTCTGCATGTCGTTGCGCAATTGGGCGTCGGTCTTCATTGACGTTTCCTCGCTGTGATGGCAGGACAGTCATGTGGACTGTAGGCTGGGCCTGCGCGGGTGCCTTGCGCTGGATCAAGCGACGCGTCCGAGGCAGCGGGCGTGATCAGGCGAGCCGCTCCGCCAGCAGTGCCTGCAGCACGAAGCGTCGGTTGTCAGCGCCTGGCAGCTCCTCGTCCAAACCGCGCACCAAGCGCATGGACGCATGCTCGTCGCAGGCGATGTCGTCGTACACGGGAATGCCTGCAGCGAGCTCGACCTCGCGCACGAGATCCGGCGCCATGCCCAGACAGACCACGGCGTCATACAGGCGGCCCAGCACGCGCGAAGTCTGCTGCACCTCGTCGGGACGGATGGCTTGAGAGAGGCTCCAGCGCATCGTGGCCACGCGGGCGCCCAGTTCGGCCGCGGCACGCAGCAGCAGAAGCGGAGCCTCGCTGTCCTGCGCTTGTCGCAGCACGCCAATGTTCTTGCCCTGTAGCAGCTTTGGCGTTGCGCCGGCGAGGGCGAACTGCCGCAACCGTCGGGCCAGCGTGGCCAGTTCGCTGGCTTGCTGCGGCAGCGGCTGCTGAGCCTGACGGTTCTGTGATTCGGATGGGGAAAGCATGGCGCGGAGATGTGTGACACCGACGAGGCTAATCGCGGCAGATGTGCGGATCTTGATGCGGATCAATTGCGCGTGCTTCGAGCAGGATTGGCCGCGCGACGGCGGCGCGCCTGTTGATACACACCGGACACAGATCATTCACGGAGCGTTACCCACCGTTGCCGAGCATTGGCACGGCGTTGCCTTGGGTTTCCTAGCATCGGGGCTACCGCGACGCTTCGCCAAGACTGCCCAAGGAGTTCCAGATGATCGAATCCACCGCCATCGAGAAGACTGCCGACAAGCTCAAGCTGTTGGGCGAGCAATTGCATCCGCAGCGCCGCATGGTGCATGCGGGCGACGCCATCTACCAGGCCGGCGAGAGCTTCGGTAACCTGTACATCCTGAACTCGGGTTTCTTCAAGCTCGTCAACCTTGCGGCCGACGGCCGCGAGCAAGTGGTGGGCTTGAAGTTTCGCGGTGACTGGCTGGGCTTCGACGGCATCGCCAGCGGGCATTACGTCTGCGACGCCGTGGCCATGGACACCGGTGAAGTCTGGAGCGTGTCTTACGACGCATTGCTAGCTGCTTGCATGACAAGTACGTCCCTACTACGCGTGCTGCATGCGGCCATGAGCCGCGAGATTGCGAACGACCGCGACTCGCTGATGTCGGTATGCACGCTGCCGGCCGATGCGCGCGTGGCTGAGTTCTTGCGCTATTGGGCCGAATCACTGGCAGAGCGCGGCATGCGCACCGACCAGATCACGCTGCGCATGACGCGCGCGGAAATCGGCAACTACCTGGGCATGACGCTGGAGAGCGTAAGCCGGGCGCTGTCGCGGCTGGCGCGCGACAACGTCATCGGCTTCGCCGAGAAGGGCCGCCGCGACGTGCACATTCCCGATGTGGGTGCTTTGTCGGCCTTCGTGCAGCGTTGTCTTGCGCCCGTGCCAGCCTTGCTGCACTGAGTATCAGATACCCGGGCCGGCCGCCAAAAGCTTGGCGATGGCCCGTGCCAGTTGGGTCCGTGTGTAAGGTTTGCGCAGCAAATCCCAGCTTTGAGACACGGCTCGGTCAGTGGCGAGAAGCTCCGACGAAAATCCCGACATCAGCAGGACCGAGATGCGCGGAAAGCGCTGCTGCACATCGGCTGCGAGTTGGGTGCCGCGCATGCCGGCGCCGAGTGCAATGTCACTGAGCAGCAGATCGAAAGGTCCGGCGCGGGAGTCTGACATTGCGGACAGCGCCTCTTCGCCAGTGGTGGCGGTCTCCACGCTGCAGCCCAGTGCAACCAGGAAGTTCTGCGCGACCATGCGCACTTCCGCATCGTCCTCGACCAGCATCACACGCAGGCCGAACGGAATGGGGCCGTCGTTGGATGGTGCTTCCCTCGCCGGCGCCGGAGCGCGTTCTTCTTCTTGGAGTTGCGGCAAGTACAGCGTGACCGTGGTCCCCACGGCCAGCCGGCTGTCGACGGCCACGGCGCCCTTCGACTGCTTGACGAAGCCGTACACCGTGCTCATGCCCAGGCCCGTGCCGCGGCCCGCTGCCTTGGTGGTGAAGAAGGGTTCGAACACGCGCTCCTTCACCTCGTCGGTCATGCCCGTGCCGGTGTCCGAGATGGAGATGGCGACGAATCGGCCTTCAGCGTTCGGCTCCATGCCCGACGTGCGCAAAGTCGAAGGCAGCACCGTGCCAGCTTCGGTGCGAAAGTGCAGCGTGCCGCCCTCGGGCATCGCGTCGCGCGCGTTGATAGCAATGTTCAGCAGCGCCGACTCGAGCTGCACCGGGTCGGCCAGCACCGGCGGGCAACCCGGCGCCGTGTCGACCGCGATGTGGATGCGCTGGTCAAGCGTGCGGCGCAGCATGTCGGCCAGCGAATGCAGCAGCGCATGGATGTCGACCACGCCGGGCTGCAGCACCTGCCGCCGCGAGAAGGCCAGCAGCTTGCCGGTGAGCTCCGCGCCGCGCCGGCTGGCGCGCATGGCGGCCGCCACGAGCTGCTGCGCGTAGGCGTCCTGCGCGAGCGCGGGCAGTTCCTCGAGCACCTGCAGGTTGCCCTGGATCACGGTGAGCAGGTTGTTGAAGTCGTGCGCAATGCCGCCGGTGAGCTGGCCCACGCTTTCCAGCCTTTGGGCATGCGCGAGCGCCTCTTCGGTCTGCACGCGCTGCAAGCTGGTGGCCAGCAGATTGGACAACTGCTCGAGGAAGCGGCGCTCCTCTTCACCAAAACGCTTGGGCGCCCTGGAGCGCACCGACAACATGCCGATCACGCGGCCCCGGTCCGACAGCGGCACCGCCAGCGCGCTGACGAGGCCGGCCTCCAGATAGGAGGGCGGCACCTTGAAACGTTCCTCATGTCGATAGTCGGCAATGACCACCGGACGGCCCTGCGACAGCACGAAGCCGGCCTGCGTGTCAGGGTGGTTGGCAATGTGCGCGCCGATTTCCTCGCCAGTCACGTTGCCGATGCCGCTGGCTACCCGGAATTCGAGCCTGTTGTGATCCAACAGCAGCACCATCGCGACATCGACTTCCAGGCCGGCCGCCGCGATGTGCGGCACTCGCTCGAGCACCACGTTCAGGTCGCGTGTGTCGACCGCCAAGCGTCCCAATTGAGCGAGATGGTCGCTGTAGCGCGCACGCTGCAGCGCTTGCCTGACGCGAGGATAAGCGCCGATGTCGCGGATCGCGGCCACCACGAACGGCAGGCCGTGGTCCTGAAGTGGACTGAGCGCGATCTCCACCATCACTTCGCTGCCGTCCCTGCGCTTGGCCACCAGCTCCATGTGCGAGCCCATGGGGCGCGGGCGCGGCGCGCGGCCGTAGGCCTCGCGGTAGGAGGCATGGCGCGGGCGGATGCTGTCGGGCACCAGCACGTCGACGTTCAGGCCCACGAGCTCGTCGGGGGCGTAGCCCAGCAGCGCCGCGGCCGAGGGGTTGGCCAACATGATGGCGCCGGCCTGGTCGACCAGCAGCAGCGAGTCGGGGTAGGCGATGAAGAGCGAGCGGAACACGCTGCCTTCCTCGATGCCCGAAGGCAGCGAGAGTGCGGCAAGGTGGCGCGCCGCGTCAACCATGCGAGACCGGAGGCACGAGGACGTAGCCCGCGCCGCGCACCGACTTGATGAGCTGCGGATCGTCCGCGTCGGCCTCGATCTTCTTGCGCAGCCGCCCGACCTGCACGTCGATCGTGCGATCGAAGGGGGCGGCCTCGCGCCCGCGCGTCTGCTCGAGCAGGAAGTCGCGCGACAGCACGCGCCCGGGGTGCCGCGCGAAGGCGCACAGCAGATCGAATTCGCCGCTGGTGAGCGGCACGTCTTGGCCGCGCCGATCCAGCAGGCAGCGCGATTCGGTGTCCAGTTGCCACCCGGCAAAGCGCAGCCGCTGGGGTGAGGAGGAGGGGGGCACGGCGAGCAACGGAGCAGTGGGTGCGAGCCGTCGAAGCACCGCCTTCACGCGCGCCACCAGTTCTCGCAGGTCGAAGGGTTTGGTCACGTAGTCGTCGGCGCCCAACTCGAGCCCGACCACCTTGTCGACCGGATCTCCCCGCCCGGTGACGATCACGAGGCCACAGCGCCAGCTTTCGCGCATGGACCGTGCGATGGAAAAGCCATCTTCGCCGGGCAGGCCGAGGTCGAGCAGCACAAGGTCGGCGGGGTCGCAGGCCATGAGCGACCTGAGCGCTGCACCGTTGTGCAACTGGGTCACCCGAAATCCGTGTCCCTGCAGGTACCCAGCCAGGAGTTGCGTGATGTCAACTTCGTCATCGAGAACCGCGATGTGGGGTGCCGAATTCATTTGTAACGAGAGCGGCTGGGATTTCTGGGAGCGTAGCACGCGCGACCCGGCAGCGGCGCAATTGCGCGGGTTGACGCGTGACTAAATATCGAGGTGCTGTCAGTGCCGGTTCTTTCGATCTGCGATATGTCCGCTCAATGGGGCCGGAGGTGGTCTAAACCGAAGCGGCCTTCTTGCAGTCGGTCTTGTAGGGCCGACGTTGATCCTGCGCAAGGCGCCGCGCAGCGAGCGGCTGCAGCATCACAGCAGCGGGTCACGGGGCCCAAGGCATCAACCATCATGACTGACGAATTCATCCTTCCAGGGCGCGAGGCAATGCCATGACGCTGTCCACCATCGCCGTTCATCTCGACCACACGGAGCGCTGCGAGCAGCGCACCGTCTTGGCCACGCGCTTGGCGAAGGCGCACGGCAGCCACTTGTGCGCGATTGTGCCGACCGGCGTGGGACACGGCGCGGCGCTGGTGGACATGGGGAGCAGCGTCGGCTCGATTGCCGCGGCAGACCGCCTCATTGCGGCCGCATCGCTTCATCTGAGACGGCGCGCCGAAACCGTCGCGCATGTGTTCAGGTGCCGCATCAAGGAACTTGGCTGCCCGTCGTTCGACGTGTGCCTTGTCGACGGCGAGCCGCTCGACGCATTGCTCGGGCACGGCCGCGCCTGCGACCTTCTAATCGTCGGCCAAGTGGATGCTGCAGCCACCGTGGTTGGAAAGGCCCGACACATGCATGAAGAAGCCATGCTGCATTCGGGACGCCCAGTGCTCATCGTTCCGCGCACGGGGGACTTCGCCTGCGTGGGGCAGCGCGTCTTGGTCGCGTGGGACGGCAGCCGTGAAGCGGCCATGGCGGTGCGAGGTGCGCTGCCGCTGCTGCGCCGAGCAGCGCAAGTCACGCTGGTGTCGATGCCCCCTGACGACGATCAGGACACCGTCGGTCGCTGGTGCATCCCACAGACGACGCATTGGCTCATGCGCCACGGCATCGACGCGCGGACCCTGTGCGACCGCGCGGACGGGCGCATCGCAGACGGGTTGGTGGCGCGTGCGCGGTCGCTGCAGGCGGACCCGGTGGTGATGGGAGGCTACGGACACAGCCGCGCACGAGAACGCACGCTCGGCGGCGTGACGCGCGAGATGCTGGCCCAGGCGGGCGTTCCGGTGCTCATGGCGCATTGAGGCGCCACGCGCTCATGTTTGCGGCGTCGTGGGCGCCCGCGCCAGTTCCCTTGACGCGCGCACGGTCAGCCGATTGACCAGTGTGGTCAGCCCTTCACTGCGACGGGCAGCACGCTCCGCCGCTTCGCGCTGGGCTTCGCAGGTGACTTCGCCACGCAGCGTGACGACGCCGTCCTTGACGCGTACGTCCACGTCGCTGGCGTTCACGGCCGGGTCCCAGTTGAGCTGGCCGAACACTTCATGTCGGAGTTGGAGATCGGAGTTCATGGCAATCCTTTGCGCTGCGAAACGATGTGAGCGGGCGCGCTGTCGATCGACCACGCGAGATAGCCAGCCGCGGCAGGGATCGGATCAGGGCACGCTGTCATTGTTCGGTCGTGCACGCCGACGGGCTTTGCGCTGGATCAACCCGTGGGTGCTCCCCGCGTTCTTGACGCAGGGCCTGCCGGGCACTGTGCGCTGCGCCAGAAAAGCGCGGAAGTTCTGTGGGCTCGCATGCGTCGCTGCTTGGGCGGCACTTTTGCGCAGCTGCAGTGACCGGGTCGAAACCGGGCATTCCGCCGAAACGCAACACAGGATTGATCGAGGTCAACGTGCCAGCGCTTGCCGCGTCTGAAGATGACCGTGACGCCCACCCCTCGCGCGAAGTGCCGCGCGTCCTCCGGAGACCGTTTCATGCAATACCCCACCATCCTCGTGCACTTGGACCGTACCGAGCGCACGCCGCGGTGTTCTGCACTGGCCATCGGCTGGGCGCGGGCGTACGGGGCGCACTTGATCGGACTGGTCCCGACGGGCTTTCAAGGCAGCACGCCTTCCGCTGGTTTGGTTCCAGGCGCCATGGCCCGCCCTGTCTCGGACTCGCAAGACTGCCTGCGCGGCCGCGCAGAGGCCATCAGCAGCGAGTTCCGTGCCGCCATCGCGGTCGGAGGACCCCTGTCTTGCGAAGTGCGGTTGGTGGATGGCGATACGGGCGACGCAGTGGTGCGGCACGGCCGCGCAAGCGATCTGATCGTGCTCGGGCAGAGCGATCGCCCGAGCGCCAGCGACGCCTCGGTACGAGCGCTGCCCGCCCACGTGTTGATGGAGGTGGGGCGACCGGTGCTGCTCGTGCCGTCGGATGGTCGCTTCGAGGGACCGCCACGACGCATCCTGGTCGGCTGGGACGGTTCGCGGGAGGCTGCCGTGGCGTTGCACGCGGCTCTGCCGGCGTTGAGATGCGCCTTGCGCGTCACATTGGCGTCGTACCGGTATTCCGACGCGCCGCGGCACGTCGAGGCCCAAGCATGGCGCCTGGCTTTAGCTGATACGCTGCAATTCTTGCAGCGGCACGGCATCCGGGCCAGGGCTGAGCGGGAGATCACGGCGCTGGACATCGGCGAGGCGCTGCTCTCGCGCGCGGTGGATCTGGACGCGGACCTGCTCGTGATGGGCGCCTACGGACATTCGCGCCTGCGCGAGCGCTTCCTGGGCGGCGTCACGCAACAGGTGTTCGCGCAGATGACGATGCCGGTGCTCGTTGCGCATTGATCGCGTGCCCCGGCGCGCAGCAACTCACTGGCTCGCGACTTCGCCGACGGGCAGGGTGAAGCTCTCGAACTCGGCCTTGGCTTGCTCCTCTGGCGCGCGTACCAGAAGCACAGGCACCGGCGACAGGCGAAGGATGTGTTCTGCGCTGCTGCCCATCACCCAGCGCCCGAGGCCGCGGCGTCCGTGCGTGCCGAGGACGATCAGCTGCGCCTGTGAAGACACCGCCTGCGCGATGACCTGGTCATTCACCGTGCCCTTGAAGGTATCGCACAGCACCACGTCCGCCGCCACGCCCTCGGCGGCGGCCTGTGCGCGGCCCTTTTCAAGGAGCGTCGTGGCGCTGGCGCGCAGTTCCTTGAGCCAGTCACCCGTGTACCCGGAATAGGCGTCCATGGAGAGCGCGAACGAGAGTTCGTCGATCACGTGAACGAGCCGGAGCCGCCCGCCGGTGATCTTCGCCAGCTGGATGGCTTCGGACAGGCCCCGGTTCGAGGTGGAGCTGCCGTCGACGGGAACAAGAATTCGCTGATACATGGAGGCCTCCTGAAGTGGGTGGATGTGCTGCCAGTATCGGGAGCGTGCGGTCGTCATGGCTTGATCTCGATCAAGCCGTGGCGACCGGCGCAGAGCCAACCTCGGGGCGTACCAAGAAAGACCCCTCATGAGCCCACATGTTGCCGTTCGTATCATTCGCCAAGAGCATGCTGCGTTGGCGGCCATGCTGCGCTCCATTGTCATGCTGCTCGAGCGGTGCCGCCGCGAGCGCACCCTGCCCGACTTCGGGCTGCTGCGCGCGATGCTGTTCTACGTGGACGAGTTTCCCGAGAAGCGCCATCACCGCAAGGAGACTGAGCTGCTCTTTCCCAAGCTGCGCGCGCGCACACCGCTGTCGCGCGAGCTGATCGACAAGCTCGACAATGACCACGCCTGGGGCGAGCGCAAGATCCGCAACGTCGAGCACGCACTGCTCGCGTTCGAGATGCTCGGCGAACCGCGCCAAGAGGCCTTCGAAGAGGCGGTGGGGCGGTACGTCGACTTCTACCTGGAGCACATGGCGCAGGAGGAGCGCGAGATCCTCCCGCTGGCCGAACGGGTGCTCGCAGAGGACGATTGGCGCGAGCTCGACGAAGCGTTCTCGCAGAATCGCGATCCGCTGACCGGTCACGCGCCGGAGTTCGAATACGACGCACTTTTCACGCGCATTGTCAACTTGGTACCCGCGCCCTTGGGGCTGGGACCCGCGTCGTAGCGCGCGACCGCGCAACGGTGCGGCGGCGGCGTTGCCGCCGTGCCCGTCACCGTCACCGCGGGGTACCGTGACGCAACGCCTTTTCTGCGGCCTCCTGGCACGCAGAGCAGCGCGCGGCCGTCGGCTGCGCCTGCAGCCGTTCGCGTGCGATGGCGTCCCCGCAGGCCGCGCAGGTGCCATAGCGACCCTCGGCCATCCGCTGCTGAGCGCGCTCAATGTCTGCGAGTCGTTCCCGGTCGATGTCGAACTCGGCGAATCGCACATCGTCGGCGCGCTCGGCCTCCGCTTCGTCCGCGTGGTCTGCGACCTCGCGCCCGTCGCGTTCGGTGATGGCCGCGTGCACTGGGTCTTCGCGACGAAGCTCGTCCAGGGTTTGCTGCTTCATGAGGTCGAGCCGTTGGCCCAGTGCGATGCAGTCGGTGGCGGTGAGGTGGCTCATGGTTTGGCTCGCTCGGTTGTGGAAGATGAATGCTCGGCAGACCCGGGCACGGCCGGCGCTGTTTGGGATGACGCCGGCGGCACTTGCACAGCCACGTAGGCCAGCCGACCGTCCCGCATGACCAGCAGCGCGACGGTGCGTCCTGGCGAAACCTGCGCCAGAGCGCGCCGGAAGTCGTCGACGTGTTCCAAGGGCATCGTGTTGAGCGCAATGATCAGATCGCCCTCTCGGAGGCCTTCGCTGCGTGCGGGACCGGCCGCCTCACGCACCACCAGCCCGCCTTGCGCGCGCATCTGCCGGCGAAGCGGCACGCTCAATTCGGCCAAGCTCAGGCCAAGGCCGTCGTTCCATTCGATGCTCACGGCTGCGGGACGCTCGGTCGATGCAGGTTGCTCCGACAGGCGGGTGCGTAGCATGCGCTTGTGGCCGCCGTGCCATACCTCGAGCGACACCACGGTGCCTGGCGCATGGCCCCCGATGCGCTGCGGCAGATCGCTGTAGTGGCTCACCGGCTTGCCGTCGATCGCGGTCAGCGCGTCGCCTTGCGCGAGCCCGGCAGACTTGGCGGGGCTTGCGTCTTCCACACGAACGACGAGGGCTCCGTTCGTGGTCGCCGGCAGTGCGAACGACTGTGCCAGCGCCGGCGTGAGCGCCTGGAATTCCGCGCCGAGATAGCCTCGCCGCACCCTGCCGTCGGACTGCAACTGGCGCGCGATGCGCATGGTCAAGTTGATCGGCACCGCGAACGACAGGCCCATGTAGCCACCGTTGCCGCTGTAGATCATCGAATTGATGCCGACGACTTCGCCGCGGCTGTTGAACAAGGGGCTGCCCGAGCTGCCTGGGTTGATGGCCACGTCGGTTTGAATGAAGGGAATGTCGCCTGCGCCGCCCATGACGCGGTCGATCGCGCTCACCACGCCAGCGGTCACACTGCCGTGGAAACCGAAAGGCGAGCTGATGGCTGCCACCCAATCGCCGGGTGCCACGCTGTCCGAGTCGCCGATCACGGCGTGCGGCAAGCCGCTGGCATCGATCTTCAGCAGGCCGACGTCGGTGCGCCGGTCCACGCCGACCACGTGTGCGATGAAGCGGCGTCCGTCGTCGAGCTGCACCTGCGCCTCGTCAATGTTCATCACAACGTGCGCGCTCGTGAGGATCAGGCCCTCGGCACTCAGGATGACGCCTGAGGCGAGGTCTCGGATCTGACTGATGCGCACGTTGGCCGGAAGTGGCCATGCGAGACGATCAGCAAAGTCGTGCTCGGGTGCGATCTCGAGCTCGATGCCCTCGGTGCTTTCATCGCGGCCGATGCGCAGTGTGCTGATGTCGACCACCCAAGCCCTGCGGCTCGCGATCAAGGAAGAGAAAGTGGGTGAGGGGCTGGCGGCAGGCGCGTTCACCGCGTCGAACTGCGGCCTCGCAGCAAGGATTGACGCGACGGCGTCGCCGTCGCCCCCGCAAGAACCACCCGAGGCTGAGCCAGGTCCCGCGCATGCAGCAAGCACACCGGCGCACATGATTGCGTAGGTCAATCCGACGACCCGACGCGCCCGTCCCGAGGAAAGGAAGATTTCTGCCACGACGAGAGACCCTGGTGTCAGCTCGCCTGCGGCGAGAGCGTCGCGGGTCGCGCTACGGCATTTGAATCTTCCGCGCTTCGAATCGCCGCACCGAAGGCTTGAAGACGGGCGGCGCAGCTGCCGTCGTCGACCTCGCGCATCGTTACCGCGGAGCTCAGAATCGGCGTGCGGCCGAGCAGGTCGCCGATCTCGGCCGCCGCATGGTGCGCGCCACTGCCGCCCATGACGCTGAGCACCGCCACATCGTGAAACAGATCGCGCCGACTGGCAACGAAGGCGCGCATCGGGCCACAGAGCTTGAGCGCCCAGATGGGCGAGATCAGCACCACCGCGTCGAAGTCGCTGGGTGGCGGGCCGTCATAGCGCACCGCCGGCTTGCGATGCAGCAGCGAGTCGAGCAGGCAGCGCAGGGTGCCCAAGGCGCCCAGGCGAGAACGGGTTTCCGTAATTTCAGCCATGCGCCAGTTCTGCTGGCTGCAAAGCAACTCGGCGACCCTGCGGGACGTGCCGGTGTTCGAATAGACGATCACTAGGATGTTGTTGCTCATGGCGAGTCCTTTGCGGTTCAAGCCGCCAATCTAGCGGTGTGCACCGCTGCGAGCCTTGATCTGGCGCAAGCGTCGAGGGAGCGCACCCGGCCACCATTTCGGTATCGCCGAACCCCACTCACGAAAGAAACGCCATGAAGATCCTGCTGGCCGTCGACGGCAGCGAGTGCACGACCCGCATGCTGTCTTACCTCCTCGCGCACAAGGCATGGTCCGGCGCGGGCCATGCCTTCACCGTCTTTACCGCCGTGCTGCCGGTGCCGCATCGCGCAGCCGCCTTCGCGGAACCCGGCCTGGTGCGGCAGTACTACGACGACGACGCCCGCATGGTGCTGGAGCCGGTTCGAACGCTGCTGGCCGGGAATCACCTCAACGCCGAGTACGTGCACCGGATCGGGCATCCGGCGGACGAGATCTCCGCTTTCGCACAGAAGGGCGGCTTCGACTTGGTGGTCATGGGTTCGCACGGGCACGGCCTGCTGGCCAACCTGGTGCTCGGCTCGGTTGCCACGAAGGTGCTGGCTGCCTGCACGGTTCCCGTACTGCTGGTGCGTTGACATGCACAGCGCGATGCGCGCCGCCGCCGCGGCAGGGTTGGGAGTGCTGTTTGTCTGCGCTGCGCCAATGAGTTGGGCGCAGGACCGCGCATGCATGGAGCGCTTGCCCCCCGCGGCGCAGGGTGCTCCCGATTTCGCCATGGCAGCGGCCCGCCAGGCGCCAGCGGTGGTGAGCATCGCGGTCAGCGGGTGGAACGGGGACTGGAGCGACACCGCCGCAGGGGGTGAAGGCAGCGATCTGCGGTCGTCATCTTCCTGGGCGGAGCGTGACGGGCGCGGCTTGGCATCGGGGTTCATCGTTCGCAATGACGGCTACATCTTGACCAGCGCGCACGCAGTGATCGGCGCCCAGCGTTTCGCGGTCTCCACCGTCGATCAACGGCGCTTTGAAGCCGAGGTTGTCGGCGTCGACCGCCGCACCGACGTGGCGCTGTTGAAGATCGCGGCTGTCGACCTGCCGGTCGTGACATCGGGCCGCAGCGCGCGCCTTTGTCCCGGCGAGCGCGTGGCCGCCATGGGCGCGCCCTTCGGCTTCGAGCGCAGCGTGACGGCTGGCGTGGTCAGTGCCAATCCGCGCTACATGCCCGGCGGCAACGGCGTGGCGCTGATACAGACGGACGTGGCGCTGAATCCTGGCAATTCCGGCGGACCGCTGTTCGACGAACGCGGGGACGTTGTCGGCATGAATTCGATGATCTATTCGCCCAGTGGTGGATACCTGGGCGTGTCTTTCAGCCTGCCGATCGACACGGCCCTGCGCATTGCGGACGAGCTGCGAACCAGCGGCCATGTCACGCGGGGCCATCTTGGCGCACGCACCCAGCCTGTGACCGCCGAGTTGGCGTCGGCGTTCGGGCTGGGCACGCCGCAGGGGGCCGTGGTCGTGCGTGTCGACCCCGGTAGTCCGGCAGAGCGCGCGGGACTGCGCAGCGGCGACGTCGTACTTGCCGTGGAGGCGACGGCGCCCATGAGTTATGCGGGCATTCAGGACCGCGTGTCCTCGGCACGCCCAGGGAGCCGGCTGGTGCTGAGCGTCTGGCGCCATCGTGCGGCGCTCTCGCTGCAGGTGAGTGTCGCGGCGAGCGCATTTGACGTGGTGCCGCCGAGCGTCGCGCGCGATGCGAACGAGGCGCGTTTGGGCCTCGAGCTCGCCGAGAGAACGGGTCCACTGGGCATCGGCTCTCTGGATCCGGGCCTCTACGTGAAAAGCGCCTCCGGTTCCGCACAGCAGGCCGGCCTGCGCTTCGGCGACGCCGTGCTGGCGGTCAACGACACGAGCGTGTCGGGGCTGACCGCTTTCGACGCAGCGCTGCGCGCCGCTGGCGACGGCAACGTCGTGGCGCTGCTCGTGATGCGGGGCAGCACGCGCAACTTCGTGGCCATTGCGCCCCCGCGCCGCGCGGGCACCCAGTCCGCCTTGCAGTCTCCCTGAGGCGCTGGCGTGAACTCCGTCAGCTACGGTGTGCTGGTTTTCAACGCGAATGCCGAACTGCTGCTGTGTCACGCGAGCGGCAGCCCGTGGTGGGACATTCCCAAAGGCGGCGGGCGTCGCGCGGAAAGCGGTCGACAGGCGGCCGTACGCGAAACCTTCGAGGAATGCGGCTTGCGCCTGGCGCCGGACACGCTGCTGCCATTGGGCAGCTTTGCCTACCGGCGCGGCAAGGACCTGCAGCTGTACGCGACCATGACCGAGCGTTTCGACCCACAAAGCTGTGTTTGTACCAGCCGGTTCACAGATCGTCATGGCGTGCTGCGCCCGGAGATGGACAACTACCGCTGGGCTGCATTCGGTGAGGTACCGCAGTGGTGCGGCAAGAGTCTGGCGCAGCTGCTGCTGAGAACCTTGTCGCTCGAGCGAACCCTGGCGCAGTTGCTTGCCATGGCGCAGCAGGGCGCGCAGCCCCAGCATGTCCAGGGAGCGCTTCAAAGCGGGACCCAAGTTCCGTCCGATGAGTCGACCGGCGATTGATCCCGCGCAAGGAGCATGGTGCAGCGTCGCCGAACAATGGCGCTCAGGAGATGCCCGATGAAAACAGCCGCTACCCGAATCCTGTGGATCCTCGCCTTTGCGGGCATCACTCTCGCGGCGACCGCCATGCTGGTCGTCGCGGGCTTGACCGACGGCTCCCAACAAGGGCAGGACGCACGCGTCGCTTGCCTGGTGCGCTGCCCGGGCTTTCTGGCCCGCGCGCTGAAATGAAACCTGTTCCCAACCCCACGAAAGCCAAAATGCGCGCACAACGCCGAACCTTCCTGATCGCCCTGGCCGCCGCCGGCGGCTTCGTCTCCATGACCGACAGCTTCGCGCAGGCGACGCTTGACGAGAAGGACCCGCAGGCTGCGGCCCTGGGCTACGTGACTGATTCATCCAGGGCCGACGCCAGGAAGTATCCGAAACACGACAACGGTCAGCTGTGCAATGGCTGTACGCTCTGGCAATCCAAACCTGCCGACGCTACCGGCAGCTGCGCGCTTTTTGCCGGCAAACCGGTGAACGCCAAAGGCTGGTGCAGCGCCTGGTCAAAAAAGGCCTGAACGCCTCAAGGCATCGACCCTGACAATCACATCGGGCAAGGCCTTCAGGCCTGTGCCCCTTTCTAGGCCATGTACTTGGCGCCGTTGACGCTGAGCGTCGCGCCGTTGATGAAGCCTGACGCATCGGCCACGAGGAACACCACGCAGCGTGCGATTTCCTCCGGCAACGCCAGTCGGCCGGCGGGAATGCCCGCGAGAATATGCGCCATGACCTGAGCATCGATCGCGCTGACCATGTCGGTGCTGGTGTAGCCTGGTGCGATCACGTTGGCTGTGATGCCACGCGACGCTCCCTCGAGTGCAAGCGACTTGGTGAAGCCGATGAGCCCTGCCTTCGTCGCAGCGTAGTTGGTCTGTCCGGCCTGGCCCGATAGGCCGTTGACCGAGCCCATGGTCACGATGCGGCCAAAGCGCCGCTCCCGCATGCCCTCGATGACCGCGCGGCACATGTTGAAGCAGCCGCCGAGATTCACGTCGAGCACTTCGCGCCACTGGGCGACGCTCATCTTGTGCAGCATGGCGTCGCGGGTGATTCCGGCATTGTTGACGAGCACCTCCACGGGACCCAGCTGCGATTCGACGCGCGCCACGCCGGCCGCGCAGGCAGCGTGGTCCGCCACGTTCCACCCGAAGGCCGGGATCGATGTGCGCGCGGTAAAGGCTTGCGCCATGTCCGGGCGGTTCGCGAAGTTCGCTGCCACGCGATAGCCCGCGGACTGCAGCGCCTCGGCCGTGGCCGCCCCGATGCCGGCAGTGGCGCCGGTGACGAGTGCGACACGCACGCTCAGGGGTCCACGAGAAGCTCGTTCACCACCACCGAGACCCCGGGCGTGCCCCAGGCCGCGCCTTGCACCGCATCGCGCTCGGTCCACGAATGGACCGTGCCGCGCAGCGTGACCTGAGAGCCCTCGACCGCTATCGCGAACTGGTTGACCTCGCGGTCGACCTGGCGCGACAGGGCGCCGCGGATCTTTTTCTCCACATCGGCGGCGCTGAGCTTGGGCTTCACCTTCACGAGGTTGGAGACGCCGGTCACGCCCATGAGGTCGCGCACCGCGCGTTCAGCGGCGCTTCGCTGATAGCCCCACTCGACGTCACCCTGGAGGGTGACCCAGCCGCTTTCGACCTGGGGCTGGATCTTGCCGTTGGGCACCAGCACGTTCCACTCGAGCGCGCGCTCGACGGCCAGCGCGATGTCGGCGTCGGTGCGCTCGTTGTCGAAGGCCAGCTTGACCTTGAGTTCCACGGCGGTCGCCTTCACGCCATGCACGCGCTGCACCGCTCGTTCCACGGCGTATTTTTCCGCATGGCTGGCCAGATGGCCGGTGAGCGTCACCACGCCGTCCTTGACGATGACGCCAACGTCCGAAGCCTTGAACGCCGGGTCCCAGTTGAGTTCAGCCTGAATGTCGTCGCGCAGTTGGGTGTCTGATTTCATGGAAGCTCCTTGCGGGGATGAGTTAAAAAAGGTCGGATGCCACGCGCTCACGGGAGTGTCCGCACGCCCTCGATGGAAACCGTTCGATCACTTTAGGAGGCCCGCTGCATCGGGCCTTGCGCTGGATCAACAGGGCAGCAGCACGCTAGAGAAAACCGAGTTTCGTGGCCGCGATCACCGCGTGCGCACGGGTGTGCACCTGCAGCTTGCTGCAGATGTTTTTCATGTGACTGCCCACGGTTTGGGCGCTGATCGACAAGCGGCGCGCGATGTCCTGGGTCACATGCCCCATCGCCACCAGTCGCAACACCTCGCATTCACGTCTCGAGAGTGTTCGCCTGCTCGCTGCATTGGCATGCAATTCGCGATCGTCACGGTTGGCGCGCAGCAGCATGCGTCGGGCGAGGCTCGGCGACACGGCAGCGCCACCGTTGGCGACTTGAAGCACGGATCTTGCAAAGTCCAGAAACCAGCAGTTCTTCACGAGGTAGCCGGAGGCTCCGAGGGAAAACGCGCGACGGACCGTGTCGGCGTCCTCCAGCGCCGAATGCACGATGACTTCTCGTGCCGCGCCGTCGCGCTTGGCGCTTTCGATGAGTTCGAAGCCCTTGCCCCCTCCCATCCGTACGTCCAGAATGAGCACGTCGACCGGGTTGTGCGCCAGCAGGCGCTTGGCCTCCTGAATGCTGGCCGCCTCGCCAGCGACGCAAACCCGCGGGTCCAATACCAATTCGCTCGCGATCGCACGGCGCACCGCGATGTTCTCGTCGGCCAACATCACTTTCACGGGTTTGTCGGTCTGACCTGCCAGGAAGTTCGGCCACGGGTTCGCCTGAAGCTGGCGTGATGCGGGTGGGATAGCTTCGATGTTCGCGAGCCAGCGAGGCGCGCCACGGGTCAGCGAAGGTGCAGGAACGCTCGGGGTGAGGTCCAAGGCATTTCCTTGTTACGACTTCCTTTTCGTCGTGTCGGCGGGTTGGGCGCTTCGCTTCATCGCCTCCAAGGTGCGTTTGGAAAGGTCCGCCGTCGCACGCGCGGCATTGCGCGTGGCCTCTTGTGCCTTGTCGAGCGCCTCGCGCGTGGCCTGCGCAGCTTTTTCGGCTTCGTCCTTGCCCGACTGCGCTGCATGTCGCGCCGAATCCTCTGCCCTTGCCAACGCCTCCCTTGCGGCGGTCGCTGCCTTGGCGCTTTCCTCTTGGGCGGCATGCGCGGCTTCTTTGGTCTCGTCGAGTGCCCGCGCTGAAGACGCTGCGGTCTTCTCCTCGAGCCGCGTAGCGGCTTCGGCCGCTTTCTGCGCGGCGTGGCGGATGCCTTCAGCCAATGCCTTGGAGATTTTCCCGGCCGCGAGCTTGCTTTTCTGTGCAGCGGCCTGGGCAGCATCGACCGCTTTGCGGGCGGTCTTTTCCGCATCGCGGGCGGCACGGGCTGCCGCCTCGCGTGTCTTCTGGGCAACGCCCGGCGCCGGGCTCAGCTGAGCGGGGGCCGTGTAGTCGGCCGCCAGAGCGGCCGACGCGAAGGCGGTTGCGCCGAGGGCGAATGCCAGCGGCGCAAGCATCGTGCGAACACCTCGCAAGGGCCGGTGAACGCGGCGAGTCGAGGGGCTTGTTGTTGTCGCGGAGGTCATGGTTTTCTCGGTGATTGAGGAGAAAAGGTAATCAGGAAAATTGGATCAATGACGGATGGCCGCCACAAAAGCGCCGCAGGCGGGATGGAGCGCGGTGCAACGCGACTCGGCGCGTGCCTCACTGGACCTCGCTTCGCACGAGCAACACGGGCACGGTGCTGCTTCGCACCACGCGCTCTGCATCGCTGCCGAGTGCCAGGCGACTGAAGCCTCGGCGTCCATGGGTACCCATCACGACGAGGTCGCAGTTGTGCTTACCCGCCTCGTCGACGATCACGTCCGCCACGCGTCCCTGCGTTGATTCGCTGAGAACGGTGTCGGCCTCCACGCCGGCCATCGAGGCCCGGGCCAAGCCCTTGGCGAGCACCGATTCGCCGTATTGGCGCATCTTGTGCAGATTGCCCTCGAAGCTGGAGATGGTGGACATCTCCATCAGCATCGGGAAGTCGTCGATCACGTGGATCAGCCGCAGCTTGCTGCCTAATTGCTCCGCCAGCGCAATCGCTTCGCGCAGGCCACGCTCGGCTGTAGCGCTGCCGTCGATCGGAACAAGGATGTGCGAGTACAGGGACATGGCGCTCTCCTAGAGAACTTGGATACAGAACTGCCTGGCACCAACATCGGCGCGACGGGCTCCCACGGCATTCTTCTGCTCGTCGTGTGTCTTCGCCTTGCGCCAGGTCAAGATCGCAGGGACTCACTCGCACCTTGATGCGTGTCAAGTAAGGACTGTGCGAGTCGAGCAGACTGGCGCGCATCAACTCCCAGGCCAAGCGCCTGATGCAAAGCCCACCATGTATGTACGCATCCTTGTGCCGCTGGACGGCAGCATCACCTCGCTGCACGGGCTGGACGAAGCCATCAGGCTGTGCGCGCTCACCCAAAGCACTTTGCGGCTTCTGCATGTCGTCAACGAATTGAAATATGCGCATGGGATCTGCGGCCCCAACGCCCAAGGCTCAGACCTCGTCACGGAGATGGAGGAAGCCGGCGCGCAGATCCTGCGGCAGGGCAGGGACCGCGCCAATGCAGCGGCCGTACGGGCGGAGACAATGCTTTTTTCCATGATGGCGGCGCGTGTCGCGGACATCGTCACGGAGCAGGCGCGCGCCTGGCCCGCCGAATTGATCGTGCTCGGCACGCACGGGCGCGGCGGTGAGCAGCGCACGCTGCTCGGCGGCGATGCCGAACAAGTCCTGCGCCGCGCGCCCGTGCCTGTGCTGCTGGTGCGGAAATCTCGCACCAATGCATCCTTGGTGGCTGCTGATGCCGTCGCTTGAGCTCGGCGCACTGCCGCCCAAGCCTGACGCACGCATGGATCGTATGTGGGCTGTGGTCAAGCCGCGCCTTCGCGTTGTTTTCGCGCTGGTGGCTGTGCTGAGCGGTGCATTGTGGTTCGGGCCACGGTGGCTGCTGGGTCCGCACGTGGCGGCGAGCACGGTGGTGCGAAGAGACTTCGTGCAGTCGGTGGTGGCCAGTGGCCATGTCGAGGCCCCACACCGCGTGAGCATCGGCACCCAACTCATCGGCACCGTCAGGCGTGTGCCGGTCGCTGAAGGACAGGGCGTGCGTGCCGGCCAAGTCCTTGTTGAATTGGAGAGCGCGGAGTGGGCCGCCGCGCTCGCACAGGCCGAGGCGGCCGTTGCGCAGGCCCGGGCGCGGCTGCGGCAGTTGCGGGAGGTGCAGGCGCCAGTGGCGGAACAGACTGTGCGCCAGGCACAGGTGAACCTGGAAAACGCGCGCGCCCAGTTGCGCCGAAATGCCGAGCTGCACGCCCAGGGCTTCGTCGGACAAGCCGCACTTGACGACGTGCGCAAGACGGCGGCGCTGGCCGAATCCCAGTTGCGCGCCAGCCGGAGTCAGCGGGACAGCGCGCTTGCCGGCGGTAGCGACTACGTGATAGCGGCCACCGCGCTCGATCAGGCTGTGGCAGGTGTGGCGCTCGCGCGTTCGCGGCTGGTGTATGCCACCATCGCCGCACCGGTCGACGGCACGCTGATCGACCGGGCCGTCGAGCCTGGCGACGTGGTGCAGCCCGGCAAGGCGTTGATGGTGCTTTCGCCGGTGGGAAAGACCCAGCTGGTGATTCTGATCGACGAGAAGAACCTGCGGCAGCTCGCGCTCGGGCAGCCGGCCCAAGCCTCTGCAGACGCCTACGCCGACCGGCGCTTCATAGCGATGCTGGCATACATCAACCCTGGCGTGGACGTGCAGCGCGGCTCGGTCGAGATGAAGCTCGATGTACCCGACCCACCCCCCTACCTGCGCCAAGACATGACTGTGTCGGTCGACATTCAGGTCGCTCGCAGGCCACAGGCCGTCTTGGTGGCATCCGACGCGGTGCATGACGCGGATCGCGCCTGGCCCTTTGTGTTCAGGGTCGACGGGCGCCATGCACGACGCCAGCCTGTGCGGCTTGGGCTGCGAGGCGCCGGTTTCAGCGAGGTGCTCGAAGGGCTGACCGCCGGCCAACTGGTGGTGGGTTCACGCACGGCCAGCGTGCACGACGGGGAGCGCATTCGCGCGGTCGTCAGTCCCTCCGACACTCCAGCGGATGTGCCGTGAACCGCTGGCTTCCGTTCGAGGCGATCGTGGCGCTGCGCTTCCTGCGCGAAGGTCGCATGCAGACGCTGTTCATCGCCGCTGGTATTTCGATCGGCGTGGCGGTGATTGTTTTCATGTCGGCCCTGCTGACCGGGCTGCAGTCTAACTTCATCCGCCGCGTGCTCACGGCGCAACCGCATATCCAGCTGCTGCCGCCAAAGGAGGTGGCGCGCGCGTTGGGCGTTGGCGGCCCGGCCTTGCTGGAAGCGGCGGTTGTGCAGGCGCCGCTGCAGCGGCTGAAGTCGATCGACCAGTGGCAGTCGCTCGTCACCCAGGTGCGCGCTATGCCTGAGGTGGCGGTGGTCTCGGCCACGGCCAGCGGCTCGGCGTTGGTGATCCGCGGCGCAGCCAGCCGCGCGGTGTCGGTGATCGGCATCGATCCGGCCTCGTACTTCCGCATCGTCGCGCTGCCTGAGAAGATGGTGCGAGGCACTACGCGGTTGACGCCGGCCGACATCCTGATCGGCACCGACCTGGCCTCCGACCTGGGCGTGGGTATCGGCGACAAGCTGCGGGTGTCCTCCGCCAGCGCCGGCGACCAGACGCTCATGGTGACAGGACTGTTGGACCTGGGAAGCAAGGCGGCCAACCAGCGCACCACCTACGTTGCGTTGCGCACCGCCCAAAGCCTTCTTGGACTGGTCGGCGGTGTGTCGAGCATCGAGGTCACGGTGAAGGACATCTATGCGGCCGAAACCGTTGCCCTGCGCATTCGTTCGGCCACAGGCGTTGAGGCCGACAGCTGGATCGCGACCAATGCACAGTTCTTCACGGCTGTGCAAGCGCAGAAGACATCCAACACCACCATCCGCTTCTTCGTCGGTCTGTCGGTGGCATTCGGAATAGCCAGCGTACTGGTGGTGTCAGTGGTGCAGAAGTCGCGCGAGATCGGTATCCTGCGCGCCATGGGTATTTCGCGCGGACAGGTTCTGCGCGTGTTCCTGCTGCAGGGCGGGCTGCTCGGGCTGCTGGGGGCCGCCTGCGGCTCGTGCATCGGTCTCGTGGCGTTGCTGCTGTGGCAGCGCTACGCGCTCAATCCCGACGGCACGCCGCTGTTTCCGCTGCCAATCGAGCCGCGGCTGTTCCTGGCGTCGCTGCTGCTGGCCACGCTCACCGGTCTTGCGGCGGCGTTCGCACCGGCATTGCGTGCCGCGCGTCTCGACCCTGTGGTGGCAATCCGTGGCTGAGCCGGTGGTCAGCCTGCGCAATGTGCACAAGGCCTTCAACCTCGGTCGGCCCAACGAAACCGAGGTTCTGCATGGCATCGACCTCACACTGCTGCGCGGCGAGTTCTGTGCAGTGATGGGCCCTTCGGGCTCGGGCAAAAGCACGCTGCTGAACATCGTCGGCCTGCTGGACCGCCCCAGCAGCGGATCGTTGTGCATCGCGGGCGCGGAAACCAGCACACTGGACGAGCATGCGCTCACGCGGCTGCGTGGGCACAACATCGGCTTTGTGTTTCAGTATCACAACCTGCTCGCCGGCTTCAGCGCATTGGAGAATGTGATGATGCCGATGCTCGGAGACGCCGGCTTCTTCAAGGAACCCATGGTGCAGCGCGCGGACATGCTGCTCGATAGCGTGGGCCTCGCGCGGTGGCGTGACAGCCGGGTCACCGAGCTCAGCGGCGGCCAGCAGCAGCGGGTGGCGGTGGCGCGTTCGCTCGCGATGGATCCGCCGCTGCTGTTGGCGGACGAACCCACGGGCAACCTCGACACGCAGGCGGCCGACGCCGTCTTCGAACTGCTGCGCAAGGTCAACCTGGCGCGCGGCATGGCGATTCTCTTCGTCACGCACAACCCGGCGCTGGCCGGACGCTGCGACCGCACGATCAGGGTGGTGGATGGGCGGTTGCAGGCTTGACTGTCATGCTGCCCGGGCGGTCGGCGCCCTCAATGGGCTTCGCTGAGCTGCTCGAGAATGGCCGGGTTCTCGAGCGTGGAGATGTCCTGCGTGATCGCCTCGCCCTTGGCCACCGAGCGCAGCAGCCGGCGCATGATCTTGCCACTGCGCGTCTTGGGCAGATTGTCGGCAAAGCGGATGTCGCGAGGCTTTGCAATGGGCCCGATTTCCTTCCCGACCCAGACGCGCAGTTCTGCAGCCAAGCGGTCTGCCTCAGCGCCCGTGGGTCGCGGCTGCTTGAGCACCACGAACGCGCAGATCGCCTCTCCCGTGGTGTCGTCGGGCCGTCCAACCACCGCCGCCTCCGCCACTAGTGTGGTGCAGGCCACGAGCGCCGACTCGATTTCCATGGTGCCCATCCGGTGGCCGCTCACGTTGAGCACGTCGTCGATGCGCCCGCCGATGGTGAAGTAGCCCGTGAGCGCATCACGCGTGGCGCCGTCCCCGGCCAGGTAGTAGCCGCGCAGCTCCGACGGGTAGTAGCTCGCGCGGTAGCGTGCGTCGTCACGCCACACCGCGCGGATCATGCTAGGCCACGGCTTCTTGATGACCAGCAGACCGCTCTCGCCGTGGGGCAGGTCGTTGCCGGTCTCGTCGACGATGGCTGCGGCGATCCCCGGAAAGGGCAGGGTGCACGACCCTGGCACCAGGTCGGTGGCGCCCGGCAGCGGCGTGATCATGTGGCCGCCTGTCTCGGTCTGCCACCAGGTGTCTAGCACGGGGCAGCGCCCGCCACCCACGTGCAGGCGGTACCACTCCCACGTCGCCGGATTGATCGGTTCGCCTACCGAACCGAGCACGCGCAGGCTGCGCAGGTCGTAGCGGTCGGGGTGCACGGCAGCGTTGCCTTCGGCCGCCTTGATGAGCGATCGGATCGCCGTAGGCGCGGTGTAGAACGCGGTGACCTTGTGTCGTTCGATCATCTGCCAGAAGCGCCCGGCGTCGGGGTAGGTCGGCACGCCTTCGAACATCACCTCTGTGGCACCGATGGCCAGCGGCCCGTAGGCGATGTAGGTGTGGCCGGTGACCCATCCGATGTCGGCTGTGCACCAGAACACGTCGTCGTCATGCAGATCGAAGGTCCATCGGGTCGTGACCGCGGCATGCAGAAGGTAGCCGCCACTGCAGTGCTGAACGCCCTTGGGCTTGCCGGTGGAGCCTGAGGTGTAGAGCAGGAACAGCGGGTGCTCCGCGCCCACCCATGCGGGTTCACAGCTGTCAGACTGAGTGGCCGTGGCTTCGTGCATCCACACGTCGCGCGCGGTCCATGCGACAGTCTCGCCGGTGCGGCGGTAGACGATTACTGTCTGCACGGCGTCGCATCCACCCAGCGCGATCGCCTCGTCGACCATCGCCTTCAGCGGGAGGTGCTTGCCTGCGCGAACCTGCTGGTCGGCCGTGACGACGACGGCTGCGCCGGTGTCCGCGATGCGGTCACGCAGCGCGTGCGCGGAGAAGCCGCCGAACACCACCGAGTGCACCGCGCCCAAGCGGGCGCAAGCCTGCATCGCCACGACGCCTTCGACCGACATGGGCATGTAGATGATGACCCGATCGCCCTTGCTCACGCCGCGTGCCTTGAGCGCGTTCGCCAAGCGGCAAGTCTGTGCCAGCAGCTGCGCATAGGTGGTGTGGGTGACCTTGCCGTCGTCGGTCTCAAAAACGATGGCTGTCTTCTCGCCGCGCCCGCCTGCTACCTGGCGATCAAGGCAGTTCCATGAGACGTTGAGTGTCCCGTCCTCGAACCATCGATAGAAGGGTGCACGGCTCTCGTCGAGCACGCTCGTGAAGGGCGTCCTCCAGCCGACGAACTCTCGGGCAAGCCGGGCCCAGTAGCCCTGGTAGTCGTCTTCGGCCTCGGCCACCAGCGCGTCGTATGCGGCGCGCCCGGCAATATGCGCGTTGCGGCCGAGTGCTTCGGGCGGCGCATAGCTGGGTAGCTTGGACATCAGGTCGGGAGCGTTCATGTCTCGGGTCTTTCATGCGTTGCGGGAACCCGCCGTGAAGCCGCGCTTGCACGCAGGCATGTGAAGGGATGGGGCAGGCGTGAGCGCATCGTGACGCAGTACCGCGGCACAAAGATTGCGCCAGCGCAAGCCTCGGCGCGCTGCGGCGGCACTTAATGCGCTGACCCGCACTAACCCGCACCAATGGAGACATCATGGAAGACGATCTGGTCGCGCGCATCGCCGCGCATCCTCAATACAGGCAGCTCAAGCGGCGCCGCGACCGTTTCGGCTGGTCGCTTGCATTGCTGATGCTCTTTGTGTACTACGGCTTCGTGCTGCTCGTGGCCTTCGACAAGGAGTTCCTCGCACGGCGCTTTGGCGACAGCGTCATGACCTTGGGCATGCCGATAGGCTTCGGCGTAATCCTTTTCACCGTGGCCATCACCGGCTACTACGTGCGCCGCGCCAATGCCGAGTTCGACACTCTGTCCGACGCTGTGGCCAGGGCCGTTCAATCGGGAGCGAAGAAGTGAAAAACCGTCGTTGCCTTCCCCTGCGTGCGGCATCGATGCTCGCGTTGTGTGCCACGTCGGCGAGCGCATTCGCCGCCGGCGCCGATCTCGGTCAGCTGCAGCGCCAGCCCACCAACTGGACGGCGATTGGCATGTTCGCGCTGTTTGTGCTCGGTACGCTCTTCATCACGAAGTGGGCCGCAGCGCGCACGCGCTCGGCCTCCGACTTCTACACGGCCGGCGGCGGCATCACTGGCTTTCAGAACGGCCTGGCCATCGCGGGCGACTACATGTCGGCGGCCTCGTTTCTCGGCATCTCGGCCGCGGTGATGGCTACCGGCTACGACGGCCTCATCTATTCCATCGGTTTCCTGGTGGGCTGGCCAGTCATCACCTTCCTGATGGCCGAGCGGCTGCGCAACCTGGGGAAGTTCACCTTTGCGGACGTGGCGGCCTTTCGCTTCAAGCAGGCACCGGTGCGCATCTTCGCAGCCTCGGGCACGCTGGTGGTGGTGGCCTTCTACCTCATCGCGCAGATGGTGGGTGCGGGCCAGCTGATCAAGCTGCTGTTCGGCCTGGAGTACTGGGTCGCGGTGGTCATCGTGGGCTCTCTCATGATGGTCTACGTGCTGTTCGGCGGCATGACCGCCACCACCTGGGTGCAGATCATCAAGGCCGGGTTGCTGTTGGGCGGCGCGAGCTTCATGGCGCTGTCCGTGCTGTGGCACTTCGGCTTCAGCCCCGAGGCGATGTTCGCCGGCGCGGTCAAGGTCAAGACCGACTTGGCGCTCAAGGACGGCAAGACCGTCCAGGTGGCGGCCAGCATCGGCCAGTCGATCATGGGGCCGGGTAACTTCGTGAAGGACCCGATCTCGGCGATTTCCTTCGGCATGGCACTGATGTTCGGCACTGCAGGGTTGCCGCACATCCTGATGCGCTTCTTCACGGTGCCCAGCGCCAAGGAGGCGCGCAAATCGGTCATGTGGGCCACGGGCTGGATCGGCTACTTCTACTTGCTGACCTTCATCATCGGGTTCGGCGCCATCACCTTTGTGCTGACGAACCCTGACTTCCTCGATGCCAATGGCGTGCTGCGCGGCGGCGGCAACATGGCGGCGGTGCACTTGGCCAGTGCGGTGGGCGGCAACATGTTCCTGGGTTTCATCTCGGCCGTGGCGTTCGCCACCATCCTGGCTGTGGTCGCAGGGCTCACCCTGTCGGGCGCCTCGGCCGTCTCGCACGACCTGTACGCGACCGTCATCAAGAAGGGCGATGCGGGCAGCGCGGCGGAGCTGCGCGTATCGAAGATGACCACGCTGGCGCTGGGTGCGCTGGCGGTGGTGCTGGGCATCGTGTTCGAGAAGCAGAACATCGCGTTCATGGTCTCGCTGGCTTTCGCGATCGCTGCGTCGGCCAACTTCCCGGTGCTGTTCATGTCGGTGCTCTGGAAAGGGTGCACCACGCGCGGCGCGGTGATCGGCGGCTTCCTTGGGCTCATTTCGTCGGTGGGGCTGACGGTGCTTTCGCCCTCGGTCTGGGAAACCACGCTGGCCCATGCGGCGGGCTCGTCGCCCTTTCCGTACACGTCGCCCTGTCTGTTCTCGATGGGAATCGCGTTTGCGGGCATCTGGCTGTTCTCGGTGCTGGACAGAAGCCCGCGCTCCAAGGTCGATCGCGATGGCTTCCTGGCGCAGCAGGTTCGCTCGGAGACGGGCATCGGTGCACACGGTGCGAGTGGCCACTGAGACATTCCCGGGGGCTTTCGTGCAGCCCTCTCTCACGCCCCGCATGAGCCCGGTTCGGCCGGCCGAGACTGACCCCCGGGCAGTTCAGTCCACGCCTATCAGCACCTTGACATGCGCCGCGGCACTGCGCGCCAAGGCGCTCAACGCATAGCCGCCCTCCAGGCAGGACACGACGCGGCCGTCGCAGTGCCGCTGCGTCACGTCCATGACCTGGCGCGTGACCCAGGCGTAGTCGCTTTCCGTCAGTCCGAGGTTGCCCATGTCGTCTTCCCGATGGCCGTCGAAGCCTGCGGATACGTACACGAGCTGCGGCGCGAAGGCGTCGAGCGCAGGCAGCCACTGGTGGACCACGGCCTCGCGAAACGCCTGCCTGCCCGAGCGCGTGGCCAGGCCGACATTGACCATGCGCGGACCACGGTCGTCCTCACCCCTGAAAGGCGCGAAGGGGTACAGGCCCTTCTCGAAGATCGAGCACATCAAAACGCGCGCGTCGTCGCGAAGGATGTCGGCGCTGCCATTGCCGTGATGCACGTCGAAGTCGATCAGTGCCACCCGTGTCAGGCCATGGACGTCCAGCGCATGCCGGATGCCGACGGCGACGTTGTTGAAGAAGCAGAATCCCATTGCCGCATTGCGTGTGGCATGGTGTCCGGGAGGGCGCACATTGCAGAAGGCTGCCGCCGCTTTGCCGGCCAGCACAAGGTCGGTGGCCATCACCGCCGCACCCGCAGCGCGCAGCGCGGCTTGCAGGGTGTGGGCGTTCATCAGGGTGTCGGGATCCACGAAGCGGTGACCCTCGGTGGGCGCCGCGGCGCTCAGTTCGCGCACGTAGGCCAGCGTGTGCGCCCGGGCAAGCTGTGTCTGCGTGGCCGCTGGTGCCTCGTGGATCGACATGCAGTCGAGCAGTCCGGTGACCAGCAATCGGTCATGAACGGCGGCGATGCGTTCGGGGCACTCGGGGTGGCCCGCGCCCATGTCGTGCCGGGCGCATTCCGGATGGGAAATATACGCTGACAGCATTTGGGGAGTCCTTTTCGAACGATGCCGAAGCGATCCCCAAGGAGCCGCGTCATCGGCGCGTCGCGCTCGGCCGACGCTATTGAATTTTCAGTACGTGGTGTGCCCCGCCTTCGCGCTTGGGAAGCGTCAGGCGCAGGACACCGTCCTCCAGCTTGGCGACCGCGTTCTTGTCATCTACCTCGCTGGCAAGCGAGAAGCCACGCGACACGCTGCCGCGGTAGGTCTCCCGCACGAGGGATCGGCCATGTTTTTTCTCCTGCTCCTTCTTCACTTCGGCGGAGATCGAAACATAGCTGCCATCGATCGTCACGCGCACGTCTTCCTTCTTCGCGCCGGGGATCTCGGCCGTGATCAGGTATTCCTTGTCGCTTTCGGTGATGTCGACGCGGATGTCGCCCGGCAGCTCCGAGTCGTCGAGCATCTGCATCGGCCGCGACCAGCGGCGAAGCACTTCGGGAAAGAGGTTTTCAATACGGTCTAGGCGGGACAGTGCGTTGTTCATGGACAGGCTCCAGGAGTGGATTGGCATGCCACTGTAGGCTGCGCGTGAGGGCGCCGGTTGCGCTGGATCAAAGCGCGGTCGATGCCAGCGCGCACGATCGTGCCTCGACCGTCACGGTCAATCACAGGAGTTTCCGATGGGCCCTATCTCCTTCCCCTTGGCGGACCGGCTTGTGCGGTGCGCGC
Organism: Variovorax sp. OK605; assembly: GCF_900115445.1. Classification (NCBI taxonomy): domain Bacteria; kingdom Pseudomonadati; phylum Pseudomonadota; class Betaproteobacteria; order Burkholderiales; family Comamonadaceae; genus Variovorax; species Variovorax sp. OK605. The sequence goes on from NZ_FOWL01000021.1 coordinate 111,362, forward strand.
CCGCCCTGGCTGCGGCACTGGCCAGCGTCGCGCTGCTGTGCAGTGGGCCGGCGCAAGCTCAGTCGCGGTCCCAGTCCCGCGGCGAGTTGCTCTACAACACCAATTGCGTCGCGTGCCACACTGAGAAGATGCATTGGCGCGGCAGAAAGCTCGTGAACGACTGGGACAGTCTCGAGGTGCAGGTGCGCCGCTGGCAGCAAGCCGCCTCGCTCGGCTGGCGCGACGAAGACATCGTCGAGGTTGCGCGCTACCTCAATGGCCGCTTCTACGGCTTCACACCGAAGAACACGACCGGCGCGCTCAGGTCCTCGGTTCCGGCGCTATCGGCGGATGGCACGATGCGAATGGAACCGGCGGGGCCGCGTTGACTTTGCTGCGGCTTGCCGCCTTGTGCCTGCGCAGTCCGTCACTGTTCGGCCATTGAGGTACGTGCAACAGGTGCACTACCTCTGCGCAAGGTCATTTGCCTCGCCTTGCATCCGTTGATCTGCATCACGCGCCCGCCTGCGGCTCGGTCCACCCTGTGATGATTGGCACGCAATCTGTGGCCATTGCGGCTGCAATCACAGGAGCACTTCATGCAGACCATCGACAGCTTGGCTGAGCAGCGCATCCTGGCATCGGACGCTCATTTGAAACATATCGACGAGCTGGCGGCGTGCGCTGGTGGTACCGAACAGGCGGCCAACTACGCTGGCGCCACTAAGCTCCTGGGTGAGCTCAGGAAAGCCGTGCGCGGTTGGCGCAAAGACTCGAGACGCTCGCGCGGCGAGGCCGGGAACGCGAGGGGTGCGGGCCTCGCGCTAGCGAGCGCAACGCTCAAATCCGAGCTGCGGGCTTTGGGCGAACAGTTCGAAAAGGCGATCGCACCGTCTTCGACGCTCGTGGCGTGTAGTGCCTTCGGCAGGCGCCTGGCTGCGAGTGCGAGAGAGTCCTCTGAATGGGCGCCAGCGATGGTCGCATCAACATCGGCGTCATGCCGACGAAGGCGCCGTGGTTGCCGGCGTCTTCAGTTCCAGCACCATCCGCCGCAGGCCGGACGTGGGCGGCTCTGCTGGGTCGGCACTGAAGCCCATCGTCTTGCACAGTTTCAGCATGCGGTCGTTCTCGCGCAGCACGTAGCCCACGAGCCGCGTGATGCCGCGGTGGCTCGCATGGTCAATCAGCCGCTCGAACAACAGCCGGCCAAGACCCGCGCCTTTGAGGTCGGAGCGCACGACGATCGCAAACTCGGCCTCGAGATTGTCAGGGTCGCTCACCGTGCGCGCTACGCCCAGCGTCTCGCGCTGGCCTTGTGCATCGCTGGCCTCGGCGATGAAGGCCATCTCGCGGTCGTAGTCGATCTGGGTCAACCGTGCGAGTTCGCTGCGCGGGAGCTCCTTGCGCACGGAGAAGAACCGCAAGCGCAGGTCCTGCGCATCCAGCGATTCAAGAAAGCGCCGGTGCTGGGGTTCGTCTTCGGGGCGGATCGGCCTGACGACAATCGAGCGGCCTTTCCACACCTCGGCGCGCACCCATTGCCCCGGGTAGGGCAGGATGGCGAAGCGTTCGGCCCCGGCCACCGGCGTGCGCGAGACCCGCACGCGCGCGTCGAGCGCGATCGCACCGTCTTCGTCGACCCACAGCGGGTTGATGTCAAGCTCTGCAAGTTGCGGCAGATCGGCCAGCATCTGCGACACCGCCACCAGTACGTCGTAGAGAGCGTCCAGCCGCGCCGGTGGGTGGTCGCGAAAGCCCGCCAGCAGGCGGGCGACGCGCGTGCGTGACACCAGCTCGTGTGCCAGTGCACGGTTCAGCGGCGGCAGCGCCACGACCGTGTCGCCGGTGACCTCGACTGCGGTGCCGCCCTGGCCGAAAAGGATCACCGGGCCGAAGACGCAGTCAATGCTTGCGCCCACGATGAGTTCCTGCGCATGCGGCCTGCGCACGGTCGGCTGCACCGTGAAGCCGTCGATGTGCGCAAGCGGCGCAGCGGTGCGAACCGCGTCCAGCATATCGAGCGCAGCGGCGGCCAGCGCGGCGTGGTCGTTCAGCCCCAGTCGTACGCCACCCACGTCCGACTTGTGAGTGATGTCGCGCGACAGGATCTTCAGGGTCACCGGGAAGGGCATGCCGCGCGCGGCCTCGACCGCCGCCTCGGGCGTGGGCGCCGTGGCTTGCGTGGGCACTACCTCGATGCCGTAGGCCTGCAGCAGCGCCTTGGCCTCTTGCTCGCCCAGCCACTCGCGGCCTTCGGCCAAGGCGGCGTCCAGCGCTGTGCGCGTGCTGGCGGTGTCGGGCACCGCGTTGCGGCTGGCCTGCGGCGTCTGCATCAACGCGTCCTGGTTGCGTCGGTAGGTCTGCAGCATCGCGAAGGCGTGCACCGCCTCTTCGGGCGTGGCGTAGTCCGCCACACCCGCGTCCGCGAACAGTTTGCGTGCCTGCGCCACAGATGCCTCGCCCAGCCAGGCGCTCATCACGCGACCGGCGTGGCTGTGCGCGAGCGACAAGCAGGCACGCGCGATGGCCTCGCTGTGCACGATGGCGGTCGGCGCATGCATGAAGAGCACGGCGCCTGCCGACGGATCGGCCAGCAATGTAGCAAGGGTCTCGGCATAGCGTGCGACCGGCGCATCGCCGATGATGTCCACGGGGTTGGCGTGCGACCAGGTGGGCGGCAGCAGCCCATCGAGGCGTTCGAGAAGTCGCGGGCCCGGGTCGGCCAGCGTCACGCCTTCGCGCGCGGCCGCATCGGCCGCCATAACGCCAGCGCCGCCGCCGTTGGTCATCACGGTGAGCGTGCTGTGTCCGTTGCCGCGAAAACGTGACAAGGTCTGCGCGGCGAGGAACAGCTCTTGCAACGTGTCCACACGCAGCATGCCGGCGCGGCGGATCGCTGCGTCGTACACGGTGTCGGAGCCGGTGTGCGATGCAGCAGCCTTCACGCCGTGGCCGGCGCGTCCGGCCTTCACCACGATCACTGGCTTGTTGCGCGCCGCCGCCCGTGCGGCCGACATGAACTTGCGCGGCGACTCGATCGACTCGACGTACAGCAGGATCGAACGCGTGCGCGCATCGCTGGCCAAGTAGTCGAGCAGGTCGCCCAAGTCGACATCGCAATGCTCGCCCAGCGAAACAAGGTGTGACATACCGAGTCCGCGACTGCGTGTCCAGTCGAGCATGGCCGTCACCAGCGCGCCCGATTGCGAGACGAAGGCGATGTCGCCCGGCAGCGCGTCGGTGTGCGCAAAGCTCGCGTTCAATCCGATATGAGGGCTGAGCAGCCCTAGGCAGTCGGGCCCCAGCAGCCGCAGCGTGAAAGGGCGCGCCGCGTCCAGTGTTGCCTGCTTCTGCGTGGGATTCAGCCCCGCCGTGACGATCACGACGGCGCGTGTGCCGAGTGCGCCGAGTTCGGCCACCAAGCCTGCCACGGTGGTCGGCGGCGTACAGATCAGCGCGAGTTCGGGCGCCGCGGGCAGGTGCGCGGCATCGCGGTGCATCGCGATGCCGTCCAGTGCGCGGTGCTTCGGGTTCACACCGTATAGGGGGCCCTTGAAGCCGCCCGCTAGAAGATTGCGCCACACGGTGGCCCCGACGCTGCCGGGGCGGGTGGAGGCGCCGAATACGGCGACGGACGCAGGGGACAGCATGCGATCAAGATGACGAATGGTCAAGAGTAGCTCCGCAAATGTCGTCTTATCGTGGGAGAGGGCGGCAGCTCCGGCATTGATGCAGGTCAACCTGTGGCCGGGATGCGGGCGCAAGCTCGGGGCTGGGGCGCACCCGCGCCTTTCCTTGATGCTTCCACTCATCTCGACATGCCCCCCACATTCGATCCATGGCAGGCCTATGTGGTCGCAGCCGAGGTCTCATTGGCCACGCAAGCTTCGCCCGAATCCCTTGCCGCCTTGCGCGCGCAGCGGTTGGCGGCTTTGCTGGAGGTCGTGTCTCGGCATTCGCCGCGCTGGCTGCGGCTGCTCGACGGACGCGATCCGGCAACCGTAGGGCTGCACGACCTGCCGGTCTCCCGCAAGGCCGATTTGATGAGGGACTTCGACGCCTGGGTGGTCGACCCGGCGCTCTCGCTTGCGGCGTTGCGCCATTTCATCGCCGACCCGGTGAATATTGGGCAGGACTATCTCGGGCGATACGTCGTATGGGAAAGTTCTGGCAGCACGGGCGAGCCCGCCGTCTTCGTGCAGGACGCGCACGCCATGGCGGTGTACGACGCACTGGAGGCGCTGCGGCGCCCGAACCTGCGACCCCTCGAGCGACTTGTCGATCCATGGAGCCTGGGCGAGCGGATCGCATTCGTCGGTGCGACAGAAGGACACTTTGCCAGTACCGTGTCGATCGAGCGGCTGCGGCGGTTGCAACCGGGGCTGGCCGGGCGGCTCCGCGGCATGTCGTTCCTTCAACCGCTGGGCGACCTGTGCGCGGAACTCGACGCTTTTGCGCCTACGGTGATTGCCACGTACCCAAGCGCGGCGGTCCTGCTGGCCCAGGAGCATCGCGACGGTCGTCTTCGCGCGGCACCGCGCGAGGTCTGGACCGGGGGCGAGGCCTTGTCGCCGGCCGCTCGCACGCTGGTACGCGAGGTGTTTGCCTGCCCGGTGGCGAACAGCTATGGTGCCTCGGAATTTCTTTCACTCGCGTTCGAATGTCATTTCGGCAAGATGCACCTCAGCAGCGACTGGGCAATCCTCGAGCCGGTCGATCGGCACGGCCGTGCGGTGGCGCCCGGCCATGCTGGCGCCACGACGCTGCTCACCAACCTCGCAAACCATGTGCAGCCGCTGATCCGCTACGACCTGGGCGACCGAGTCCGGCTGCTCGCCACGAGCTGTGTTTGTGGCTCCCATCTGCCGGTCATCGAGGTGAACGGCCGCGACGACGACATGCTTGAACTGTCGGGCGCCCCCGGCATGCCAAAGGTGTCAGTGGTACCGTTGGCGGTGAGCACGGTGTTGGAGGAGGAAGCCGGGCTGTTCGACTTCCAGTTGCAGCAGCAGGGACCGCGCGTACTGCTGCTGAAGTCGGGAATGCACGGCCCTGAGGCCGCGCGCGTGCTAACGCGCGCATGTACGTTGCTCGAAGCATTTCTGGCGGGACAGGGCGCCAAAGGTGTGCGGGTGCTTCCACGCTACGGTGAGAGTGTGCGCTGCGGACGCAGCGGCAAGATCAAGCGCGTGATCGCTTCGGCCCGCTGAGGTTGCCGGCCTCAGCGTGTCATCACATAGGTGCCCGGCGCATCGCACAGCGGCGGCAGGCCACGCTGCGGCGCTCCCATCCCAGGCGGACGGCGCCGAGGCCCCGAATGTGTGGCCAGCCATTGCTCGAAGCCCGGCCACCATGAACCTTCGACTTCGCGCGATAGCCGAAGAAATTCGTCTGGCGCGACATAGGCACCGTTCCTGCGGTGGTGGAATACACGGTGGCTGCGGTGCGCGTGTCCCGGCTCGCTGAGGATGCCCGCGTTGTGGCCGCCTTCGGTGAGCACGAAGCTCACGTCGGCGTCGCACAGCAGGTTGAACTTGTAGACCGAGCGCCAGGGCGCCACGTGATCGGTACGGGTCCCCAGCAGGAACACCGGCAGCTCGATATCGTTCAGCGACACGGGCCGACCATCGACCAGGAAATGCCCCTCGGCCAGTGCATTGTCCATGAACAGGCTGCGCAGGTAGTCGGCATGCATTCGGTAGGGCATACGCGTGCCGTCGGCATTCCATGCCATCAGGTCGGTCATGGACGCACGCTCGCCGAGCAGGTAGCTGCTCACCATGGGTTCCCACAAGAGCTCGCCGGGGCGCAGCGCTTGAAAAGCCGCCGCCATCTGCGTCGCGTCCAGGAAGCCTTGGCGAGACATCACGTCCTCGAGGAAGGCGAGCTGGCTCTCGTCGATGAACAGGCCGATCTCGCCGGGCTCCGTGAAGTCGGTCTGTGCTGCCAACAGAGAGAGCGAGCCGAGCCGGTCGTCATGGTCGCGCGCCATGGCCGCCGCGGCGATCGCCATCAGCGTGCCGCCCAGGCAGTAGCCCACGGCATGCACGCGGCGTTGCGGAAGTACGGCGTCGATGGCGTCGAGGCTCGCGCGAATGCCCAGCCCCAGGTAGTCGTCCATGCCCAACTGAGCATCTTCGGCGCCAGGGTTCTTCCATGAGATCGCAAACACCGTGTGGCCGCGTTCCACGAGGTAGCGGATCAGCGAATTGTGCGGCGACAGGTCGAGCACGTAGTACTTCATGATCCATGCGCTCACCACCAGCACCGGTTCAGCGCGCACGGTAGTTGTGGCGGGCGCGTACTGGATGAGTTCGATAAGCGCGTTGCGCAGGATGACCTTGCCCAGCGTAAGCGCCACTTCGTGCCCTGGCCGGAATGCCTCTGCACCGACCGGTGGGAGGTCGAGAGCACGGCGGCGCAGGTCCTCCATCCAATGGGCCGCACCAGCGACCATGTTGAAACCGCCCGTGGCAGCGGTCGCTTGCAGCACCTTCGGATTCATTACAGGGCTGTTGGCAGGCGACACCATCTCCAGCCATTGCCGTGCCATGAACCCCATCAGTTGCTCGTGGTGCCGGGCCACGCCCGGGACGCCGTGCACCAGCTCGGCAGTTGAACAGCTGGCGGCTTCGAAGGACTGCCGGTAGGCACTGAACGGCCAGCCGGCCCAGTCTGGCGCGCCCAGCCGTGGGGGGTGCGCGGCAGGCTGCGCGCCGGGCAGGGCAAGACGTCGCGGGAACATCGCGCCGCGACCCGGCTGGCTGGCGAAATGAACGGCCCAGTCGGACCACGCCAGGATCAGGGCCGCCGGCGACATGCCGCCGGTGAGCCGACCCCAGGCGGCGTGCAGTGCTTGGTCGATCTCGTTGTGTTCCTTGTCGCTCACAGGGGCTCCTCGATGGTGGTCGCCGTGCGTGCGTGCGTGCGTGCGTGCGTGCGTTTGTGTGTGCGGCGTGTGCGTCGGAGTCTGCCTGTAGGCTCGCTGCGGACCTTGAGCGGCGTCAAGGGGCGCGCCAGTTCCGCGCCGATGTCCGATTCGCTTGATGCCGCGCAAGACGCATGCGGGGCCCCCCGCCTAGGCTCGGTGCCAGGAGTCCATTCACACTTACCGGAGTTCCGCATGCCCCGCAGCATCGTTGACCTGTCCGCCCGCTCCGAAGTCATTCGGGACGAACCTTTCCAGATTCACTTCTGGGCCTGCACGCCCGCGGAGTTCCGCGCCTACCTCGGGCGCCCGCGCGAATTCCTGCGCAAGCTTGGCATTGTCGTGTCGCGTGAATGTCGTATCGAGACATCCCTAGAGAATCACGACTGGCTTGAGGACGAGGCGCCCGATTTCGAGGGAGAGAACGATACGGTCATCAGCAACGTCGGCATCGGCGCAGGCGCGCACGCGGTGTACCGGGTGATCAGCTTCGCACGCGACGAGGCCGACACCGGACGCATCAGGAAGTCTCTGCTTCATGGCGCGAACCGGCAGCAGGTCGAGGCGCGCGGGGCTGCGAAGGAGGGCAGGAAGAAGAAGCCGGGCAAGTCAGCCAAGGGTCGGGCGGGCAAGAAAGACAAGGAAGCCTAGCGTGGGCCTAGACCCGGCGCATGCGCCCCGCCTTGCCCTACGGCGAGCGGGCGTCAGCAGCGGGCTATGCTCGCAGCGCCCGACGGCGAACCACGTCTGCGCGGGCCAGGCCATTCTTGGCGGCGCGGCGATCGTCGTGGTGCGGCCGCAGTACGCGATGCTCGCCAGCTTCAACAGTCGAGACCACGTCTTCGATGCATACCGATCTCAATCAGGTCTGCGGCCAGCCGCCCGATGAGGCCAGAGCGGCGTTGCACGCTGCGCACCAAGTGGCGATGGCACAACGGCGTCGTTTCCCGCGATGCGTACGCCTGGCAGGCTGCATCCGGCATTGGCGTAGCGCCGGCCCTTCAGCGGGGCGCGCGGTCGACGCAGACCTCCAATGTCCGACGATGACACGCGTTAGGCGAACGGGAGTCGGCGCGGATTCAAGCGTATCTCTTCATGCCACCGACGTGTGGACGTGCTGGCGCACATTGCCTGGGCAGGATCGCAACCGGGCGTAGAAGTTCGACGGGATGCAATGCTTTATGCGGTCGGCGGCTCGCCAAAGTCAGCTTTAGTGTGGGGGCGCAATTGCAGGTGGCACAGCGGCGGTGTGCGGTCCTGGAATGGGGGACCAGTTCGGACGAACGGCGCGCGCTGAGTCGACGATGATCACGTAGCGTCCGGCACCTTCAACGGGTTCCTGGTCGGCTGGTGGAGCCCACATGGGTACGCCTTGTGCCGCCGCGGCAAGATAGTCGGCGTCGAGCACGCCAAAATGGTCGAGCAGCCGATTCAGGGTGGCCGGGATCCGGACGCAGCCCTTGGACTGCACGCCGCCCAATGCCGCTCGAGCAGGGCCGGATCTGTCGCATGCATCTGCAGTCGCATCACGCTGGAGCCGCCCGGTCCCCAAAGACGGGCACCCTGCTGCCAACCGAGGTCGTACACACGCATTCCCTTCTCGCCATAACCTCGGACGCCTAGTTTTGTTGCGTGTGCCTTCGGCGCGGAAGTCAGGGTTGTCGGTGCGCAGTGCGAACACGCCCAGCGGCGTCTCGAAGTGATCGAAGGCACCACCGCGACCAGTCGAAACCGCAGCCGCGCCCACGATGAAGGGGGGCGCACCGTTGTCGAGCCAGAAGATGGCGATGGCTTGGACGTTGGGATTGCCGTCTACAAGCGCTACGTATTGGGGCCAAGGCACGATGCCTTCCTTCGACAGTGCCTCCAGTGCACGCTCCCCGTAGCATGTTGCCTCTTCGATCGGAAGCACCAGTTGGTGGTCCACCTGATCGTCAAACGAGGCGGCGAGGCGAAGCGCGGTGACGGGCGGCGGGCCCGCAAGAATCATTGCGTGAACGAGGGCAAGAACAAGTGCAAGGATTGCGCGCGCGATGAAAGGCATCGTGCACAGCAGTCTGCGGTGCGATCAGCTGCGAACCTTGATGGATATCAATCCAGGCTTGCGGTCCCGTGTCGCTGCGATCAAGCAATCCGGGCGGTGTTCGGCCATCGTCTGCGCGACCGCTGCTCCAGGAAAAAGCTCGCAGCCGTGGTCCCAGCAAATGCAGCAGAGACGGCCTGCACGTCATCTGAGCACTTGCTCGATGCGATCCAGTCGCGCACGACCTCGATCTTTCTGATCTCGGCGAAGCGCATGGCGTCGATGCTCCTGGCCGTTTCAGGATCCGCGTAAGTGTGGTTGCAGGGGCGTGCCCTGCCTCGCAGACTCAACGCGGAGATCCGCCGCACTTGCACGCGGTCGCTGCGCATCTTGATCCATCGCAACATGTCGTTGTCGCATGCCGCTAAATTGTTCCTGAGCACGCCGCATGAGATCTGACGCGTGCAGCATGAAAGGAGCTTCGATGGCCCTCCCCCCCTCCTTGTGCGCCGCAATCGGCGATCTTGCGCGGCCCGCATCGAGCGACCTGTTCGACGTGGGCCTGTCGACCGAACAACATCTGCATCCGCGGTTTCGCCTGTTGAGGCAATGCGCCGACCTTGCACCGGCGCGTTGCCTCATGTGTGAGTTGCATTCGAGTGCCTTTCGAGGAGTGCAGCCTGAATTCGCCGCGAGTTTTCAGTCGGGTGACTTCGACGGTGCACTCTTCAGGCTATTTCTGTTCGCGCTTTTTGGAGCCGCAGGCCACCGTGTCGACGTGGGTCATTGTGACCCCGCCTTCGTTCTGAGCAAGGCCGGCACAGCCGCATCCGTTGATGCGTTTACGGTTGGGGTGCCTTCCAGTTGCCTGGAACCGCAAGGCGACGGATTACGGACAGCGCAGACTGAGTCTCATGCTTCGGGCGTGGGCGGCAGCCTGTTTCGCCGATTGCAACGCCAGCCTTGGTGCCTTCCGCAAGCGGCCGGGCGTCCCTTCGTCATCGCCATTCAGGACTTCGACCACCTTCAGTTGGAAGCCGGCGCGCCGCCTGAGGCGCTGCTGCGCTTTCTCTTCGGCGCTTCGGGCCATTCTCAGGATGTCGACGAGCTCTTCCCCGATGGTTTCTTCGGCCAGCCGGAAGCCGAACACGTCAGCGGGATCTTTTTTTGCAACGACGCGACGATCGCGAAGTTCAACCGGCAGGGGCTGGAAAGGCACGCGGGTGATGCGGGACGAATGCTGCGGCATGGGAGCTGCATCGCAGACGACGGTGATGCGTCAGGGCCGTCCAGCTATGTCTACGAGGTGGGCTGCCGGGAAACCTGCGGGGAGACATGGAACGAGGGCACGGTCCTGATTCACAACCCCTTTGCTGTACGGCCTTTGCCTGCAGACTGGCTGGGTGCATCCGCCGAGATGGCGCTCACGGGAGGACGGCTCGTTGTGCGATTCGCACACGGTTTTCACCCGACTTCTTCACACACTGAAGTGCTGCGACAAGACGTACCGGCCTGGTGGGTCGAGCGGCGGACGCGGCTGCTCGAGCTGGAGGGTGTGGCACACCGGGGCACTTGAATGGGGGCGCGCGACTTCATGCGAAGGGCATGGCGGCCCCGACAGGTGATCTCGCCGGCAACTTGGGTGGCTCGGGCTTGCCCATCGTCGTCGCCAACAAGGGCCGCAGCGCCTCCAGACTGCAGGCGTTCAACACGTCGCGGGGCTCCAGCCAGCCGCGGCGCGCCTGCCCAATGCCGAATGACAGATTGTCGAAATCAAGTGCGCTGAGCGCGTTCGAGGCGATGCTCACGCGCACGCCCTCCGCGCGAGCCATCCGGCAGGCGACATCGTCCAGGTCCAACCGCATCGGATCAGCGTCGAGTTCCATGAAGCAGCCCCTCTGCCTCGCTTGGCGGATGACCCGCTGCATGTCGATGGCGCAGGCCGCGCGTACCCCGATCACTCTTCCAGTCGGATGTGCCAGGATACTGAAGCAAGGATGATCCATCGCGCGCAGGAGGCGATCGGTCTGCCGCGGAAGCGAGAGATCAAAGCCCTGGCGGATGGAGCCCACGACGAAGTCGAGGCGCCGCAGCAGCTCGAGCGGCAGCTGAAGACGACCATCCTCGAGGATCTCGACGTCCACGCCCTTGAGCACCGTGAAGCCATCGACGCTGGCGTTGAACTCGTCAATTCGATCGATCTGTCGCGCCAGCGCGCCCGCGTCCACCCCGTGACCTGGCGCGATCCAAGGCGAAGGTTCGGTTGCGGCCATGTATTGCCAGCCTCGCGCCCGTGCCGCCGCAGTCATTGCATCCAGCATGTCTCGCCCGTCGCTGCCTTTCGTTCGGGCATGGAGATCGCCACGCAGGTCGTCCAGGGTCACAAGCGAGGGCAACTGATGGGCTAAACCCGCCTCGATCTCCCCTCTGTCCTCGCGAAGTTCCGGTTCAATGAACGGCAGTCCGAGGGCTTTGTAAACGGAAGCCTCGGTTTTTCCCGCGATGCTGCGACGTGCGCGGAACAAGCCATATTCGTTGAGCTTGAGGCCTGCGTCCTGTGCGCGGCGACGCAATGCGATGTTGTGGGCCTTGGAGCCGGTGAAATACAACAGAGCGGCGCCGAAGCTCGCGGGAGCCACGACACGCAGGTCGATCTGTAAGCCGTTCGTGAGCATGATGCTCGCGCGGGTGGGCCCTTTGGCAATAACGCTCGCCACGTCCTCGGCTTGCGCGAAGCGGTGCGTGACGGTGTTGGCGGGCGTAGCCGCCACCACCAGGTCGAGGTCACCCACGGTGTCGCGCCGGCGCCTCAAGCTTCCAGCGCTGAGAGCCTTTGAGACGCCGGGTTCCTTCAAGAGGGTGGCGAGCCGTGCCGCGGCCATCTGCAGAGCCATGGGCAGCGCGAAGCGCCGCTCGGCCTGCGGTTGCGCAGCCAAAGCATCCTGAATGCGCTGTTGCGTCTTCAGCCCGATACCGCGAATGGAGACCAAGCGACCGCCAGACGCCGCGCACCGCAGGTCGGCCAGCGTGCGTATGCCGAGACCCTTTTGCAACATGCGCGCGCGCTGCGGACCGATGCCGGGCATACGCAGGAGCGCGACGATCCCGGGCGGCACCTGGGCTCGAAGCTGTTCCAGCAATGCGCAACCGCCTGAATGTACGATCTCTTCGATCCTATGCGCAAGGTCGTTGCCGATACCCGGGAGGACTTGAAGGTCCTCGCCTCGTGCCACCATGTCGCTCACGCTGCGCCCTGGACCGGCGAGTCCGCGCGCGGCGTTGCGATAGGCGCGGACACGGAAGATGCTGGCGCCGAGCAATTCGAGCAGGTCCGCGATCTCGTCAAACACGGCTGCCACGTCGTTGTTCGATGTCGCCGCCTTCGCGACTTCATTTGCCAATGAGGGCGTGGACACGACAAGCGCTCTCATGCGGGTTGGGCTCGATTCTGCAGCGGTGGCCGCGACGATGGTGCGGCGCCCCGTCCTGGTGACCGTGTGGCAGGCGCGAAACTAGGTTGTTCATGGGGCTCTCCTTCGTGTTGCCTGCCGAAGGCGCAGACAAGGCAGGACGTAAAGTGCTTCGTATACAGAATAGGCTGCACGACGCGGCAACGCTTGATGCAGCGCAACGCTTTTCCTGTCTTCGTGCGCGGGTCACGATATCGATTTGCGGCTGCGCACTGGCGCGGCAGGATGTGGAGCCGGCTTGCGCGTCGCATACTTTGTCACATGCGCGTAGAAGTGGTGCTTGGCCACCTCGGCAAGCGCCAGGTAGCCTACGAGCATGGCCGTCAGCCACGCAAAGAAGATGGCGGGCGGCGGCTCGAAGGCGAAGAAGCGCGCAAGCGGCGTGAACGGCAGAAGCAAGGCGACTGCCAGCACCGCCAAAGAGGCGACGGTGAGCGCGAGGCCTGGCCGGCTGGCCCAGGGGCGCCCGCGCGTGCGGATTACGAAGATCACCAGGACCTGCGTAGCAAGCGACTCGACGAACCACGCGGTGCGAAACAGCGGCGCTGTCGTATGCAGCACGTGAAGAAGCAGCCAGAAGGTCAGCCCATCGAAGGCCGAGCTTAGAGCGCCGAAAAGCCACATGTAGCGCCGGATGAATTTCATATCGAGTGCGCGTGGACGGCGCAGGTCGCCAGCATCGACGCGGTCCAGCGGGATGACGGACTGCGACAGGTCATACAACACGTTGTTGAGCAGGATCTGCACCGGCAGCATCGGCAAAAAGGGCAGGAACAGCGATGCGCCGGCCATGCTCAGCATGTTTCCGAAGTTCGAACTCGTGCCCATCATGATGTACTTCATGACGTTGCCGAAGGTGCGTCGGCCTTCCAGCACGCCTTCGTGCAGCACGGCGAGGTCGTGGTCGAGCATGACGATATCGGCCACCTCGCGTGCCACGTCGACTGCGCTGTCCACCGTCAGGCCCACGTCTGCCGAGCGAAGTGCCGGCGCGTCGTTGATACCGTCGCCCAGGTAGCCCACCACGTGGCCGCGCGCGCGGAGCGCCAGGATGATGCGGTTCTTCTGCGCCGGATTGACGCGGCAAAAAAGGGTTGTGCGCGCCACCCGCGCACGCAGCGCGGTCTCGTCCATGCCAGCGATCTGCTGGCCGGTGAGCATGCCCTTCACGGGAATGCGCAGCAGCGTGCACAGGTGCTGTGTCACGAGTTCGCTGTCGCCGCTGACGATCTTCACGCTGACACCGCTGGCTGCCAGCGCCGCCATCGCCTCGCCGGCACCGGCTTTTGGCGGATCGATGAAGGCGACGAATCCTGCGAACACCAACGCGCGCTCGTCGCTCACGTCGGCATGCTCGTGCTCGGTGGGCACATTGCGCCATGCCACGCCCAGCACGCGCAGGCCTTGGCGTTCCAGCGCATGGCAGCGCTCGCGCTGCTCTGCCAAAGCGTCTGCGTCGAGCGGCGCGAACGTGCGACCTTCGTCGCGCTCGAAACGATCGCACAGCGACAGCACATCGTCGGGTGCGCCCTTCAACACCAGCCAGCGCTGGTCGCCACGTGTGAGCAGCACCGACACACGGCGGCGCTCGAAGTCAAAGGGCACTTCGTCGATCTTTGTCCAGCCTTCAGTGTCCACCGTCTGCGCGAGCAGGGCTTCGTCCAGGGGACTCTTCAAGCCGCTCTCGAACGTGCTGTTGAGGCAGGCCAGCATCAGCACGCGCGAGCTGTCGCGGCCGTCGGCGCCGGCGCACTTCGCCAGGCTGATGTGCGCCTCGGTCAGGGTGCCGGTCTTGTCCGTGCACAGGACATCCATCGCACCAAGATTCTGAATGGAAGCAAGCCGCTTGACGATCACGCGGTGCTTGGCCAGACGCATCGCGCCGCGCGACAGGGTGACTGACACCACCATGGGAAGTAATTCCGGGGTGAGTCCGACGGCAAGAGCCACCGCGAATAAGAAGGATTCGAGCAGCGGGCGCTGCAACAGCAAGTTGACCAGCAGCACGAACATCACCAGCGCTGCCGTGAGGCGAACGATCATCAGCCCGAAGCGATGCATGCCCATCTCGAACGCGGTGGGCGCGGGCTCGGTCTGGATGCTGTGGGCCACTTCGCCAAGGGCGGTGTGCGCGCCGGTGGCCATCACGAGCACTTGGGCGCTGCCGCTGACCACTGTGCTGCCCATGAAGACCGCGTTCAGCGCATCCTGCAGTTCGGTGGAGGTCCCTGCCGGTGCGCTGGCCTGTTTCTCGACGGGGCTGGACTCGCCAGTGAGCAGACTCTGGTTGACGAAGAAGTCGCGCGCCTGAAGCAATCGCGCATCGGCCGGCACCCGGTCGCCCGCCGAAAGGAGCACGATGTCGCCAGGGACCAGGGCGGCTACCGAAAGCTCAAGCTGCGCTCCGTCGCGCAGAACCCGGGCCTGCAGCGCCACCGAGGCACGCAGCTTCTTGGCGGCGCTGCCGGCGCGGTGCTCCTGCACGAAGTCGAGTATCACGCTGAGCAGCACCATCAGCGCGATGATGATGGCATTGGCCGCGTCGCCGGTGGCGGCCGAGATAGCACTGGCTGCCAACAGCACCAAGACCAGCGGATTGCGCAGGCGTGCGAGAAACTGCAGCGCCAGCGAGCGGCGCGCCCTCGGCTCCAAGCTGTTGGGTCCCCAGCGCGCAAGCGCCTCCGCTGCTTGCGCGTGGGTCAGGCCCTTGGATGATTCGCCTTTCGGGTCAGCCGCACGTGCGCCCAGCCACCATGCCGCAGCCGGCGGGGGTGGGCCATCGAATCGGGGGGTCACCGCAACTCGATGTCGTTGATGACGCCATTCACACCTTTCGTCGAACGCGCGATGGATTCGGCGACAAAGCGCTGCAGACCAGACTTGACGAAGCCGCTGAGCTGCACCCGGCCCTTGAAGGTCTCCACATGAACTTGCATGGTGCTCACCTCCCTGTAGGCGAGCAGATCGGCCTTGATGCGCGCGGTGATAACAGCGTCGTCCACGTACTCCCCGGTGCTTTCGCGCAGGGTGGACCCTGCGCAGCCTGCCAAGATCAGCGCAAAGGCGAGAAACAAAGCGCAAGCGGTTCGCGGCATCGAAAAGGCGGGACGAAATATGACCATGGGCAGGAGGGTCGAACCCCGAGGCTAGGCCTCCAGCTATGCACCGGGCTTGCGCCCGATCAAGCCTCGCCGCCGTCGAGGACCGACGGAGTTCGCGACAGGTTGACGCAGCGCAAGGCCCTGCGCGGTGGAAAGCTTAAGGTGCAAGGCAGTTGCGCCGCGCCTTTGCGTGCGCCCGGTCAAGGAGCTCTCATGCAAACGCAAAACTTAACGCATTCAGATATGCCGAGATCCATCCTGCTTCACCTCGACAGCTCGGCGCGCACGGTGGAACGCATCCGCGTGGCGCGACAGGTCGCTCAGGCCTTCGATGCGCAAGTCAGGGCGCAGCCCTGCACCTTGTCTGCTCTCGCGCGCTACCCCTTCGCCATCGAGGCGGCGGCCGAGGCGGTGGCGATCATGCAGGAGGTGGACAAGTCCGCACGTGACAGGATGCACGACACCTTCGTGACGCAAGCCGCGGGCGCGCCGTGCCTGCACTGGTGCGAACCTGAGAACGACGGCCCCTGGTCCTTTGCGAGGCACGCGCTGTATGCCGACCTGATGGTGCTTGGACAACGCGACCGCAACGACCCGATGGACGGCGAGCTGCCCGGTGACTTCGTGCCCAGCGTTCTTGTGCAGAGCGGACGCCCAGCGCTCGTGCTGCCTTACGCGGGCACGATTGTGCCCATCGGTCGCAACGTGCTGGTGGCCTGGAAAGAGAGCCGTGAAGCCGCGCGCGCCGTGAGTGCGGCGTTGCCCTGGCTGCGCACCGCCTCGCGCGTGCATGCGGTGAGCTATGGCCGCAACGCCGAGGCCGCACTGAACGCGCTGCAGGACTACTTGCGCGCGCATGGCGTTGTGAACGCCACGCTGCATCCTGGTGGCGACAACGACGAAGACGCGGGCAACAAGCTCCTGTCCCTGGGGGCCGACCTGGGTGCCGACCTGATGGTGATGGGTTGCTACGGCCACAGTCGTGCGCGCGAATGGGTAATGGGCGGGGCCACCCTGTCGATCCTCCAGTGGATGACCTTGCCGGTGCTGATGTCGCACTGATGCCACGCGCAAGTTTGATGCCGCGCAAGCCCGTGGCAGTGCTGTTCCAGCATCAGGCGATCTGCAACCCTCTTCCAGGATTCACCGTGGCTAATGACCTCAGCTTTCCCCTGGCACTTTGCAAGGCGCAGTGGAGCATCTGGCTGCACACGCTCGAGATGCTCGAAAGCTTGGGGGCCCACGTGCTGGAGGGCCAAGCCGCGCAGGCCCGCGCCGGGGTCGATGAGGTGATGCGTGCCGAGGACTGGCACTCACTCGCGCTGACGCCGGTGCATGCGCTTTTGCGTGCGCCGCGCCCGCAGCCGGTATATGCGGCATTGCAGCCGACGCCGTCTGCACCGGCGGCGTCCCCGGTTCCCTCGCCCGGGGCTCGCGCCACGCCGATGTCGCGACGCAGCGAGGTTCAGGATGCGCTCCACACGCTTCACGATGCGTTGGGCGCCAGAAGAGCGGCAAGCCGCCATGGCACTGCGAAAGCGGCAGGCAAAGCGGCTGCGCGCAGGCGCAAGACATGATCTCGGCGCATGGGAGACGTGAATGAAGCGAGGACTGACCCTTTTGCTCACCTGCCTTGCCGTCCTGCAAGTCGGCTGCGCCAGCCGAGAGCGTTCGGTCACGCTCATCGGTGCTTTCCCGGGGGCAGGCCTTGGTAGCGTCGCTGCCCGCGCCATGGACGAGGCCGACCGCCGCGAGGCGGCACGTGCATTGGAGTCGACACGCGATGGCCAGAGTGCGAGTTGGCGCAACCGGGCCACTGGCGACAGCTTCGCGTTGACGCCGACCCTCGCCGCGGAGCAGTGCGGGCGTACCTGCCGCGAGTTCATCCTGGAAGCTTCGGTGGGCGGTCGCGTCGACAAGATCTTCGCCAGCGCTTGTCGGCAGGACGACGGCAACTGGCGGTTCCCGGGCTGAGTGGCGCGACCGGAAGGAGGCTGCGCATTACTCCCGCTGTCTGCACTCAGTGCGCCATCCAAACCGGCACGGTGGCGTCTGCCAGCACGGTTCGGGTCGCACCGCCCAGGACAAGTTCGCGCGCGCGGCTGTGGCCGTAGGCCCCCATCACGAGAAGGCCTGCGCCGACCCGCGTCGCCAGCCTCAGCAGCGCCTCTCCGGCATTCCTCTCCTGCAGTGTGCGGTGCTCGTGCATTCGCTCGATGCCATGCATGCGCAGAAAAATGCGCAGCGCGAGCATCGGAGGCACCGGGTCGTCGGGGCCCGCGGCGGCGACAAGGTGTACTTCCTCTGCAGACTGCAGCAAGGGAAGCGCGGCGCTCAGCGCATGCGCTGATTCGCGGGTTGCGCGCCACGCCACCAACACCTTCTCGGGCTTCGGCGAGGCGCTGCCGGACAGCGGAACGACCAATGCCGGCTTGCCGCTGGCGAGCACTACAGCCTCGATGAAGTCCACGGGCACGTCGAAACCGCTTGCGTCCCGCGTGTCGCGCTGGCCCAACACCATCAGGTCGCACGTCAGCGCTCGCTGCACGAAGCGTTCGATCACCGGCTCCCCGCGCATCTCCCGCCAGTCGCAGCGGGTGGGGTGGTGCAGCAGCAAGCGCTCGAACAGGGCCAGCGCTCGTTCGCGGTGGTCCGGATCGATCTCGCCGCCAAGAGGCATTGGAGGTGGCCCGCCCATCATCGGCAGCACTGTCAGCACGCGCGGTGAGACGGCGAAAAGCGCCGTTAGTGAAGCGCCGTGTGCGGCCGCGAGTCCGTGCGCGAGTTGTAGCCGCGCCTCGGCGCGGGTCGTGCCATCCAGATGGACGAGAATGGATCGAAGCGTGTTCATCCCGGGCATGCTCTGCCCGAACGCGGGCGCTTGGGTTGCGCTGGCGCAAATCGCGCATGGATCGAGGTCTACGCCTTGTTCGCATTCCTTGCGCTGGCGCAACACCGGGCTTGGCGAGCGGGCCTACCGTGAGGGCATGAAAGCACTCGTCTACAACGGCCCCGGCCTCAAGTCCCTGGAAGATCGTCCCAAGCCCGTGCTGCAGGCGCCCGGCGACGCGATCATCCGGATCCTCAAGACCACGATCTGCGGCACCGACCTGCACATCCTCAAGGGAGACGTGCCGAGTTGCACGCCCGGGCGCATCCTCGGGCACGAGGGCGTAGGCGTGGTCGAGAGCGTGGGCGCCGGCGTCACGGCATTCCAGACGGGTGACCATGTGCTGATTTCGTGCATCTCCTCTTGCGGCAAGTGCGAGTACTGCCGCCGCGGCATGTATTCGCACTGCACCACTGGCGGCTGGATACTGGGCAACACGATCGACGGCACACAGGCGGACTACGTGCGCATTCCTCATGCCGACACCAGCCTGTACCCCGTGCCGCGAGGGGCGGACGAAGAGGCACTTGTCATGCTCAGCGACATCTTGCCCACCGGCTTCGAGTGCGGCGTGCTCAACGGCAAGGTCGCCCCAGGCAGCACGGTTGCCATCGTGGGTGCCGGGCCGATCGGCCTGGCCACGTTGCTCACGGCACAGTTCTACTCACCCGCGCAGATCATCCTGGTTGACTTGGACGATTCCCGCCTCGAGGTGGCAAGCCGGTTCGGCGCGACCCACACGGTGAACAGCGGCGATGGCCGCGCGGCCGAGGCCGTGCTCGCGCTGACCGGGGGCCGCGGCGTGGACGTGTCGATCGAGGCGGTGGGCATACCAGCTACCTTCGTGTTGTGCCAGGACATCGTGGCGCCTGGCGGAATCATCGCCAACATCGGCGTGCATGGGCATTCAGCAGAGTTGCACCTGGAGCGGCTGTGGTCGCAGAACATCGCGATCACGACGCGGCTGGTCGACACCGTCTCCACTTCAATGTTGTTGAAAACGGTCCAGTCCCGGCAGGTGGATCCTGCGCGACTGATCACCCACCGTTTCAAGCTGGACGATGTGCTCCAAGCCTACGACACCTTCGCGCACGCAGCGGAGACGCACGCACTCAAGGTGATCATCGAAGCCTGACGCAGCGAACGCAGCCGCTCACACCTTGTTCGGCTTCGTGGTCCCCTTTGTTAGTACTCGAACCCACTCTGCTTCAGAAAGCAACGCCATGCCTTTTCACCACGCCGTCCTCTGGATCGACCACCACTCTGCGCAACTGCTGCAGTTCGACGCCACCCAGGTGCTTGAGCGGCAGGTCAAGTCTCATGTGCACTACACCCGTCAGCACGGCAGCGCCGTTCGCAGTGAGCATGAATTCTTCGGCGAAGTGTGCGATGCGCTGCGCGACAATGCGCAAGTGCTGGTCGCCGGGTCACATAGTGCGCAGGCCGATTTCCGGCACTACGTCGAGAAGCACCGCGCTGAAGTGGCGCCGCGCCTGGCGGGCTGGGAGATCACAGAGCGCATGAGCGCCAACGAACTTGTGGCCTTCGCCCGGCGCTATTTCACGCTGCATGACGGTATGGCAATGCCCATGAAGGCTGGATGAGCATGCACCGGTTCACGTTGTTCTCTCAATGCACCGCGGTCTTCGCCGTCGCAATGGTCTTCGCCGTGATCGACGGCGCCCATGCCCAGGTGGCCGGTTCCATCCCCACCGCGGCTGAACGCACCGAGCCCAATCAGGTAGTCACGGGGTGGAGCGCCAGGCAAAGCCTCCTGGGGCGAGAGGTCTACAACGCCGAGGGCGAGCGGTTGGGGAAGGCGCTCGATCTGATCGTCGGCACCGACATGCGTGTGTCGTTCGTGGTGATCGCGCTCGGCCTCCGGTTGGGGACTGCCCAGGACACCGTTGCAGTACCTGCCGGGCAGTTGCGCGTGCAGGGCAGTCGCTTGGTGCTGGCGGATTCGACGCGGCGGTCGTTGGCCGCGCAGCCGGTGTTCCTCTATGCACCCATCACGCGCACGCAGAGTCTGGTTGTCGAGCGAGCGCAGCGCGAGGTGGACAGGTCGCGGTTGGCACTGGCCACGCTTGAACGCCAAGCGGAGCAAGCCAGCGGCGAGGACAAGGTGCGCGCAGAGCAACGGATCGCGCAACTGCGCAGCAGCCAGCGGGCCGTGCAGGACAGGGTGGCCGAGTTGGATGCTGCTGGTGCCGCGCAGTGGCAGGCGGTGGAGGCACAAGTGGGCCAGGCCTCGGCGCGTCTGCGCGAGGCGATGCGCAACTCCGCGCTTTAAGCGCCGCGCTGGGATGGCCCTGGCCTCGGGCTTGATCTGTGTCAAGCAGCACGGCCGGTGAGCTCCTAGCATGGGATTTTGCAATTGGAGACAGCGATGCTCAATAAAGCTTCCACGACGACCGCTGGTCCCGCTTTCGGTGCCGGCTACTTTCAGACCATGCTGAACTGGCAGTTGATCGTCGGCAACAGCTTGCTGGCAGCACAGCGAGAACAGTGGGAGATGCTGGCGGCATGGCAGCGCTCGGTCGGCGCACTGCAGCGCGACGTGGCAGACCGCTGGATCTGCCGCTTTGGCGGCGGCGTGCCGCTGGACGGCTAGCCCATCGCCATGCGTGCCGCCCCGGCCGCGTCCTGATCGCTTCCATGATGCTGTCTCAAGCCCTGCGTCACGTGCTCGAGGGGCTCGGGCGCCGCGCATCGGTCTGCTTCGCGGTCGTCCTTCCGGATGGCGAGCACATTCCGGTGGGCGAAGGCGTGCCGACGTTCACCGTCGTCTTCCATACCGACGCCGCCTTGTTGGCCGTCAGCGCTCGCGGTCACATCGGTCTCATGGAGGCGTACTTCGACCAGCATGTCGATGTCGAAGGGAATTTCGGGGCCGCCCTTGCGGCTGGCTTGGCCGCCGGCCTGGACCAGCAAGGCGGTGCGCTTAACGGCCTCGAGAACGGCCTTCACGAGTTGCGACACTCCAACCGCGACCCGGCTCATGCCAAGGCCAATGCGCGTGCCCACTACGGCCTGGGCACCGGTTTCTACCGACCCTGGCTCGACGATCCGCTCATGATGTACACCTGCGGCTATTGGCCCGAAGGCACGACGAGTCTGGAGCAGGCACAGCGCCAGAAGATCGACCATGTGTGCCGCAAGATTCGGCTTCAGTCCAAGGACCGGTTCGTCGACATCGGCTGTGGCTTTGGCGGGTTCATGTTCCAGGCGCAGGAGAAGATCGGTGCCACTGGAGTGGGGCTCAACACCACGAGCGAGCAGGTCGAATGGCTTCGCGACGAGATCGAGCGTCGTGGTCTGGAGGCCTCGTTGACCGTGCGGGAGTGTGACTTTCGCGACGTTGACACGCAGTACGACAAAGTCGTGTCCATCGGCACGCTGGAGCACGCTGGGCGCGACCAGTTGGCGGAGGTGATCGGCGCCCATGCGCGATTTTTGAAGCCTGGCGGTCTCGGCATCCTGCATTTCATTGGTCATGTGGGGCATTTCGAGACGGAATTGTTCATCCGCAAGCATGTGTTTCCTGGGGGCTGGATTCCCAGCCTGGCGGACGTGCTCGTGGAGATGGAGCGCTGCGGCCTCGAGGTGTTGGACGTGGAAAACCTGCGCCGGCACTATGCCCCCACGCTCGATGCGTGGGCTGCGCGCTTCGAGCAGCACTGGCCTGCGATCCAGCGGCTCGACGAAAACCGCTTCAACGAGCGTTTCCGCCGCGTGTGGCGCACATACCTGATAGGCTGCGCCGAGATGTTCCGTTCTCCGGCGGGCTATACCCACCTGTTCCAGATCGTTTTCAGCAAGGGCAACGTGACGGCGCAGAACTATCCGATGAGCCGAGCTCATCCCTATGAGCCTCATTGAGGAAAGGCGTGCGCATGAAGCGCGCCGGGACCGGCTCCAGGCCCAGTTGGACGGCTTGCAGCAAGTCGGCGCGGCTGGATCGCGCGGGTCGGCGCCACTCGGGCTGGCCAAGCGCACGTCCAACTTGTTTCGCGACCGCGGCCCAGGACCGCGACATCGACTTGACATGAGCGAGTTCGACCACGTGGTGGGCGTCGACAACGGGTGCGGCACGGTGGAGGTCGAGGGCATGACCACCTACGACGCGCTGGTTGCCCAGACGCTGCAACATGGGATGATGCCGGCAGTGGTACCGCAGCTGAAGACCATCACGGTGGGCGGGGCGGTGGCCGGCGTGGGCATCGAGGCGACGTCGATGCGCCAGGGGCTCGTGCACCATACGATGCTTGAACTGGACGTGCTGCTGCCCGGTGGCGGCATCGTTCACTGCACACCCGACAATGAGCACCGCGACCTGTTCTTCGGGTTTCCCAATTCCTATGGCTCGCTCGGCTACGCCGTGCGGCTGGTGTTGCGCACGGTGCCGGTGCGACCGTTCGTGCGCGTGGAACATATCGCGTACGCCCGGCCCGCTGACTTCTTCGCCGCGCTGTCGGAGGCTTGCGAGGGCGACGCCGACTTCGTCGACGGGGTCGTGTTCGGTCCGTATTCCCAGGTGCTGAACGTGGCGCGATTCGAAGACACCGCGCCATGGGTCAGCAACTACGAGTTCCGCGACATCTACTATCGCTCATTGCTGCGAATGCCCCTCGACCACCTCAGCGTGCACGACTATTTGTGGCGCTGGGACACCGACTGGTTCTGGTGTTCGCGCAACTTCGGCGCGCAGAACCCGCTGGTGCGCCGCATGTTCGGACGAGCCCATCTCAACTCGCGCACCTACACGCAGCTCATGCGCATCGACGCGCGGTGGGGCCTGAGCCGGCATTGGGCGCACTGGCGCGGGCTGCACACCGAATCGGTGATTCAGGACGTCGACGTTGCGCTGAGCGCGGCGCCTGCGTTTCTCGACTTCCTTCAGCGCGAAATAGGCATCCTGCCGGTGTGGATCTGCCCGGTGCATGTACCCGATCCGAGCGCGCGCTTCGCGTTGTATCCGCTGGCGCCGGGCACGTTGTACGTGAACTTCGGCTTCTGGGATGTTGTGTCGGGCCGCGACTCGCACGAAGCGGGGCATTTCAATCGCCTCGTCGAACTGGAGGTGCTGCGCCTGGGGGGCATCAAGTCGTTGTACTCCCAGAGCTTCTTCACCAGGGAGGAATTCGACCGTAGCTACGGGGCGGAGGTTTACGCGGTGCTCAAGCGCCGTTATGACCCCGAGGGGCGTGCTTCGCACGTGTATGACAAGTGCGTGCGCGGGCGCTGATTTGATGGCGCGCAATGCTCCCGGGTCGGCGCCGGCCCATGATTCACAAGTCGGCCGTTTCGGCTTCCTGCGTCGTGCCCGGCGCGCCATTCTTCGAGGACCTCCCATGAACTACAGAACCATCCTCGTGCACTTGGACCAGTCGCTGCGCAGCCCGGTGCGCGCGGCGCTGGCGACCCGTTGGGCACGCGCGCACGAAGGCCACCTCATCGCGCTGCTGCCCACAGGACTTCTAGATGGCGTGATCCCGGCAGATGCCATTCCTACCGGCATGTCGGACTACATCGCAGAATCGGCCGACTACCTGCGGCGGCGCGCTGAAGGGATCTCACGTGAGTTCCGCGAGGGCATCGAGCGTACGGGAGGGCTGTCGTACGACGTTCGAATGGTCGACGGCGCGACGGTCGATGCGGTGGTGCGCCACGGGCGAGCGAGCGATCTCGTGGTGCTGGGGCAGGGCGAGGACGCCAGCGACACCGTGGTTCGCGGGCTGGCCGGGCAGGTGTTGATGGATGTGGGGTGTCCGGTGTTGGTCGTGCCGTCAGCCGGGACGTTCGATGAGAAGACTATGCATGCCCTGGTGGCATGGGACGGCTCGCGGGAAGCCGCCGTGGCGCTGCACGCCGCGCTGCCGGCCTTGCGGCGCACGGCGCGGGTCACGCTTTTGTCGCTGCTTCATCCGGGCCAAAGCGGTGCCACGTTGCCGCTGGCGGTTCCGGAGATGATCCAGTTCCTGCTGCGTCATGGCGTGCAGGCCGTGGCACAGAGCGAAGTGACCGAGATCAGCGTCGCCGACGCGTTGCTGTCGCGCGCGGCAGATCTGGGCGCCGACCTGCTCGTGATGGGGGGCTACAGCCATTCACGGCTGCGCGAGCGCATGCTGGGCGGTGTGACGCGACAGATCCTCTCGCAGATGACGCTGCCGGTCCTGATCGCTCATTGAGGTAGTGACAGTGACGGCGGGCGCCGACGTCTGGGTGGACAGGCTGGACGAACTGGCGCGCAGCAACGAGAGCGAACGGGTGTCGATCGCCGAGGTGCTTGCCGCAGCCGGGGAGGGTGGCCTCGCAGCCGTGATCCTCTTGCTGGCTTTGCCGAACACGCTGCCCTCGCTGCCCGGCATGTCGACGGTCTTCGGGCTGCCGCTGCTGCTGTTCACGGCACAGCAGGCGTTGGGACAGTGCGCATGGCTGCCAAGATGGCTCGCGCGAAAGACGCTCGCGCGTGCGCAGTTGCGCGTGCTGACGTCGCACCTGGGAAGGCTGGCTGTCTGGAGCAGCGGCTGCACGCGGGTGCGACTGCACGACTTTGCCGGCCCGTTGGCCATGCGCTTGGCGGGTGTGGTCGGCTTCGCGGTCGCGGTGCTGTTGGTGCTTCCCTTTCCGCTGGTGAACATCCCCAGTGGCGTGACGCTGAGCCTGATGGCGTTCGGCGGCTTGCGCGGTGACGGCGCGGCGGTGCTCCTGGGCTTCGCCTGCGGCATTGCCACGCTTGTGCTGGCAGTCGGCGTGGTGTGGAGCGCATGGGTGCTGTTTTGATGTAAATCAAGGCGGCTCCGGTGCGCGCTGGCAAGCTGTGGGCCAGCCATCGAGGAGCATCATCCGTGAGCGATACCGACAGTGCGGGCCTGACCGACGCCGAAGCCGCGCATCGCCTCCTCCGCGATGGTCCCAACGTCCTGCCGTCCGCGCATCACAGGGGCTTGACCCGCATCGCGTGGGCGGCATTCACCCAGCCGATGTTCATGCTGCTGTTGACCACCGCGGCGCTCTACGCGGTGCTTGGAAGCCTCGGCGACGCCGGAATGCTGCTGTTGTCAGTGGCAGCGGTGGGTGGGCTTTCGATCTATCAGGAGCAGCGCACCGAACGCGTGCTGCAATCGCTCAGGGACCTGTCGAGTCCGCGCAGCACGGTCGTGCGTCAAGGCCGCGCCCTGCGCATCGCGAGCAGGGAGCTGGTATGCGGCGATCGCCTGCTGGTGAACGAAGGTGACCGGATGTCAGCGGATGCCCGTGTGCTTGAGTCGATGGGCCTTCAGGTCGACGAATCGCTGCGGACCGGCGAGTCCATGCCGTTGCGCAAATGCCGCGGCGCCGAGCGTGCAGGTGACTGTGGCCGGCTGTACGCCGGGAGCCTGGTCGTGCGCGGCGACGGCGTGGCCGAGGTGACCGGCATCGGCGCGGACACCGCGCTGGGTGCCATCCATGGCTCGCTCGCGGAACTTGCGCCGCGCACCAGCCGTTTGCAGGACGAGTTGCAGTTGTTGGTGCGGCGTGTGGCTTGGCTCGCCGCGTTCACTTGCATCGCCGCAGCCGCAATGTTCGGCTTGCGCGAGGGATCCTGGACCCAGGGCCTGCTGGTCGGTCTGACTCTCGCGATGTCGTTGATCCCCGAAGAGTTCGCGGTCGTCTGGAGCGTGATGCTGGCCCTGGGCAGCTGGCGCCTGGCGCGTTCCAACGTGCTGACGCGCCAGCCACAGGCCATCGAGGCGCTTGGTACAGCGACTGTGCTTTGCGTGGACAAGACCGGGACGCTGACGCAGAACCGCATGGCGCTCGTGGCGCTGCACGATGGCCAGACCCACGACCGGCCGAGCCCGCAAACTGTGCTGGTGCCCAGCTTCCAGCGCCTGCTACAAGGCGCCTTGCGCGCGAGCAGCCCGGGGGGGGCGGAGCCCATGGATCATGCAGTGCGGACCAGGGCAGAGGCTGCCGCGCTGAGCGTCGGCGAGGGCTGGACCGCCGCCGCCCACCGCGGTGTACGCGAAGGCGCGCCCTATGTCGTCCACTGGTGGCGCAACCCCGAGATCCGAGGGGCAAACACACAAATGGCTGTGGTCAAGGGCGCAGCCGAGGCCGTCCTCCAACTGTGCGGCGGCGATCCGAACGTCCTCCAGCGCTTGCGCGAAGCCGCGGACCTGTGGAGTGCGACCGGCCTGCGCGTTCTGGCCGTCGCCGAAGGCGATGCGTTGCGTCCAGGCGAAGACGCCATGCTGCCTTCGGGCACGCAGCTCGTCCCGTTGGGCTTGCTGGGGTTCATGGACCCCTTGCGCGCAGAGGTGCCCGGGGCCATTGCGGAATGCAGCAGAGCCGGTGTGCGGGTGGTGATGATCACTGGCGACGCTGCGCTCACCGCCGAGTCGATCGCACGGCAGGCCGGGCTGATCGGCAGGGGGGCGGCTCACGTGGTCAGAGGCGCCGAGCTGGCCGCCATGGACGAGGAGGCGCTGCGCGCCTGCGTGCGCGAGGTGCAGGTGTTCGCCCGTGTCGATCCGGCCCAGAAGCTGCGCATCGTGCGTGCGCTCCAGCAGCAGGGTGAGGTCGTGGCAATGACCGGCGACGGAGTGAACGACGCACCGGCGTTGAAGGCTGCCGACATCGGCGTTGCAATGGGCCGGCGTGGCACCGACGTGGCGAGAGAAGCCGCTTCGCTCGTGCTGCTGGACGACAACTTTGCCTCGCTGGTTGAGGCGGTGCGCGCCGGTCGGCGGATCTTCACCAACCTGCGCAAGGCGTTGGGCTACCTTTTCGCGGTGCACGTGCCCATCGTGGGCGTGGCGTTGATTCCCGTTGTGCTTGGAGGCCCTGTGCTGTTGTTGCCGCTGCACGTGGTGCTGCTCGAGTTGCTGATCGACCCGGCATGCTCACTGGTGTTCGAAGCTGAGCCCGCTCCCGATGACATCATGAGCGTGCCGCCCCGTGCGAAGGGCGATGCGCTTTTTTCTCTCGCGTCTGCCGGGCGCGCGCTGGCCCTTGGCACATTGGTGTTTGCCGGCGTGGCGCTGGTGCAATGGGTTTGCCATTGGCAGGGGGCATCGCCGGAGATGCTTCGCATGGCCAGTCTCGGGTCCATTGTGTTTGGCAACCTGGTGCTGCTGCTGTGGTTTCGTAGCCTCGGTGCCCGTGGTCATGCGCATGGCAACGCTGTGTTCTGGATGTTGCTTTTGGGCGTCTGCGCGGTGTTTTCCGTCTTGATTGCCGTGCCAGGTGCGGGGTCCGTGTTCGGCCCACCTGCCGATCTGTCGCCTTGGGCGTGGGGGCTGGCCGTGCCCGCGGGCTGGGCGGGTTGGCGATGGCTCGCTCTTGCGCGAAAGCGCTGAACACACGAGGGCACTCAGAATGGACACCACACTGGTCAACGCACTGCGAGACTTGCTGCACCGCGACACCGGCGCGCCTGTCGAGTTGGTGGAGACGCACATCTCCTGGGTGCTCTTGACGGCGTCGCATGCCTACAAGCTCAAGAAGCCGGTGCGCTTGTCCTTCCTGGATTTCTCCAGCCTGGAGGCGCGCAAGCATTTTTGTGAAGAGGAGTTGCGGCTGAACCTGCGCTTTGCACCGTCGATCTATCTTGACGTCGTGCCCGTATGCGGCTCGCGAGAATCGCCACAACTTGGCCTCGCAGGTGCGCCTGTCGACTATCTGGTGCATATGCGCCGTTTTGCGGCGTCCTCACTGATGCGAGAACTATTGGTGTCTGGCCAGATCGAGGCCCGGCAGGTTGACGCATTGGGGCAGCGGCTCGCGCAATGGCATGCAGTGGCGCCGCGGTGGAGGCCGCCGCCTGCCTATGGCAGTGCCGATCTGGTCGGACAGGCCATCACTGACGTGATTGCCTCGGTCGCTGCCTGTATCGCGCCAGACGATGAGCCTCATCTCGCAGGCGTTCGCAGTTGGCTGCAACAACAGGCCGGTATTCACCGCGACGCGTGGGGCCATCGGTTGCAGCGTGGCGCGGTACGCGAATGCCATGGCGACCTGCACATGGCCAATGTGGCCCTGGTCGATGATCTGCTCACGCCGTTTGACTGCATCGAGTTCGATCCTGCGCTGCGATGGATCGACGTGATGAGCGACGTTGCCTTCCTTGTCATGGATCTGAAGGCTCACGGCCACAGTGACCTGGCCTTCCGCTTTTTGGACGCGTGGCTTCAGCACAGCGGTGACTACGAAGGGTTGCCGGTGCTGCGATTCTATGAAGTCTACCGGGCGCTCGTGAGGTACATGGTCGTTGGGATGGGGCCGAGGAAATCCCCGGGGCCGGCCTACCTCGAGTGTGCGGCCAGGCTGATGCGGCCGTCCAGCGGAGGCCCCCGGCTGCTCATCACTCACGGTTTCTCCGGCTCGGGAAAATCCACCATCGCCTTGCAGCTGTTGAGCGCGACCGGTGCGATTCGCCTGCGCTCGGACGTCGAGCGTAAGCGTCTGTTTGGCCTTCGGCCGCTGGCCAGCTCGGCGGCACAGGGATTCGACATCTACGGTGTGGACGCGACCCAGAAGACCTTTGATCGTCTCTGTGCCTGTGCGCGCCAGGTCCTGCTGGCAGGCTACCCGGTGATCGTGGATGCGGCATTTTTGCGCAGTGCCGAGCGGCGTCGCTTCGAGGAACTGGCGCGCGAGCTCCAACTACCATTCACGGTTTTGCATTGCCGCGCCAGCGACGCCACGTTGCGCTGCCGCGTGGCGCAGCGTGCCGCGAAGGCGGCAGACGCGTCGGAGGCCGGACTCGAGGTGCTGGCAGCGCAACTGCAGCGACACGAACCACTGCGCGGAGATGAGATCGAACAGGTCATTGAAGTCATGACCGACAGACCTTTTGACATCGCGGCACTCGCGGCCCGCTGGCGCGCCGCCCGAATCCCGGACTGTCGAAGCTGAACCGTTGTTCACAGCGTCGCGCGATTCGTACAACGCCGCCGCGAAAGTCAGATGCACCCGCTCCCTGGGCACGGGAGAGGCTGCGTCGCTGGAGGTTATGGACTCAAGGCGTTGACTGCTTGCACGTTCGTCGGGCCGCGCGTCCCCTGACGTTCGTCTGCCCGAGCATTCGTTCAGTGAGACGGCGAATTCCTTGTCTTGCGGTCCTCAATGATGGCTTCGTTGTCTTTGTCAGGCCAAAACAGACTGTCGAAAGCTTGTGCCAGCGCAATTCGCCGGTGAGCCATGCGCGCAGACTCGCTCGTTGCACGACTGCGGCAACACGTGGAACTTACATGCGACAAGACAAACTCACCACCAAATTTCAGGAAGCACTGGGCGACGCCCAGTCGCTCGCGCTGGGCAACGACAACGCCTACATCGAACCGGCCCACCTGCTGGTCGCGATGCTGCGCCAGGACGATGGCCCGCGCGCCCTGCTGGAGCGTGCCGGCGTCAACGTGCCGGGGTTGCTGCAGGCCGCCGAAGGCGCCATCAAGAAACTGCCCCAGGTGCAGGGCCACGACATCGTGCAGGTCGGCCCCGAGCTCAACAAGCTGCTGCAGGCCACCGAGAAAGAGTCGATCAAGCGCAATGACCAGTTCATTGCCGGCGAACTCTTCCTGCTCGCGCTGGCCGACAGCAAGGCCGACATCGGCAAGCTCGCCAAGGAAAACGGCCTGAGCCGCAAGTCGCTCGAGTCCGCCATCGACGCCGTGCGCGGTGGCCAGGGCGTGAACAGCGCCGACGCCGAAGGCCAGCGCGAAGCCCTCAAGAAATACTGCATGGACCTCACCGAGCGCGCCCGCCTGGGCAAGCTCGACCCGGTCATCGGCCGCGACGAGGAAATTCGCCGCGCCATCCAGGTGCTGCAACGCCGCACCAAGAACAACCCGGTGCTCATCGGCGAACCCGGCGTGGGCAAGACCGCCATCGTCGAAGGCCTCGCGCAGCGCATCGTCTCGGGCGAAGTGCCCGAGTCGCTGCTGGGCAAGCGCGTGCTGTCGCTGGACATGGCCGCGCTGCTCGCGGGCGCCAAGTTCCGCGGCGAGTTCGAGGAGCGCCTGAAGACCGTGCTCAACGAACTCGCGAAGGACGAAGGCCAGACCATCGTCTTCATCGACGAGCTGCACACCATGGTCGGCGCCGGCAAGGCCGAGGGCGCGATGGACGCGGGCAACATGCTCAAGCCGGC